>JAVEQI010000002.1:0-165312 GCA_034007745.1 Desulfobacterium sp.
TATGTTTTATTTCAGGAATGTTAAGACTCAACCACAACATGTTGTGCCAATACCTGGTTGAATGCATATTTCAACTCTTAAATAATTTTTCATACTTTTCTTGACTAAAAGCATCTTCCTATCTGTAACCCTTGATAAATATTGTCAGTGTCTGATACTATTTGTCGCAAATGGTAGTAAATTTGCATTTGTGAATAATTTAACTCTATTTTTAAGCGAACTGGAATAAAATAAATATGCCATACCTCTATCTTCTGATTGCCGTTATATTTGAAATCCTGGCCACTTCGGCCCTCAAGGCTGCGGCAGATCGTACAAGCCTTGGACCTGTCCTTGGAGTTGCCTTTGGATATGCCCTTTCCTTTTACTTCCTGGCCCTGGTGTTAAGAACCATTCCCCTTGGCATTGCCTACGCCATCTGGTCCGGGGTGGGTATCGTGAGTCTTGCCGCTATCGGCGTGGTCTACTACAAGGAGAGCCTTGATTTTGCGGCAGTGTTAGGTTTGGGGCTGATCGTTGCAGGTATCCTTGTTGTAAATCTTTTCTCAAAAACGGCGGGCCATTGAGATTGTAAACATGTCGGTCTTGTCTTAAGGGAGCTGGAAGAAAATAATATACGCATATCGTCCAGGACTTTTGTTCGTTTTCAAGGAGTGATGACGTTGCCTAGTGAGCTATGTGCCTGTTGTCACAGCGGTCCTTGTCACAGCGGTCCTTGTCACAGCGGTCCTATAGACGCCCAATCTGGGCGTCTCCAATTTGGGATCAATGGTTTGATTTTTCTTTTTTCCAGGTTAGAGCTTTAAGTTTCGTAAGCTCATATTTTCTTGAACCAAGACCAATCTCTTCGGCGTAGGCCAACTGAATCTCCCAGTCTACATCCGGGTAGAGCCCCTTGAATTTATCCTCTCCAGGTGCTTTATTGTGTTTGAGACAGGTGTTGGTGAAACCCTGCTGCTTATTGACAAGATCCACAGAAGCCTGGTCAATGGCAACGGGATCAGTCGAAGCGACAATGCCGATGTCCCTGACAATGGGGGCATCGTTGTAGGGCAGGCAGTCACAGGCAGGGGAAATGTCGGCTATAAAGTTGATAAAGAGAGTCTTGTTCTCCTTACCCGCAACAACCCCCTTGGTATACTCCATCATTTTTTCGAGGAAGACCGGCACGGCCTGGTTCCACTGTATGTTTATCGATTTGGTGGGGCAGCGGATTATGCACTCGCCGCATCCAATGCACAACTTCCGGTCAATGGTAGCCTTTCCCTCTGCAAGTGTAATTGCATCGGCCGGGCAGTTGTCCGCACACTCGCCGCACCCAATGCATGTCTTCTTCTTTACCTTGGGGCTCACGTTTGAATGCTGCTCTAACTTGCCTCTTCTCGATGCGCATCCCATGCCAAGATTCTTGAGTGTCCCGCCAAAGCCTGATAGTTCATGTCCCTTGAAGTGGGCAACCGAAATAAGGGCGTCGGCCGCAACGATCTCCTGCCCGATAAAGACCTCCTTGCAGTGCTTTAGGTCGACCTTGACACCGATTTCGCTCTTGCCCCTCAGCCCGTCGGCAATAACGATTGGCGTGTTGTCCATGCTTGAAAAGCTGAACCCATTTGCAACGGCCGTTTTTATGTGGGAAACCGAGTCGCTCCTTGTGCCAGCATAGAGTGTGTTGGCATCGGTTAAAAAGGGCAGGGCTCCCCTCTCTCTTATGGCCCCGGCGATCTTGCGGACATAGGGCGGGCGGATAAAGGCCGTGTTGCCCATCTCCCCAAAGTGGAGTTTAATGGCGGCAAGGTTGTTTTTATCAAGGATTTTATCGAGACCGGCCGTGACCAGGAGCCTTGTAAGTTTCTCCAAAAGATTTTCCCTGGAGTTTGCCTTGAAATCTGTAAAATAAACGGTAGCGGTCATATTTTTTTCCCTTATGTATGTTTTGGAAATTTTGGTGGTTTCCATGATTGTGCAACAGATTTTTATCCTAATAAAATTTGTCCTTATTGTCAATTTTGTGAAAATAGTATCTGATGTTCAATAAATTTTCGAAATGCTTTGGCCAGGGGAGATTCGCTGCGATTTTTATATCTTGTCAGGTAAAATTTGCGTTCAAGGTTCAAGCCGTCAATCATCAGGGCTTTGAGGGTGCCGGCGGACAAGGCTTCGGCAACGGCAACAGGAGATAGAATTGAAATGCCGATATGGTTTTTGATACCCTGAATCACAGCCTCTGTGCTGCCGAGTTCTGCGACGATATTAAGGTCTTTACTGCCCAGTCCCTGGGCGGCCAGCTGTTTCTGTATGGAGATCCATGTTCCGGAGCCGGCTTCCCGTGTAATAAACGGTTCACCGGTAAGGGCCTTGATGGTGATATTGGTTTTCCCGGCCCATTTGTGACCTTGGGGGACAACAACCTGCATCTCTTCATTTATCAACTCTTTCTGGACAAGCCGCTGATCGTTGGATTTTGCGCCGACAACACCTATTTCCAGGGAATTGGACAGAATATCAGCGATTATTTTTTTGGTGTCCCCCACAATCAATGAGATGTGGACTTCCGGGTAGGTCTGCATGAAGCCGCCGATGAGTCTAGGTAGAATATATCCTGCCGGGGTGGTGCTGCTGCCAATGACCAAGCGGCCTTTGATCTTTCCATGGAATTCGGACATGGCAGCTTCTGTTTCATCGTAGAGTGTGGAAAGCCGTACGGCATAGTTGTACAGCAGTTCTCCTGCTTTTGTGGGAATCGCTTTTTTATTCAGACGGTCAATGAGGTTGACATCAAAATGCTGCTCAAGATCCTTGATGTGACTGCTGACCGTGGGCTGGGACAGGTTCAGCCCTTCTGCGGCTTTTGAGAAACTGCTATGTTCGATTACTCTCTGAAATATTTTCAGTCGCCATAAATCCATTTTGCTTTCCTTATTGATGGGATAATAATTTACCGGAGCCCTTGCCACATATGACACATTCTATTGGTATTATCAATTTATTTTATTGAAATTATAGATATCTAAAAAAGGTACTCGCCTTTTGTAAAATACAAAATAATTCTTTGGTAATTCACTGGGATATGCATAGGAGTCTTAAATGAATAACATCAAAATTATTGATATTATCACTTTGACAAATAAAGTTTCTTTTTATAGCTATGTCCCAAAACTATTCTAAAAGGAGAATTTGGTTGATGAAAAATTATTTTTCAACTCGTTGGGGGATTATCGGTGTAGGCGCATTTATCGGCGTTATTGCGGCGGTCTTGCAGAAATTGGGCAATCCGGGAAACATGGGGATCTGTGTGGCCTGTTTTGAAAGGGACATCGCCGGTGCCATCGGGCTGCATCGTGCAGGTGTTGTGCAGTATATGCGGCCGGAGATTATCGGTTTTGTTCTAGGGTCCCTGGTGGCGGCCTATCTCTTCAAAGAATTCCGACCACGGACCGGTTCGGCGCCCATTGTACGGTTTGTCCTGGGCGTTTTTGCCATGATCGGCGCCCTGGTTTTTTTAGGGTGTCCGTGGCGGGCACTGCTAAGGCTTGCCGCAGGTGATGCCAATTCTATTTTTGGACTTTTAGGACTCACGGCGGGAATCTGGATCGGCACGCTTTTTTTCAAGGGCGGGTACAGTCTGGGACGTGCCCAGAAGACTTACACTTCGGTTGGGTGGCTGCTGCCGTTGACCATGATAGGGTTTCTGGCATTGATGCTGATTTTCCCCCAGGTTAAGGGAGAGGCTAAAAGTGACATCCTTTTTTACAGTGTCAAGGGTCCCGGTATGATGCATGCACCACTACTGATTTCGTTGGCAGCCGGCCTTTTTATAGGGTTTTTAGCCCAGCGTAGCAGGTTTTGTACAATGGGGGCCTTCAGGGATCTGATCCTGTTCAAGCAGGCCCATCTCTTCACAGGGCTTTTGGCCCTTGTCGTGTTTGCCTTTATCACCAATTTGGCCTTGGGGCAGTTTCATCCGGGGTTTGCCGGACAACCGGTGGCCCATACCATGCAGATCTGGAACTTTGGCGGTATGGTGCTGGCAGGTCTTGCCTTTGCCCTGGCCGGTGGATGCCCGGGACGGCAGCTTTTCCTGGCCGGTGAAGGTGACGGTGATGCCGCCATTTTCGTGATGGGAATGATTGTGGGGGCAGGTGTCGCCCATAATTTCGGGTTGGCAAGTTCGCCCAACGGTGTTGGCCCCCATGGTATCGCTGCTGTGATGGTAGGCCTTATCGTATGTGTTTTCATCGGTTTTACAATGAGACAAAAATAATTTAGGAGAATACAGATGAGTAACCGATTAGATGCCACCGGACTCTCTTGTCCCCAGCCTGTTTTGCTGACCATGAATAAAATGAAAGAGCTGCAGCATGGCGAGCTTATGATACTGGTGGACAACGATACCGCGAAGGAGAATGTGAGCCGCATGGCCCGGAGCCAGGGCTGGGATGTGACGGACGTTCAGAAAAATGAAACCGGGTATCAGCTTACCATTAAAAAGGACGCTTGACCCTTGTCCTTATTCGGGTTTTTAAGACAAAAAAAAACAGAGACAACACAGGACCGGTCCGTGGAGCGGGCAATCCTGGTATTTGACAATACAAGTGAGGTCATCCGGGCCGAAGGCGTTCTAAAATCGGCTGGATGGTCCATCAGGGTAATGGGGCCGCCTCCGGAGATTCGAAGCGGGTGCGATCTGGTCATTGAGATTCCCCTTATGGAGAGGTTGAACATTCTGCGAACCCTTGAACGAAAAGGCCTGCTTCCCATTGAAACTGTGCCGGTGGTAAGCCCCCTGCTGCAGCCGGTGGATCTTTTTCAATCTAAGGATTTCGGTGATTACCTGATGGTTCGGGCCGCAAACATGAAGTTGACCATCCATAAAAAATCCCTGGTCATCGTCAATATTTCAGGTGGCGGCTGTCCGGATGTTCCTTATCTGGCAGAGGCGATGGTGGGGAAAAAACTTGACGAGTCTCCGAGCCCCAGAGAAATCGGGCATACCCTGTGTGGCTATGCCCTTCAACTGGCCTATGAGGAGATAAAACGACAATGTTTGCCGTAGTTGGAACCGTGCCTGACGAAGACTTCCCCCTTGTGAGCGGCAAGGTTACCATGGATGGTGACAAGATTTGTATTCAGGGACACTCGGTTCCTGTGAACCGGGGAACCCCGGCCCTGCTTGCTGCGGCTATAAAGACATGTGAGACGCTGAATTCGAATCTCCCTTTTGGCTGCTTGGTGGGGGATATCGGGAAGGGTGCCGGTAGCCGGCGGCTGTATGCGACCCTTGTCGAACAGCTTACGTCGTTTGATTCTGGGCCAGGTGATTCTCAATTAAAAACAGACAAGCGGTCAGAAACAGGCACGGACTTAAATGTCTTTGTGTTTCATTACCTGCAGCCGGATGTGGACTGGCACAACCGGATTTTAATGGCCATGGAAAAGATGCGTAAACGGCCGGTGCTGATTGCAGATGCAGGATTTATGTATGCGGCCAAGATGAGCGGATTTGCCGCTGAATATGATCTTTTTACACCCGATGCCGGTGAGCTTGCGTTTCTGGCAGATGAAGCAGCCCCGCACCCCTTTTACACACGGGGGTTTGTCCTGCACGAGGAAAACAAGATACCGGAACTTATTGCCAGGGCCTATGAACATGAAAATGCGGCCCGTTGTCTCCTGGTCAAGGGAAAGACGGATTATGTGGTCGACGAAAAACAGATCCATGCAACGGTTGACACTCCCCTGGAAGATGCCATGGAGGCCATGGGGGGCACCGGTGACACCCTTGTCGGTATTGTTTCTGCCCTTATCGGTACGGGTATGTCCGTCATAAAAGCTGCTGCGCTTGCTGCAAAGGTGAATCGATGGGCGGGACATTATGCCCGTCCAACACCGGCAACCCAGGTGATAGAGATCATTGAGCAGATACCCAGGGCCTTTTCCAGGGTCCTTCGGGAAGAGAAATAGGAGATGGAGATATATGGACAACGCCTTTGCACATGGATTCTGCCTCCACAATAATCGTTTGGGGCACATGGTCCAGCAATCAACCTTGATTTGCAGATATAGATTTATACCAATATACCAATATACCAATATAGGAATAAGCAATACAGAAACAATATTTTATCAATATTATCAAATTGACATTCCAAGCCATTTAAAATATTAATCCCGTTCGATTAAAGATCAAAACACGCGTCAATATTTGAAATTAAATTAGTTACAACCCTCGGGACATGGTCGTTACTATATAGGAAACAGGACGTATTTTTATGAAAGATACAGCTCAAACACTTCAGGAGGCCCTTGCTCCATTTAAACGAATGGCTGAGGAAGCTCTTCTTAAAATTGTTACTGCCGCCGAAGAAGGCCGTAAAATAGCGGGGATTTACTGCGCCTTTGCACCGCAAGAGCTTGTCCGTGCGGCAAATGCCATTCCCATAAGCCTCTGCGGCAAGAGTGAAAAACCAATACCGGCAGCGGAATCTGTGCTTCCTCCATCCCTTTGCCCGCTTATCAAATCGAGTTATGGTTTTGCGCTGACCGACACATGCCCATATTTTCAAGCTTCGGATTTTATTATCGGCGAGACAACATGTGACGGTAAGAAAAAGATGTTTGAACTAATGGCAAGGCTGAAACCCGTTCATGTGATGCAGCTTCCCTATGCCGCAGACAACCTTTTTGCCCAAACCTTCTGGCAAAATGAGGTGATAAGACTCAAAGAGTATATAGAGGATAAAACAGGAACCGAGATTACTGACCAGGCGCTTTGTGAGCAGATTATGCTGTGCAATGAAAGGCGAACTCTCCTGAAAGAGATCGTTTATAAGTGTTCAACGACCCCTTCACCCATTTCCGGATCAGACATGCTGTTGATCACCGAAAGCAGAAATTTTGCCGTTGATCTTCCCTCCTATAATCTTTTATTGGAAGATTTTATCAAAACCCTTGATGGGATAAGGGATGCAGGAGGTGTAATCAAAAACAACCCTCCAAGGATTCTCATCACAGGCTGTCCCATGGGCAAGGGAACTGACAAGATCTTGGGGCTTGTGGAGGATTCGGGTGGTTTTGTTGCATGCCAGGAACATTGCAGCGGGTTAAAGAGCTTTGACAGAGTCGTTGATACATCCATACCTCCCATGGAGGCACTTTCTCTCCATTATCTAAACACTCCATGTTCCTGCATAAGTCCGAATTCCGGGCGATTATCCCTTCTTTCAAGGCTGATCAACGATTTTCAAATAGATGCTGTGGTGGATATAACGCTTCAGAACTGTCACACCTACAATGTGGAGGCGAGGCTGATTGAGGAGCTTGTGGAAAAAAAACACGAGATCCCCTTTCTTCACCTTGAAACAGGATATTCCCCCTCGGATACGGAACAGCTTCGGGTCAGGGTTGAAGCTTTCCTGGAGATGCTTTAATGACAAGTTTTTTAGAGGCTTCCAAGGTTAGCAAAACCTATCAGGACAACAAAAATCAGGATATTCCCGCTCTTTTAAATTTTACATTATCGGTAAAGGAACAGGAATTTATTACCATAATAGGGCCAAGTGGTTGTGGAAAATCATCTTTTTTGTTTCTTGCAGCCGGTCTGGAACCTCTTACTGGGGGAGTATTAAAGTTTAACGGCAGGTCTGTCACAGGCCCTGATCCTTTAAGTGCAATGGTGTTTCAGGAGTACCTTCTTTTTCCATGGAAAACCGTGCAGGAAAATATTGAATTCGGCCCTGAACTGCGCCATGTCCCCAAGCAGGAAAGAAGAAAAACAGCCATTAAATTTATCAACATGGTCGGGCTTGGAGGATTTGAAGACGCATTTCCAAATGAGTTGAGTGGAGGAATGCAGCAGAGGGTCTCCATTGCCAGGGCCTTGGCAAACAGTCCTAAGTTGATCCTCATGGATGAACCCTTTGGCGCTTTGGATGCTTTGACCAGGGAAACACTTCAAATTGAACTGCTTAAAATATGGCAGCAGGCAAAATGCACCGTGCTGTTTGTCACCCATAGTATTTCCGAAGCAGTTTATCTGGCGGACAGGGTGGTTGTGGTCAGCAAACGTCCGGGCACGGTCAAGGAGATTGTTCCTATAGAGCTTGCCCGGCCAAGGGATAGGGAGATGTTTACCTCTCCCATGTTCATCGAATATGAAAGATATTTGAAGAATCTGATTTTAGAAGAAATATAGGAGATGGTGTATGGATAATTCAGCAAAGGGCTTTGTTCAGTCCATTATTCCCATAGATAAACCTGACCTGTTTATTTATTTTAAACCTCTGTATCTTAAAACCAAAAAGTTTCTGTCACCGGTAATGTGTCTGGTAATATGGGAATTAATCGTGAAAATGGGAATCATCAATCCGTTTTTCTGTCCGGCTCCCACCTCCATTGCTAAAGAGCTGTACGGACTTGTCTTTACCAATGAACTTTGGATAAATTTGTATGATAGTCTTTTCAGGGCAGTGTGCGGTTATTTTCTGGCTGCGCTATTTGGGGTTGGTGTCGGACTTATTGTAGTCTGGTCAAAGTTCATGGAGGATTTGATCGACCCCTTGATAGAGCTTGTTCGTCCTGTTTCAACCTT
Organism: Desulfobacterium sp.; assembly: GCA_034007745.1. Classification (GTDB taxonomy): domain Bacteria; phylum Desulfobacterota; class Desulfobacteria; order Desulfobacterales; family Desulfobacteraceae; genus Desulforapulum. Next base: position 8,588 of record JAVEQI010000002.1, read on the forward strand.
TGCCGTAATCCCGATTTTTTTCATCTGGTTCGGCATAGGAGATGTCTCAAAGGTTTTGATCATTGCCAAGGCATGTTTCTTTCCCATTGTATTAAATACCATAGCTGGAATTAAAGGGGTTGATCCAAAATTAATTCAAGCTGCCCGCTCCCTTGGTGCCAAAGGATTTGCCCTGTGGACAAAGGTGCTTATTCCCTCTGCCCTTCCAATGATTTCAACTGGTTTGCGTGTGGCTACATCCATGTCTGTGACAACCCTTGTAGGGGTTGAGATGCTCTCTGCCGATTCAGGAATAGGTTTTATGGTGATAGATGCCCAGAGGGTATTTGCCACGGAAAAAATGTTTGCCGGCATTCTCGTTTTGTCTGCCCTTGGATTCTCCTTTGACAGGCTAGCAAGGCTTATGCAGAATCGTGTCTTATCGTGGCATAAAGGCATTTAAAGGCCAAATAGCAAGGGTAAACAGATGGGTTTATCCCTGAGTTTTATATTTTTTTGTAGAAGGCTTACCTTAGCCTTATCTTTAAATTTTATTTTAACTGAATGGAGGTTTAATGAAGAGATTAATTGTTTTGTCGTTGGCTGTATTATTTTTGACCGGGGGTACAGGACTTCCCGTAAAGGCGGATGATTCTCCGCCGATCATCAGACTATCCTATGTCAGGGAGATTGATGAGCTGCCGTTTTATGTGGGACTTGAAAAAGGTTTTTTTGAAGAAGAAGGGGTAAAGGTTGAGCTTGTAAGGATCGGGGGGGCCACAAATATCATGGCGGCCGCCTTAAGAGGGGATATAGAGGGAGGCAACATTCCTCTGGCTGCGCTATTCCACGCATCCCTGAGGAACATTCCTTTAAAGCTTGTTTCATGGCTTGGAACATCCCATCCCGGAACAAAATGCGGCATTCATGTCAGCAAGGATTCCGATATCCAAACGATAAAAGATCTAAAGGGAAAACGTATTGCCCTTAGCGGTTCAATTACGTCAAAAACAATTTTATCGGAAGCACTTGAGCTTGAAGGGCTTACCATGAAGGATGTCAAGCCTATGCTTGGCATTGACCTGCAGGAACCAATGAAGCATGAGGCAATCCTGAAAAGCAGCCAGGTTCATGCCATTATCACCTGAGATCCTGTCGCGACCATGCTGGAAGAGCATGGTGTGAGCAGGCTTTTATCATCGTTCCATGATATTATTCCTAATTTTGTATTCAGCGGTGTATTTTTCAGTAATGCGTTTTTAGATGCCCATCCAGAACAGGTAAGGGCCTTTTTAAGGGGACTTGTCAAATCATTTGTTTTTATCCATGAGCATGGGGCAGAGGCAATGGAGTTTATCCCTAAATACACAGGGGTTGAGCGCGATGTTGCCCTAGTATGTTCCACTCGAAATTTTAGTGTGACCGGCAGGGAGCCTGATGGGTTTATTGATCATCAAAGGGATTTGATGATTAAATTCGGCTTCCTAAGTAAAGCTGTCTCCCTGGACCCTGTTATTGATTACAGCTATCTGCCCCCAATAGGAGAAAAATAATTTTATGTATCGCACAATCATTATTCTTTTTTTGTATCTTCTGGTACTCTCCCTGGCCGGATGTTCGGGCTTAACCGGCAATAAAGGCCAAAGCTCCATGGACAAGAACTGCCGTTTTTTGGTTAACCCTGCAAATGGGTGGGATCCAGTGGAAACAGTTCCCCTGGGCTATAAAGACCTTCCTGGAATAGAGGAAGGTGAAAAGGTTTTAGAAATCCTTTCCAACCCTGATGGGTCAGGTATTATTTTGTTTGTGACCAGAAACATCCCAGTGCCCATGTATGAATTCCAGAAAGATATTTATGATTTAATGGAGCAGCGGGAAAAAGAGTTTAAGACATATAAAACTATCAAGAAATATCGATGTATAAATTCATATAAAAATTATGGGGAAATATTCGGCATCGACAGCTATTATGAGTATTGGGTGTTTCAAGGTCCTCAGAAGAAGCTCAAGGGGATAAGGCAAGCCTATTTTGTTTCCAGGGATAACAACTCCATATGTTCGGTATCCAAGATTTTATACTCTAATCCTGAGGGTTATGACGAGAATCTTGTTGCATTCTCAGACATTACAATTTTGGAATAGACAACTCCATAACCCCGGAAACTGAATGGCACTAGGCTCACACTATTCCATCATACAGCATGATGTGTTTTTTTTCGTCAGAAAAACCACCCTATATTGTGGATTTTTTGCAGGCTGGAACGGTGTGAGCCACTGTCCGGATATTTTAGGGAGTCTTATTTTTTCATAATAGCCTTTAAATCATAAAACGCCCGTCTTGAAAAGGGATACTTGAATTATATGAGCCCAGTGCCAACTTTTTGACATCCCATAGTATTGATTGCATGGTTTGATGATTAAATAAATCCTAACAATGTCCATTTTGGTATCAAAATAAGGCTGCTAAGAGGTGTTTTCAACAATTTTAAAACAATTTTTTTTTAGCATTGACTTTTATGATTTTGTTTGGGCTGTCTCCCTTTTCTCTTTTCTTTTCGTGACTCACGGAAATACATATAGAGTTTTTAAATAAACAATATCAAAATTATTGATATTATCGCTTTGACAAATAAAGTTTTTTTTTATAGCTATGTCCCGAAACTATTTGAGTGCTGGGTTTATCCTGCATTAGGAAAACAGGATACCAGAACTAACTTATTGCCAGGGCCTAGGAACATGAAAATGCGGCCCGTTGTCTCCTGGTCAAGGAAAAGACGGATTATGTGGTCGATGAAAAATAGATCCATGCAGCGGTTGACACTCCCCTGGAAGATGCCATGGAGGCCATGGGGGGCACCGGTGACACCTTGTCGGTATTGTTTTGGCTCTTATTGGTACGGGTATGTCCGTCATAAAAGTTGCTGCGCTTGCTGCAAAGGTGAATCGATGGGCGGGACATTATGCCCGTCCAACGCCGGCAACCCAGGTGATAGAGATCATTGAGCAGATACCCAGGGCCTTTTCCAGGGTTCTTCGGGAAGGTGAGATAGGAGATGACGATATATGGACAACGCCATTGCACAGGGTAGACACCAAATTTCCCCTGACATGACCGTATTAGCAATCAATATTAGGATAGGGAGAATAAAATGAGTAATGAATATGTATCCATGTGGAAGGATCTGGGATTAGATATTGAAGCCCATAATTCCCTGCTCACTTTTTTGGGAGACGCTTATAAGGATATTTTTCTGACCCAGAAGGAAAGACCTGAAGGGATGGGATATTTTGACTTTGTCATGAGTGAAGTGCATGGCTTGAGAATAAAGGAACTGATGGATGAAAAGTTACAGGGCCGAAAAATTATAGGTTCCTACTGTGTGTTTGTACCAGAAGAAATTGCACTGGCTGCGAATGCAACACTGGTCGGACTCTGTTCCGGAGCGGATTTTGCCATGGAAGAGGTGGAAAGATATCTGCCAAGAAACACCTGCGCCCTGATTAAATCATCATTCGGGTTTAAACTTGGCAAGGTATGCCCCTATCTTGAGAGTGCAGACATGATTGTGGGAGAAAACACCTGTGACGGAAAGAAAAAGGCATATGAATCCCTTGGATCTCTGGTTGACAACCTCTACATCATGGATCTGCCTCAGATGAAATCAGATCAGGGGCGAGATCTTCTAAGAAACGAGTTTGATCGATTTAAAAATGCCGTTGAAGAACTCACCGGCGTTGCCATCACTGAGGATTCTCTTAAAGATGCTGTCAAAACTGTTAATGCCAAGCGCTCGGCCCTCCACCGCCTCTGTATGCTTCGAAAGGCTGATCCTGCTCCCATTTCAGGGTTGGATGCGCTTCTGGCAAATCAGGTTTTCTTTTATGACAATCCCGCTCGATTTACGGAATCGGTAAATAAGATCTGTGATGAACTGGAAAAAAGGATAGAAAAAAAGCAGGGCGTTGCACCGGAAAAAACACCAAGGATTCTAATATCCGGCTGTCCCATGGCTGTACCAAACTGGAAACTGCCTTGGATCATTGAAACATCAGGCGCTGTGATTGTAGGTGAAGAATCCTGCGTGGGAGAAAGGGGTGTCAGAAATCTTACCAGGGATTCGGGCACGACTGTGGATGAACTGATGGATGCCATCACCGATAGGTATTTTAAGGTGGACTGTGCTATTTTTACACCCAATCAAGACCGGCTCGAACATATTGTGGAGATGACCAAAGCCTATAATGCTGATGGGGTAATCCATTACGGTCTTCAGTTTTGTCATCCATATATCATGGAGTCCATTCCGGTTGAAAAGGCCCTGGAAGAAAAGAACATCCCCTGCCTTCGCATTGAAACCGATTATGGAATGGAGGATGCTGGCCAGGTCAAGACAAGGGTTGAGGCTTTTATTGAACAGCTCAAAGATTAAAACCTAAAAGTTGCAACTTTTGCTCGATTATCAAGTTTTTAGACTCACTCCGATCCGGCAGCCGGAAAAGGGTGTTCCCCTTCTCTCATTCTCGCAGGCCGTCCGTGGGCTGCTCCGAGGGAAATGGCAACTCCTTGGACCTCGTGTCCACCGTTGCCATTTAACCCGTTCAGGGCAACCCCCGTTCCCGTCTGCCTACTGCTATCGAGTCTCGTGATTTGTTGTGTCAGTTAGGAAAACTTTGATAATAGAGTTTTAGGTGAAATGCAGTACCAAGGATTAAGAACTATGAGATATGCTGGAATTGATATCGGCTCAAGGACGATTGAGCTTGTTGTACTGAATGGCGGCCGGATAGTTGAAAGCCGCCAGACTGATACTGGATTTGATCCAATCACAGAGGCTAAAAAAATTATGAATGGGGTTGCCTATGACAAAATTATGGCAACCGGGTATGGTCGGAACTTGTTTGAGATTGTGTTTGACGATTCAAAGACAGTAACGGAAATTAAAGCCCATGCAAGAGGTGTCCGTGAATTTTCCCCGGATGCCAGAACCATACTGGATATCGGTGGACAGGACAGTAAGGCCATCGCTCTGAATGAAAAAGGACGTGTCCAAAAATTTGAAATGAATGACCGATGTGCAGCCGGAACCGGAAAGTTCATTGAAATCATGGCGAAAAATCTTGGATTCTCCATTGACGGGTTTGGTCCTGCAGCCCTTGAGGCAAAAAATGATTTGAGTATCAACAGCATGTGCACAGTATTTGCTGAGTCCGAGGTGACATCGCTGATTGCAAAGGGGGCCGATCGAAAGGAAATTGCCCGGGGCCTTCATCTCAGCGTTGTCAAACGGGCAATTGGAATGATCAACAGAGTGTCGTCAAGTGGACCGATTGTTTTTTCCGGCGGCGTGGCAAAGAATCCCTGTATCCGGGAATTGATCTCTATAAACCTTGGCAGGGAGATCTTTGTCCATGAAAATCCACAGATGACCGGCGCTTTGGGTGCGGCTTTGATACTTGAAGAAGAAAACACCAATTAACGAATCTATTGACCCCAAAACCCTTGAAGAGGCGATTCCTTGAGAGTCGCCTGGTGTTTGAATAAAAGAGCGTTAAAATGATTAAATATATTAAATATCATCCTCAATTTGAAAAACAATGCGAGAAGCTTAAAAAATCAAACGACATGGCAAGTAAGGCTGTTGAAAACGCCTGGAGCATTATTTCGGCATTTAAAGAATCAAGAGAAGATTTCCACAGGATGGGAACGTTGACCCATTTTGGGGAATTGAGGCTGAAGGATGGCATAAAATACAAACTTGGCAGCGGCTACCGCCTTGTGCTCAGTGTAAGCAAGTATTGTCTTTTTGTTCTCTGCATTGGTACCCACGACCAGTGCGACCGATGGCTTGAAACGAATCGAGGAAAGGACGATTTCAGCTTTTCATGGCAAGAAAGAGTTATACAAAAAAAATCAGAAAAAAGAAAATCCCAAAATCCAATAGACTATAATAGGCAATCAGACCTCTTCACTCCTATTGACGACAGAGTGCTAAGACAAATCTTTAAGGGAATTTGCAACTCCATAAGGTAAGGTAGAGACGCCCAATTTGGGCGTCTCTACCTGGAAAGTAATATCATCCCCTAATTCCGGGCTATCAAGTCATTCCAAAAATCATTCCCGAAATTGTCGCCATGACGATGACCAACAACGAAAATACAACGGTTTTTTTAGTTCCTATTACGCTTCTGATTACAAGCATGTTCGGCAGCGATAGGGCAGGACCTGCAAGTAAAAGGGCAAGAGAAGGTCCCTTTCCCATTCCACTGCCCATAAGTCCCTGAACTATCGGTACCTCGGTAAGCGTTGCAAAATACATGAATGCACCCACAATTGATGCGAAAAAATTGGCAAAAAAAGAATTGCCGCCAACGAGCGCTGCCACCCAACCATTCGGGATTATCCCTTCATTTCCAGGGCGGCCCAGCAAAAATCCAGCGATGAAAACACCCACAAGCAGAAGCGGCAGGATTTGCTTGGTAAAATCCCATGAGGCATAAACCCAGGAGGCGTTTTCTTCATCGGATGTTGATGCCGACCATGTAAGACCAATAAACCCTGCTGAAAATGCAATCATCGGAACGGTTGGCAGTATAAAGGCAAAAACGCCAGACACAACGGCAATAAGAGCAATTTTCCAGGCCCTGTGGCTATACCATAGAACCAGAATAATACCGAAGGCCAATGCTGAAATCGAAGTTATAATCCATTTTAAGGAGAAAATAGTCCACCACACCCCCTGTTGAAGGTCCGGTTTCCCCCAGTTGGCAAAGACAAGAATTGAGATCATGAAGAAAAAATAGAGGATAGTCTGATGGATCGGCCTTGCTTCACCGCTCTCTTCAGGCAGATGAATATTAGCCGAGCGTTCAGCCTCGTCTTTTTTAAAAATCAATTCCATGAGAAAGCCAATGATGACAGAAAAAGACACTGCCCCGACAGCCCTTGCAATGCCGATTTCAGGTCCAAGAATTCGAGCGGTCAAAATAATAGAAAGCACGCTGATTGCGGGGCCTGAATATAAAAAGGCTATTGCCGGACCAAGCCCTGCTCCCCTCGCATAGATGCCTGCAAAAAGCGGGAGGATCGTGCACGAGCAAACCGCTAAAATGATTCCTGAAACCGATGCCACAAGATAGGCAACCGTTTTTTTAGCCCCCGCTCCAAGATATTTCAGAACGGCGTTTTGAGAGACAAAAACCCCGATAGCCCCTGCAATGAAAAACGCAGGGACAAGGCAGAGCAGAACATGCTCTTGTGCGTACCATTTAACAAGCTCAAGACCTTCCATAAGGGCATTGTCAAAACGGTAAATCCCCACGGGCAGAAAAAATGCGGCAAAAAATATAACAACAATAATTCCAAGTGGTTTTAATTCATCCTTCCAGTTCATCTTTTGTGCCTCCGGAATAAGGACAATGAGTCAGGGCCATTAATCACGAATTGATCCAATTCAAAATTTCCTGTTTTGTGGGAACTTTCCCAACACATTTCACTTCGCCGTCGATTACAACCGCCGGTGTGCCAAAGACACCATAGTCTGCGATCTGCATAAGGTCGGAAACCTTTTCCACCGTGGCTTCGATCTTTGCCTCATTAACCGTCTGTCTGACCAAATCTTCGGTTTTTTTGCATTTTGCACAACCAGGTCCTAGTACTTTAATTTCCATGATGCTCTCCTAAATAGTTAAATGATCATATATCCCATTGATTTTCTCAAATTTATAAGGATCAACTCATAAACGGGGTCACAATAAAGTAGACCCCTAAAAGGGCAATTGTTGAACCGGCAATTTTCCTAAACCAGTTACCCGTTCCGCTCCACGTGCTGTTCTCAATCAATTTTTTTACTGCCGCTGTTGAACTGCCTGCAATCATAATTGGAAGACAGTGCCCCACTGCAAAAAGAGTGATGTAAAGTATGCCGGTTACAACTTTTTCCTGGACCGTGATAATGGCCAGAATCGGGGCAATAAATCCAAAGGTACAAGATCCTGAAAGAACACCATAGGCAAGTCCAAGTAAAAAGGCTCCGAACATTCCTTTTAAATTCAGCCTGTACAAAAGATTTCCGGATAGAGAACACTTTTCGACGCCTAACATTCCCAACGCCACCCAGATCAAAATAATGCCAATCAGAATCTGCCAATAGTTTCCCACATCTCCCAGCATTCTGCCAAGCAGCGCACAGATAATGCCGATTAATGCAATTGTAAGAAAAAGTCCTGAGGTGAATAGTACGGAATAGAGCCCGGCCTGACGGGGGTGAACCATTTTTTCCTGTCCGCCAACATACCCGATAATCAGCGGAATAGATGCAAGATGGCAGGGGCTGAAAAGCACACTGATCACTCCCCAGACAAAACAGCCAATTGTTGCAAAAGCCGTACCGCCTGAGATCCATTGGTTGACTGTTAAAAAGAGAGTATCCAGCATGTTAATTATCCTTTGCTGCCAGGTCCGGTGCTGGGACGCCCATTTTTGTCAATTGCCCAACAATGGATTTTTCATCTAAAAATCCTATATGCCGATACACTTCTTCACCTTATGCATTAAAAAAAATCTGTGTGGGAATCGTCTTTATTTTGAACCTTTGAGCGGGTTTTCGATTTTCCCATACATCGATAAAAATAATGTCTGCTTTACCTTTGTACGCTCTTTCAAGCTTGACAAGGATTGGGGTCATCATTTTACAGGGAACACAGGTCTTCGCCCCCAAATCGATCATGGTTACAGTTCCTTTAGTCGGAACATTTGAATAATCTTCAGCAAAGGCAGCTGTCGTAATCAAGAGCATTGAAATGACAACCAATACATTCAACTTTTTAAGAACCTGTTTCATAGTTACTTTTCCTTTTTAACTTTCCTTCGTTATAGAACCTAAACAATGCAAGCGATATGTCGTTTTTTTAAGTAAAAAGCTTTCATAAGCCCTATAAATACGGTACTATAGATATATAGACGACCTATTTATGGAGGGCATCGATATGATGAGGACGTTTCACACTCAGTTTACCGAAAAAAACCTTACGGGCAACGCTGGGCTGATCAATCTTGGCAGATTCACGGAAAAGTTAGGCCTTCCAAAAATATTGGCCAAGCACCTCACCATCGAACGTGCGCCTAATGCAGACTATCAGGTGAGCGATGTAGTGATGATGCTTGCTTTTGGTGTCATAGTTGGGGTTAAACATATGAGCCATATGGCAATGCTCAGGACTGACGAGGTTCTCCGTAGCCTTTTTAAATGGGACAAATTTCCTGTCAGCACTTCCTTCGGCCGTATTTTTAAACTCTTTACCCATAACCATTGCAAGGAATTATCCGATGCAGAGTCGGCATCCAGAAATAAAGTGTGGAGCAAGAAATGGTTTGGGAAAGTCACCCTTGACATGGACTCATCTGTTCGAGGGGTGTATGGCACCCAAGAGGGAGCGGCCAAAGGTTACAATTCAAGGAAGAAAGGCCAGCGAAGTTACCATCCCCTTCTGTGCTTTATTGCAGAAAACAGAGAGTGCCTTCATAATTGGTTTCGTACTGGGAGCGCTTATTCCGCCAATGGCAGTGTTGAATTTATGAAGGAATGTTTTGCCAAGCTGCCCAAACGGGTTTGGAAAGTGTTTGTTCGAGCTGATAGCGCTTTTTTTGATGGAGCACTTCTGGACCTGCTTGAGTCAAAAAGCTGCCAATATTTAATCAAGGTCAATCTTAGGGGACTCACCACCATCCTGGAGAAGCAATCCTGGCGAAAGATTGCACATAGACCAGGATATGAGAGCACTCAATTCGAATATAAATGTTCAGGATGGTCAAAATCCAGAATCTTTGTTGCTGTAAGGCTGTTAACGGAAGTTATAGTCGAGGAAGATGCCCTATTCGAATCAAAAAAATATGAATACGATTATTTTTGCTATGTTTCAAATTTAAAGCTGAGTCCCTGGGCAACCCATAAAAGATATGGGAAACGAGCCACGAGCGAGAACTGGATTGAGTGGTGTAAGAATCAAATGTCATCGGGTAGTATCTTGACACAGGAATTTTGGGCAAACTCAGCCATTTTTCAAACTTCCATTCTGGCGTACAATCTGTTGGTCTGGATGATGTGGCTGAATAATGAAGATGGTTTCAATGAAGAGCCAAACACCATTAGAATGTGCCTGATTAATGTCCCGGCACGATTAATGACCCGGAGCAGACAGTGGATAGTACGATTGTCAAAGAACTATTTTTACAAGGACCGGTGGCAGCAGTTAGAGGAATCCATCCTGCAATTGGATTTTGACTGACAGATCCACCGGCACAAAAAAACATAAAAGGAGGAAGCGTCAATGGACACGTGCGCCTGAGTGTTGCTTGTAAGGGCTATGGATAGGCACAGGTAGCACAAAAAACATACCCTCATAGCCGATGCAGGCCAAATTTTTTAAAAATGGACCCCCCTTAGCTCGAAAATCCGACTGAGGGCGACCCCTTGGCCTATATTTTCAGGGCTCCATTAAGGGCTTGCAACTTTTAGGTTCAATAATCATTAGCTCCCTCTGAGCCTTTTTCTTTTCATCTTTGGAGGTGGAGTGTTTTAATCTCTGCACCAATCGATAAAGCTTTTTAAAAGATCTTATGTTGTAACTGTGTTGCCGCCATAAGGTCATCCCCAAGCTCTCAGTGATACAGGCGGCAAGTTGAATCATTTTCCGGACTGCGTCAAACAGTAGATTTATGTCGGTTGGGTAATGCACATCGGTTTCTACAACGAATGAATCACATCGCCCTACCAAGGTTTCGTCGTTTTTTTTACCAGAAGCTTATGTCCTTCTTTGACGACCAGAGTGTTTATTTTATCAAGAATTTCAGGTGTGAGAAGTGAAACATTGTCCTTCAAGGTTTGCAGAGGATAGGTTATATCATTGTCCAGCATCCCATGCCCTAACATCTGCCTTATAACCCTATGGTTATTGATGATTTCCTGAAGCTTATCATAATCCCAATTACAATTTAGCCGTATGGTTCCCATGACAAGAATTTTCCATAAGTCCATTCCAGGACGACCTGTTTTAGGGTTGTTGTCTTCTGGAATCATGGTCTCCAGGATTTTAAAAACTTCCTTGCGCAATTCAAAGTTACAATAGATGTGCTGTAGCCCTAAAAGGAGTTTTGGGATCTCATCCCTGGATCTCAAATTAATTTTAATCTGGTCGATTGGAGTTTGTCCAAACGTCATTTGTGGTTCAAAAGTTTTACGCAAAATAGCCTCGAAGTTTTATCGGGAATGTTAAATTGCCTTGTCCAAAAAAGCAGTCGTTTTGTGCAATAACACCTTTGGTTCTAATAGGTTACGTTAACATAATAATGAGTAAATATCAATGAAATATACCATCATAACAAAAACTTTAAATTGTTTTTTAATGCCAATGACTGCAGTAATAAAGGGTCTGGCGTTTTGGGTCAGGCACTAATTATTATGATTATTACATTTCAACCGGTCCATTAGAAGGAACCAATAACAAAATTAAAACGATGAAGCGCCAAGCCTATGGATATCGCGATTATGAGTTTTTTAAACTTAAGCTATTTGACCTTCATTGCAAAAAGTACGCATTAATCGGATGAACCTTCCTCCTTCCTCTTTTCCTCTAATTCTTCAAGATTGTCAATTCTGGTTGAAGGTTTCAATATGCCTCCACATAAAAGTTTCCGTTCAGGCACTTTTATCAGTCACACAAATGAAATGCAAGAAAAAGTCCCCGAGCAAGGGCTTCATGAAACCTGGGGGTCAAATCTTTATTAAACCTCCTGCCGATGTTTGACATCCAAAATCAAGTTGGACCCTTATTTCCCCTGCTCACCCGGGACTGCCTGCTTAAGAATACGTCTTGCGGCCTGAAAATCATCATATAATCGTCGAAAAAGCCAATCTTTTTAAAGTCAAAAAACGGCTGGCCCTGTTTGGCTGTTTTATGGACTGATCCGGGTTGTGGGAAAGATGCCGGTTGTGATACAGTGACCGGTTATACAAAAAACAACGGCAAACAGGCGAACATATGCTTATTCAAACAGGACTAACGGTTTTCAGTGCGATCTTTCAGCTGTTTCTTATTTCCCTTGGGGCAGGCATTCTGGTACGGAAAAATCTTGTGTCAAAGCCGCAGATCCAGGGCCTGTCGGCCGTTACTGTAAATATTTTTCTTCCCTGCCTGATCATGGCCAAGACATTGACCCAGTTCCACCCCGAAGGGTTTAAACTGTGGTGGATTCTCCCCGTGTCGGGTGTTTTACTGATCGTCGCAGGCCTTGTGTTCAGCGGACTTCTGTTCCGGTTCAATCCCGGGAAGACACCCTGATTGTCGCAGGGGTAAAATTCGTTCTGGTGCCTTCAGCGGTTTTTGCCGTCCTCTACTATGGAAAAGTTTATGCTTTAATGCCCCTGTTCTGCACTTTGATGATGATACAGGCTACATCCCCGCCGGCAACCAACCTGATTATCATAGTGGAAAACTATGGGGGAGATACTCCGTCGATCAGTTCCATGATGCTCATTCAGTATCTCATCTGCATACTGGCCCTGCCGTTGTGGATTTCAGTCTGGCAATTTACCGTGGGTTGAGGCTCCTGATCAGAATGAACCCCCGACCCGATTTCCGCGCTTGATTTTATCCAATCGATTTCAGGCCCTCCAGGCGTTTCTTAAAAGACTCTATATTAAAAGTCTTGAAGTATCTCTTGAACATAATTTCTTTTGAATATACATTTCCAATGTATTTCATCGCCAGGTTTTTTATTAAGAAAATTTGAAACACACAGGAGCGATCCAACATGAAAATTCACCCCCTCGCCGGAAAAACAGCACCGAAAGCTATGCTGGCCAATATTCCAAGGCTCGTTTCATCCTACTACACCCATAAACCGGATGCTTCCAAGCCGGCCCAGCAAGTCGCTTTCGGAACATCGGGCCACCGGGGCTCGTCACTGAAAAACAGTTTCAACGAAGGCCACATCCTCACCATCAGCCAGGCCCTGTGTGAATATCGAACATCCCAGCATATCGACGGACCGCTTTTCATGGGTATGGATACCCATGCCCTGTCCGAACCGGCCCTGGCCAGCGCACTCGAAGTCTTTGCCGCTGCCGGTGTGACTGTCATGATTCCCGAAGGGCTCGGCTATACGCCCACACCGGTCATTTCCCATGCCATCCTGACTTTCAATAAAAACAGACAGCGAGGCCTGGCAGACGGTGTGGTCATCACCCCCTCCCATAATCCCCCTGAAGACGGCGGGTTCAAATACAATCCTCCCCATGGCGGGCCGGCGGACGATGGTATCACCCGGCGCATTGCTGACAGGGCTAACGAAATCCTGGAAAATGGTCCGGATCAGGTCAAACGAATGCCCTTTGAAAAAGCGCTCAAAGCCGATACGACCCACGAATATGACTACATAACCCCCTATGTGGAGGATCTTGCCAACGTGGTCGACATGGATGTGATTGCAAGATCCGGGCTCAAGCTTGGCGTGGATCCCCTGGGAGGGGCCGCCGTACACTACTGGGCGCCCATTGCCGAGCGCTACGGGCTCTCCCTTGAAATCATCAACCCCTTCGTGGATCCTGCTTTTGCGTTCATGCCCCTGGACAGAGACGGTAAAATCCGCATGGACTGTTCTTCACCCTTTGCCATGCAGGAGCTGATCAAACTCAAAAACAAGTTTGACATCGCCTTTGGCAATGATCCGGATGTCGATCGCCACGGAATTGTCACCAAAAGCTCAGGACTTCTCAATCCCAATCATTACCTGTCTGCGGCGATATGGTACCTGTTTCAAAACAGACCCGACTGGAGTCAATCGGCCGCCGTGGGTAAAACACTGGTATCCACATCGATGATTGACCGGGTGACGGCGCATCTTGGAAGAGAGTTGTCTGAAGTGCCCGTGGGCTTTAAATGGTTCGTGGATGGGCTTATGAGTGCTGAAATCGGTTTCGGCGGCGAAGAAAGCGCCGGGGCGTCGTTCCTGCGCCGGGACGGCTCGGTGTGGACCACGGATAAGGACGGCATTATCATGAATCTTTTAGCCGCTGAAATCATGGCCAGAACCGGCAAAGATCCGGGTGAGATATACACGTCCCTTGAAGAACAGTTTGGTTCTTGTGTTTATGAGCGTATGGATGCCCCGGCAACTGCCGGACAAAAGGCGGTTTTAGCAAAACTCTCCCCTGAAACAATTACCGCCAGGGAAATGGCCGGAGAGCCGATTCTCGCCAAACATACCCGAGCACCGGGCAATCAGGCCCCTGTTGGAGGGCTGAAGGTGGTCACTGAAAACGGCTGGTTCGCCGCCCGGCCATCTGGCACCGAAGAGATTTATAAAATTTACGCCGAAAGTTTCAAAGACAGGGCACATCTGCAGCGTATTCAACAGGAGGCACAGGCCATTGTCAGTGAGACATTTCAAGCGGCAGGTGTTTAAAAAGGAGTTAATGTGGATTTCAGCTTAAAAATTTATCGTGGATTAAGACTCCTAAAGAAATGGCGATAAAGGAAGCAAATGGAAAGTTGCCTCCCAGCCAAATAAAAAACCGGAAGACAAACTCCTTAAAACAACCATAAAAGACCACAAAAAACATCAAACTGCTTTTCAAAATGATAAAAAATAAGCTTTTCAAAAAAACCAATTGATTTAAATCTTTGACATTTAAGCTTTTTTCAAATATTTCTAATATTATTACTTAAAAGTTAACCACATGGTCGACGAATGGTATCCGCTCCGACCACAACAAATGAGAATCTCCTCCGATTGCAATGCTTTTGTGAAAGTCTCATTTAGAAAAAAGAGGTATGCGTTTGAATGCAATAGAAAAACAACAGCACCTGCTAGTGAAAACTATAAAGCAGTTAAGACAGAAAAACCATATACCCAAGGATTTGATCACCCTTCTGGGAGAGACAGCAGCACTTCAGCTGGATTCAGCCCGGGACATTTCAATTAATCTCCCTGATCTTGCTCCCTGCACCCCGGGCAAGGCAGAGAGTGCAGTGAAAACCGTTCTCAGCCCTGAAACCCTTCCGCTGGATAGAAAACACATTGCTGTCTTTTTTTCACAACTCATCCAGAAAATTACAGACCAGAAAACCGTTGACCAGGAAAACCTATTGCCTCCTCCCATGGTGGAGGCGGTAACGTTGATCGGAACCGCCTTTAATAATAATGAAATCGACCTTGACGGGTGTATTGACGAATGCCTCCAGGGATCGGGACCAATCATGGACCTTTGGGCCGCAAAAACACCCAAAGCTCCGGCAGCCCTGAGCTTTCTGGTGCGGGCATCCATTGAGCCTTCACTTACGGCAGCAGTCACGGCCCTTGCAGAATGGCTCAAAGGCCAGCAATCCTCGCCAGAACAAGAGATTCGCCAGACAGGCTCCTGCCCCGTGTGCGGCAGCCTTCCCCATATGCTTGAACTCAGAGGAAAGGAAGGGTTTAGATTTGCCTTTTGCTCCCTTTGCCGACACGAATACCGCATCCGGCGGCTGGCCTGCCCCGTATGTGACAACACAGATACAGATAAGCTCAAATTTTTCACCGTTCCTGAAGAGCCGGGATTTCGTGTGGAGGCCTGCGACAGCTGCAAGAGCTACATCAAGACTATTGATTTTAGAACTTTTGACAGGAAGTCATTTCCCGCCCTCAACGACCTGGAATCCCTTGCCCTGGATTTTATAGCACAGGATCAGGGATACAGCCGGGCAACCCTTTCGGTTTGGGGGATGTAACATCAGATTTTTTTTCATTTTAATTCTATTAATTTAACAACCTCCGCCAGTCTGTAGGCGTTGATATGGAAACCCAAGGGATGATGTGATATCCCGGATGAAAGACATATATTTAACAACCAAAAAAGAGTTAAGGAGAAGCAATGAAAATTACCCGCAGAAATTTTGTAAAGCTTGCATCTGCAGCAGCAGCGAGCGTTGCAACAGCACCCGTGTTCAGAGGTCTTGGGTACGCCTCAATTACCCCGATTCAAGACCGGGCCAAATTGCTTACCCCCCAATGGAGCAAACAGACCACATCGATCTGCGCATTCTGCGCAGTGGGATGCGGCCTTCTGGTCCACACATCCCTTGAGACAAAACGGGCCATCAATGTTGAGGGTGATCCAGATCACCCCATCAACGAGGGCGCTCTCTGTGCAAAGGGAGCAGCCACCATCCAGATCTCCGAAAACCCCAACCGGACCACCAAGTGTCTTCACAGAGAACCTTTCAGCGACACCTTTGTGGAAAAGGACTGGGATTGGTGCAAACGAAGAATAGCCCGACTGATCAAGGATTCAAGGGACAAATCCTTTGAGGAGAAAAACGCCCAAGGCAAGGTTGTCAACCGAACCATGGGTATAGCCTCCATGGGCTGCGCAGCCCTTGACAATGAAGAGTGCTATGCCATGCACTGCTTCATGCGCTCCCTGGGGCTCGTGTATGTGGAACACCAGGCCCGTATCTGACACAGCGCCACAGTTGCGGCTCTGGGAGAGTCGTTTGGACGCGGTGCAATGACCAATCACTGGAACGACATAGCAAACAGTGATTGCGTACTTATCATGGGCAGCAATGCCGCAGAAAACCACCCCATTTCCTTTAAATGGGTTGTAAAGGCCCAGAAGAAAGGTGCAAAGATCATCCATGTGGATCCGAGATTCACGAGAACCTCGGCAAGATCCGACATGTACATGGCCCTTCGTTCGGGAACCGACATTGCCGTACTCGGCGGCATGATCAAGTACATTATCGACAACAAGAGTTACTTTTACGAGTACATGCGAGACTACACCAATGCAGCGTTTCTTGTGGACAAGGAGTATGGATTTGACGACGGCCTGTTCACGGGCTATGATCCTGAAACCAACGCCTATGACAAGTCCAAGTGGGCCTTTAAGATGGACAAGGACGGCGTCCCCCTGAAGGATCTGACCATGGAAGATCCCCGGTGCGTGCTCCAGCTTGTAAAAAAACACTATGAGCGCTACACCCTTGACAAGGTATCATCTATTTCAGGCCTGTCAGTAAAGGACCTTACGAGCCTGTATAAGACCTATGCAGCAACCGGGAAACCGGACAAGGCCGGAACCATCATGTATGCCATGGGCTGGACCCAGCATTCGGTGGGAGTCCAGAACATCAGGGCCATGGCCATGATTCAGCTTTTGCTCGGCAATATGGGTATTGCAGGCGGAGGAGTCAACGCCCTCAGGGGCGAGTGCAACGTGCAGGGCTCCACAGACTACGCCCTTCTCTACCACATTCTGCCGGGTTATCTTAAAACCCCCCTGGCAGGCCAGGACACCCTCGAGATCTACAACAACACCTACACCCCGAAGAGCCTGGATCCCAAAAGCGCCAACTGGTGGCAGAACTACCCCAAGTATTCGGCAAGCCTCATCAAGGCCATGTACTCGGAGGACACACCCGAGGAGGCTTATAATTTTCTGCCCCGTCTCGACTCCCACAGGGCAGACAAGTATTCCTGGATTCCCTTGATAGACCGCATGTACAGGGGAAAATTCACGGGAAGCCTCATTTGGGGGATGAATCCCGCCTGCTCCAGCCCCGACTCCGTCAAGACCAGGAAGGCCCTTACAGAGTTAGACTGGATGGTCAACGTCAATCTTTTCCAGTGTGAGACAAGCGACTTCTGGAAAGGACCGGGCATGGACCCCAAAAAGATAAAAACCGAAACTTTTTTTATTCCCTGCGCCACGGCCATTGAAAAAGAGGGGTCGGTTTCAAACTCGGGCCGCTGGATGCAGTGGCGCTATGCGGGTCCTGAACCCCTTGACGGTGTAATGACTGACGGTCATTACTTCCACGAACTGTGGGAGGAGCTTGTCCGTCTTTATCAAGAAGAAGGAGGTGCCTATCCAGACCCCATCACCCGGCTTAGCTTTAACAACATGTGTGAGAAGGATGATAAGGGAAAGTTTCATTTCAGCGCCCGGCAGACGGCAAAGCTTGCCAACGGATGGTTTACAAAGGATGTAACCATCAACGGCAAGGAGTTTAAAAAAGGTCAGCAGGTGCCTAGCTTTGCCTTTCTCCAGGACGACGGTTCAACCCTTTCAGGCAACTGGCTCTACTGCAACTCAGTAACCGATGAGGATGGCAACAAGTCCCAGCGTCGGGACCGCACCCAGACCCCTGAACAGGAACGAATAGGGCTTTTTCCCAACTGGACCTGGTGCTGGCCGGTAAACCGCCGCATCATCTATAACCGCGCATCTGTGGACATGAAGGGGAATCCCTGGAACCCTGAAAAATCCGTAATCCGCTGGGACGGAGAAAAATGGCAGGGTGATGTTCCCGACGGAGGCTGGGCTCCCGGGACCTACCATCCCTTTATCATGCAGAAGCACGGGTTTGGTCAGCTGTTCGGACCAGGCCTGGCCGACGGCCCCCTTCCAGAACACTACGAACCACTGGAATGCCCAGTTGAATCCCACCCCTTTTCTTCCCGGTTGAGCAACCCCACATCGGTGCAGATTGCAAGCGAAGAAAAGGCAGTATGCGATCCCAGGTTCCCCTTTATAGGAACCACCTACCGGATTACCGAACACTGGCAGTCAGGCTCAATAACCCGCTGGCAGCCCTGGCTTGTAGAGACAGAGCCCCAGATGTTTGCAGAGATCAGCCCCGAACTTGCAAAACTGAGGGGAATTGAAAACGGCGAACGGGTAATGCTTGAAAGCGTCCGGGGATCCATGTGGGCCATTGCCATGGTCACCGAACGAATCCAGACATTTATCATCGACGGAGCACGGCTGCACATGGTGGGCATGCCCTGGCATTACGGCTGGCTCACCCCGGTTGACGGGGGAGAAACGGCAAATATGATAACACCCAACGTGGGAGACCCCAATACGGGTATCCCGGAATACAAGGCTTTCATGCTTAACATACGAAAACTAAGGGAGGGTGAAAAATAATGAAAGGCAAAAGTTTTTTTGTAGATCTCACCCTTTGCACGGCCTGCCGAGGCTGCCAGGTGGCCTGCAAACAGTGGAAGAAACTGCCCGCTGAAAAGACCAGGAATCTGGGTTCCCACCAGAATCCCCAGGATCTTTCATCCAAAACCATTCGCCTGGTCAGGTTCAACGAGGTTAGAGACAACAAGGGTAAACTCAACTGGTTCTTTTTCCCGGAGCAGTGCCGCCACTGCATTGAGCCGCCGTGCAAGCATGTTTCAAACATGTACAACCCCAGGGCCGTGGTCCAGGACCCGGAGACAGGGGCCGTGGTTATGACCGACCAGGCCATCCTGCCCAAGGGCCGTTTTGAGACCTGGCAGCTGTGTCCCTACAGCGTTCCCCGCGTGGACGAGGAAACGGGCCTGTGGAGCAAGTGTGACATGTGCATTGACAGGGTCAAGGCCGGAATGCTGCCCGCCTGCGTTCAGAGCTGTCCCACGGGAACCATGAACTTCGGAGACAGGGATGATATGCTGGAACTTGCCGAAAAACGGCTTGCCGAAGTTAAAAAGACCAAACCCGACGCCTATCTTGCCGACCCAGAATCCGTTCGGGTAATTTATCTTTGTGAAACGGCGCCTGGAAACTACCACGATTCCCTGATTGCCTCGACAGAGACAAAGAAAAAAATGATGGCAAAGGCAGTCCAGTCCACCAAAAAAACCAGAAGGGAATTTATCACGGGCAAGTTTGGTCAAACAGACAACCGGGCTTAACAAAAAACAGACAAGGGTAAGCTTCCCGGTCCACCAGCGCCCCAAGGTACACTGGTGGAACTTTGAAGCTTGCCTCAACCATACTGGAGAATAAAAATGAAAAACTTATCTGCCGGGTTCCTGGTTTTCATTGCCATTATGGCAACGACCTGCCTTGTGGTATGGGCCCAGGGAGATTTTGAGGCCCCTGACGACGGCCTTGAAATCAATTATATTGAGGGAAACAGCGAGCGAGACCTGTCCGTGATGTTCAACCACTCAAGCCATGAGAGCTATGACTGTGCCGAATGCCACCACAAGATGCACCAGCTGAAGGAGGGCCAGCCCCCGAGAAGCTGCGCCACCTGCCACACAGAATTTGACATAAATGAAACAAGGGGCTACAAGCCCTACTTCAAGGCCATGCACATGATCAAGGAGAGCTACAGGCCGTCGTGCATTGCCTGCCACACAAAAGAATTTGGCCAAGACCAGGACATGACAGGCTGCACCAACTCGGCCTGCCATTCGGACGGGCTCTATTAACAAGCAAAAATAATGCACCGGCCATGCCGGTTAAATCAGAACAACCCCAGGGCCGCCCATGGAATTCACGGGTGGCCCTGGTTTTTTAATCGATCTTAACATAGACTGGGACCAGTGTAGGGGCGATCACTTGCGGTCGCCCTTTGCGGCTCGATAGCTGTTAGCTATTAGCTAACGGCTAAAAGCTGTTTCTTATAAAGATTGATTATGGTGAATACAGGAAAGTTAATGAAAAAGAAGATTTTCATACTGAGCCTGCTGGTCTGTACCGGACTTTTTTTCTTATATTTTAATAAGGTTGACAGGCAGGTTCATAAGCAATTCCAGAGCAGGCTGTGGGAACTGCCGGCCATGGTTTATGCCCGGCCCCTGGAAGTCTATCCCTCCATGCACCTGGTTCCTGAGCTATTTGAAAAAGAACTCACCCTCATAGGGTACCAGAAACGAAATGATTCAACAGGACTGGATACACCGGGCACCTACGCCCGCATGGGAAACTCCTTTGACCTGTTTTTGAAGGCCTTTGATTTCGGGGATGAGACGCTTCCCCTGCGCCGCACCAGGGTCCGGATCAAAGACAACCGGGTGATCCAGGTAAAAGATATCAAAACCGGCAGGAACAGGGAGATGGATCGGCTGGATCCGGTTGTGGTAGGCCGGTTTTACCCGGCGTCCATGGAGGATCGGGTTCTGGTAAATCTGGATCAGACCCCGCCCCTGCTGAAAAAATCCATTGTAGCTGTGGAAGACCGGAATTTTTACACCCATCACGGCATTGATCCCAAAGCCATTTTTCGGGCTATGCTGGTAAATATTAAAGATCGACGGCTTTCCCAGGGGGGCTCCACCCTTACCCAGCAGCTGGCCAAAAATTTTTTCCTCAACCGGGAAAAGACCCTGATCAGGAAGATCAACGAAACCTTTATGGCGGCTGCCCTGGAACTTCATTTTTCCAAGGATGAAATCCTGGAAGCTTATATGAACGAGGTCTACCTGGGCCAGGATGGCAAACGGTCCATCCATGGATTCGGCCTGGCCGCAGATTTTTATTTCGGCAAGCCCCCGGCCAATCTTGCCCCCCATGAGATCGCTCTGCTGGTGGGCATGCTCAAGGGCCCCTCTTCCTACAATCCCAGGACCTATCCAGACCAGGCCAGGCAGCGGCGGGATCTGGTCCTTGAATTAATGGCAGACCAGGGATTGATATCTTCCTCCCAGTTAAAACAGGGTCTGACAGCTTCCCTGGGAGTGATTCAAAAACCGACCCAGGGTTACTCTCCATTTCCCTTTTACCTGGATTTGGTAAAACGGCAGCTGCTCAAAGAATACAGGGAAAACGATTTGAGAACCATGGGGCTGAGGATCTTTACTGCCCTGGATCCCCAGGTTCAACTGGCCGCAGAACAGGCCGTCTCAGATTTTCTGGAAAATAGAAACACACACCTGGAAGCCGGAGTGGTATTTTCTGCCACGGCTACCAATGAAATCCACGCCCTGGTGGGAGGAAGGGATTTCAGGTACAGGGGGTTCAACCGGGCCCTGGATGCCCGGCGTCCTATAGGGTCCCTGGTCAAACCGGCGGTATACCTTACTGCTTTGGCCCAGCCAGACGCCTACACCATGGTTTCACGGGTCAGCGACGGCCCCATAAAAGTCAAAAACCATGACGGCACTTTCTGGAAGCCTCAAAATTTTGACAAAAAATTCCACGGGCAGGTGGGGCTGTTCCAGGCCCTGGTTCATTCCTATAATACCGCAACGGTGAGGCTGGGCCTGGATCTGGGTCTTGATAATGTCTCAAAGACCCTGGAAAAACTAGGCGCAAAGCCTGAAACTCCGGGTTTGCCTTCCATACTCCTGGGGAGCATGGATATGTCTCCCATCCAGGTGGCCCAGATGTATCACACCCTGGCATCCGGGGGATTTTACACGCCGGCCCGGGCCATTCGAACTATCTATACCCTTGAAGGGGAAGCCCTCCAGCGCTATGCCCTGACCATTGAACAGCGTATGGATCCAGGGGCGGTTTTTCTGGTAAACAAAATGCTCCAGGGCGTGGTTTCCCGGGGAACGGGAAAATCCCTGAATAAATGGCTGCCCCAGGATTATTCAATTGCCGGGAAAACAGGGACCACCAATGACCTCAGGGACAGCTGGTTTGCAGGATTTTCAGGCAATTATCTGGCTGTGGTATGGATCGGACGGGACGATAACCACTCTACCGGTCTTACCGGTTCTTCCGGTGCCCTCCAGGTCTTTGGCCGGCTCATGTCAAAAATCTCCAACACTCCCCTGGATCTGGCCGTTCCCGAAAATATTGAATGGGGGATCATTGATTCCACAACCGGATACAGAACCAGCGGGGATTGCCCCAATGCCGTGTCTGTTCCGTTCATCAAAGGGTCTGTTCCTGAAGAATTCCAGCCCTGTGGCTCTGATTTTCCAACTGCCCAGCCTGGTGATCAAACCATTCCACGGTCTTCATCCAAGGAAGACCCTCCAAAAAAACAAAAAACCAAATATTTTATGGATTGGCTTAAAGAGGTCTTTAAATGAAGCAGAACCTTTTTCTCCGCTGGGCAGCCATTTGTTCAGTTCTATTATTAATTCCTTGTTTCATGGCCTCCTGCGCCAAAACCAGGATCCCACCCATTCCCCAGACCCATGAGCCCCCTAGACGGGTCCCGGAAATAGGCGCTCCCCCACCGGGAAAGACAATGGAACAGCCGGTCCAGCCTCAGCCTGAAAGGCCTTCACCCCCGGCTCCCCAAAAAGAGCCGAGGCCGGCCATTCTGAACACATTGATCCGAAAGGCTGAAAAGGAGCTCCTGCTCCGTAAGCCTGATATTGCCTTCCAGACCCTGGAACGGGCCCTGGCAATTGACGGCCGGGATCCTGAGGTTTGGCACCTCATGGCAAAGTCCAGGCTGATGAACGGTCAATACCGCCAGGCTGAATCCCTGGCCAGAAAGTCCAATACCCTGGCGGGTGATGATCGTTCCCTGAAAAAGGAAAACTGGAAGATAATTATCCGATCCCTTGAGGAGCAAGGCAGGGTGGAAGAGGCAGACCAGGCAAGGCGTGCCGTTGATGGCGTTTAGGCGAACCTCTCCCCTTATTTATTCTAGGATCCTAACGGATAAAATTGGTCATTGTTTTAGCCGCCGGCCCAGGCGCTGGAAACTGCTCCTTTCCTGCGGCTATAACGTTCATGATCCATGCCATATTTTTACCCAGCAGCTCCATGATCTGTTTACCTTCACCATCCTGCTCCATTTCACCAGGTTTCATGCCATGGGCCACATTCCAGTAGTTAGAGGAAGGCATAATCATTTCTGAATAGCTGATATAGTGATTCAGGGTGTCCACCGTGGGAATTCCCCCGGATCGTCTGACAGCCGCAACTGAGGCTCCGACTTTGTGCCGAAACAGGCCGCCGTTGTTCGAGGAGACGAAAAAGGCTCTGTCAAGAAAAGACTTCATTGTACCTGCAACACCGGAAAAGTGAACAGGAGAACCAAGCAGAATACCGTCGGCCTCTTTCATCTTCTGAATCCATTCATTAACCGGATCATCTTTGAAGGCACAGGCTTCATCCTTGTTCTTTACGCAGCCGTAACAGGCGATGCATCCCTGGATCTTTTCCTTGCCGACATGGATCATCTCAGTTTTAATACCTTCCTTTTCCAATTCAGCAAAAACTGTGTTTAAAGAACAGGCTGTATTCCCTTTTTTCCTGGCGCTGCCGTTAAATCCAATTACTTTCAAATGTATTCTCCTTTTTAATCATTATTATGGATAAATTAATCCAGATGAAAAGATATAGTTTTTTCGTTATCAGCCTATAGATACGATCAGATTATCCTGCTCCTTTTTTACAGGATAAAGGGTGATCGGATGAGGTGCAGGACCAAAGATTTTTTTCCCGCCTGCATCGTAAGTTGACTTGTTAATGCTGCAGCACTGCACAGTGCTGGTTCCGGGAACCGGATCCAGTCGGCGATGTCCCAGATGGGTGCACCGATTGTGAAACGCGCGATACTCTCTGTCCTCTCCGTAAACAACAAGTACCCGTTTGGGAAGGTTTTTACCTTCAAACCGAATTGCAGCCCCGGGAGTTTTCAGCTCCGAAGCCTTGCCCAAATCGATGGTCAACTTCCCATCTGAATAATTCCAGCAGCCGTCTATACCGGCTTTGACAGTCACAGGCAGCCCCATCAATCGTTGTAAAAAACTTCTTTTCAAAAACTTTACATCCATTTTTCCCCCTATCGAATTAGAATCCACATGAACTATTTTCTTGAATTTAACATTGACCCTAACGTTTTCCCAATTGTCCCGGCTTTTTTTGAACATTGCCGCCATATTTTTCTAAAAGATTCTTCAATATTTCAGTAATGCCGGCCCCATATGGGCGTACATTACTGACGACTTGATCATGGGCACAGCCCAAATCATAGCATAACTGACTAAGGAACGCAGATTAAACAACTTGAACAAAACAGCCTGGGGAGGATAGGGTAAAACCCGAATCAGAACTGCTGTTATGCTGCAAGGCGAGTTGACAAACACCAAGAAAGCTGCTAACAGCCTCCATCGTTTGTAAAAGAAGGTAAACCTCATTATACAGGGCTGGTGAATGTAAAACATGAGTTTCCTAGAATTGTTTTATGACATTGTGCGAGGGCCCTTGGCCCTGTCGGCATTCCTGATTTTTTTCACAGGAATTACATTCCAGATATTACGTTTTTTCTCCCTCAGCAAAAAAACTCATAAAACCCAATCCAGATCCTTCAGAAAACCCTTCCGGCTATACAAAGATCCTTCGATTACTAAACCCTTGATAAGATCCAGGGCTCAGCGGCTTGCAGCCATCAAAGTCTCGATCGTCGGCGTACATCCTGTAATGACTATAGTAACGTCTATTTTTCATCTCTGTCTTATTGCCGCCCCGCTCCTGCTTCTGGGACATAATCAACTCATTCGTGAATCATGGGGAATAAGCCTTTTCAGCCTGCCAGAGAGAATCACGGATATCATGACCCAGGTGGTTATTGCCTGCGCCCTGTTTTTTCTTTTCCGGCGGATACTGATAGCAAAGGTCAGATCCATTACTACTGTTTCCGATTATCTTATTCTTATTTTGACAGTTGCGCCCTTTATAACCGGCTTTTTTGCCTTTCATCAAACCCATGACTATAAGCCGCTTATTCTCCTGCACATGCTATCGGGTGAATTGATGCTGATTCTGTTACCATTCACTAAACTTGTACATATGATATTCTTCTTTATCAATCGTTTTCTCATACCCCATGAAAACAGTTTCGGGCGCGGAACCAGAACATGGTATTTCGGAGGGCCCAAATTCAGCTTTAGAAGATGGTATTTTGGGAAGAATGAATTTGATATCGAAGAGTGGTGATATTTTAAAGAGGATTTGATCTTGAACGAAACAGCAGGTGCAGTTGACGTCAAAAAAATTCGAAAAACCCTCTACAGAAACAAAACACAAATCAGTTTGTCCCTTAAACTATGTGTTCATTGTACCCTGTGTGCTGAAAGCTGCTTCCTCTATATGCACCAGGGGAAAGACCCTATTTATATGCCTTCCCATAAATTTATAAACTCCCTGGGCAGGCTGTATAAAAAAAAAGGAGAGATTGACAGAAAAGGACTGGAGGAGATAAGAGAGATTGTCTGGAACAGATGTGTTCTCTGCACCCGGTGCTACTGCCCCATGGGTATTGATATCCCGGGAATGATCACTCTTACCAGGGACATATGCCGTGAGCAGGGTGTACTGCCTCGATTTGATGAAGCATAAACGACCTTTTTTCCACTTTGTGTGGCCTTGAGGGGAGAGCAGAAAGAGCAGATAAATATGCATATTGATAAAATAAATTTCTGGACAACTCTGATTTTATTTTTTGCGGTTCCATATCTTCCAGCATCATTTGCCCAATCAGAAAACATATTACTGAATCATGACATCTCGTGTTTTAAAGAAACCGCAGATGACACAAAAATACGTTCGCCAGTCATGCTGCCCCATGAAGCCCATATGTACGAATTTGAGTGCCTGGAGTGTCATCACATTTATAAAGACGGGGAAAATATTTTAGATGAGTCAGACCTGGAAGAGGGAAATCCGGACATAGCCTGCTGCTCATGCCACAATTCCAAGGCAAAGATGGGGCTTGAGGAGGCATTTCACAGTTCATGCATCCCATGCCATAATAACAGCAGTAAAAAATTCTGGATCCCCCGCAAGGGAATTCAATGGAAAGCCTTTATCTCTGAGAAAAACCAAAAGCCTCCCACCCTCTGCGGAGAGTGCCACATAAAAGCCGGACCATTGAATCCAAATTGATCCGAAGATCAAAATATTAATTTTCAAGTTCATGCCCGGCAGGGACAATAAACTCCAGATTCAAGACTCAATCCACAGGATTGATGAGGCTCACCCCCTTCTACTGCAATTAAAAATGGACGATTGTCCAGGAGGCATAATTGGTCAAGATAGAAAGAAAACCCTTTGAAGAAATTAAATCCTTTGTAAAAAAATATGACAAAATTTTAAATGTCGGATGCGGAGGGTGCGCATCTGTCTGCCTGGGAGGCGGCCAGAAAGAGGTTAATGCACTGAACACCGAGCTTAATTTAACCTTTAAGGCTGAACATCTGCGGACCCGGCTGAACGGCTATACTGTGGAAAGGGCGTGCAATCTCAGATATCTTGTTGAACTTGAAAAAATCGTAATCGATTATGACTGCGTGGTCTCCATGGCATGCGGTGCCGGTACCCAACTCCTTGCCGAAAACTTCTCCGATATACCCATTTTTCCTGCGGTAAACACGATAGCCATCGGAATAGACAGGGATATAGGGGTGTATGAAGAAAGATGCCGTGCCTGCGGAGTATGCGTTATCGGCTATACCGGCGGCATATGTCCCGTGACCCGGTGTGCCAAAAGCCTTTTTAACGGCCCCTGCGGCGGCGTATCCAACGGCAAATGCGAGCTCAACGCCATGGCTCCCTATGAAATAACCTGTGCATGGTGCGATATCTATCAACGCCTTAAGAAACAAAACCGCCTCGAAGATATCCTGAAGATTCACCAGGCCCCAGAGTGGGAGAATCAGATACAGAGAACAATTGTTCAAGAGCCCTACCGAAAAAGATATTACGAAAAATATTAATTAACCAACGAGGGAAATATGGTCGATAAGGAATCCGGAAAACCAGTAAAAAAATATCTATCAGGTCTTAAGATCAACCCACCTGTCTTCTGGATATCCGCAATTATTATAATCGGTTCCATGACGGTTCAAATTCTGCTCGGCAAAAAAATCGTCCCTTATATTTCATTACTCCGGTTATGGGTATGCCAATACACCGGCTGGTTTTTTATCCTTGTGGTCAATGTGATTCTTTTCTATATTATCTTCCTCTTTTTTTCCAAGTACAGCAAATTAAAACTCGGCGGCCGGGCGAGTCAACCTGAATTCAACTTTTTTTCATGGTTCTGCATGATTTTTTGTGCCGGCACTGGCATCGGCCTTGTATTTTACAGCGTTTCTGAACCCCTTTTCCACTATCTAACCCCGCCTCCCATGGGAGTCGCCGCCCGATCAATCGAGGCGGCAGAACTCTCCATGGCTCTGACCTTTTTCCACTGGGGCATACATGGCTGGGCCCTGTTTTGCCTGGTGGGACTGGGAATGGGTTTTTTTGCATTCAGCAAAAAACTGCCCCTGACCATCAGCAGCACTTTTTACCCCCTTCTGGGTGAAAAAATTTACGGGCCAATAGGCATTGCCATTGATATCTTCGCATGCGTTGCCACATTGTTCGGCCTGGCAACCTCCCTTGGCATGGCTGTGTCCCACATCAACGCCGGGTTAAACTATATCCTGGGAATTCCCATAAACCCTGCTGTCCAGATCATACTGGTTGTCGCCGTGACCATATGTGTCATCGTCACCGTTATAGGAGGAGTCTATTCAGGAATAAAAAAACTGAGCATTATCACCATTGCTGTGGCATTTTTCCTTATGACATTCGTCTTTGTGGCAGGACCTACCTCATTTATTCTTAACGCTATCCCCCAGAACCTGGGAAATTATTTGAACTACTTCTGGAAAATATCCCTATTTACCGAAACCTTTTCCAACACCCATTGGCAAAACTCCTGGACCATCTTCTACTGGGCCTGGTGGATAAGCTGGGCACCCTTTGTGGGAACATTCATTGCCCGAATTTCCAAAGGAAGAACAATAAAAGAATTTATCCTCGGTGCCCTGCTCACCCCTGCCCTGCTGGCATTTTTGTGGTTTACTGTTTTCGGAACATCTGCGCTCTACCTTGAGATAACATCCCAGGGTATGGGAATCTCCCAGACAATGGACAAAGATATCTCCACCGTTATTTTTACATTTTTTGAAAACTTTCGCCTTTCCGGCATCAGTTCCATTACCGGCATTATCCTGGCAGCTCTGTTTTTTATAACTTCCTCCAGTTCCGCCACCCTGGTCCTCAGCATCATGACGGCCGGGGGTAAGACCAATCCGCCAAATATCCAACGTTTTTTCTGGGCCATCATCCAGGGCTCTGTTGCCATAGCCCTTTTGATATGCGGAGGCCTGTCTTGCCTGAAATCAGCAACCTTGATTACCGGACTGCCCCTGGCCGGGATACTGCTGGCAATGCTTTTCAGCCTTAATAAAGGGCTAAAAAAAGAGTACAATAGAGTTTACCGATAACCCACATGTCCTGGCGGACACAACGAAGGATGAAACACGATCGCCGTTAGCAATTAGCTGTTAGCTAAGAGCTAATCGCTAACAGCTAAAAACTGTTTCCTATAAATTATCTTTTATCCCAATCATCTTCTGTAAACCTTCGGCCGCTTGAAGTGTTGAATATCTTACGCCCTTGACAATATATAGCCAACTATGCATATGTATAGCCAGCTATACAACGCCATTAACAAGGAGACTCAGAGTGGACGAGAACATGTGCTGTAAGCTTAACTACCTGGTGAGGCTGTTGCTGTTCCAGGTGAACGAGCGAGTCAAACCCCATGGTGTGACCCAGGGTCAGCTGTCCATTCTTTGCTGCCTGCAGGAAAAGGAAGGTCAGACACAGGTCGAACTCTGCAGAAAAATCCAGGTTGAACAACCGACCATGGCAAATACCCTGCGGCGCATGGAACGGGACGGCCTGATCGTGCGAACCGTAAACAAGGAGGACAAGCGGCTGGTCCAGATCCACCTCTCCGAGCGAATCCGACCGACCGTGGCAGCGCTGCAGCAGAAACGGGACGAGGTGGTCGCCTGCATGACGCGGCACATGTCCCCGGAGGAACTGGCAACCTTAAACCGGCTCCTCGACCTCGCACAAAACAACCTGGAACATCCAGAAACCGACAAACAAACAGGAGATTGACTATGAAAAACTTTGATATTGTAATTCTCGGCGGCGGCCCTGGCGGCATGATGGCAGGAATGATTCTGGCCCAGGCGGGCAAATCCGTGGCGATTGTCCAGGACGAAACGGACAGCATTGGCGGCGTGTGTCTCAACCGGGGGTGCATGCCGACCAAATCCATGCTGAAGGCCGCCAAGGTCTATCGCGATGCCAAGAACGGCGAGCGCTACGGACTGGACGTGTCCGTGGGTCCAGTCGACCTGCACCGAATAGGCACTGTCACCGAGGGCGACCTCAACAAGCTGCGCGCCATGACTC
Organism: Desulfobacterium sp.; assembly: GCA_034007745.1. Taxonomy (GTDB): domain Bacteria; phylum Desulfobacterota; class Desulfobacteria; order Desulfobacterales; family Desulfobacteraceae; genus Desulforapulum. The sequence continues at coordinate 38,569 of JAVEQI010000002.1, forward strand.
AGATGTCCATGGACAAATCCCAGATTACCGTGTTCCGCGGCCTTGGTTCCTTCGTATCCGACCATGAAATCCGCATCAGCAAAAACGATTCCACCAGAGAACAGGTGCGCGGCGAGCAAATCATCATTGCGACCGGCTCCACACCCTTTGAGCTGCCTTTCGCCCCCTTTGACGGCCAGCACATTCTATCCAGCGACCACATCCTGAAAAACACAGAACTCCCGAAACGGCTGCTTATAGTTGGGGGTGGGGCCCTAGGCTGTGAGTTTGCCACTCTGTACAACAGCTTCGGCAGCAGCGTGACCATGGTCGAAGGTCTGGCCACCCTGATGCCCCGGGAAGACAGGGAAGCAGGAACAAGGCTTCAGGCCGCCTTCGAGGAACAGGGCATCACCGTCAAGGTGGGCACCAGCATTGAACACATGGCGGTGGAAAACGGCACGGTTCAGGTCCGCTACCAGGGGATCGACACGAACGAAGAATTTGACAAGGTGCTGGTCGGCGTCGGCCGCAGACCTAACACCAGTGGTCTCAACCTTGAAGCTGCCGGCGTTAAGACCGAGCGGGGGGCTGTTGCGGTCAACGATTTCATGCAGACGAGCGTTCCCCACATTTATGCCCTGGGTGACGTGATCGGTGGAATTATGCTGGCCCATGTAGCAGAGAAGGAAGGTTACCTGCTGGCCCACAACCTCCTCAAGGGCACCCGCAACCCACTGGACCTGCGGGTTGTGCCCCGGGTTGGCTACTGCCACCCGGAAGTGGCTGCGTTGGGAGTCAGTGAATCCGCACCGGGCATTAAGGGCTGCACCCTGGCCCAGGCACCCAACGGCCGCTCCGTGGTGGACAAGGTAAACCCGGCCTTTGTGAAGCTGTTTATCGAGGAGACCACGAACCAGATCGCCGGGGCCATCATCATCGGCGAAGGGGCATCTGAAATGATTCACGAGGTGGCCGTGGCAATGGAAAACCGCCTAACCCTCGAGCAGGTAAACAAAACGGTCCATGCCCATCCGACCCACTCCAAGAATGTGCTCCTGGCCGTGCAGAATGCGTATTCCAAAGCAGACCGGCACTGATTCCGGAAAAATCCCGGCCAGTTATATCACAATATAAGGGAGATTCCATGATCAACACTATCAAGCCCATTGATTTCACAGAGCATCCTGAGGGCGGTCGATTCTTCAAGGTGTTTTTTTACCATATATGGATAAGCTTTGAAGTATCCACATGGTTTTCAATCAGCCCGTACTCCAGGGCGAAATCTGCAAAGGCCTGCCACTTGACAGGATCATGGGCGTTTTGGCCCGCAAAATAGGGTCGGGTCAGTTCAAAGGCCTGAGTCTCAACTGTGGCATCGGCTTCAGGAACGGCCCCAAGGTATAGTTGCAGGGATCCCTCTGGGTCTGCTTCAAGTTTTTCCATGGCAAGCCTTATAGCTTTTACAAATTTGCCGATAAGAACCTTTTTTTCGGCCAGGGTATTTGAGCCGGTCACAAAAATCAGCTCCTCATAGTCGGGGACTCCGTTTTTTTCAATTTCAAAAAATCCGGCCGTGTATCCATGCTGTTTCATTGCCACTGTTTCATAGGTTTTAAAGGGCCCCATTACGGCATCCACCTTGCCCGATACAAGGGCCGGTAAAATGGTAAATCCGACATTTACCGGGGTGTAGTTTTCTATGCCGTTGATGTCGGCAAAGGCTTTGAGCAGCACGTCCATAAGACCGGGAACCGTATATCCTATTTTCTTCCCAGACAGGTCCACGGGTGTTTTTATTCGTTTGTTCAGGAACAGCAGGGTTGTCAGGGGATGGACAACAAGGGGAGCTACGGCATTTAACTTAAGACCCCGATCCGCCGCAATAATGGTTTGGGGCTGGTAGGAAACCGCAAGATCCACCTCTCCTGCAGCGGCAAGCTTCAGGCCGTCGGCAGTTTCCGACGGGGTAATGATATCCACAGTCAGCCCCTGGTCTTTAAAAAATCCCGATTCCCGGGCAAGAAAAATGGGCAGGTGATCCACATTGGGAAACCAGTCCAGCATGAGTTTAAGCTTATCAGCAGCCAGGCCATTTGCAGGTGCAAGAAGGGTGAGGACCAGGAGGAGCAGGATACATTTGTTTTTCATTTTATTTCCTTTTTGTTTTTTAATTTCCCATTCAGGCCTTTATCATAATGAAGAATGAGCAAGGACGTCATTTCCATCGTATGACTTTTTTTTCAATATAACCGACCAGGATCCATAGCCCCAGACCCATGGCTGTCAGCCACAGTATTGCAGCAAATACAAGCTCCGTTTGAAGGCGTGCATTGGACTGAATCATCAGATAGCCCAGCCCCTTTTGAGAACCCACCCATTCCCCTATAATTGCGCCTATGGTAGCTACTGTCACGCCCACCCGCAGGCCTGAAAAAAACTCAGGCAGAGCCCAGGGCCAGTAGAGCAGACGCAGCTTCTGGAAAAAACTTGCCCCCATCAGGGAAAACAACACCCTGAATTCTCGATCACAACTTTTCAGCCCGGACAAAAGGGTGACGGCAATGGGGAAGAATATAATAATCCAGGCGATGAACACCTTGGATCCCATGCCATATCCAAACCAGACCACAAGCAAAGGAGCCAGGGCAAAAACTGGAACCGCCTGGGAGGCCACAAGAAAAGGGGTCACACCCCGCTCAAGCCCTGGATTGGCAAACATGAAAATTGCAAGGGGCACGGCCGTGGCCAGGGCAAGGCATATGCCCATCACAATTTCTGCAAGGGTGGTAAGGGCATGGGGCCAGATAACAGGGGCCTTGACCAGGGCGGTAAGCGCAATATCAGACGGTGGCGGAAGAATAAACACCGGGACATCCATCAGCTTCACACCCATTTCCCAGATGACAATAAAACAGAGGGCAATTCCCATTGCTATGGTGTTGGTTTTGAAACGGTCAGATCCCATTGATTATCACTCCTCCATCATCAGTGATTTTGGAGTTTTTGGGGTTGCAGGTAGCTCCTATGGGACCTATGGAATTTAAGCTCCTGAGCCGGTCCAGGGCCCGGACTCGGATATCTATCAATTCAGGGGTGTCAAAGGCCCTTGGTTGGGGAGATTTAGGTGTAAATTCTTCGATGACGCCCATGGGGCAGGAGCTGAGCAGGCAGATTCTGTCTCCGAGAATCAATGCCTCTTCGATGTCATGGGTGATCATGAGAATGGTTTGATTAAATTCGGACTGGAGCATGAGCAGCAGGGAGTGGAGCTCCCTGCGGGTTATGGCATCAAGAGCCGACAGGGGTTCGTCTAATAAAATGAGTTCCCTTTCAAACATCAAGGTGCGGACCAGGGCACAGCGCTGGCGCATGCCTCCAGAGACCTGTGCGGGATAATGGGCCTCAAAGTCTTTGAGGCCCATGGAATGGAATAAGCTGGCGGCCCTTTGTCTGGCCAGGGTCTTGTCTTGTTTTTTTCTTCCGGTTATGGCCGGCAGCAGACTGTTTTCCATGAGGGTGAACCAGGGCAGCAGTAGATCCTTCTGCTGCATATAGGCCGCATGGTTGCGAAGATGGGCAAGTTCTTTTCCTTTCCAGGTAATCTGACCCCGGTCAAGGGCGGCTACCCCGGTGAGCCCGTCAAACAGGGTGGATTTCCCGCATCCAGAAGGCCCCACCAGCACCTTGAATTCCCCCGGTTCAACCTTGAGGGTGAAATTTGAAAAAATGGTCCGGCTGCCAAAGGATTTGGCGGCACCAATCACTTCGAGCATGGTCGTTTCCCTGGGGCTCATCATTAAAATTGAATGTCTGTTCTGGATGCGTACAGCCGCCGGGTGGGATGGGGGCTTTCCTTCGCCAGAATGAACTGGATCAGGTTCCAGGGGTCGAAACAAGGATTGTTTCTGTTTCCTCTCAGCCGAATACCTTCGACTCCCCCAGCCTTCCATTGACGCCGCAATAGTTATAAGGAATTTACCATGACCGGGTACCCCCTGTCAAATGATGGTCTGACCAACCAGCAACATTGTCACGACAGGTTAAAAGTTGTATATATGGGATGGTTGTCCACCTGGAACAAAAAGAACGACTAAAACGACGTTCCACCCAAGGACATCAAATTATTTCATCTGGGGTTCTGGTCTCCGGCATGGGTCACAATAATTATTTTATAAAAATCGGAAAAACACCATGGGAAAAACGGATATCATAATCATCGGGGCAGGCGCTTCAGGGCTTATGTGCGCAATTGAAGCGGGCAAAAGGGGCAGACGAGTCCTTGTGCTTGACCACCAGAAAAAAGTCGGCCAAAAAGTTCTCATGTCCGGCGGAGGCCGGTGCAACTTCACCAACCTCCAAGTGGATGCATCCAACTATGTCTCAAAGAATCCCCACTTCTGCAAGTCAACCCTGAGTCGGTTTACCCAGTGGGATTTTATAGAAAGGATGACCGACCATAATATTACCTTTCATGAGAGGGATCATGGACAGCTCTTTTGCGACAACAGCGCCGCTGATATCCTAGAGATGCTGGTTGCCCAATGCCGCGATGCAGGGGTCGAATTCCTGCTTGAAACAACTATAAAATCGGTGGAAAGGGAAAAAGACCGAGCCTTTCTGGTAGCGACGAACAGGGGGGATTTCAAAACCTCTTCCCTCGTGGTGGCAACAGGTGGCCTCTCCATTCCCGGGGTCGGGGCAAGCCCCCTTGGCTACAGGATCGCCGAATCCTTCAACATCAATGTCTGGCCCCCCTCCCCCGCCCTTGTGCCCTTTACCCTCCAGCCCCGGGAGAAAAAATGTTTGTCAGGGCTTTCAGGCATGAGCGTGGATGCCGTGGTCAGCTGCGGTCAAACAAGTTTCAGGGAAAACCTTCTCTTTACCCACCGGGGGCTTAGCGGACCTGTGATTCTACAGATTTCCGTCTATTGGGAGCCTGGACAAAGCATTTTGGTGAATCTGCTGCCCGGGGTTGATCTTTTATCCCGGCTCAAACAGGCACAGACAGAGCGGCCCAGACAAAAGATGAAATCCATGCTGGCCGCCCTTCTGCCCAAACGACTAGTCCAGGCCATGGTCCCAGACGATCTTGCCGAGGCAGCCCTTGGTTCGGTCTCCCACCTCAGGTTTGAAGAGATTGTCGCAGGCCTGACACAATGGGAGGTCAAACCAGGGGGGACCGAAGGGTACAGAACCGCAGAGGTAACAAGGGGCGGGGTGGACTGTGATGCAATTTCCTCCAAAACCATGGAGTCCAACAGTGAAACGGGGCTGTTCTTCGTCGGGGAGGTGCTGGATGTTACCGGATGGCTCGGGGGCTACAACCTCCAGTGGGCCTGGTCTTCCGGATGGGTGGCAGGCCAGCATGCCTGACCCTGGAGCATTCATTAATATCGACCCGAAGCGACACACCTTGTTTCAAAACGATACAGATTCAACCTGCATAACCTCTCTCCTTCAACCTTAAAGCCTGCACGATAGTTGATTGTTTAAGCTTAAATATCAGATTGTTAAAAACACCTCCGCCATGCCGGGACAACGGGGTATCACTCTTGCACTCATTAGATTGGCAAGAGCCAGAAAAAAACCCCAGAACAAGGAGGTAGAAAATGAAACCATCATCCACAAAATTCAGAGTAAGAGGATTCCAGATACTTGAGGACCAATGCATCTGGATGTTGAGCGGGGTTGTGAACTTTCGTTTGTGTGACAAGGCTTACAACTGCTACGATTGTGCCTTTGACAAGGCCATGACAAAGGCCATGGGCCGTCCCAACGGTAAAAATAGAGACTGGGCCAACGCCATGAACAACACCTATGACGGATCTTCCCGCCCCTGCCGTCACCTTGCAACCGGAAGAATCCAGCAGCCAAAGATCTGCACCAACAGCTATGATTGCAGACGGTGCGAGTTTGACCAGATGCTCGACAAAATTGAGGCGGCCGGGCCAAGGGGCGGAGTCAGCTGCAAAAAAGCCTCTGGCTACGCCGTGGCTGACGACTATTACTACCATCCAGGTCACACCTGGGTGCGGGTGGAACATGGCGGACTCGCAAGAGTAGGTGTTGACGATTTTGTGATGCATCTGTTTGGAAAGGCTTCCCTGAAAGAACTTCCCAAAGTCGGCACCAGGATTACCCGTAACAGACCGGCACTGACCCTGGAGCAACAGGGCAATCTCGCCTGTTACGGGAACGGTGGTTGCGGTGAATGAGCGTGTCAAGGAACACCCGGAGCTTATGCACAACCAGCCCTATAACAATGGATGGCTCCTGCTGGTAAACACCTCGTCCCCGGTAAAAGAGTACCAGAACCTCTTTTATGGCGATGGGGGAATCAAGTTTATCAACGACGAGTTTCTGCGCCTCAACAGCCTCATGGGAGAAGAATATGAGGGGCTTGCCGCAACCGGAGGGGAACCAGTCAATGACTTTTTCGGCTTGAACCCCGACATCGGCTGGGAAAAACTGGTGAACGAATTTCTGGTTCCCAAAGACCTTGCATCTGAAAAAGGATAATCCACCAGGGAACAATTCATGAATTGCCCCCTGGTGTCAGCGGCGCTATGGTCATGGACTATCTTTTCTCCGATGTCTTTTCAATGGCCTGGAATCGCCGCATGAACCTGCGATCGATGTAATCCTTGATCATAAAGGCTATTTTACCGCCAAATACAACGCTCTTTTTTTTCAACACTCCCTGACCACCGCCCAGGTTGAAAATAAGCAGATAATCGGGTCCCGGTTCAAAAGCCTTCAGGGAATCGTCACCCCCAAGGGCTGCTGTGATGTTATGAACGAGGATCGGATTCTGACGCACGGCATACACCCCGACCTTGTCAAGGGGCTTATCCTGAAAATGAATGCAGTCTCCGCCGCCGAAAACCTCCGGATATTTTGTCGACTGGAGATATTGATTGACGAGAATCCCTTTGTCCGGTCCCAAGGGTAATGCCGAATTTTCAAAAAGGCTCGACGGCTTTACCCCGAGGGCCATGAATATGAAATCAGTTGTAAAGCTATCCCCGGAATCAAGTGTGATTTTGCCCGTCTCTACCTTTTTGACGTAACCTTTTTCAACAATTTCAATCCCCCTGCCCTCAAGGATGGAAATAATTCTCACCCGGATGGACCGGGGGAATCTTGACATGAATTGTCTGCCTGCAAACACTTGAATTTCCGGCATGTGGCGGTTAACCTTCTTTGCCAGTTGCCAGACGTTTCCAGCCACCTCGGCCGAAGACGGCCCGCCGCCGACAATGGCGATCTTTACCCTCCTCTCCCGGAACAGATTTATAAGCTTTTCACCGGCCTCCATGAGTTTTTCAATGGGTTTGACCGCATAGATATTGTCACCATTCCCGGCAACTGAATCCATGGGGACATAACTTCCGGCGTTAAACGAGATCACATCATAGGTTAAGGTGTCTCCTGCCTCTGTAATCACACTTCGCTTGTCCGGATCAACGGCTACGACCCTGTCCCGGACAAACACACCCCCTTGGTTTCTCACAACATCTGCCGTTGCAAACCTAATATCACCGGGTGTATAAGTGCCCCCCAGCATACCCGGCCCCATGCCCGAGTAGAAATGATAATCCGACGGGCCGACCACCGTGACCCTGTTACCCTTTGCCACAATTGATGCGATATTCTCAAGCAGCAGCATGTGGGCGTGCCCACCACCTACGATCACCAGGTGTTTTCCCATCCTAAGACCTCCGTTGATCCTCCGTGAATAATCTGTTAAAGACCGTCCATAAGCCGTCCAAGACTTGCGATATGAGCTTTTTCTTCGTTTGCGATACCCTGAACAATCTCCTTTGATTTTAAATCCGAAAAAGTCAGGCTGGCCCGCTGGTAGAGATCCAGGGCCTGGGCCTCAATGGACATGGCAAGGGAAATCACCTCAACCGGGGAGTCAAGATCCGGATTGAACAGATCCAGGTATTCCTCTGTGGTGAGTCCGCCCTCCAGGGCATTGGTTTCAACCATGCGCTCAAACCCGTCCTTATCCATGGGAGCCTTTGGCTCCTTAGGGTCGTCGTTCATCCTGTTGTACGCCTCAAGAATCGAAGCCTGGTGCTCAAGCTCGATTTCTGCAAGCTTTTCAAACAGGCCTTTCACCTCGATACAAACGGCCTTTTCTCCCATGGAAAGGTAAAAGTCTCTAAGCCCCTGCTCCAGGGAATAGGCCAGGATAAGCACATCCCGGGGCTCCTGTCTGCCAGTAAAGAGATCCATGCCAAGATCAGGAGCTCCCACGGCTGTTTTTGACTGCCACGCCTTGATACCGCCAGCCACATTGAACACCTTTTTAAAACCCTTGCCTGCGAGCATCTGCGCAGCAACACGGCTGCGCCCGCCAATGGCTCAGTAGACCAGGGTGGTTTTTTCAGGATCCAACTCGGAAATGCGGTCCGTGAGCTGGCCAAGGGGGATAAGCTGTGCCCCCGGGATATGGCTCTTCTTGTACTCCGAAAGCTGCCTGACATCCAGAATGGTAATCTCTTCTCCGGGATGCCGGGCAATATACGCCTCTGCCTCCACGGCACTCAACGAATCAACCGATGTAAAAAACTGCTTCCACTTCATAGTAGTGTCTCCTCCCAAATCTAATGAAACGCACAATTGCAGACTCTATCAGACAATGAATTGTGCTGTAAAGAAAAACAAGCCAGGCACAATAACCCTCCTTTGCTATACCCCCCATGTCCTGGTGGACACAACGAAGAATCAAACAGGATGGTACGGTGGGCACTAGTGTCATACCCCCCCTTTGGGCCGGGATGCGATCAGCTCGAGAAGGGCCTTTGAATTAGTAAGCTCGATCACGGCATTGAGGTTTTCAAGCCTGAACAGATCCTTGAAGTTATCCGTGGCGTATATGCCCATGTATTTGGCCATGGCAATTCCCCTGCTTAAAAGTTCTATTCCCTTGTCTTTTATTTGCCGGTTGAGTATGTTTTTCAGCACATCAAATTTATAAACACCATAAGAGTCACAGTTAAAAAGGAGGTACCATGGGCAAATGCATCAACCATCCAGATACCGAAACTCCCTACAAGTGCATGAAGCACAACATTTTTTTATGTGAGCACTGCCTTGAATGTCCTGATCCAGAGCTCTACTGCAAATACAGGACCTCCTGCCCCATTCACTTCATGTCAAAAAAGGGATTTGGTGAAGAGGAGCATGCGGCCATGCCGGTTGAGCATGGGATTGAGATCGAGCTTGAGCCCTGCACCGTCACTTTCTCCCCGGAAAACATTTCAGTAACCGTTCCCTCGGGCTCAACCCTCTTACGGGCCGCAGAAAAGGCCGATATTTACATCAACGCATCCTGCAACGGCAAGGGTTCGTGCGGCAAATGCAAGCTGATCCTTGAAACAGGTGAGGTTGAAAGTCAGCCCACGCCCCTTTTGAGTGACCGGGAAAAACAAAGGGGGTATCACCTTGCCTGCCAGACCAGGGTTCTTGGATCTGAGGTCAGGGTCAAGATACCCGAAGAAACAATGGAAAGAAAGCTCAAGGCCGAGGGTATGGGCAAAGAGGCAACGGAAAAGCTCCAGGGCCTTGTGGAGGTGATTACCCCCATGATGAGCAACACCGTTCTACATCTTCCCGCCCCTACCATGGAGGATACGGTAAGCGATCTTGACAGGGTCATCCGGGGGTTGAAACAGCATGGAATGGACACGTCAAAGCTCAGCACCAGCCTCAAGGTGATGCAGCAGATCACCGATGCCGCCCACAGGGGAGAATGGAAGATTTGCGTGTCGGTGCTTCATAAAAAATGTTCAAGCGAAATCGTCAAGGTGATCCCCTCGTTTGAACAGACCACTAGTCTCGGCCTTGCAGTTGACCTTGGCACCACATCCATCGTTGTCTACGTTGTGGACATGGAGACGGGCAATATTCTCTCCGCAGCATCGGGACACAACCGCCAGGCAGCCTGTGGAGACGACGTTATCAATAGAATGGTGTGCGCAGAAAAGGACGGGGTGAAGAAGCTCAAGATCATGGCTCTTTCCACCATCAACAACCTCACTAAACAGGCCCTTTCCACCCTTGACCACAACCAGTCAGCCATTGAAAACATTGTCATCTCGGCCAACACCACCATGGTTCATCTTCTCCTGGGGCTTGAATCAAGATACATCAGAAGAGAACCCTATATCCCGACGGTATCAGAATTTCCCATCATCAAAGCCGGGGAACTGGGTCTCAGGGCCGCTCCCCACGCCGGGGTCTTTATCATGCCGGGACCCGCAAGCTATGTTGGTGGCGACATCGTGGCAGGGCTCCTCTACACCGGGTTCCACATGGGTGAAAACCAGACCCTGTTCATCGACGTAGGAACCAACGGAGAGATCGTCCTTGGCAGCAAAGAATTTCTCATGACCGCAGCCTGTTCGGCAGGCCCAGCTTTTGAGGGGGGCGGCATCCGCTGGGGCATGAGGGCCGAAGACGGTGCCATCGAAAAGATCACCCTTGATCCTGTCACCTTTGTACCTACCTATGAAACCGTTGAGAGCAAACCCGCCAGGGGAATCTGCGGATCGGGCATGATCGACCTCATGTCCGAGATGCTGCTCAAAAAGGTGATCGGCCAGGATGGAAAATTCAGGCTGAATGCCGACCACGACCGCATGACCCTGTTTCAGGGCGAGCTTGCCTTTATCATCGAACACGGCAAGAACCTTGCCTCAGAGGAGGATATGATCTTTACCGAATCTGACATCAGAAGCCTTATATTGTCCAAGGCCGCAGTGTATGCCGGATTCACAGTGCTGCTTGACGAGGTGGGAATGGATTTTTCCATGGTGGACCAGATGATCATCACCGGCGGCTTCGGCCAGCACCTCGACGTTGAAAAAGGTGTGATCATGGGACTTTTACCGGATATTGAGAGGAAGAAATTTCGCTACATGGGCAACTCTTCTGTTGCTGGCGCCTATATGGCGCTTTTGTCCAGGGACTTCAGGCAGGAGGCCCTTACCATCTCAAACAATATGACCTATATTGATTTTTCTTCGTCCCCACGGTTCATGGACGAGTTCATCAAGGCGCAGTTTCTGCCCCACACAGAAATGAGGCTTTTCCCCAGTGTGAAGATAGTAGAGAGTAGGCAGTAGGTAGTGTCCTCCCCCCCTTTGGTTTTCAATATTCCGATAAGGAAAACCAAAGGGGGCTCTAATGCCGATATTTTCACAAGCATGAAACATTTTTCACGGTTTCGGTGGAATTCGCAGAAAATGTCGCATCTATTTTAAATTCAAAATTAGAATTAAAATTGCTGGACAATCATTGACTATCAATATATCTTTTATTATGTTTGGCACTAGGAACAAAAGTAGTGTGTTGTAGAAATCTTCTACAACGCTACAATCATAGTAAAAACAGTCGTGTCAATGAAAAACAACCATAAAAAAAGGAAAAAAATGAAAGTAGCAATAAGTTCTACCGGCAAAGATTTTAACGCCCAGATTGACCCCCGTTTTGGCAGATGTTCCCATCTGGCAATAGTTGATACCGCCACCATGGATATCCAGGTGTTTGACAATGAAAGCATGAACCTCCCCAGCGGAGCAGGCATTCAAACGGCTGGTTTTGCCGCATCCAAAGCAATTGAGGCGGTCCTCACGGGCAACTGCGGCCCCAAGGCCATGCAGGTGTTTAACGAGGCAGGCATAAAGGTATTTACTGGCCAGACAGGAGCGGTGAAAGAGGCTGTTGAGCGACTTAAGAACGATCTTCTCACCCCTACCAGTGTGGCAAACATGCCTGAAAAACAAGGTTTCCAGCCACAATCGGCCCCTGGCATGGGAACAGGAAGGGAGATGGGACGCTGCCAAGGCGGCATGGGCAGATGCGGCGGCGGTGGTGGCAGAAAGGGAATGGGGGGAGGCGGAGGTCGAGGCATGGGAGGTGGCGGCGGAATGGGCATGGGCGGTGGAGGTAGACGACAATAGCACCCTCAACCAGAACCTTTAATCCTTAATCCTTAATCCAACAATCCAGGAGATGAAATGACAAAAGCAGCAATCATCCGATGTGAAAAAAATGAAACCAGGTGTCCCCTGACAAACTGCTTCAAGTGCCTTGTCGAAACAAAACAAGGATTTGCAGGTTATGACGAATGCATGCCCGCCGGGGTATTCACCTGCCGCTGTCCGGGAGATAACGCCGTTGATCTTGCCAAAATCATAAAATCCAAAGGGGTGGATGTTATCCATTTCTGTACCTGCACCTTTGCAAAAAAGACAGACCAGGGGTGGAGCGAAGAAAAAGGCGGGTTCTGCGATTCCATAGACACCCTCATGGAAAAGGTTCACCAGGCCACGGGTCTGCCCTGCGTGAAAGGGACGGCCCACCTGCCCAAAGGCTACACCATCAAGGTATGGGAATAAGGGCTATGACATCAAAATCAGGGATATGGCCGACATTCTTCTGCCCCTGCACGAGCCTGAATTTGCATCGATCAAGGCTGTTCCTTTGGAAAACTGAAACTCAACAATCAACTTTCAATTTAAATGGACTCTTCTTCAGGAGGCAGGCATGTCCGAGAGCGTCAAACAAATTCTGGAACGGCTTCAGCCGGATGCCTACGTGGATAGATATGGTCAGGTTTACACAGATACCGGCGATTTCATGCGGATTACCGGTGGGGATATCATTGTCCTGAACAATGAACATTATCTGGTGCTGCGGGATGAGATGGAACGCAGCTTTGGAATTGAAGACCCGAAATATTGGGTGAAACGATGCCGTCACCTTGAGACTGGAATGCGGCGAATTCTCAAACTCGTCTTCTATGAAAAATTTTTTCTCCAGCTGGGTGAAATCAAGGTCCCATGTTACCGCAGCCCTCGAAAGGAGGCACGTATCCTTGATCTTGTGCGGGGAGACGACAGGTTCATGCAGGGATTTTCGGCAGAGGACACCGCCGGTAACAATGTACGTGTACTGGATGTAATAAGGGGGAAACGCCTTGATGAGTGGATACACGAAATTGATGTGGACCATAAAACATACTTTCACGAATATCTGCCCCAGATACTGACGAAATTTATCGTTGCCTGTGAGGCAATAGAATCTTTGCATGCCAGGGGGGAAAAACACGGAGACATCCGGAGGGATCATCTCTGGGTGGAGACAGGTACCGGAAAGTATGTCTGGATTGATTTTGACTATACCTTCGACTTCCATGAGAATCCTTTTGGCCTGGACATTTTTGGCTTAGGAGGCCTGCTTCTATATATCGTTGGAAAGGGGTTTTACTCCCATCAGAACATTGCAAGTCTATACGCCGATGGCGGAAACGCTCCTGCCATTGATGAAGGTGATTTCCTGCTGGTCTTTAAAAACAGGCTGGCCAATCTGAAAAAAATCTTTCCCTACATCCCTGATTCGTTAAACTGGGTGCTGATGCACTTTTCAGGAAGCTCAACGGTTTACTATGAAACAGTGGACGAATTTTTACGAGATCTGCGCCCCTGCCTGCAGCAAATGGCCTGAAACGCCAAACTTTGACAGATGCTGTCCGTTGTGCAGGCGACAGGGCAACGGACATTTCCCGGGAGATAAATATGGATACCAATAAAATCCTCGTTGCCATTGATGGATCTGAAAATTCAAGACGCGCAATTGATTATGTGGCCGCTATCATAAAAGACTGCCAATGGTTTAAGGTAAAGCTGCTGTACATAGAAAGGTCCCCGGACCGCGATTTTTTTGCCGATGACGATCTCTGGAAAGAAGCGTGTGTCAAACAACGAAAGGCAATGCACGCTTTTTTATCTGAAGGCAAACAACTGCTCTTACAAAGTGGAGTTGAAGAACAAAGAGTTCAGACAGATTATGTTGAAAGCTGCAACTCGCCCCTGGGTGGAAAAAGCGACTACTGCAGCCGGGGTACCAGTATTGCACAGGATATCCTGCATGTGGTTAAGGAAGAGGGCTTTGGAACCGTGGCCATCGGCCGCCGAGGAGTATCCAAAGCAGAAGAGTTCATGTTCGGCAGTGTTTCCAACAAGATTATCCATTCAGGCAGGGACTGCACCATCTGGGTTGTGCAATAGGAATGGAGGCGATTTCTCCAGGAACTGGAAATGAAGCAGGTTGAACATAAGTAACTCCGAATTTTGTTCGGTCTATAAGACACATCAGCCCCATGACAATCATGGGCCTTAGAGGAGGAAGACATGAAACTTTGCATAACAGCAACAGGGAAAGACATTGATGCCAACGTTGATACACGATTTGGCAGGGCGCCTTGGTTTATGATTGTCGATACAGACACAGGCACCATCATTGAGGCAGTTGAAAATCAAGCTGCCGCCCAGGGCCAGGGAGCAGGAATCGCTGCGACTAAACTTTTATCAGATAAAAACATTGATGCGATTCTCACCGGCACTGTCGGCCCCAATGCTGCCCAGGTATTTGAAACAACCGGGATCAGCCTTTTTGAAGGGTTATCTTCCCAGGATACGGTACAAGAGGCCCTGGTCAAATTTAAACAAGGTTCCTATGCCCAGGAAAAGAACGCCCCATCAACCGATACACCCCCCGGTCAGAGTGGACTGAGAGGGCGGGGAGTAGCAGGCGGTGGTCGTGGTATGGGCGGCGGAGGCGGTCAAGGCAGAGGTGTGGGTGGCGGCGGGGGACGACGCAGATAATACTGCAGGTTCGATTGAAATAATCGGCACAGAATCCCTGGAGGTTCGCGGTTTGAGTTGTCTTGTTCACGCAGGAGACCGACGAATTTTCATTGATCCGGGAATTGCCCTGGGTTATCTGCGCCATGGCCTTTTACCCCACCCAGTGCAGGTGGCTCAAGGTGAAAGGATACGTCAACGAATCCTTGCCGCCTTAACCACAGCAACCGATGTGGTATTCAGTCATTTTCATGGAGATCATATTCCTCTCTGGGCTGCAAATCCATATCAGCTGGCAATTGGATAGCTTCCTGGAAATTTTCACAAAATCTGCTGCTGAAGTAAATCTCCAGACGCCCTTGAGGGTAAAATGAAACTGCGTGCCCAAGATTTAAAAGAACTTCTGGGGGTTAATTTTCACAATGATGAAGATCACATTGATGGTTGTATCTGTTTTTCTAAAGCTGTACTCCATGGAGGAGGCAGAGACCCCGGACGGAACGGTGTGATAATGACCCGTATTGATCTTGGCGATGCCGTCTTTGTCCATGCCTCGGATATTCAGCTGCTCAATGCTGCAACTATTGATTATATTATTGCCTGGCAGCCGGATATTGTCTTTGCAGCAGGTCCGCCTTTATACCTTGCTAACACAACAAACGATGAAACACGATAGGTGTTAGCTAAGAGCTAAAAGCTGTTTCATATAACCGGCACGGCCGGAGCGAGAGAGGCATCCGGCCACAACGAATATTGAAACACCGCCAATAATAACGCTTCGGCGGGAGTTTCTTATAAAAAATCAGTCACGGTAATAGATAACCCTATCTGCTGAAAAATGTTTCTTGATCCTGTTTGAAGCCTCGAGGAAATGCAGGTGAGCGATGGCCTCTCCCGTGGCAAACCACCTCTGGGCAACGGGAAAATCATCCCAAGAGGCGGCCCGGATATCCCAGGTCATCCGGGAGGCCGTGTCATAGGCGCTATACTCCTGGTTCATGAGGATGGCTTCCACCTCGTCAAGACGTCTTCTGTGATGGGCCTTTAATTCGTCTATTCTCTGTTTAAGGTTGGTGAAAAGGGTTCTGTGGCCCGGTACCACAAGAGCCACCTCAAGGTCGTACACCTTGTCAAGACTGTCAAGGTAATCCTTCAACAGATTTTCATCCTCCTCCCAGCATTGAATATTGGGAGTGATATCCCCCAGAACATGATCCCCCGCTATAAAAATTTTATTCTCCGGCTCATACAGACATATGTGGCCAAGGGTGTGACCGGGCGTTTCGATTGCGCGAAGGGTGTATTCGCCCACACGAATCTCTTCATGATCGTGGATCACCTGAAGGGCCGGCTTCCACATGGAGCCGTGCTTGAATCCGGGATGATTGGCAAGGGCAGTGCGCAGCTCATCTGCAGGAAATCCATTGACCCTTGCTGCCTCCAGCATGGGTTCCCATCCCTCCCAGGATTCCATTAATTCCGCCTCGGGCCGGTTGAAAAAAATCCTGGAATCCAGGGTGATCAGGCGATGCAGCAGACCAAAATGGTCCGCGTGGAAGTGGGTGATGAAAAAATCGGTCCGGTTAAGGTCTATGCCGATCTCGTTCAGCCCGTTGGTCATGGCGGCAAAACAGCTGTCGTGGTTCAGCCCGGTATCGATAACTAGATGCCTGTCTTTACCCTTAAAGACAACCGAATTAAGGGACTTAAGCGGCGTTTCAGGCAGGGGAATCTTGATGCAGAAAATATTGTTTGCAATTCGTTTAATCATTGTTGAGGTATCCCTTTGCTTATGGTAGATTCTTTTTTTCTTGTTGACAAAGCATTATCACAGGTACTATTTATATCCTATTATGTATGATTATCAAACAGAGAATATGGTTTCCAAGACATTCAAGTGGTGGTGGCGTTCATCATTTATAAAGGCTGCCCAAGGACTGTTTTCTGTCTGATCATTGACAAAAAGATGATATGAACAAGAGGTTGCGGGCAAAAAGCCCCAGCCTCTTTTTTACTTTCTGGGTTGGAGTTTAACCGCAACCTTTTGAATTACCGGCATTACCAGTTACTAAACGTACCAGGGAGGACAACATGCTGATAGTAATGGAAAAAGGGGCTGACAACGCAGATATCCAGGCGGTTGTAAATACTTCAGAACAAAGGGGATTCACGGCAAGGCCCATTCCGGGAGGAGACAGGGTCTCCGTCGGCATTCTCTACAACAGGGGATCGGTGGATGCCGCTCATTTTCTGGGTCTTAAAGGCGTAAAGGAGGTTATTCCCGTGACAAAACCCTATAAACTCGTGAGCCGGGAACTCAAACATGAGAACACTGTGGTGTGTATAGGCGGCGCCTGTTTCGGCGGCCATAACCTGCCCGTAATTGCAGGCCCCTGCGCCATTGAAAGTCTCGACCAGGCTCTCACCATTGCCCTTGCCGTCAAAAAGGCCGGAGCCTCCGTATTCAGAGGGGGCGCTTTCAAACCAAGGACCTCGCCCTACTCTTTCCAGGGACTTGGACAGGAGGGACTTGCGATACTTGCAAGGATAAGGGAAGAGACCGGAATGCCCGTTGTGACCGAAGTGATGGATGTCGAAAACTTCGATATTGTGGAGGCCCATGCAGATGCAGTGCAGATCGGTACCCGGAACATGCAGAACTACTCGCTGCTGAAACGGGCGGGACGCTCCAAACTACCGGTAATCCTCAAGCGGGGTATGTCCGCAACCCTCCAGGAGTGGCTCATGGCGGCTGAATACATAATGGAAGAGGGCAACGAACGGGTGATCCTGTGTGAACGCGGCATCAGAACCTTTGTAAAGCATTCTAGGAACACCCTGGACCTGTCCGTGGTTCCCGCAGCCAGAAAGGAGAGCCACCTGCCGGTAATCGTGGACCCGAGCCATGCCGCAGGAGTAAGGGATCAAGTCATACCCCTTGCCCTTGCATCAGCGGCCGTGGGAGCCTGCGGCATCATGATCGAGGTTCACCATAAACCCGAAGATGCCCTGAGCGATGGAGCCCAATCCCTCTATCCCGAACAGTTTGAGCAACTCATGGAAAAGGTGCGCGCCATCCATGCCATTATCCGGTAAATTCAACCACCACGGGAAAATGATCCGAGGGGAAAAGGCCTGAAAACCTTTCCCTTACGATCTTACGTTTGAGCAGTTTACCTCCCCCTCTATAAAGAATCCAGTCGATATGTCCCCCCATGGCCTTGCCGGTAAAGCCGTGGAAGGTATAGGAGTGGGACTTCTGGAAGGAATCCTCAAACCCATTAGCCATGAAGATCCTGTGGGCTGAACTGCCGGGAGTTGAGTTAAAATCACCAGTAATAACCGTTGGGAGCTTGGATTGAAGGCCGGGGGCAAATTCAGATAAAAGCTTTAAGACCAGGATGGCACTCTCCTCCTGCACCTTCGCTGAAAAATCAAAGTGAGTATTTCCCATGATAACGGTGAGTCCTTTACGCTCAAACCTCCCCAGGACACACTGGCGGGGCCAGCGGCTGCCGTTAAGCCGGCTCTCCACCAGGGGAGTTTTGCTCAAGAAAAAATGACCCTCCTTTGTGCAGACCCACTCCTGCCTGTAAAAGATCAAATTATTCTGCCAGAAATCTGGACTGGGGTTTCTGCGGCCGATAAAGCCGTAGCCATCGAGGAGCCCGCACAGGAAATCAGCCTGGAAGTTGTTCACCTCCTGGAATCCGATAAAATCGGGCCGATAGCGATCAAACAAAAGGGGAAGCCCCTTTTTCCGATTTTCCCAGCCATTATCGCCATCATCGGCCATACCAAATCGAAGATTAAAGGTCATCACAGAAAAAGATTGGGGATCGTCCATGTATCTCTCCTCAGGAATTTATTGACAAACTATCATTTGCCCTCCTATTCTATACACCTTAAAATTATAGACAAAAACTCCGATTAAGGTAACTGGAAAGAAATAAAAATGAATGCGATCGAGACAGCAGATAAAGCAGCAGATGACACACCCATGATTACAATCAAAAACATGCACAAATGGTACGGCGACTTCCACGTGCTCAAGGATATAAACCTGACCGTGGAAAGACAGGAACGGATTGTCATCTGTGGGCCATCGGGATCGGGGAAATCCACCCTGATCCGGTGCATCAACCGCCTTGAAGAGCACCAGAGGGGAACAATTGAAGTTGACGGAATAAAGCTGACCAACGACATCAAAAACATTGAAAAGATAAGGGCTGAGGTGGGCATGGTGTTCCAGCATTTCAACCTCTTCCCCCACCTTACCATCCTTGAGAACCTCACCCTTGGGCCCATCTGGGTGAGGAAGACCCCCAAAAAGGAGGCCGAAGAAATGGCCATGTTCTACCTTGAAAAGGTCAGGATAGCCGAACAGGCAAAAAAATTCCCGGGTCAGCTCTCCGGGGGACAGCAGCAGCGGGTGGCCATTGCCCGAAGCCTGTGCATGAAACCCAATGTCATGCTGTTTGACGAACCCACCTCGGCCCTTGACCCTGAAGTGGTCAAAGAGGTGCTCGATGTCATGATCAGCCTTGCCAATGACGGTATGACCATGATCGTTGTCAGCCATGAAATGGGCTTTGCCAGGAGCGTAGCCCACAGGGTCATGTTCATGGATTCAGGCCAAATCCTCGAGCAGAACAGCCCTGAGGAATTTTTCGACAATCCCCAGAACGAAAGAACCCGACTCTTTTTAAGCCAGATCCTGTGCTGAACGGCCATATCAAGCTTCAAGAACGATCGATGCATCAACTGCAACCGGTAATCCCTCCCGAATAATAAGGGGGTTGATATCAATCTCTCTGATTCTTTTGTCGTCAACCCCGAGCTGACCCACCTGAACCAGGATCCGGGCAAGCGCCTCCCTGTCCAGGGGAGACTCACCCCGAAATCCATCGAGCAGTTTTTGAGATTTCAGGCGGGAGATCAGGGCCAGGGCCTCGTCCATTACAAGGGGTGCTACGCCAAAGACTGTGTCGCCCAGAACCTCAGCAAAGATTCCCCCCATGCCGCACATGACACAAACCCCGAACTGGGGATCCCGGATCATCCCGACGATGAGCTCAACACCCCGGGGAACCTGCTGCTGTACGAGGATCGACCCCTGGTGATCCATGGCTGCTAAAAGGTCGGCATATACAGTCTGAACCTGTTCTGCAGATCTTAAATCAAGACGCACAAGGCCAGCCTCTGTCTTGTGAACCATTCCCCTGGAAATTCCCTTGAGCACAACTGGAAACCCATGGGCTTGGGCTGCCTTTACAGCCTCTTTTACGTTGGAGACCATCTCTTCCCTGACCACGGGAATTCCCCGGGCCTTCAAAATTTCTTTGGAACGGTTTTCATCCAGCACCCCGGTTTCATCGGGTAAAATTTCCGGTAAAAGGGTTGAATTCAAGTTCCCAGGGCTTTGCTGTACAGGGGTTTTCTGCAAAGCTCCAGGCCCTGGGTGATAATCCATGAATGCTGCGAGGCACTCGACTGCCCGGTGGATTTCATGGAATACCGGGAGCCCGAGTTGATTCGCCTTGATGTGAAATTCATGAACCGCATTTCGTTCACCGGTGAGCCAGCACACAAGGGGCTTACCCGCCGATTTTGCAGTGGAAACCATGAACTCCATTTCCAGCTCAAGGGCGAATCCCCCCACAAAACTGTGGACAAAAACCCCATCCACATGGGGGTCACGGCATACGGCCTCAAGGCAGGCTCTATAAACGGTTTCAGCGCCGTGGATGATTACCCCGGGCCACAGGTCAACCGGGTTAGCTGCGGGCATCCAGTCTGGAAAGACCTTCTGAATACTTTCACGACTCTCCGGGGTAAGATCGGCAAGTTCAAGCCCAAAATCCTCAAAAAAATCCGTGGAAACAATACCGGCACCCCCGCTGTAGGTGAGAACGGCCAGGCGCTTCTTCCCCGGGGGGGCAAGACGGGTAAACGCACCAAAGGTCCGACAGATGTCCATCATCTGATTAAAATCATTTGCCGCAACAACATTGCACTGGGCAAGGGCACCCTTGACCACACTGCCGTTGCCGGCAAGGCTTGCCGTGTGGCCCATGGCCGCCTCTGCCCCTTTTTCACTTCTGCCGCCCTTGAGCAGCACAATGGGCTTGGTAGAACGTCGGCAAAGATCCATGAACCTCGGGCCATCCACGATTGATTCCACATAAAGCCCGATTACGGATGTATCTGCATCAGCCATGAGGTATTCAAGGATGTCACTCTCATCCACATCCATCTTGTTGCCGATGGAACAGGATTTGCTGATCCCGACCCCCCCCCGGGTCATCATGTCGATGAGAAAGGCTCCGGCCAGCATCCCGCTCTGCACGATCAAAGAGACGTTTCCAGGAATCATTCCCACATCCCAGATCATGGGTTCCACCGTTGAGAACACCCTTTTGTTGACGGCATCCACAAGCCCCATGCAGTTGGGCCCCCACAGGCGGATCCCGGTTTCAGCCGCAATGCCTGCGAGTTCCTCCTGAAGCTTTTTACCCGCTTGACCTGCCTCGGCAAACCCGGCAGACTGAATCATGGCTCCAGGAATACCCCGGCGGGCACAGGCACGGATGGTAGGCACAACCAGGTTTGGCGAGACAAAAACAACGGCAAGATCAACCGGATCTGGCAGCTCGGCAATATCCCCGTAGCAGGTCAGCCCCTCGATCTCTTTATACCCTGGATTCACCGGATATATTTTTCCGTCATATCCTTTAAGCATATTTTTAACAATGAGATTTCCGCCCTTGCCAGGGGAAGGTGTTGCACCGACCACTGCAACTGCCCTGGGCTTGAAAAAAAATTCCATTAAAAGCCTCCTTTATTTTATAAACCGGCACAGCCGGAACGAAAGAGGCATCCGGCCGTGCTGGTTATATAGATTGTAAAGAGTGATATCTTGTTTTGGGCGGGGACACAACTTAAAAAGGCCAGCCCAAGGGTATAGGCTGGCCTTTTTAAGAAAAGGAGAAAAAAGATGAAATTAACTGTTTTGTTAATCTGGCATTATTTATATGCAAAGGCCTTGCCAAGCCATTACATGTTACTGTAAACCCCCGACAAAAAAACCATAACATGCTGTAAACAAACAATATTTTTATAAAATAAAATAGAAAAACCAAAACAACCCTACCATTAACACCCTGCCACCCACTCTAAAAGTTCATTTTTATAAACCACCTCCGAACCCCGACTCCACCATAAAACAGACAACCACCTGTAATAAAAAGAAAAAGAACCAAAAAACCACAAGTTTAAAATTATGAACCTTTACAAGACAAAGACGGGTTGATAGAAAAACCCCTGGCAATCCAGGCAATTCAAGACTCGTGATCAAATTTTTTACAGGAGAGACCATAAACAATGACTCCAGCTATCAGGAACGCAAAAAAAGCCGGGATAAACTATCGGATCCTGGAATACAGCCATGACCATAGAACCACCTCCTATGGTGAGGAAGCCTCCGAAAAACTGGGATTCCCTTTGAACAAGGTGTTTAAGACCCTGGTGGTCGAAGTTGATCTATCCTTTCTTGCCATCTGCGTAATTCCCGTTTGCCGCCTGCTTGACCTCAAGCAGGCGGCAAAAGCCCTTGGGGGGAAAAAAGCTGCAATGGCGGACCGAAAGAAGGTTGAGCGCACAACCGGTTATGTTCTTGGCGGAATCAGCCCGCTTGGTCAGAAAAAAAAGCTTAAAACCCTCATTGACAAATCAGCCCTGGAGCATGACACCATTCTGGTCAGTGCTGGTCGCCGGGGGCTTGAAATCGTTCTTGCCCCCCTGGACCTTGCCGAACTTACCCGGGCAGGCTTTGTGGAGATTGCAAAATCTGATCCATAGTTTTCAAATTAAAGCCCTAGCGTAGCTTTTTCCTGATGTCGGGATGTAAAAGTCGAGGGGTTAAGACCTATCTAGCTCATGGAATAGGGGTCCACATCGATGCCGACGGCAACTTCCCTGTCTGCAAAGACCTTTTTTTCGGCCAGCATGGCACGGACAAGGCGATTTAAAAGGACTGCCCGGGAACTCTTCAATAAAATCTGCCACCTGTAGCGCATGGCTATCTTCGGGATACCCGCCTCGATGGGGCCGAGGATCTGAACGAGGCGGCCGTTCTCACCGTCCTGCTCAACCAGGCGTTTGCAGGTTTCCCCGGCAAAAAGGGCATGGGCCTTGACCCTCTCCTTGTCTGTCCCCGATATTTTCAACTGGATAATCCTGGACAGGGGAGGATAGGCAAGCCCCCTTCTAAATGGCATCTCCTTTTCGTAGAACTCGACAAAATCCTGGTTTTTAGAAGCCTCGATGCTGAAATGATCCGGGGTGTAAGTCTGCATGATCACCCGCCCCTTTCGATCGCCCCGGCCTGCCCTTCCCGCCACCTGGGCCAGGAGTTGAAAGGTTCTTTCCCCAGCCCTGAAATCGGGAAAATTCAACGAAAGATCCGCACAGATCACCCCGACCAGGGTGATAAAGGGGAAATCATGGCCTTTGGCAAGCATCTGGGTGCCAATGATGATGTCCACGGTTCTATGCTTTACCTTCTTCAGAATGGAGACCATGGCGCCTTTTTTAGCGCTGGTATCCTGGTCAAGCCTTGCCACCCTTGCCTCGGGGAAAAGCGTCTGAAGCATGCCTTCGATGCGTTCCGTGCCAAACCCCAGGGGTTTGATCCGTTTAGCTCCGCACTTGGGACAGGGGGTGTTCATGGATATGGAAAACCCGCACAGATGGCAACGAAACTGATTTGTGTCCATGTGAAGGGTCATGGTCAAATCGCAGAACCTGCACTTTACAGGTTCGTTGCAGGCCTGGCACACGGGGTAGGTTGCAAAACCCCGACGGTTTAAAAAAATAAGGGCCTGCTCCCCCCGTTCAAGGCAGAGACCGACACCCCTTGCAAGCTCGGGGGTGATGATCCTCTCGATTCCCCGAAAATCCTTGTAGCGCTTGAGATCCACAAGCTCAATTTCCGGCAGGGGATTCTGGTTGACACGGCAGGTCAGCTTCAGCTCCTTGAAGCGTCCCTCACACACGTTGTAGTAGGACTGAACAGACGGGGTCGCAGACCCCAGAACCACAGGGATATTATCGATTCTGGCCCGGACAACGGCGATGTCACGGGCGTTATAGCGAAGGCCGGTCTCTTGCTTGTAGGAGGTGTCATGCTCCTCATCCACAATGATGATTCCCAGGCGGCTGATGGGGGCAAATACTGACGACCGAACCCCGATCACAATGACGGCGTCACCGATCATGATCCGGTTCCACTGATCAAGGCGCTCCCCCATTGTGAGACCGCTGTGGAGCACGGCAATCTTTTTCCCGAACCTTGCCCTGAAGCGTCGTTCCGTCTGGGATATGAGGGAAATTTCGGGCACGAGGACGAGGGCCCCCTGCCCCCGGTCCAGGACCTCGGTCACAAGGCGCATGTACACCTCTGTCTTGCCGCTGCCCGTTACGCCGGATAGAAGATACCTGGAAAACCCCTTATCCATCTCAGACACCACCTGGGCAACAACCTCTGCCTGCTCGACAAGAAGCTTCGGCGGCACGTCCGGATCCACGGGATCACCCAGGGGATCCCTGAACACCTGACGCTCACGGATCTCAAGGAACCCATCCTCCACAAGGAGCTTGACAAGTCTCGGAGCCGTTGGCACCTCCTTTTTTAGAAGGGTCAGGGAGATCTCCCGCCTTTCCCGAACTATATTTAGGATCTCTTTTCGCTTGGCCGAGAGCCTGTTCCCGGTTTCCGACTGCCCCGTGGATGAGATAAACTTTTCGGTCTTCATCTGAATCTGATCTTTCTTCAGCTGCGCTGCCTGCTCGATCACCCCTTGTTTAAGCAGCCGGCGCACAAGGGCCGAAGGATTTTTCCCCCTGGCTTTGATGCTCTTGACCGAGACAGCTCCTTTTTTCTTCAACAGCGCAACGAACTCCTGCTCTTCCGGGGAAAGAAGGGCAAGGTCAGGCTGTTCTCCCCCATTTTCTGCAAGGGATATAAACGAAACATCATACCGGTTAAGCCCCCTTGGAAGGGCCGCCTTGATCACCTCCCCCAGGGGGTGGATATAATAATCGGAGACCCATTTAAAGAGTTCGATCATGGCGGGGTGGAAAAGGGGGGCCTCATCCAGGACATCTTGGATGGGCTTTGTCTTGAATCCGCTCGTTTCAAGGCCCGGCCCAAGGACATACCCTGTGACCCTGCGGTTTCCAAAGGGAACAAGCACCCGCATACCCGGGGCAGTCTCGCCAGCAAGGGCCAAAGGGACCTCATATATAAAGGTGCCGTGGACTGGAAGGGCAACGGCTACCTCGATGCAATTCTGATTTTTCATTCATCCCTTTCATCATAAAACCATGAAAATATCAACAGTACACTCATTTTTCTTGACTGGGGGACCTGTTTTTTCATATATTTACAAGATTTATCAATCAATCTCCATTAACCCGTTGAAAAAAGGAGAGAATATGCCTGTTTACGTGGAAGATCACCCCCTCATAAAGCACAAGTTAGGACTGATGCGGCAAAAGGACATTACCACCAAAGACTTCAGGGATCTTGCATCCGAGGTGGCAAGGCTTCTCACCTATGAGGCGACCAAAGACATGGAAACCGAAGTCGAAACCATCGAAGGATGGGCAGGGCCGGTTCAGGTCGAACGGATCAAGGGGAAAAAGATCACCATTGTACCCATCCTCAGGGCAGGCCTTGGAATGATGGATGGAGTGATAGACCTTATCCCATCTGCAAAGGTGAGCGTAGTCGGCTTTTACAGAAACGAGGAGACCCTGCAGCCGGTTCAGTACTACGTCAAAATGGCAAACGCCATGGACGAACGCATTGCCCTGATCCTGGATCCCATGCTGGCAACAGGGGGCACATTGCTCGCAACCATTGAACTGCTCAAGAAATCCGGATGCACCAGAATCAAAGGCCTCTTTATAGTTGCCGCTCCAGAGGGCATTGAAAAAATCCAAAAGGCCCACCCGGATGTGGACATCCATGTGGCTGCCATTGATGAACGCCTCAACGAGGTTGGTTACATCATTCCCGGCCTGGGAGATGCCGGAGACAAAATATTCGGCACCAAATAAGCAGTACCAGAAGCCTGCCACAAGGCAACAAGCACAGACCACTTGCGATCATAGGGAACAGCATAACTGCCCTGATTACAGTTAGTCCTTCGGAGTTTTCCAAAGCTATTAATTATAACAACACCAAATTATAAAGGTACAAAAAGTATGTCGGAAAGCAACCATTCATCGGTAGATTACAACTTCCGGATCAAGGACGCCCTTCTAGGAGCCCAGATGCTTTTTGTGGCATTTGGGGCCCTTGTGCTGGTGCCGCTTCTCACCGGCCTCAACCCCAACGTGGCTCTTTTTACCGCAGGGGCCGGGACCCTGGTTTTCCAGGGGATCACTAGGGGAAAAGTCCCCATCTTTCTTGCTTCTTCGTTTGCCTTTATTCCACCGATCATGTACGGAGTCAACACTTGGGGAATTCCCGGCACCATGTGCGGGCTTTGCGCAGCAGGCGTTGTTTACATCCTTTTGAGTTTCCTTATCCGCTGGCAGGGAAGCGGCATAATCAAGCGAGTCCTTCCCCCCATTGTCACTGGCCCCGTAATCATGGTCATCGGCCTGATTCTTGCCCCTGTGGCCGTAAACATGGCCATGGGCAGGACAGGTGACGGATCGTTTGTGCTTTTCCCCCAGCGAACGGCCATGATAATCTCACTTTCGGCCCTTACGGCAACGGTGCTGGCCTCAATCTTTGGCAAGGGTCTTCTAAGACTCATCCCCATCCTCTGCGGTATTGTTGTGGGTTACATCCTCTCTTTAATCTTCAGGATCGTTGATTTCTCACCCGTTTCAGCAGCACCCTGGATCGCCGTCCCAAGCTTTACCCTGCCCGAATGGAACCTCCAGGCCATTTTTTATATCGTCCCCATTGCCATTGCCCCTGCCATCGAACACTTCGGGGATGTAATTGCCATCGGCAGCGTCACAGGCAAAGACTATGTCAAGGACCCCGGCATCGAGAACACAATGCTTGGCGACGGCATTGCAACAAGTCTTGCCTCTTTTATGGGCGGCCCCCCCAACACCACCTACTCCGAGGTGACCGGAGCCATTGCCCTTACCCGGGTATTCAACCCCGCCATCATGACCTGGGCCGCCATTGCCGCGATCCTTCTGGCATTTGTCAACAAATTCGGAACCTTTCTCCAGACCATCCCGACACCGGTCATGGGCGGAATAATGCTGCTCCTCTTTGGAGCCATCATGGTAGTCGGACTCAACACCCTTGTAAAATCAGGCCAGGATCTTACCGAGCCAAGGAACCTCACCATCGTAGGGCTGATCCTCGTGTTCGGCATCGGTGGAATGAGCTTTTCAGCAGGAGAATTCACCCTCCAGGGAATCGGCCTTGCCGGCATCATCGGCGTTGCCATGAACCTCATACTTCCCGAATAACGGTCATGCCATGGCTGGCACAACAAGGCACTACAGCGAATGCGTACAAGACGCGCCGGTGAGTTTCGCGTTAACTGCTCTTTTCTGAGCCTTATTGGAGTATACTATGCCCAAAATTGAACAATTCGAAAAATACAGCAACGAATATGACGAATGGTTCGATAATCATTCCGATGTCTATGCTGTTGAATTAGAAGCCATCCGACAGCTTATACCTCCTGCCGGAGCCAAAGGTATTGAAGTCGGTGTTGGCTCTGGTAAATTCGCTGTACCGCTTGGGATAAAAATTGGAGTTGAGCCCTCAGAAAAAATGGCAAGCAAAGCCAGATTACAGGGCATCGACGTTTATTCCGGCATTGCAGAAGAATTGCCCTTTTCTGACGAGCTGTTTGATTTTGTGCTGGTGGTAACTACCATCTGCTTTGTTGACGATGTCTCTAAATCTTTAAAAGAAGCCTGCCGGGTGTTGAAGCCCGATGGATTCATCATTGTCGGATTTATAGACAGAGAAAGCGAGATAGGCAAACAATACTCCGAAAAAAAAGAAAGCAGCAAATTTTACAAAGATGCCACCTTTTACTCAACTCCAGAACTGCTAAGGTATCTCAAGGAATCGGGATTTGTGGTCACGAACGTTTTGCAAACCCTTATTCCTGGAGAATTACCCAAAACCATTCTGGAAGGCTTCGGAAGGGGTGCTTTTGTCGTGATCAAGGGTATGAAAACTATTAGGAATAGCAAGGCCAATGCAGCCGACACAGAAAGCCGCGTTGCTGATTAGCAACATTAGTCGTCATAATAAATAGAATACTCAACAGGTACTGAGATATATGAAAATCATCCAAAATGCATTGGCACTCATAAAGGTAACATTACCCAACAAAGTTTTACCCTCGATAATAAAGGGCAAGACCCTTGAGAAAATTTCTCAAGAACTGATCCCCGCATTCCTTGTAGTTCTTGTGATCGGGTTTGCGAAACAGGGCCGAAAGCATTGACTTTGAGACATCCTTCCCGGCAAGCCTGAATATTGCCATCATATCATCATCCTTGAAGTTAAGGGCTATCCTCAGCTTCTTTAGGATAAGATTGTTTGTCAAAGGCTCGGAAGGTGGTTGAACCTTTCCCCAAGGGCCGCTTCTTTCTCCCCGCTCATAAACAATCAATCCGTTGAGAAACGCCTCAAGCGAACTATCCTCCAGGGATTCATACCCCTGTTCATCCGGCCGCAGAAGCCTCGCACGCATCCACTCCAGGGTAACACTCTCGCCCGCCAACCCCAGAATGGCAACCATCTTTGCATCACCTATGTCCATGGCATACCTGAACATCCGGAGAGTATCGTTATTTGTCATCCTTTTTCCCTATCTTTTAAGCAGAGCCGCTGACGTGTCAAGCATCCGGTTGGCATATCCCCACTCGTTGTCAAACCAGGTCAGAATTTTTACAAGGTTACCGCCGCTGACCCGGGTCTGGCAGCCATCCACCACGGACGATCTTGAATCATGGTTGTAATCGCACGAGGCAAGGGGCTCTTCCGTGTAGCCGAGGATCCCTGACAGCCGCCCTTGGGTGGCCCCGCTCAAAATCTGATTTACCTCAACAACGCAGGTATCCCTGGCCATGACCATGGTTATGTCAAGGGCAGATACGTTGATGGTTGGAACCCTCATGGATACCGCCTCAAACCGCCCGGTAAGCTCGGGAAGAATTCGATCGATTCCCCTGGCAAGCTCCGTATTAACGGGAATGATCGACTGGCCAGCGCACCTGGTTCGCCGAAGATCATGGTGGTGATAGGCATCTATAACCGGCTGATCATTCATGACCGAATGAATGGTGGTGATGATTCCCGATTCAATGCCCAGGGCCTGGTTCAGCACCTTGAGCACTGGAACACCGGCGTTGGTGGTACACGAGGCATTGGAGATCACCCGGTGACTGGGTTTCAAGATGTGGTCATTGATACCGTAAACTATGGTGGCGTCCACATCATCTTCAGCCGGCTGGGAAAAGATGACATGCCTGGCCCCGCTCCTAAGGTGACCTTCGGCCCGCTCCCTTTGGGTAAACGAACCCGTACATTCAAGGACCACGTCCACCCCGAGTTCTTTCCAGGGAAGACGCTCCATATCTATTTCATGGATAAGCCGGATGGGGGTGTTGTTCACATAAAGGTCGGCGCCAGAGATGCCTACCTCGCCCGTAAATCTTCCATGGGTGGTGTCGTACCTCGTCAGGTGGGCCATGGTTCTGGCATCGGCGAGTTCATTGATGGCCACGATTTCAAGGGCCCTGAAATGGTGGGACTCGTAAAGGGCGCGAACTACGGAACGCCCGATTCTTCCATATCCGTTGATGGCAACTCTGTAACCCATATCTCCTATGCTTTCTCCAAAACAATCGTTAAAAAAGGTCGAATACCATATATTTCTGAGCTTGTCACGGGGGAGCATTTAAAATCAGCAGTTCTAATTTTGACTTCCTTCTTTAAGCGTCAGCCAGTATCACCTTGCTGAACGAAGAAAGTCGGGGGATATTCTACTAGGGGCTTTACAAGACACTGGTGTTAGGAGTATAAATCCCAGATATGGAGAACCTCAAAACAAACACAAGCTGGGATACCCTGGGGCAACCCCGGGCCGGAGATGCTCCCCTGGGGGTTTTTGACTCGGGTGTGGGCGGCATTTCCGTCCTGAGATGGATCCGCTGTCTGCTCCCCAGGGAGAATCTCATCTACGTTGCAGACAAGGGATATGCACCCTATGGGAACAGGTCCTCGGACTACGTCCGTGAAAGAGCAGTCTACCTTACCCGGTTCCTTGTGGAAAAAAAAGCCAAGGCCATTGTAGTGGCCTGCAACACGGCAACGGTAAATGCAATCACAACCCTGCGATCCATGTTTGAAGTCCCCTTTATCGGCATCGAACCGGGTGTCCGCCCGGCCCTTTACGCAACCCGTTCCGGGGTGATCGGTGTCCTTGCCACCACAGAAACTTTGAAAAGCCCCTCTTTCAAGAACCTGATCAACCGCTTCTGCAAGGATGTCAGGGTAGAGGTTCAGGAGTGCCCAGGCCTCATGGAACAGGTCGAATCCATGGCCTTTACCACCCCTGAAACCCGGGAACTTCTTGGGCACTACCTTGCTCCCCTGCTCCAAAAGGGTGCGGACACCATTGTGCTGGGATGTACCCACTACCCCTTTCTTCTTCCCCTTGTACAAAAAATAGCAGGTCCAGAAATAAAAGTCATAGAGACGGGCGAGGCAGTATCCCGTCAAGTGGCACACATCCTTACCCAGAGGGATCTTCTGACCAGCAGGACCACACCAGGATCTACGGCTTTCTGGACAAGCGGTGACTGCGGCGTCGAAACGGTCATCTCCCACCTGTGGGGGAAATCAGTAACAGTATCACCCCTTGGTCCTTGCCAAATCCCCGGTTGAGACATACAAAAGACCCTTTGCACCACATGAACAAGAGGGACAACTGCCATGATCATCGCAACCACCCCCATCATCATCAGCCTGCTGTCGGCTCTTTTGTTCAAGGAGCGCCTGAACCTGATCAAGGGGCTTGGCATTCTCCTGTCAGTTACCGGCGCCATGGTTGTCAGCTCCAACGGCCATATAACCGAGGTTGTAAGCTATGAAATCGGCAGGGGCGAGATCCTCGTATGCGGCTGCGTTGCAAGCTGGGTGACCTACTCCCTCATTGGGAAATCGGTCATGGGGAGCCTTTCCCCCCTTGCCGTAGTTTGCTACTCTTCAATGATCGGCACCGTTTTTCTGGGATTTGCCTCAGTCTTGAACGGCGACCTTGCCACCATTGGCACCTGGTCAGTGCTCGATTGGTTCAGTCTGTTTTACCTGGGATTCTTCGGCACAGTGCTCGGCTTTTTATGGTACTATGAGGGAATCAGGGCCATCGGTCCCATGAAGGCAAGTGTGTTTATCAACTTTGTACCCATATCTGCCATTACCTTTGCCTGGCTCATCCTGGATGAACCCATAACGCCCTCAATTGCCCTGGGGGGATTGCTCGAAATCTCGGGCGTCTATTCCACCAATGCCTCCAAGGTTATCAAACAGGCATTTAATATAAAAAACCGTTCACCCATGAAATAAGATGTTCGGCTACAGATTCGATGACCTTATAAGCAGATAGACCAACGGTAAGCTAACCTGCCGCACCAATAGCCTCCTAGGAAACCGATGAGCTGCTCCCGGTCAGGTTTCAACGATGCTTAGAGCACTTCTGTGGGTCCCGGGATGCATGGAATTTACCGGACAGGGCCACACCATTTGCAAAGTACATCTCCTTATAATAGAATCTTGCGTTCGCCACTGACTGGATCATAGCCCATAAATTCGGCCTTGACTGTCCATGGCCAGATCTTCGGGACCATTGATCTTTTCACCGGCTAAAAACTCAGCCTCGCTCAAAAAAGTATTGTTTTTTTCATCCTTTGACCTTCGATCCTCAGCAATTCTATGCAGAGATCAATCCCCCTCAAATTCTACAATTGAAAAGATCCTGTGACCGTTAAGCTGGGATCTACCCTTGAGGTCAGGCAGTTCCACAACAAAGGCACACTCGATAATAGTTCCGCCGATCTTCTCCACAAGCTTGACCGTCGCCCCGATGGTGCCGCCCGTAGCTATGAGATCGTCCATGATAACCACCCGCTCCCCCCTTTTGATGGCGTCCTCATGGATCTCAAGGACGTCCTTACCATACTCGAGACTGTAGGATTCGCTGATGGTTTTGTGGGGCAGCTTTCCCTTTTTTCTGACGGGAACAAACCCCACATGGAGCTGGTGGGCTAGAATGGCGCCAAATACAAAACCCCTGGCGTCGATCCCCACCACCTTGTCAATAGCCATGCTTTTATAGCGGTCAAAAAAAATGTCCGTAGTTTTCCGGTTAATGTCAGGATCCTGCATCAGAGTGGTAATGTCCCTGAAGGTAACACCCTTGATGGGCCAGCCCGGTATTGATCGTATGCTGTTTTTTATAATATCCATATGTTTCACCCGATTATTATTAGTTTTTTATATGAAACTCCCTACAAGAAACTTGAAACAAGAAACAAGATCCTGACTCCCTTGTGCTGTCGAGTTTCACTCTTCGTTGTGTCCGCCAGGACGTGGGGGTTTATATGACACTCCCACCGAAACATCACTGTAAGAGCCTCGACTTTAGAGCCCCCTTTGGTTTTCCTGACCGGAACGTTCAAAACCAAAGGGTCGAAAGCATTAAGAAGATTCAAAGCAACCCCCGACGTTTTGCGGTTTCAGTCAGGATAACCAAAGAGGGCGGCCCCAGGGGATAGCCTCTAAACTGGACTCGGCTTATTTTAACGTTGTTCAGCTGTCCTGCCACCTATTGCCACCTATTGTATAGAGCTGTCTTTCAACGCCATGACAGCTGCGATTAAAAGGGACTTGACCCGCTCAGCATTGTTGTTGAACACCTTCATTACCTCCTCCCATGAGACTGGCACCTCTTCCTCATTCCAGCAGTCGTAATCCGTTGCCATGGCAACGGCTCCATAGGGAATGGACGCCTCACGGGCAAGGGCAGCCTCTGGAGCAATGGACATGTTGATTACATCCCCTCCCAGCATCTGGAACATCCTTGACTCGGCCCTTGTTGAAAAACGGGGGCCTTCGATGGTCACCACCGTTCCCCTCGGGTGGACCCTGGCATTCTGGGCCACCGCAGTATCAAAGAGAATCTGCCTCAACCTTTCGTCAAAGGGATCGGCCATGGGCGCATGGACCATGCCGTTTTCAAAGGATTCGTGAAAAGTGTTTTTCCGAAGCCGTGTAAAGTCGATAAACTGATCAAGAACAACAAAGTCTCCCCGACCGATCTCCTGCTTCAGGCTGCCGCAAGCCGTGGTTGCAAGGATGGCATTCACACCCTGTTCTTTGAGGGCCATGATGTTGGCCCGGTTGTTTACCCCGCTTGGAGTGATGCTGTGGCCCTTGCCGTGACGGGCAAGGATAACCACATCTACACCCCCGATCTTGCCCAGGGTAAGCACTGATGACGGTTCTCCATAATCGGTTTTCACCGTTACCTCTGTTGCGTCATCAACTATTCCAGGGTCGTCCATTCCAGACCCGCCAATAATTCCAACCTTTACCATAGCTCCTTCTCCCACCATGCTATTATTGTCAAAGCCCTGGATTTTCTCCTTAAAAACTAAGGATGCTTATATTCTCCCTAGGTTTTATATAAAGGCTTATCCCATGTCAAGAAAAGACCCGGCAATCTATATATTCACCATAACACTCGTACTCGAACAGATACAATTCGGATCAGAACCGCAGATAGTAAATAGTAAAAAATCAACAGCAGAGCTCCCTTTGATTTCCCCGGCCGGAACATTGAAAACCAAAGGGTGAATACTATCTTTGAACCGCCAAAACAACCTCCGACGTTTTCCGTTCAGGTCAGAGTACCCAAGGGGGATCACCGTCAAACCATCAATTGTGACAAATAGGCAAAGTTAGTACCAAGCCCGGACGGAATGATGTTTATCGTTGACCATTAACCCCACAGTGCTATTATGTGACCGTAAATTCCAGCCCATAAAGGAGACAATGATGATAGTGGACAACCAGCAGATGCGGCCCATATGGTTTGATCAGGACAAAAAGATTGTAAGGATTATTGACCAGCGAATGCTGCCCCACAGACTGGTCCTGGCCGATCTAAACACCGTGGACGACGTGATCCACGCCATTAAGGGAATGCTGGTCCGGGGAGCGCCACTGATTGGTGCTACAGGTGCCTTTGGTGTGTACACGGCCCTGGCCCGGGACAGGGAGTGCAGCTACGAACATCTGATTCTTGAATGCAGCCGAATCAAGGCTGCCCGTCCAACGGCCGTGAACCTTGCATGGGGGGTTGACCGGGTGCTTAAGGCCTGTCTCGGGTCTGATCGGAGCGAAGGTAGAGGTGCGGAAAATCGCCCTATCAAAGGGGGAGACCGCCTTGAAACCGCCCTGAAAGAAGCCCTGGCCATTGCGGAAGAAGAGGCGGAAAACTGCAGGCAGATCGGCCTTCACGGCCTTTCCATCATCCAGGATATCAGCCGGCAAAAAGAAGGAGAACCCGTTAACATCCTTACCCACTGCAATGCAGGCTGGCTTGCCTGCATCGAATACGGAACCGCCACAGCCCCCATGTATGCGGCCTTTGACCGGGACATCGACATCCATGTGTGGGTGGATGAAACCCGGCCCCTGAACCAGGGCTCGAGGCTCACGGCCTGGGAGTTAGGCAAACACGGCATCAAACACACCATTATCACGGACAACGCCGGGGGCCACCTCATGCAGCACAAAATGGTGGACCTTGTGATCGTGGGCAGCGACAGGACCACCCGAAGCGGGGATGTGGCCAACAAGATCGGCACCTACCTCAAGGCCCTTGGGGCAAAGGACAACGACATCCCCTTTTACGTGGCCCTGCCATCTTCCACCATCGACTGGAAAATCGACGACGGCATCAAACAGATTCCCATTGAAGAGCGGGACCCCCGAGAGATACAGTATATCCAGGGTCTTGACAGGAGCGGCAATATTGTGGAAGTCCTGGTACCGCCCGCAACGAGTCCCGCCGCCAACCACGCCTTTGACGTGACGCCTGCAAGGCTCGTCACCGGTCTTATTACCGAACGGGGCATCTGCGGGGCTAACCGGCAACATATCCTGGCCCTTTTCCCGGAAAAGGAGGGATAAAAATTTTTCCCTTGACTTATGCAGACAAAAATCGTTTAAATTTGCCATGCTGACCAAAACGGAAAAAAAAGTAATTTCGGCCCTCCAGGGAAACATGCCCGTATGTGAGCGCCCATATCAGGCCATGGCCCAGACCCTTGGCATGTCCGAGGATGAGATGATCGCAACTGCCAGGAACCTCCACGAACGGGGTGTGATCCGACGGTTTGGTGCGACCCTCAAACACCAGAGATCAGGCTATAAGGCCAATGCCATGGTGGCCTGGAAGGTAGATGAAGAACGAGTCGAAGAGGTGGGACCTGCCATGGCAGCCTTTGATGAGGTGACCCACTGCTATCGGAGAAACCCGACAGACACCTGGCCCTACAATCTGTACACCATGATCCACGCCTCAAGTGAAAATGACTGCCACGCCATTGCCCGCAAAATATCAAAAACCGTAAAGGTGTCCGAATACGCTCTGCTGTTCAGTCGCCAGGAGCTTAAAAAGACCTCAATGCGTTACTTTGACTGATCAAAGACCCGCAACTCCCCACGTATTGTGTGTCAACCCATGGATCCACGACTTTGCAGCCTTTGATTTCTGGGCAAAGCCCCTGGGGCTCCTCACCCTTGCCGCCATCCTGAGGAAAAACCGTATTCGGGTGACCTTCATGGACTGCCTTGACAGGTTCCATCCCCGGGCGGGATCTGGAACAAGGACCTATCCGGACGGGCGGGGGCCCTACCGGAAAACCCAAATCCCAAAGCCAGCCGTCCTGAACGAAGAAGGCCCGGGCCGATACTCCCGGTATGGAATAGATCCAGAATGGTTCCGGGCGGATTTAAGGCAACTTGACAGGCCTGATATTGTGCTTGTCACTTCGCTCATGACCTACTGGGCAGGCGGCGTAAGGGAAACCATTGCAGTGATCAAAGAAATTTTTCCCGAAACCCCGGTGGTTCTCGGCGGCATCTACGCCACCCTCATGACCGACCACGCAGTGGCCCTTTCCCTGGCCGACGAGGTGATTCCAGGGGCAGGAGAACAAAAGATCCAGGAGATTGTTCGCCGCCATACTGGATTTTCGTTTACATCTAACCCTACCCTTGATGACCCTAATGACCTTGACTCCCTTCCCCTTCCGGCCCTGGACCTTGTCACAAACCTAACCCATGTGCCGCTGCTCACCACCAGAGGCTGCCCCTTTGCCTGTGAATACTGTGCCTCCTCATTTCTTGAGCCCCGATTCAGGCGAAGATCCCCGAAATCCATCGTCCAGGAGATCCGCCACTGGCACAATCTGCGGGGGGTTAAAAACTTTGCCTTTTACGACGACGCCCTGCTCATAGATTCTGCCACCCATGCTATTCCCCTTTTTAAGGCTATCATCAGCTCGAATATGAACCTTGCCTTTCACACCCCAAATGCCCTGCACATCCGGGAAATCACACAGCAGACGGCAGCACTGATGTTCAAGGCGGGATTCAAGTCCATCCGCCTGGGACTTGAAACAACAGACTTTTCCAGGACAGGGCGTCTTGACCGAAAGGTTGGCGCCAACGAATTCCACCGTGCCGTAACCCTCCTGAAAAATGCCGGATTCAAACGTGGGCAAATTGGGGCCTATCTTTTGTGCGGACTGCCGGATCAGAAGAAAGAGGATGTTGAACATTCTATCCTCGAGGTAAAAAAAAGCGGCATCACACCTGTCCTTGCCTTTTACACACCCATTCCCCACACCCCCATGTGGGAGAGGGCAAAAAAGGCATCCAGATTTGACCTTGACAAGGATCCTGTTTTTTCGAACAATGCCCTGTTTCCATGTTTTACAGAAACTATGTCCATGAAAATCATTTCACAATTGAAAAAAATGACAAAATGACCTATAGATAGGCAAAATCAATTGGCATCCAAAAGTTGCAGGCCTTATTTAACTGGTTATGCAAGACTTTGAACATGCAGTTGTAGAATCGTTCAAAAACCATGCAGGCAACTTTTAGGTAACAGACGCTCCAAAGCTGGGTTAACGAACGATAAAAAGGTGACATCTTGGATCTATTGGATATTTTTATTCAAACCATCGGGGGCCTGGGGCTTTTCATTCTCGGCATGAAGATGATGACCGAAGGGCTTCAAATGGCCGCAGGCCCCAGGATTAAAAGCGTCCTTGGCGCTATCTCTTCCAACCGGTTCCTGGGATGCGCCACCGGAGCCGGAGTCACGGCGGCTATCCAGTCCTCATCCGCCACCACGGTTATGCTCATCGGTTTTGTAGGGGCGGGCATCATGACTCTGGAGCAGGCCGTGGGCGTCGTACTCGGTGCAAATGTGGGAACGACCGTCACGGCCCAGATGATCGCCTTTGAACTCACGAACGTGGCCCTTCCGGCCATTGCCATCGGCGTTCCCATGAAGTTTTTTTCCAAAAGACGACGCTACCGCTACATAGGTGACATTGTTCTCGGATTTGGGCTTCTATTTTACGGCATGACCGTGATGAAACTAGGCCTTGCACCAATGAAGGACACCCCTGAATTCATCGCATTTTTCACAAAATTTTCCACCGACTCCTATGGGGGAATTCTACTGTGCGTTTTCATGGGTACCCTTGTGACCATCATGGTTCAGTCTTCATCCGCCACAGTGGGTCTCACCATGACCCTGGCCGTCCAGGGGCTTATCTCATTTCCAACGGCCATGGCCCTAGTTCTTGGTGAAAACATTGGAACGACCATAACGGCTGAATTTGCATCCATAGGCTCCACAAGCCAGAGCGCCCATCAAACAGCCAGGGCCAACACCCTGTTTAACGTGCTGGGCGTATCCATGGTCGTGCTGCTCTTTAACCCCTTTATCGAATTAGTCCAGTCCATAACCACGATGATGGGGGCCGCCCCGGTTACCACTGCAAAGGATGGGGAATTTATCAACATCAGCCGCTACATTGCCAACGGCCACACCATCTTCAATGTCATCAACGCCATGTTTTTCCTTGTCTTTTTTCCACAGCTCATCAAGATTGCCATTATGCTCTCTCCCAAAGCAAAGAAAAAAGGGCGCTACCAGCTACCCTCGTTTGATACCCGTTTCATTGACAGCCCCATCGGTGCCCTTGCTAAGGTAAGAGGGGAAGTGATACAGATGGCCGAGTTCACCCATCAAAGCCTCAAACGCACCTGCGAATGCCTCACAGTCCGGGACGATGACCGACTGGCAGAAAGGGACGCAATCGAAGAACACATCGATGAGATGCAAAAGGTAATCATCAAATATCTTACATCCATCTACCAGGGGGGGGTCAACGAGTCTGAAGCCAACGAGATTTCGGAGTGGATGCGAATCACCAACAACATCGAAAGGATAGGAGATTCCATGGAAAACGTTTCCGAAATCCTTGAAAAAATGTATGAAAACAACTATGTTATAACTCCCAATGCCCAGGAGGACCTTGTTACCATCTCCAACGAGGTGGATCATTTTTTTGAGACTGCCATCATAGAGATGGGCGAACATACCCACACTTACGGTTTCATGGAGATAGCCAAGGATCAGGAGGACCTTATCGACTCGTTAAGGGAAAAAATCCGCAGGGACCACATTGACCGCCTCAGGACCGATTCCTGCTCGGTTGAGGTCGGCGTGCTGTTTATTGCGCTGCTCTCCAACTTTGAAAGAATGGGCGATTATTGTTTTAACATAGCCACAAGCATAGACAGCATACAGTAAAAGGAGATCATGAATGGAACCTCCAGGTGATATATGATCGTTTTTGACCTTCAATGCATTAATGGCCACACCTTTGAAGGATGGTTTGACGATGGGGAGAGTTTTGCCCTTCAGCAGGATCAGGACCAGATCCTCTGCCCTGCGTGTGGGACAACAGCCGTGACTCAAAGGCTGTCGCCCATTGCCGTGCGAACATCCCAGGGTTCCGGAGCAAGGGAAAGGGCCAGACAGGAGGCTGCACATGATCTTGCCGCAAGGGTCTCAGAGTTCGTAGAAAAAAACTTTGACAACGTAGGCCCAAACTTTGCCAGAGAGGCCCTTAAAATTCACTATGGCGGAGCTGAACCTAAAAACATCATGGGGACCACAACGGCTGAGGAGGACAAGATCCTTGAAAAAGAGGGCATCGAGGTCATCAAGCTCCCCCGCCCACCGGAACCCGAGGGAAACCTCAACTAATCCGTATTACCAGAGCCGTATTAACAGCCCCTCATCAAAACATTCTGACACATTAAAACATCCAAACGGAGAAGAGCATGGGTCTGTTTCAAAAAATTACCCTCATCATTATTTCAGCTTTTTTTTTAATTTTAATGGGATGCAACACCCTTGGCCTGACGGTTAATTTCAAGGAGCTCCACGGTCTTACCCAGGGAGCCCCTGTAATTCTTGATTATACGGTCATTGGCCGGGTCAAGGAAATCCTGCCCCTGAAAAACGGCACCTATCCCGCAGCCCTTGAAATCGATCCTGACTTCAAGACCCTTGTGACCGATCATTCAACTTTTACCCTGGTACCGGAATACAAGGGCCAGGATCTTATCCCACGGACAATCGTCATGGTGAATAACAAAACTCCTGGCGGCTCCCCCCTCACAGACGGCTCCATTGTAGAAGGATTCAGCCCAACCATGATGCCGGAAGTCTCAAAAACGATTAAAAAATTTGCCGCAGGCTTTGAAGCCTTTAAGGAAAAAATCGGCAGAATCCCGGAAACCGATGAATACAAA
This sequence comes from Desulfobacterium sp., assembly GCA_034007745.1. Classification (GTDB taxonomy): domain Bacteria; phylum Desulfobacterota; class Desulfobacteria; order Desulfobacterales; family Desulfobacteraceae; genus Desulforapulum. Next base: position 78,196 of record JAVEQI010000002.1, read on the forward strand.
CAATTCGAACAATCAATTGACGAGCTCGCCCAGAACATGAAGGAATCGGGAGAAGAGATTAAGGAACAGATAAGGAACGAAATTCTGCCAAAGATTGAACAGGAGTTTGAAGCTTTCAAACAAAGGCTCAAGGACCTGCAGAATCAAAACCCCCAGGACCAGGTTACCCAGCCCGAGCTTGAACCCCTGGAGCAAAAGCTCAACAACCTCCGGGAAATATGAAACCCGACCTACTTTTCCTTTTCGATCAGCCCCTTGACAAACCAGCGCTGCATGGAAAGAACAGGCGGCAACATGACAAGCAGGAAGCCTCAAGGGCCACAGATTCCCCTCGGGAAAATCATCGGCCTGGGGAATGGGATTCTTTAGCCGTAGGACTGCCGTTGTCATCTTGGGGTTTGTGGTAATGAGTAATCTATTGGTCAATTCTCCTGGTTGGCCTCCAGGATGGGCAGTATTTCATCTATAACCCAGTCGACATCTTTTGCTGCAAGGCTGCACCCGCCTGCCCCGGCATGGCCTCCGCCTCCGTAATTTGCGAGGAGCTTTCCAACATTCACCCGGCATCTGGGGTTAAAGATGGAACGGCCGATGCTGAGCAAAACCAGATCCCTGTCATGGTCGGCATAACGGATCTTTACGCTCACATTGGTCTCAGGAAACAGAGAATATGTCAGGAACCGGTTGCCCGACGGCACCTTTTCCATACTGCGAAAGTCTGCAACGCTGACCGTTCGGCCATGGATAACCGTGTACTGCTTCAGGATATCCACGTAAAGGCGGTTCTCCTTTACAACGGCGTCACACCGTGCCGTCACCTCTTTATCGGCCATGACCTCTGTTATGGTCTGATTCCTTAAAAGGCCGACAAGCCTCTCCCAGAAAGGCGGATCGGTATTATCCCGGTTTTTAACGGCCATGGAGAGCTGGATGTATGGGTAAGCCTCGGGCCTCAGTACCTGATCCTCGTTAAGGTCTGCCGCATCGATAATGTCGGTCCAATGGATCAATTCGTCAAAATCCTTTGCCAGACGACCGGCCCTTTTATAATACTTGTACACAACCCCTGCGGCAGAAGGGGCTATATCAAAGGCGCCCTCTATTTTAAGCCCCTTTACATCATACAGATCTTCATCATACCCTTCCTTATCATACCCCTCGGGCTGATTGGAAAAATGGTGGTCAAACCAGACCGAACACCGGGGGTCATAGGGAAGGTTTGCCATGATATCCCCCTCTCGGATATCAGCCTCCCCCTTCTGGACTTCGCCTGGCTCGACCCATAGGGTCGGGCTGTCAATGGTTTCCGCCTCGTGGATCAGCACAGCACACACAATACCATCAAAATCGGGTCTTGTTACTATTCTCATGGACGCTCACTTTTTTATAGATTTTAAGATAAATTAAGAACCGCCAAAACAACCTCCGAAGGTTTCCGTTCCGGTCAAAGTAACCAAAGGGGGGAGGAATGACACCACTTTTATCATACGCCCCTTGTTTTAACAAGGCGAACCGCCTTCACCCCGGTAATTCTAATTTTGATTTTACACTAGAGGCGACAGTTGGTATCCCTTTGCTGAACCAAAATTAAAAATACTGGCTCCCAACCGCAATTCTCATATCCAGTTGACCATAGTCCCTGGAACGATTATGATGAACATAATCCAAGACGGACAGGTTAAATAACAATCAATGGGGGCCAGTCAAATGAGAAACTGCAGATTACCCGGGTAAAAGAATGAAATGCATTTAAAAAGAAAGAGAAGACCGTTTTTAGACGAGGTGCGCCAGACCATGGAGGCCCATGGGATGGTATCCCCTGGCGAGCACGTCCTCATGGGCATTTCCGGAGGCCCGGACTCCGTGGCCCTTCTCCTTTGCCTTGTGGAACTCAGGGCGGAGCTTAACCTCACCCTTGGTGTTGCCCACATCAACCATCTTTTGAGGGGGGAGGAGTCGGACGGAGACGAGAAGTTTGTAGAGGAGCTTGCCCGAACCCTGGGCCTTTCCTTTCATCTCCTGAAGATCGACGTGGCAGAACTTGCCAGAGGGGGGAAAACTTCCCTTGAGGAGACGGCAAGACAGGTTCGTTACGATTTTTTCACAGCCCTGTGCCGCAAGAAAGGATACACTCGGACGGCCGTCGGCCACACCCTTGATGATAATACTGAGCAGGTTCTCATGAACCTCTTAAGGGGAAGCGGCCCAAGGGGGCTTGCCGGTATACCCCCGGTCCGGGACAGCTGGATCATCCGACCCCTGATCCAATGTTCCAAAGGCGAGATCCTGGCCTTCTTAGAGAAAAAGAACCAGCCCTATGTTGTGGATTCAACAAACCTTGAAACCTTGTTTCTAAGAAACAGAATCCGCAACAAGCTTCTTCCCCTGCTCAGACAGGAGTACAACCCCGGAATAACCGACAACCTCAACCGTATGAGCCGAATAATGGGCGAGGAAGAAAAATGGATGGACAACGAGACAAAGGCTGTTTTCAACAGAATCTGCTTAAATGAGTCAGGCAGTGAAGTATGCCTTTGCCTGGCAAGCTTTAACGACCTTGCCATGGCCCTCAAGCGCCGGATTGTCCGAAGGGCTGTCGAACAGGTCAAGGGAGACTTGAGACGAATCACCCTTGTCCAGGTTGACGCCATTGTCGCCCTTGCTGCTGCGACCTCCCCCGGCCAAAACCTGGACCTTCCCGGCAGGGTCCGTATAACAAAGCTCGGTAAGAGCCTCTGTTTCAAAAAAGAAGCTATCCCGTTACGGGAAATCGGAAAAGCCATGAAAAGAAAAAAACGTTCCTGGAACAGGGATAAAGTTTTTCTTGCCTAATTACAATTCATGGTTAATATTTGCAGGATGTACCTTTAAAACTTAAACTTTCAGAAAGGAAAAGACCTTGAATCCGTTTTATAAGAACCTCTCTCTGTGGCTGGTCATCGTGCTGATGATGGTGATGCTGTACAATATCTTTAACCAGCAGAATATGGTAGACACCACTACCATCGACTATTCAGATTTCCTTGCCATGGTTGAAAAAGGCCGTGTGAAGAGCGTCATAATCCAGGGCCAGGACATTTACATCACAGACAGCAGTGGGACCAGATTTTCCACCTTTGCCCCTAGGGACAACGACCTCATCAGCACCCTGAAAAAGAACGGAACAAGCATCAAGGTCAAACCTCCCACAGAATCCTCCTGGTTCATGTCGATCATAATCTCATGGTTGCCCATGATCGTTCTGATCGGCGTGTGGATCTTCTTCATGCGCCAGATGCAGGGGGGAGGAGGCGGCGGCAAGGCCATGTCCTTTGGGAAAAGCCGGGCCCGGCTCATGTCGGACAAGGGAGACAAGGTCACATTTGAAAATGTGGCCGGAATTGATGAGGCAAAAGAAGAACTCGAAGAAGTGGTTGACTTTCTAAAAGAGCCCGGCAAGTACACAAGACTCGGAGGCCGCATCCCTAAGGGAGTCCTTTTAGTAGGTGCTCCAGGAACGGGCAAGACCCTTCTTTCCAGAGCCGTTGCAGGCGAGGCAGGTGTTCCCTTTTACACCATTTCAGGATCTGACTTTGTTGAAATGTTCGTGGGTGTCGGGGCCTCAAGGGTGAGGGATCTCTTTGCCCAGGGCAAGAAGAATGCACCGTGCATCATTTTTATCGATGAAATAGACGCAGTCGGCCGACAGAGGGGCGCAGGCATGGGCGGGGGCCACGACGAAAGAGAACAGACCCTGAACCAGCTTCTGGTGGAAATGGACGGGTTTGAATCCAACGAAGGAGTCATTCTCATGGCCGCAACCAACCGGGCCGATGTGCTTGATCCAGCCCTTTTGAGACCCGGCCGGTTTGACCGGCAGGTCTACGTGGATCTGCCCGACATCAAGGGAAGGGAGGGTATTCTCAAGGTCCATATGAAAAAGACTCCCCTTGACGAAGATGTCGATGCCCACGTCCTTGCCAAGGGCACTCCGGGATTTTCAGGGGCGGATCTTGAAAACCTGGTTAACGAGGCAGCCCTTCTTGCGGCAAAAAGAAACCAGGAAAAACTTGGCGTGATGGATTTTGAAGATGCCAAGGATAAGGTGTATATGGGACTTGAACGAAAATCCAAGGTGATCCGGGAAGACGAGAAAAAAACAACGGCTTACCACGAGGCAGGCCATGCCCTTGTGGCGAGACTTCTGCCCGGAACCGATGCTGTAAACAAGGTAACCATCATTCCCAGGGGCCGGGCCGCAGGTGTCACCTGGTTTCTGCCCGAAGAGAGGGACTTCAAGTATAAGGACCAGCTGGAGAGTGAGCTTGCCGTGGCCTTTGGCGGCAGGGTAGCAGAAGAGCTCATCTTCAAACGCATCTCAACCGGAGCCTCCAACGACATAAAGCAGGCAACCGCCATCGCCAACAAGATGGTCAGGACCTGGGGTATGAGCGATGAACTAGCCCCCCTTGCCTATGACAAGGGAGACGAGCATATCTTCATCGGCAGGGACATGGGCCAGGCAAGGGAGTACTCCGAAGACACGGCGAAAAAGATAGATGCAGAAGTTGCGTCCATCATCCAGCGAAGCCATTACCGGGCAAAAACGGTACTCGAGGAAAATATCGAGATTCTTCACAGGTTGGCCGAACTTCTCCTGGACAAAGAAACTGTCATGGGTGAGGAGCTGGATGAGTTGATTCATTCAATGAAACCCGACTTCAAACCTTCCTACAGGAAATCAACATCACCGAAACCAGCCGCAGACAAGAAGGATGCTGAACCAAAAGCCCAGGAACCTGCAAGGGAAAGCCAGGCATCAGAGGAAAATGAGGCCAGGGGTGTGGAGAATCCCGAAACTGACGCACCAGGCAGACCGTCCGATGAAACCCCAGATAAAGCCAATACCGGCAAAGCCCCTGAAAAACAGTCCGGGGGAGAATCCGAAAATGGACAAAAAAAGCAATGACCAAATGCATGGCCGAATCCATCATTAGACCCATGGAGTGGAAAGGGTTTAAGCTTGACTTTAAGCGCAAGCCCTGCATCATGGGCATCCTTAACACCACCCCGGATTCGTTTTCCGACGGGGGTCGCTATCTCAGCTTTGACAGGGCCGTAAACCAGGGTCTATCCCTGGTCGAGGCTGGAGCCGATATTTTAGACATCGGCGGAGAATCCACCCGGCCGTTTGGACCCGCTGTGACGGCCCAGGAGGAAATGGACCGGGTTGTTCCAGTTATAGAGGCCCTGGCAAAAAGGATAAAAACCCCCATCTCCATCGACACCGTCAAGGCCGGGGTAGCCCGGGAGGCCATCCGGGCAGGAGCATCCATGGTCAACGATATCTCAGCCATGGAAAACGACCCGGACATGGCTAATGTGGTATCAAAGGCCCAGGTCCCAGTCATTCTCATGCACATGCAGGGAACACCTTCGACCATGCAGATCAATCCCACCTATGAAGATCTCCTGGGTGAGATCACCACCTATCTTAGGGCCAGGGTTAAGGCTGCCCTGGACGCAGGCATCGCTAGAGGCATGATCATTCTTGATCCAGGAATCGGGTTTGGCAAGACAGTGAACCACAACATTATGCTCATCCAGCAGATAGATAAAATCGGAGCCCTTGGCTATCCCGTCCTCATGGGACCCTCCAGGAAATCCTTTGTTCAAAAAATCCTCTCCCAGAAAACGGACAGGACCGTCAAGGCAGACGACCTTGAGGCAGAACTTGGAACCATGGCGGCCTCGGTTGCTTGCCTTATGAACGGTGCTCAAATAATCCGTGTGCATAACGTTAAAACCCTTGCTCCCATGGCCCGGACCATTGCCGCCATTCTAGGATACGATTGTTGCAAGCAAGATTGAGCCCCAGTGCCTCTGACCCCTGGCCATGGATTTTAAAACCGGTCTTGATTTTTGTCTTTGCAACACTTTCCATCTTCGCCTGTACCCGGGAACCCGTGGATACCAATCTTCTCCTGCCCATAGAATTTTCATCCCTTCCCGCCGACCTTGTCCGTATGCCCTCCCATACCTCCAACCTTGAGATCAGGATCAAAGGACCGGCAAAACTTGTCCAGGATGTCACCCAGGAAGAGATGAGCTATCTCGTGGATCTTTACACGGAACTTGCCATGGATCCGGCAGGAACGGCCTCATCCATCATAGAGCCGGGCTTTTACTCCATTCCCATCCTGGAAGAAAGAATACCACTTAACCCCAAGATTACCATCCTCAAGATAAAACCCACCTATATCACGGTTCAACTGGAACGAAAGATGATAAAGAGGTTGCCCGTTCATGTTCCCTACACAGGCGAGACTCCTCCGGGATTTACGGCCCTTGATGCAGTAGCTGTCCCCGAGGTGGTAGAGGTAACCGGTGCCCAGTCAGTCATTGCGCCGCTTATGTTCATCATGACAAAACCGGTAGACATCACCAACGCAAAAGAAGACTTCAAGAAGAACCTGCCCCTGGATCTTGCCCCCTCGATAACGGTTGATCATCCCAGTGCCATAGTTGTTGCATCCATTCCCATTGTCGAAACCATTGTCATCCAGAACTTCGAGAATCTCGAAGTTGCCACCATAAACTGCTCAAAGGTCACACGAGTGGTGCCGCCCTTCATGGAAATAAAGGTAAAAGGCCCCTTAAACACCCTTAAGAAAGATAATATAAAAGAGAATTTTAAAATATACATTGATCTTGATGGATTGCCCCCCGGGGTTTACGTACGACGGGCAACCATAACCCTTCCCCTGGGCCTGATACTTGCCGACACAAAACCTGAACTTTTCACAGTAACCATCAATTAGGAAAGAATCATGCTGCTGGTAATCGATGTGGGAAACACCAATACTGTACTGGGAGTCTTTGACGGCACCACCCTGGTCGAGGCCTGGAGAATCAGAACTATTCGGGAAGCCACTGTGGATGAATTCAATGTCCTTGCAAGGGCACTTTTTGCGGACAAGGGAATAGACCTCTCAACCATCACAAGAACCGTAATCTCCTCGGTTGTTCCCCCGATAAACAGCATCCTGGACACCTTTGCCCGGCGCTATATCAGCAAGCCCCCCATATGGATCAATCCTGATTCAGTAAAACGCCTCATGCCAATCCTCTACGACAACCCGTCCGAGGTGGGGGCAGACAGGATAGTCAATGCCGTGGCCGCCTTTGAACGGTACAAATCCAGCATGATCATCATTGACTTTGGTACCGCAACCACCTTTGACGCCATATCTGCCAGGGGTGAATACCTGGGCGGAGCCATTACACCGGGGGTGATGATCTCGGCCGAGGCCCTTTTCCAGAGGGCATCCAAGCTGCCCCGGGTGGAAATTTTCAGACGTCCTGGAAATGTAATCGGAAAGACCACCGTCGAAAGCATGAAATCGGGAATCATCTATGGCAATGGGGCTCTGGTGGACGGCATGGTTCAAAGAATGGCCAAAGAGATGGGGTCTACACCCAGGGTCATTGCCACGGGCGGGCTTGCCTCCCTTATTGCAGAGGCATCTGAAACTATTGAAGTTGTGGACAATGCCCTGACCCTGGAGGGACTTAGAATCATTGCCGATCAGCCTGCCCCCTGACCCTTAAGATTCAAAAGAGATCAAAAGGGAATGGGCCCCGTTTTCAAATCTGGACTGCACCGGATATTTTCCACTTTCAAAAACCTTCAGCATGGCCTGATTGGAGCTTAGTACATCTGCGGTCATCCCCTTTGCCCCCCGCTGCCTTGCAAGCCTTGCGAGCATTCCGTAAAGGTAGGTTGCGATGCCAAGACCCTGGAACTTTTCATCAACTACAAAGGCCAAGTCCACCAGGGGTTTGTCCGGGTGGCGGGCGAATCTTGCCTCGGCAATGATCTGGCCCTGTCCGGGAGGCCCGACCAGTCCCACAATGGAAAGTACGTTGCGGTAATCCACATTGAGGTACTCCTGGATCTTGGCATGGGGCATGGTCTTGATGGGAGTAAAGTAGCGATAGTAGATGGCCTGGTCTGAAAACCTGTAAAACAACCTTCTCATACACTCTTCGTCCGACGGTTTGATGGCCCGGAACCTCACCTCTGTATTGTTCTTAAAGGTATGGCATTCAGAGATATGATCGGGGTAGAGCCGGGAACTTGCATGGATAAATATCTGATCGGGATAGAGAAAGTTGTTCTTCTTTGCCCAGATGACAAGGGATTCACGATCATCGGGATGGGCTATTTCAATAAGGGCCTGGGCCCGTTCCCGAACCGTACGGCCGGTCAGAGTTGCAATACCATATTCGGTTGCCACCATGCCCACAGAATCGGGAAAATTGATCTGATTGACTACGCCCTCGATGGTCGTTCTAATGTTGGCTTCACCTTTAAGGTTGCGGCTCGGCAGGGCAAAGATTGTGAATCCGCCTTTGGAGATCTCTGCACCGTTGAAGAAATCCATGGCCTGGCCAGGGCCCGAGGTGACATTGCCCTTGCCCATATGCATGGCGATGCGGCTTGAAAGATCCACCTTTCTTGCCGGGATAATGGCGATGAATCTTTTGTTCATACCGATTTCCATGGGATTGAACACCTGGCCCACCTCCTGGAACTCGACCAATGGATTTTTATCGAGCCAATCCATGAGTTCTTTTGATCCCATTGCATAGGAGGCAAGGGTCTTGCCCCGGTAGTTTTTCTTATTCCGGTTGGTCACAGCCCCGCTCTTGACAAGCTCCATCACGGCGTCCGTGACAAAGGGAGTGTGAATCCCAAGGTTGCGCCTCGGGGCAAGATGCCGGGGCAGAGCCTGGAACAAAGGACCAAAACTGAACGCGAGGCAGTCACCGTCTTCAATGACAGATGCCACATTGGCAGCCACCCTGTCATGGACCTCGTCCACGGGCCAGATGGGCAGATAGATTATGGGATCGCAGCTCTCCACAAACCAGTCAAATTCGTCAACCGAAACAAAGGTGTCGCCAAAGGTGCAGGGCAGATCCGGGTTGATTTCACCGATCACAAGGCTTGCCTGGTCCATGGCCTGGCGGGCCACATCAACGGCAATACCCAGGGAGCTGCGGCCATTTTCATCGGGTGGTGTAATTTGAATCAAAGCTGCGTCCACGGGAATCTGGTAGTCGTTGATCAGCTGGGGAATGTTTGAAAACCTGCTGGGAATCAAATCCACCCTTCCCGCTTGAACGGCCTCGCTTGCCACCCACCCGGAGAAAAAAGTTTTAAGCCTTGACCGATTGGAACGAAGGGCCTCGATGGATATGGCGTCCCCAAAACTAAGAATTTGAATCAGGGTGAGATCTGCAAGATTTGGCGCTGTTGAACTCATTAAAGCCTTGACAAGGGTTCTTGGCTCTGCTGCACCTGTTCCAAGGAAAACATTCATCCCCGGCTTAATTCCGGCCAGGGCCCTGACCGGTGTAACCAGTTTTTTCTTCCACAAAGGGTCTCCCGATTTATTCATAATTTACGCCTTGCCCGCCTTCTTTAGGGACTCGTTAAAAACAGCGTAGAACTGTTCATGCTCCTTGATTGCCAGTACAAATATCTTTTCAAGCTCGTCAAGGCTTGACCGGTTGACCACTATATCGACACTCTGTTCAAGGGCCGCCATCCTGTCCATGGTGCGGGATCTGTCTGTGACAAGAACCACAAACATCCGTCTTCTCAAAGCCATCCCAAGCAGGCAGAGGGTGTCAAGCACTCCGGGTTTACCAGATCCATCAGACCCATGAGCTTCGTCAAACCCCTCATCCAGAACCACAACATCGAACAGATGATACCTCATGTTTAAAAGGGCCTGTTCAACATTGTCCACCTGTTTGACCACCCGGCCAATGGCCGTCATTACCCTGGCAACCACGTCGGCCTTTTTTCCCATGCACACAAGGACGGTCTGCCTGCCGTCATCCACGAAGTCAAAGGGCTTGTCTGCGGCATCATATTTTTTTTTAACTGCGGTCCCATATGAATCCGTGGTCGAACTGGAAGACAAACCAACGGATCCTCCGGAAAAACTCTCCCCCGGAGATATCTGGATTCGATGCCCGCACTTTGGGCAGAGAAATGAAGCTTTTTTGCCCTTTGGCACCTTGTGGTCTGGAATGGAAATCCTGGCTTTGCAACTGGCGCATACAATATCCATCATGACCCCTCATATCCGTGGTCTATCTCTAAAAATTCTATCTCGGTGGTTGCCTCTCCCCTTGAACTTTTAATGCTGTCAAGCCCCCTGCCCACAGTGTCCTTTCTTGAGGAGTAGGCCATGGCCACCTCCTGGGTGATCTTTCCCTGCTCGTAGAGCGAGATGATGTACTCATCAAAGGTGGTCATGCCAAAGGCCTTGCCCGCTCTCATGATCTCGTAGAAGGTTTTTCCCTCGGATTCACCATGGAGGATGGAATCTTTAACCCTGAGATTTGCACCCATGATCTCAAAGGCAGCCACCCGTCCGCCGCCGCTCCCGGGCAAAAGCCGCTGGCAAACCACCCAGCGGATGGTGTCGGCAAGGCGGATGCGGACCTGGCGTTCTTCTTCGGCGGAAAACATGCCGATGATACGGTTGATGGTCTGGCCTGCATCCACCGTGTGAAGGGTGGAGAGGACAAGATGGCCTGTTTCAGCGGCTGAAAGGCCGATCTCAACCGTTTCCCTGTCCCGCATTTCACCCACCAGAATCACCTTGGGGGCCTGGCGAAGGGCGGCCCTTAACCCCGAGGCAAAGCTGTCAAAGTCGGCCCCGAGCTCACGCTGGTTAAAGGTTGACCGTTTCTGGGTGTGCTGGTACTCGACGGGGTCTTCCAGGGTGATCACATGGACTGATTTAGTCTCATTGATCTCGTCTAGAAGGGCTGCAAGGGAGGTGGATTTCCCGCTACCCGTGGCTCCCGTGACAAAGATGATTCCATTTTTTTCAAGGGCCATTTTATAAAAGGGCCGGGGCAGGTTAAGCTCTTTGATGGTGGGAATGGCCGTCTCTATCTTTCTCAGGACTATGGCATAGTTGCCCGATCTGGAAAAGATATTTACCCGAAACCTTGCCCTGTCTTTAAGGGCGTAGGACAGGTCGCAGGACCCCTCCCTAAGCAGGGTTTCGGTGAGCCTGCGGTCTTGATTGATCAAATTAAGGGCAAAGGTTTCAGTCTGGAACGGGGTGAGCACTCGAAAGTCAGGGTCCATGGTGACCGGCACGAGTTCGCCTGCGGCTTCCACCTGAAGGGGCTTCCCGGGCGTCAGGTTGAGATCCGACACATTCCCATGGCTTTCAAGCATCTGTTCAAGGATGTGATCTAACTCCTGCTTATGCATCCCAACCTCCTGAAAAACGTTTAAGCCTCGGTAAAGTCGGCTGGCGGCGTCTTGAGAAAAGGCCTGAAAAGCGATTTGTTGTTCGCTTTTCCATAGGCCTCGTCCGGGCTGATCCACCCCTTTTTGTAGAGCTGCATGATGGCGTCGTCCAGGAGCTGCATTCCGTACTGCCTGCCCGTCTGGATCATGGAAGGTATCTGGTGGGTCTTTGCCTCCCGGATCAGGTTTCGAACGGCAGGGGTTGCCACAAGGATCTCCATGGCGGCACAGCGGCCCCTTCGATCGATGCGTTTGAACAGGGTTTGAGCAATAACGGCCCTGATACCATCGGAAAGGGTGGATCGGATCTGGGCTTGCTGACTTGCAGGGAATACCTCAATGATCCGGTCAACGGTCTTGGACGCACTTGAGGTGTGAAGTGTTCCAAACACGAGATGACCGGTGGAGGCCGCTTCAATGGCAAGGGAAATTGTTTCAAGATCCCTCATTTCACCGACCAGGATGATGTTGGGATCCTCACGAAGGGCTCCCCTCAAGGCCGCGCTGAAGGACTTGGTATGCAGGCCCACCTCCCTGTGATTGACGATGCACCCCTGGCTCTTATGCACAAACTCGATGGGATCTTCCACCGTGATGATGTGATCCTTTCTGATCCTGTTTGCCTGGTCAATGATGGCGGCAAGGGTGGTTGACTTTCCACTGCCCGTGGGGCCGGTCACGAGTACAAGCCCTCGGGGAAGGGAGGCAAGCTTTGATATGACAGGGGGCAACCCCAACTGCTCGGCAGTTAGAATGTCCGAGGGAATCTCCCTGAACACGGCTCCGATGCCGTATTTCTGCATGAAATAGTTAGCTCTGTACCGGGCGAGCCCTGGAATTTCATAGCCAAAATCCACATCCCCTGTCTCCTCAAATACCTTGACCTTTTCCTCGGGGGTGATCTCGTAAAGAAGGGTTCTCAGCTCATCGTTGGTCAGAAGGTTGTACTTGATCCGTTCAATATCACCGTGAAGTCTCAGGGCCGGGGGCTGACCCGCCACAAGGTGCAAGTCTGAGGCACCCTGTTCATGCATCAGTTTAAAAAAAGCATCAATTTTTGCCATCGTTAAATTTTCCTCATTTTCAGGCCTGTTTGATGAACCTCAGATTCATATCCGTGGCTTCCGATGCCTTATTGTCCTGTTTGCTCATCTCCAGAAGTTTGGCGTGGGATTCGATTACAGATCCTATCTGAATCTCGATCTGCATACGCTGGCGTTTAAGCTCAGTTATGTCGCTGTGGAGCTGGGACAGCCGCTGGTGGGCACGGTTGAGCATCTTCTCTGCCTCGACTTCGGCATTTGCCACAACAAGCTCGGCCGATTTCCTGGCGTTGAGCTTCATCTGTTCAAGCACCTTCTGGGACTGGATCATAACCCGCTTAAGCGACGTTTCACGCCTCTTGTATCCCTGATTCTCAAGATCAAGCCTGTGTTTCTCTTCCTTTACTGTAGAAACTTCCAATTTGAGCCTGGCAACCTCATGGGCCACCTCCTCAAGAAAACCGTCAACCTCCTGAACATCAAAGCCCCTGAACCGGGTGGTGAATTCCTTCTGTTTTATTACGGCCGGGGTAATTCCCATTCAAACACCTCTCTTTGGGTTTAGGATAAATTGTAGGCCAGCGTGTGCAGGCTCCCCACAACAAAGGTCTGGAGGAAAATAACTATCATGATGGCAATGACCGGTGAGATATCAAGACCTCCCAGATTAAAAGGAATTCTTCGTCGAATCTGATAAAGAACCGGTTCTGTGACATTGGTGATGAATCTGACGATGGCGTTGTAGGGATCGGGGTTGACCCAGGAGAGCACTGCCCTGGCAATGATAATCCACATGAAAAGACTAAGCCCCCAGTCAAGAACCACGGCTATCGCCCTGAAGAAATTTCCCATAATAAACATATATCCAACAATCTCCTGAAAAATAAAGGTTTAAAATATAAAATAATGGTATTTCAATGACGAAAAGTCAAGATTTTTCATTCCAGTTCAACAATCTGCAGACAATAAAAACTTGAATCTATAAGAAAAAAGATTGACAAACAAGGATCAGTCAATTAGCAATGTCCAATGGTTTGACCATACAATCCAGCAACACAGGTAAATATGCCACCCAAAAAAAAGCCTCATTTTCAAAAAGCCAAAAAAAACAGGATTTTCCAGGATGTGGTAGACCAGATCCAGGAGGCCATTCTTGACCGGCGACTCACCCCCGGGGACATGCTGCCCCCGGAACGTCAGCTCAGGGAGACCTTTAACGTCAGTCGGGGCACCCTTAGGGAGGCACTTAGGGTCCTCGAACAAAAAGGACTCATCGAGATAAGGGTAGGCGCGGCAGGCGGCTCCATTGTCCGCCAGGCTGGCATGGAACAGCTCATGGAAACCTTTGCCCTGCTCATCCGGTCGGGTAGTCTCTCCGTGATGGATGTGGGACAGTTCCGGACGGGGGTTGAGGGAAAAACAGCTGCCCTTGCGGCCCAGAAGGCTTCGGACCGGGAAGTGAGAGCCCTTGAAACCATGCTCAAACAGGCAAAACAGATGAACGCCAGGGGGGACACAGGATGGGAAAACTTCCTGGATATAGACCAGGAAATTCACAAAATGCTTGCAAAAATATCAAAAAACTCATTATACATCCTTGTGAGCGAAATGGTCCACGACAACATCCGCCAATACTATGATAAATTCCTGGAGAACACCCCGGGCAGGATGGCGGAGAATTTAAAGGATCTGGAGGATATGATCGCCGCAGTACGGACCCACCAACCCAATGAGGCAGAGCGGGTTGCTGAAGAACATGTGCACAAGTTTATCGTTCACATGGAGGAAAAAGAGGCTTTGCTTGCGGTTCCTAAACCAAAGGCGGCCGATGAGCCATAAATTGACTTTAACAGGAGAAAAGAGATGAACAAAGTTGTGAAATTGTTTTTTGTATCGTTGTTCTGTTTAGCCATTTCAGGTGCCCATGCTGGTGCGTCTGATACCATCAGGATCGGGGTCCAGGCCCCTACCACTGGTCAGTACGCAAACGAAGGTCAGGGAATCGACCAGGGTGTGCGCCTCATTGCCGAGCAGGTCAACGCCAAGGGCGGAATCCTTGGCAAACAGATCGAAATTTTCACCTGCGACGATGAAGGCACTGCCATGAAGGCCGCTATCTGCGCCAAGGACCTCGTAAACAAAGAGGTTATTGCGGTAATCGGGTCCTACACATCCACCTGCGCCGAAGCAGCCCAGGCCACATATTATCGGGCGGGCATCCTCCAGACCACAGACGGTACGAGCGACGCCCTTACCGAGCACGGCTACTGGACCTTTTTTCGAAACTCGTTTCCCAACTCAGCCGAGGCTACCTACACGGCTGACTACTTTGTCAACGTGAAACAATACAAGAGAATCGCCATTGTAACAGACTTCTCCTCCTATGCTGCGGGCCTTGGAGACTCCGTGATCTCCGAGATGAAAAAGCTTGGCGCCAACATCGTATACCAGGGAAAGATCAAGGCAGGCGAACAAAACTACACACCTATCCTCACCAACATCAAATCCACCAGCCCGGATGCGATCTGGTTCGGCGGATATTACAACGAAGCAGGACTTCTCAGGGCCCAGCAGATGCAGCTTGGCGTGATGGCCGACTTTTACGGCTCCAACGCCTGTGACAACCCCGACTATGTAAAACTTGCCGGCGAATATGTTGAGGGCTCCTTTCTGATCAACGTTCCCTCCCCCGATCTTCTTCCCTATGACCTTGCCGTTAACTTCCTCAAGGACTACAAGGCCAAGTACAAGATGGATCCCCCCAGCATCTGGACCCTCTTGAACATTGACGGCATGAGGGCCATCCTCCATGCCATCGAAGAGACCGGCACAACCGACACCAAAAAACTTGCCGAGTTTCTCCACACCCTCAAGGCTTTCCCCGGCATCACCGGACCCGTTGAGTGGGCACCCGATGGAAACAGGGTGGGCAGCGCCCATCAGACTTACGAGTACCAGGCTGACGGCTCCAAAAAAGTTGTCTGGCCTATTGTAAAATAACCAAAACGGCCGGAGCAAAGCAAGGGGCTCCGGCCGTAACAACAGCCTCCTAGGGGTCTATCATATGGACATTTTTTTTCAACAGCTTGTCAATGGTCTAACCATTGGCTCCATCTTTGCCCTGGTGGCGTTGGGATACACCATGGTTTACGGTATCATGAAGCTGATCAACTTTGCCCACGGGGACCTTGTGGCCATGGCCGCCTTTGTGGGGCTCACAGTGTACGACCAGTTCCTCGGCAAAACCACCAACTCAATCCTGGCCATCATCACCATCTTTACCGTTACCGGTGTCATCATTGCAATGGCGGGCATCGTGCTCGAACGTGTTGCCTATCGACCCCTTAGAAAGGCACCAAGGTTATCCGCAGTTGTGTCTGCTCTGGGGGCAAGCCTAGTCATCCAGAACGGCATCATGCTCATGTGGGGGCCCAGGATGCGGTTTTTCCCGGCAGACATTCTGCCCTCAACCACCTGGCACATCGGCGGGGTTTACATCAGCTTTATCCAGGTGGTTATCCTGATTCTCTCTCTTTTGATCATGGTCGCCCTGATCTTTTTCATCGACAAGACAAGGGTGGGTGCTGCCATCCGGGCCACCTCCATAGACCATGACGCATCAAGACTCATGGGAATCGACGTCAACGCCATCATCACCCTCATCTTTGTGATCGGCACCTTCCTAGGAGCCGTGGGCGGTCTTTTCATCGGGCTCTACTACCGGGGCATCAACTTTAACATGGGCTGGAACTACGGTCTTTACGCCTTTGTGGCGGCCATCATAGGCGGCATTGGAAACATCCCAGGTGCCATGGTCGGGGGCATGCTTCTGGGCATATTCAAGGCGTTTATCGCAGGCTATGTGTCAAGTACCTGGGCCGATGCTTTTACTTTTACCCTTTTGATCGCCATCCTTGTCGTGAGACCCACGGGCATCATGGGTGAACGCGTAGCGGAGAAGGTATGATGAAATTTAACAGCCGAACAATGGGATATTCGATCTTCATCCTGGCCATGCTGCTCTTTCCCGCCCTTGCCGACTCCAAGTGGCTGGCAATCGGGTCCACCTTTCTCATCTTCTCGGTGGTGGGCTTGAGCGAAGACATCATTCTCGGGAAAGGGGGAATGTTCAACATGGGCCATGCCCTGTTCTTCGGCATTGGAGCCTACACTGCAGCCATTGCCAACAAGAGCTTCGGCATCCCGATTCTCTACTCGATTCCCCTTGCCATTCTGATTCCTGCCATCTGCGGCATCGTCCTTGCCGGACCCATTATTCACCTGAGGGGCGACTACCTTCTAGTTGCCACCATTGGATTCAACATCGTGTTTCTCCAGCTTGTGGAAAACAACATATTCGGACTCACCGGCGGACCCAACGGCATATTCGGACTTGACACCCCGGTTTTTCTCGGCTTTGATCTTGCATCACCAACGGCCATCTACTACCTGGGAGTCGGGGTATTAATCCTCACCTTTTTTATCATGGCAAACCTTGACCGGAGCAAGGCGGGCCGGGCACTTCACTACCTGAGACTCGACGATCTTGCCGCCAACAGCATCGGCATCAACACCCGGGCATACAAGCTTTTTGCCTTTGGGCTGGGTGCCGGAATAGCAGGCCTTGCAGGAGTGCTGCTGGCCATCCAGTACTCGGCTGTGAGCCCGGAGGCGTTCAACTTCATGCAGTCGGTTCTATTTTTCTCCATCGTGCTCGTGGGTGGTTCGTCGTTGCCCGGAATTCTCATGGGAACCTTTGTAATGTTTGTCCTTCCCGAAATATTCCGGGATTTTGCCACATGGCGCTACTTTATATTTGGTTTTGCCATGATCTTTGCGATGATCCTGAGACCCGAAGGCATTTTTCCGGCCAGGTTTGGCAAGATACCCCAATACTTCAAACGAGGATGATAAATGGCGCTTCTTGAATTAAAAAACATGACCAAACGCTTCGGGGGGCTGACCGCCGTTGACAACCTCAACCTCACGGTGAATAAAAACCAGATCTACGGCATCATCGGACCCAATGGGGCAGGCAAGACAACGGCCTTTAACTGTATCACCGGCATCCACCCTCCTGAAGAGGGGCAGGTGTTCTGGCAGGGAAAAAACATCACGGGTACTCCCCCCCACAGGGTAGCCGCCATGGGAATTGTAAGAACATTCCAGACCATCCGGCTTTTTTCCGAGATGAGCGTGGCCGAGAACGTCATGTCCGGCCGCCACTTCAGGAGCAGCCAGAGATTCTGGCACGGTATCTGCCACACCCCTTCTTCCCTCAGGGACGAACGGACCAACTGGCTCAAGGTCAAGGAGGTTCTCGAGTTTTTCAAGATTGACAACCTTGCGGCAGAACCCGTCGGCAGCCTTGCCTACGGTATCCAGAGAAAGGTTGAGATGGCAAGGGCCCTTGCGAGCGAACCGGAACTTCTGATCCTTGATGAACCTGCAGCCGGGCTCAACGACAGCGAGACCCTGGAGCTTGTGGACACCATATACAGCATCAGAGACCAAGGCGTCACCATCCTCCTCATCGAACACGACATGGACCTTGTGATGACCTTAACCGACTACATCACCGTAATCAACTTCGGCAGTTCCATTGCAGAGGGCGTTCCCAATGAGATACAGTCCAACCCCATGGTAATTGAAGCCTACCTTGGCAGCGAGGATGACGACGATGAATGATATCATGTTTGAAATAAAGGACCTTAAAGTTTCCTATGGAAGTATTGCCGCCATCAAGGGAATCTCGCTCAAAGTGAGAAAAGGCGAGATCGTAACCATCCTCGGAGCCAACGGTGCGGGCAAAACCACTACCCTGAGAACCATCAGCCGCCTCCACGACCCGGTATCCGGTTCGATTCTGTTCAAGGGAGGAGACATTACCCGAACCCCGGCCCACAACATAGTTTCCATGGGCATCAGCCATTCCCCCGAAGGCAGAAGAATATTCGGTATCCTCACCGTGGAAGAGAACCTCATACTTGGCAGCTACACCCAGCCGAAAACCGACAAAAAAATACTCGCCTGGGTCTATGACCTCTTTCCCCGGCTATCCGAACGTAAACAGCAGCTAGCTGGAACCTTGTCCGGCGGTGAACAGCAGATGCTTGCCATTGCAAGGGCCTTGATGTCAAAACCCGAGATGCTGCTCCTTGACGAACCCAGCCTGGGGCTCGCCCCCATCCTGGTCAAGGCGATCTTCAAGACCATCAAAGAGATCAGCCAGACAGGTGTTACCGTGCTTCTGGTCGAGCAAAACGCCAAGGCCGCCCTCAAGCTTGCCAACCGGGCCTACGTCCTTGAGGTGGGCAACCTGGTACTCAGCGGCACCTCCCAGGAGCTCATGGCGTCTGAAAAAATCCAGGAGGCCTACCTGGGCAAAAAGAAACAGGTCTGAACTTTGTTTCTTGTCTCAAGTTTCAAGTTTCTTGACAACCGGCAGGTAAACCAATGATACAACGAAGAATACTCAATCATCCTGTTCTGAACGTTACCCAGGTACAGGAGGTTTCGTTTCTGTGGAACAACCGTCAACTGTTCGGCAAAAAAGGTGAGATGATTTCATCGGCGCTCTTTGCCAACGACATCCAGACTTTTGGCCATCACCCCAAAGACCAGAGTCCTCAGGGCATGTACTGCGCCAACGGGCAGTGCTCCCAATGTCTTGTAATAGTTGACGGGCTTCCGGTAAAAGCGTGCATGACTCCCCTTGATCAGGGCATGGAGATAACGAGCGTTGAAGGGCTTCCCCAACTTCCAGATGATGATACCCCCCAGGCCTTTGATGATGCCGGGACACTAGCCGTTGAGGTGTTGATAATCGGTGGCGGACCTGCCGGGCTCTCTGCCGCAGTCGAGCTTGGCCGCCTCAGCATTGAGACGCTGATCATCGACGACAAGGACCGTCTCGGGGGCAAGCTGGTTCTCCAGACCCACAAGTTCTTTGGATCGGTGGAAGACTCGTGGGCCGGAACCCGGGGGTTTGAAATCGGCAACATCCTTGAACAGAAAATCAAGGAATTCCCGACAGTTAAGACGATGTTGTCTACCACGGCCGTGGGGATCTTTTCCGACGGCATTGTGGGTGCTGTCCACGGCACCGTCTACATAAAAATCAAACCTGAAAAGCTCCTGGTGGCCACCGGCGCAAGGGAAAAAATGCTCGCCTTTCCAGGCAACACCCTGCCCGGCGTTTACGGAGCAGGCGCCTTCCAAACCCTTGTCAACCGTGACCTTGTCAAGGCTGCTGACCGGGTCTTGATCATTGGCGGGGGCAACGTCGGCATCATCGCAGGCTACCACGCAATTCAGGCGGGCATTGAGGTTGCCGCCGTAATCGAGGGACTCGACAAGGTGGGCGGGTACAAGGTCCATGCGGACAAGCTTGTGCGCCTGGGCGTTCCCATCCACACCACCCACACGGTGGTATCTGCCAACGGACGGGACCGGGTTGAAAGCGTTACCATTGCCCAGAGGGACGAGGGTTGGAAACCGGTTCCAGGAACGGAAAAGACCTTTAAAGTCGACACTATACTAGTTGCTGTGGGCCTTACCAAGGTGGACGAATTTTTCCTCAAGGCCAAAGCCTGGGGCATGGACGTTTATGCCGCAGGGGACGCCGAAGAGATCGCAGAGGCTTCGGCCGCAATGTTCACCGGCAAGATCCAGGGGGTAAAGATAGCTAAGTCCCTGGGAAAATTTGACCGGGAAATTCCATTGGAGTGGATAGAAAAGGCCGGGATCCTAAAATCAAGACCGGGAAAAACCGTGGAGCGGCAAGCTCCGGATTTAGAAACCGGGGTATTCCCCGTGTTCCACTGCTCCCAGGAGATTCCCTGTAACCCCTGCACCTCAGTGTGCAAGGAGAACATCATCCACACGGGAAAAGACCTGATCACCGGCCTTCCGACCCTTACAGACCCAAGCCTTTGCAAGGGATGCATGAACTGCGTTGCAATCTGCCCGGGACTTGCGGCAACCCTTGTGGACTATCGAAAGGACGGAGAACGACCCCTTGTCACCCTTGCCTATGAAATCTCAAGGGAACTTGTGAAAAAAGGAAGCACGGTCACAGTCAACGATGTTGACGGAAAATTTCTTGCCAGGGTTCCTGTGGAGCGGGTGCTGACCAAAAAAGAGTATCCCGGAACCCTGCTGGTCCAGGTGAAGCTCGACCGGACAATGGCCAAACTGGCGGTGGGCATCAAGGTTCAGGAACAGGCAATTATGCCCGAAGAGGTGCCCGACACAACCGGCATCCCAGACGACGCAGTGATCTGCCGATGCGAACGGGTGACCGCGGGCGAGATACGATCGGCCATAAAAGCCGGGGTAAGGGACATGAACGAGCTCAAGGCAATCAACCGGACGGGCATGGGTGCCTGCGGCTCCAAGACGTGCAGGCCCATGGTGTGGGGCATCTTCAGGGACGAAGGCGTGGATCTTAAGCAGACAACAGACCGCATCGACCGACCCCTGTTTGTGGAGATCCCCCTGGGGGTCTTTGCCGGGGTAAAAGGAGGTGAAAATGAATAAGGTCTATGATGCCATCGTCGTTGGTGCAGGCTCCGCAGGTGTGCCCACGTCCCTCTCCCTTGGCCGAAGAGGGGTTAGAACCCTTGTCATCGACGCCCATCCGTCACCGGGTCAGGGGGAGAATAAACACGCCATCGGCGGCATTCGGGCAACCCACTCGGATCCTGGCAAAATCCTGGCATGCATGCGTTCTTTGGAAATTTTCTCCACCTGGCAGGAAGAATTCGGCGACGACATTGAATGGCTCAAGGGCGGCTATCTTTTCCCCGCCTACCGGACCGAAGAGGAGACTATTTTAAAAGGCTTTCTGCCCATCCAGAGGCAGTACGGCCTCAAGATCGACTACGTTGATGCAGAAAGGATAGTCAAGATAGTCCCGGGTATCCAAGCCCAGGGCCTAATGGGCGGCACCTTTTCCCCCGACGATGGTTCTGCCTCACCGCTTCTGGCAGTCAACGCCTTTTACCGCCATGCCCTTGCATCCAAAAAAGTAGATTTTCTCTTCAAGGAAAGGGTGACCGGCATCACAACCGATGAAGGCAAGGTAACAGGTGTCACAACCGACAGGTCGTCCTACAGCGCCCCGGTGGTGATCGATGCGGCGGGCCCCTTTTCAAGGGAATTAGGAGCCCTTGTAAAGGTCGATATCCCCGTGTTCCCCGACTCCCACGAGGGGGCAATCACCGAACCCGTGGCCTCATTCTTCAAGGCCATGGTGGTGGATTTAAGGCCAGCACCTGGATCCAGGAATTACTACTTCTACCAGAGCCGCCACGGCCAGATCGTATTCTGCATCACCCCTGACCCCCCCATCGTGGGCACCGACAAGCGGGAGACCTCGGTGTTTCTTCCCCAGGTAGCAAAGAGGATGGTGACCCTGATGCCAAGACTCAAAAACATCCGGGTACGGCGGGTGTGGAGGGGTCTCTACCCCATGACCCCGGACGGTTCCCCCCTTGCCGGCTGGAACCGGGAGCTCCAGGGCCTTGCCCATGTGACCGGCATGTGCGGACAGGGATTCATGCTCGGGCCAGGCATGGGAGAAATCATGGCAAGGCTCGTGACCGGTGAATCAACCGCTGATGACAAGCTTGTACTCGACGAATTCTCCCTTTACCGGAGATTTGGCGGTACAGAAGGCTTGCAATAACCAGTATGACCAGCGCAGAGTATCGCAACCGGTCTCAACAGAGGATAAAACTCCAAGGGCAGACAAGGATTACAATAGCAACCAAGGAGAGCTTATGAACCCGTTTACACTGAAAGAGATCGCATCCGTCACCTACAAGAGGCCGGACATCAATTGCGGCTATACAGACAAATCGCTCCACATCAATGTGTCGGACAACACCATTGCTATTAAAGACATCGAGGAGAAGACCAAGCAGACCTTTATCGGCGGCAAGGGGTATGACCTGTGGCTGATGTGGAACGCTGTAACAGGCGCCACAAAATGGAATGACCCGGAAAACGCCATCTGCATCGCATCCGGGCCCCTGGGGGGAACTCCCGGTTATCCCGGGGGAGGCAAGAGCATTGTCACTACAATCTCCCCGTTGACCGGCGCACCCATGGACTCCAACGTGGGCGGCTACTTTGGACCCTACAAGAAATTTTCAGGCTTTGACGTGATGGAAATCACGGGCAAGGCCGACCGTGAAACCGTGATTCTAATCGACGGCATTGGGGAAACGGTTAAGATATTTGAGGTCCAGGGTCTCACCGACGATTCCTATGAGCTCTCCATGGCTTTAACCTCCTACTTTGACCGGGACAAGCCGGTTAACGTCTCTGTAGTGTCAACGGGAACGGCAGCCAGTAATACGCTGCTCGGCTGCCTCAACTTCACCTGGTTTGACGCCAAACGAAAACGGGTGCGGTACAAGCAGGCCGGAAGGGGCGGAATTGGAACGGTGCTTGCCGACAAAAAAGTCAAGGCAGTGGTGGCAAGGTGGGGTACAGTCTCCTTTTCCAGCAACAGGCCCGCCGACCCTGAAGCCCTGAAAAAGGTGACCAAGCTCCACGCCCGGGAAATTGCTGCCCTGGACCCCAAACAGAACCGCATGGCAACGGTCGGAACCACCCACCTTGTGCCCATCATGAACGACCACGACTGCCTGCCGGTGAGAAACTTCCAGTACGGGTTCCATCAAGAGGGAAAAAACATCGGAGAAGATGTGTACGAGCACATCTTTGACAAGGGGTTTGACGGCTGCTGGCGTGGCTGTACCGTTGCCTGTGCCCACGGGGTAAAGGATTTCACCCCGTTTACCGGACCCCTACAAGGGGCAAAAGGTGTTTGTGGACGGCCCTGAGTATGAAACCATTGCAGGGTGCGGGTCAAACCTGGGCATATTTGATCCCTTTTTCATCCTGGAAATGAACTTCTACTGCGACACCTACGGCCTTGACACCATCTCCATAGGAACGGGCATTGCCTTTGTCATGGAGTGCTTTGAGACGGGGCAGATCAACAAGACCCACACCGGCGGCATGGACTTAAGCTTTGGCAACCGCCTCAACGCCCTTGAACTGCTCCACCAGATGGCAAGGGGAGCGGGATTTGGCATGATCGTGGGTCAGGGCATCCGGCAGATGAAGACGATCTTTGCCAGGGACTTTGGCGCAGACCCGGCAATGATGCAGGACATCGGCATGGAGGCCAAGGGGCTTGAATTTTCCGAATACATGACCAAGGAATCCCTGGCCCAGCAGGGCGGGTACGGCCTTGCCCTGAAGGGTCCCCAGCACGACGAGGCCTGGCTCATCTTCCTTGACATGATTCATAACTTCATGCCCACCTTTGAAAACAAGGCCGAGGCCCTTCACTGGTTTCCCATGTTCCGTACCTGGTTTGGTCTCTGCGGCCTTTGCAAGCTTCCCTGGAACGACATTGTGCCCGAAGACAACAAGGCCACAAAGGAACCTGCCAAGGTGATCAAACATGTGGGATGGTACGCAGATTTCTTCACGGCAGTCACAGGCAGGCAGTCAACCCCTGAGGATTTGATCTCCATGAGTGAAACCGTGTACAACTTTCAGCGGGTCTTCAACCTCAAGATGGGGTACGGAACAAGAGAGCACGACAGCATACCCTACCGATCCATGGGGCCCGTCACCAGGGGCGAGTATGAATCCAGGAACGAACGCTACGACAAAGACCTTATGGAGAACTACAAAATTGACATATCTTCCATGACCGTCGAACAGAAGATAGCGGCCCTGAGGGAAAAAAGGGAGGCAAACTACGAAAAGCTGATCAATGCCGTGTATGACAGAAGGGGCTGGACCGAAAACGGCATACCCACCCTTGCCACGGTCAAACGGCTGGGAATCGACTTCCCCGAGGTTGTGGCCCTGCTTGCCGCCAACGGAGTCACAAGTTGATCCTGGTGGACGATCAAAAGATGGAATGGTTCGAAACAATGACCGTGGAAAAGGTGCTTGAGCGCATGGAGAACACCGAGTTCTGCGCGGCGGTAAGGCTCAACAACCGCATTGTGTCAAGCCCTAATTTTTCTAGGACCCTGGTACCGGACCGCTCGATCATCCAGATTCTGCCGCTGATTGCCGGCGGCTGAATCTGGGGGGCAACAGTCGGTATCCCCTTGCTGAACATAAAAAACAAGGGGGACCAGATTTTGGGCCAGCACAACCCCACTTAACCGCAAATTGTCTGGGGGAGGAACTACCGATTTGCCTCCGGGATAAAATGTGGTAAGATAAAAGGGTTAATCTCTCAACGGTATAAACCCAGAAGTTCTATATAAGAGTTGATCAAAGGCGAAAAGAACTTGACAAATTCAGACCGGACAATCTGCTTTAAGGCCCTTTCAAGGGCAATAATCACATCTGAACACCCCCCGCCACCTGGGGAAGAAAGATTCAAACCCGCAAGCGTCATGGCCCTGATGTCCTTTAAACGTACTCCTAACCTTATCCTGATTCAAAAGACCGACAACGAGGGCTATCCCTGGCGCAACCAGATGGCCTTTCCGGGGGGGCACTGGGATCCAGGGGACAAAACCCGACAGGATACGGCCCTGAGGGAGCTTGGAGAAGAGATGGGAATCCCGAAGCACCATGTTTTTACCATCGGCTCCCTGGGGCATTTCCAGACCATCAACAACTGGGACATTGAGGCGTTTATCGGGGTCTGGGACCAGGAGAGGAAGATCCTATTTGATCCTGTCGAGATACAGCGGGTGTTTCACATTCCCCTCGCCCACCTACTTAAGGTGCACATGGAAAGGGGATTTCCCGGACGAATGCCCGGACTAGAAGAGCTGACATATCCGTTTGAAGATATTGTCATCTGGGGAGTCACGGCAAAAATCATCCACCACTTCATGGAGATCATCAGGCAAAAGGTCACCCCTGCCTGTTCCGATTAATCAGCCGAAAAACTGTCTTGACCATAACGAACCCTGCGAGCCCTGCAAGGGTGGCTGGAAACCAGACATGGGATGCATAATCGCCTTCGGTCATGGCAACCCAAATGCCGACCCCGGCAAAGGCAAGAACCGCTCCTATAAAAAGGAGAATTCCATGGCATACGGTGTTGGAATCATACCAGGGAATGATGACATTTCTGTAGAATGAACTCTGATCAAGCTGCACAGCATATCTCCTTATGTCTTACCAATAGATGTCAGGCATTTACAGCCAAAAGCACAATATGTTGAACTATTACTTGACACCACCCCCCATATCGGGTAGAGTGCCGCCATTCTTATATCTATACAAAATAGTACATAAGCACACATATTTCAAGGGGATAGTCATGTTGGAACAGATAAAAAAACGGGACGGACGTGTTGCGCAGTTTGATTCATCAAAGATTGTCGAGGCCATTGCAAAGGCCGGCGAAGCCACCGGGGAATTTGATGAAAGGGAGGCAAAAAAACTCACCCTAAAGGTTATTACCCTTGCAAGGGATCTTCGCCTGGGGAAATGCCCCGAGGTTGAGGAAATCCAGGACATCGTGGAAAGGGTGCTTCTGGATTCACCCTTTTACCGGACTGCCAAGGCCTACATCATCTACCGGGAGCAGCGCAACCAAATCCGCAGGATCACCATCAAGGAAAATGTAGGACTAATGGATTCCTACATTGATCAGATGGACTGGAAGGTGAAGGAAAACTCCAACATGAGTTATTCCCTCCAGGGACTGAACAATTTTATATCGTCGGACATAACCGCTGAATACTGGCTCAACAGGGTCTATCCCCCCGAGGTGAGAAACGCCCATAACAACGGCGATATCCACATCCACGACCTCAGCCTTCTCTCGGTCTACTGCGTAGGTTGGGATCTCCAGGATCTTTTAATGGAGGGATTCAAGGGCGTTGCCGGTAAGGTGGAAAGTTCACCGCCCAAGCATTTCAGAACTGCCCTTGGTCAGATGGTCAATTTTTTCTATACCCTCCAGGGCGAGGCCGCAGGGGCCCAGGCCATGAGCAACTTCGACACCCTTCTGGCCCCCTTTGTACGGGTGGACAACCTCAACTACAAGGAGGTGAAGCAGGCCCTTCAGGAGTTTGTATTCAACATCAACATCCCCACCCGGGTGGGATTCCAGACCCCGTTCACCAACATCACCATGGACCTTGTGGTTCCCGGCATTCTCAAGGATTCTCCGGTTATCATCGGCGGTAGGTACCAGGAAGAGACCTATGCCGACTTTCAGGTTGAGATGGACACCATCAACAACGCCTTTGCCGAGGTGATGATGGAGGGGGACGCCAGGGGCAGGGTCTTTACCTTTCCCATCCCAACCTACAACATCACCGAAGATTTTGACTGGAACAACCCGAATCTGAAAAACGTCTGGAAGATGACCGGTAAATACGGCATTCCTTACTTTTCCAACTTTGTCAACTCGGACATGAACCCCGACGACGCCCGATCCATGTGCTGCCGCCTGAGACTCGACAACCGGGAATTGAAAAAGCGGGGCGGAGGCCTTTTCGGGGCAAACCCCCTGACCGGGTCCATCGGGGTTGTCACCCTGAATCTTCCCAGAATTGGATTTATGGCAAACGACGAGACCAATTTTTTCAACCACATCGACCGCCTGATCTCCATCGCAGGCCAGTCCCTCACAATCAAGCGCAAGGTGCTCGAACGGTTCACCCAGGGCAACCTCTACCCATACTCAAAGTTTTACCTGAGAAAGATCAAGGAAAATGCAGGCTGCTACTGGCAGAACCATTTTTCCACAATCGGCATCCTTGGGATGAACGAGGCGTGCATCAACTTTCTGGGCCAGGGCATTGCCACGGAACAGGGCCAGGCATTCTCCATCCGGGTGATGGACCATATCCGGTCGGGGATTGAGCGCCTCCAAGCAGAGACAGGCGAGATATTCAACCTCGAAGCCACCCCGGCCGAAGGCACCACCTACCGATTTGCCATGAAGGACAAACAGATGTTTCCAGGCATCATCTGCGCCAATGAAACTGAGTTCGACCAGGGCAGAGATCCCTTTTACACCAACTCAACCCAGCTGCCGGTAAATTTCACCGACGACCTGTTTGAGGCCCTTGATCTCCAAGATGAACTCCAGACCCGTTATACAGGGGGAACCGTGCTCCACCTTTTCCTTGGAGAAGAGGTGACCGACATCGAGGTGGTCAAAGACATGGTCAAGAAAGTATCGGGGAAATACCGACTGCCCTACTTCACTCTGACTCCGACCTTCAGCGTCTGCCCCTCCCACGGATATATCCCTGGCGAACATTACAAGTGCGAACAATGTGGCGAAGAAACCGAGGTCTACTCCAGGGTCGTCGGCTACCTCAGACCCGTAAAGCAGTGGAACAACGGCAAGCAGACCGAATTCTGCATGCGCAAAACCTTTAAGGTGGCTTAGCTTCATGAATTAAACACCTAACAAATCCATGAACAGGAGCATAAAGAGAACCATGAGAATCGGCGGGTTCCAGAAAAATTCCATGATCGACTTCCCAGGCCTTATCTCTTCGGTGATTTTCACGGCTGGCTGCAACTTTGTCTGCCCATATTGCCACAACCCGGATCTCGTGGGCAAGATAAAGCCCGGAGGGGGTGAATTTATTGACCAAGGGGAGATATTTTCCTTCCTCAAAAAACGCCGGGGCCTCATAGACGGCGTAGTCATAACAGGGGGTGAGCCTACCCTTCAGCCGGGTCTTGAACAATTCATGGTTAATATCAAAGAGCTTGGATTCAGCGTAAAGCTTGACACCAACGGAACCCGGCCGGAAACGGTCGAGGCCTTTATCCAGAAAGGAATTGTGGACTATATTGCCATGGACATCAAGACCAGCATCGAAGGTTACCACCTTGTGGCGGGCGATGGATTTGATTCAGGAACCGTGGCGGCAACCATTGCCATCATCATGGAACAGGCACTGGACTACGAGTTCAGGACCACCTGCGTGAAACCGCTGATTGACCAACAGAAAATGGATAAAATCGGAGGGATGATCAAAGGAGCCCGGCGCTACATTCTCCAGCCCTGTTCAAGGAATGTTACCATGCTCAACCCACTTTTCTTTGAACAGGGGGAGCGCTTTTTTTCCAGGGATGAAATGCTCGCCCTCAAGGCCCGGGTTGAACCCTGGGTGAACGAGTGCAGAATACGATCCTAAACAAGCCGGATGTAGGGCAGACCCCTTGCGGTCACCCTTTGCGGCGGCAAGGTCAGTGGGAGTTTCTTTATAAGAAACAGCTTTTAACTAACTGCTAACGGCTATCTAATTTCACGCTTCGTTGTGTCCGTAAGGACATGGGGGTTATATAAAACAAGATGCAAAAAAATAAAGAACCCACCTGTCTGGTTTGGCGGCAAATAGACCTTAATGCCATTAGCCACAATATCAAGGCACTCAAGTCCCTCACCAGGGACGGGACAGCCTTCATGGCCGTTGTTAAGGCCGATGCTTATGGCCACGGCGCCGTGAAGGTGTCAAAAAAGGCCCTTGAAAGCGGGGCCACCCACCTTGGCGTTGCCAGGGTTCATGAGGCCCTTGAGCTGAGAAAAGCAGGGATCAGCGCTCCCATCCTCGTATTTGGATACATCCTTGAACCAGAGGTGGACAAACTCATGGACCTTGGCATTACAGCCACGGTCTCAGACCTTGAAACGGCTGCCATGCTGTCTGAGAGGGCCGTTGCCAGGAGCACAACCCTCAAGGCCCACCTCAAGGTGGACACGGGCATGGGTAGACTGGGCATATTGCCGGATTCGAGAAGGGCAGACTCGAACAAAGGGTCAGCCCTTGATGAGGCTGCGGCCATTGCAGCCCTTGCCGGTCTGGAATTAGAGGGAATTTATACCCATTTTTCCGCAGCAGACTCAAAGGACAAGAGCTACTCCCTTTACCAACTTCGAACCTTTTTGGAGTTTATTCAGGCGTTGAAGGATCGGGGTATCGGATTTCCAATGGTTCACGGCGCAAACAGCGCGGCCCTTATCGAACTTGCCCAGACCCACTTCACCATGGTCCGGGCCGGAATTGCCATGTACGGCCTTACACCGTCGGGCGAAGTTGATATCGAGCACCTTAACCTCAAGCCCGCCATGGAAATCCGCAGCATCGTATCTTCGGTAAAAGAGGTGCCGGCCTCCTTTAAGGTGAGCTACGGCATGACCTATGAGACCCGGAAAAAGAGCGTAATCGCTGCCGTTCCCATCGGTTATGCCGACGGATTTTCCAGACTTTTTTCGTCCAGGGGGGAGATGATCGTCAGGGGCAGACGAGCCGCCATTGCAGGCAGGGTCTGCATGGATCAGACTCTGATTGACGTGGGAGAAATCCCCGGAGTAATACCGGGGGACTCTGTGGTAATCCTGGGGGACCAGGGCGGACAGAGCATCACAGCCGATCAGATGGCCAAAACTCTGGGAACTATCAACTATGAAGTAGTCTCAAGCCTTACAGCAAGGGTACCCCAGATCTATTCAGAATAAATCATGCGGCCGGACATAGAAAGATCGTAGCCCCCGAGATTTTCCGCAGCATCCTTGAAAAAAGGCTCTTTCAGGGCCCCGAGAAAGAGCTGCACTCCTTGGTCAAAAAACCTCTCCTTGGTGATCAAAAGATCGAACCGTTCCCAGCACAAAGGGACAAATCCAAGCCCCAGGCGGTTGGCCACGGATCTGATTCCCGGCCCTGCATCGGCGATTCCTTCGTGGATGGCAAGCCCAATGTCCATGTGTTTTGCAAGGACATTGTCATACCCCTTAACAGCCTCCGGCCTGATTCCGGCCTTTTTCAACTCCCGGTCAAACAACGTTCGGGTACCGGTGCCAAGGATGCGGTTTACCACAGTGACCTTGCCGCTGCCCAGATCCTCAAAAGACCCAATGTCAAGGGGGTTGCCCTTTGCCACAAGTATTCCCTGTTCGCGCATGCAGAAGTTAACAACTGCGGGCATACGCTCCATCTCCTTGAGAATATATGGAAAATTATACTCACCATTCTCCTCGGAGATCAGATGGCTTGATGCAATGTGACAGAGGTTCTGGCGAAGGGCTCGAAGGCCTCCCATGCTTCCGGTAAAACCGAACATAGCCATATGATCAGGAAACCTTGTGTTAAAGGTTGAAATGGTCCTGTCAAGGAGAAGATCGTTACTGCCTGCAATCAGAACCAGGCCGTGGTAGGGGGGAAGATTTATGGCAGGTTCCGGATAGTTCACCGTGCCAGCCTCAATCCACTGCCTCACAAGGTCCAGGGGAAAGAGCCATTTACCCGTCACCTTGGTGGCGGGAAGCCCCTTGTCAGATATCAGGGTGTACACCATCTTCTCGTTGACGTTGAGAAACTTTGCCACCTCTTTTGTTGAAAGCAGATCACCCACAACCATCCTCCTATTAAAATTAATCTCTACCTGTTCAGTCTGCATAGCACATTTGAACAAAAATCACCATCTTGCACAATAATTCTAATTGTCGCGAGTGTTGGCCTCCTTAAATCTAAACGTTTATTTTAACCACAGAAGACACAGAAGGATAGGGAATCCTTCATATCAGATATTAACCACGAAAAGCACGAAAAACACGAAATAATTCTGTATCTTCTGTGTATTCTATGGTTTATAGCTACCGATACCAGATACTGGATGCTGATCCAGCGTTGAAACCCAAAACGAGAATCGTCAATGCTGAATGTTGCACCTTGACTTTATCGACCATGAAAACTATTAATAAGATTAAATTATGAACAGGAAACCAAAATGAAGCCATTAACAATAGGGATTACAGGAAAATCAGGATCAGGCAAAACAACCCTGATTGAAAAAATAATCCCCATACTCAAAAGCCGGGGCCACAGGCTGGGTGTTGTCAAACACGCCCGCAGGGGATTCCAGATGGACAAGACAGGCAAGGACTCCTGGCGTCATAAAGAAGCAGGGGCTGAGGCCACCCTTGTGGTGTCGGCAAATACCATAGCCCTTGTCAAGGACGCAGAAACCTCATCGCTCAACCAGGTTCTTCATTATCTTTCAGACATGGACCTTATCATTGTGGAGGGATTTAAACAGGAAAAAATTCCAAAGATAGAGATCTTTAGAATGAACACAGGCCATAAAGAACCGCTTTTTCTTGAAGACCCTAACCTGATAGCCTTTGTAACCGATTCCAACCTGAAATCTCCTGTGCCGACCTTTGACCCGGACAATGCCGAAGCTATTGCACTCTTTATCGAAACCCAGCTTGCCGGTAACGGACGCCAAGATCCCGGTGACCAATGAACATCCAGGACTTTCATAGCCTTCAACGGGACTTTCTCGACTATACAGCCACCTTTATCGATCCTGACACGGTTGGCGGTCCCCATGTGCTGAAACGGGACCACTCCCTCAGGGTATGCGAAGAAATTACCAGCCTGGGTCAGGCCCTTGGTCTGTCCGAACCAGACCTTTCCCTTGCCCGAACCATTGCTCTTATCCATGACATAGGGCGGTTTGAGCAGTTCAAACGTTACGGCACCTTTGTGGACGCAGCTTCAGAGAATCATGCTGCCCTGGGGCTTAGGGTTATCGAGGCACAAAAGCTCCTCAAACACCTTAACCCTGGACAGAAGGAACTTATCATGGACGCAGTCGGCTTCCATAATGCAGCTGTCCTTCCAGAGGACCGGGATGACCGAACGCTTTTTTTCATGCGGCTCATCAGGGATGCAGACAAGTTGGATATCTGGCAGGTGGTTATCGACCATTACCTCAAAACCGGTAGGGCAGGCGACAAATTTATAGAACTAGGTCTTGAAGACAGGGGTGGTTACAGCCCCGGAGCCCTCAATGCTTTGATCGAACGTCGTTTTGTACTGAGTTCGACCATTGAGGAACTCAACGATTTCAAACTCATGCAGATCTCCTGGGTCTTTGACCTTAACTTTTCACCAACCTTTGCAAGGGTAAAACAGAGGCGATACATTGAAAAAATAGCCTCAACCATGCCCACTATCCCTGATCTTTCATTGGCCCTTGACCAGGTTTTTGATCACTTGGAAACCCACACCCATGACATCCCATGACAGAACCCTTGTAGAAATAGTTACAGGAACAACGGTTTTTTTCCTCCTGCTTATTTTTCAACCCCCGGCCTGGGCAATGGAACAGAACGACTGTATAAGGTCCTATACCAATGGCAGTGTCAACTGGCGCACAGGCGTAGTTCAGGCTACCGGCAAAGCATCTCCCTCTGAAAATCCCCTGGATGAGCCCCCGGACGCCATACTGATCCGGGCAAAGCTCGACGCACAGCATAACCTGATTCATATACTTATGGAAATCGCCTTTAACATGACAAACAGTGATGATTTCTTACCCGAGGACCCGGTCATTGCAGGAGTTGAACGACGGGCCATGGACGCCACACTGACCCACCAGCGTTATACCTCTGACAGGGCCATGGAAATAACCATTACCACCAACATGTTTGGCGGGTTTCTCCAGCTGGTACTGCCCGAAGAAATAGGCGAAGTAGTCGGTCTGAAAATCATTCCCCCAAGGACCCCCACCCAGGAAAAGACCCAGGTTAAGCCATACACCGGGCTGATAATCGACGCCAGGGGCATTGATTTCCACCCGACAATCAGCCCCGTCATTGTCAGCGAGCAGGGGGACGAGATTTACAGTTCCCGGTTTATCAGCCGGGAATATGCGGTTCAGGCTGGAGTATGCCAGTATAGCTGCGTCCAGGGTCCTATTAAACAGGATTACCCCGGCCAGGCACCCTCCTGGATAAACAGTCGAACAGGTCCCAATCCCCTTGTGATCCGGGGTTTACGAAAGGGTGGCAAGACAAACCGACACATCGTTATATCAAAATCCGACGCATCGGCCGTTGAAAGAACTGCTGAACGGCATGATTTCATGCGGCAATGCCGGGTGGTCATTATCCTGGATCAATAACCCTGTTGTCAATCAGCCTTGTGGTGCCTACCTTGACGGCCAGGGCCAGAAGCACGGGGGATGATATGGTGTCAACCGTGTCAAGGGTTTCCGGATCACACAGCGTGGCATATTCAATCTGGGTGCCCCGGTGATCCAGAATAAGAGCTGTAACAGCTTGAAGTATGGATTTACACCGGGTTTCTCCCCCTTTGATCATCCTGTCTGCAAGGGCAAGGGCACTTGAGAGACTCAGGGCTGACCTGTGTTCATCCGACGACAAATAGACGTTCCTCGAGCTCATGGCAAGGCCGTCGGCCTCCCTTACAATGGGACACCCCATGATTCTGATGTTGAAGTTAAGATCCTTCACAAGCTGGCGAATCACCTGGAGCTGCTGATAATCCTTGCACCCAAAAACAGCAACCCTGGGCTTAACGATATTGAAAAGCTTGGTCACAACAGTTGCCACCCCCTGGAAATGAACCGGTCGGCTTAACCCACAGAGGTAACCGGGAAGACGGCTTAAGACTACAGATGTCTGAAAGCCCGGGGGGTATATTTCACCGGGATCGGGTGCAAAGACAACGGCCGCCCCCTTTGACTCTGCCAGATTAAAGTCCCTGTCAAAATCCTTAGGATAGGCCCCGAAATCCTCGTTGGCACCAAACTGGGTGGGATTTACAAAGAGACTCACCACTAGATGGTCAGCCTCGCTTTTACCTGCATCCATGAGGCTCAAATGACCCTGGTGGAAATACCCCATGGTGGGAACCAGACAGATGGTTTCGCCCTGTCCATGGACCTGTTCGGACCATTGCTGCATCCCAATCGTAGTTCTTATGATCTTTGTTTTTTCTGTTCTTTCCATTGACCGGATCTTCCTTTATATTTGACATGGCTGCCGATTATCGGTATGAAACCTAATTGCACAAAACGATTAAAAACTCAAGGAGTTTCCATGGACGCCATTCTACCCACAAGAGAAGATGCCTTTAATCTTTTAAAAGAGTTCAACACATCCCAAAGCTTGATTCGCCACGGGCTTGCCGTGGAAGGGGTCATGGCACATTTTGCAGAAAAATTTGGCAAAGACAGGGAAAAATGGCAGGTTATAGGCCTTGTCCACGACCTGGATTACGAACGTTACCCAGATCAACACTGCACCAAGACAAGGGAAATACTCATGGCCCACAACTGGCCGGAGGAGTATATCAGAGCTGTTGAGAGCCACGGATGGGGATTGTGCTCGGATGTAAAGCCCGAATCCCTGCTTGAAAGGACCCTCTATGCCGTTGATGAACTAACAGGCCTTATTTCAAGCACCTGCCTTGTCAGGCCGTCAAAAAGCGTTCTTGACCTTAAGGTCAAATCGGTCACAAAGAAATGGAAGGACAAAAGTTTTGCCGCAGGCGTTGACCGGACCGTTATCCAGAGGGGAGCCGATCTGCTTGGTATGGAAAGGGGCGAACTAATAGCAGAGACCATTCTTGGCATGCAGTCGGTTGCCCAGGTCATCGGACTTAAGGGGAACATATCATAATCATCTCCTGCAAAAGCGGCCCAATCCTCTGCCTGTGTTCGTGGGGCACCATAAAACTTTTTGCCTTCTGATTTTTGATGGTGATCGGCAAAATCGGCAGATTATCCCCGGCCAAGTTAAGAAACATATCGGAAAGATTCCCAGAGACTCCGTTAAAATCCATATGTTCAATGTACTGCATGAAAACATTGTTGACCGTAAGGGTAAACGGAGAAATGACTGCCGCTCCGCCAACGGCACAATCTTCGATGGAATTAAGACTTCGACACCCAAAGGGCCTTACCGGATAGATGGTGCAGATGCCGTTTAAAAGCAGGGGACAGGAGCCCCAGCCGGGATCATTTTCCTCGTCCTGTATCCCGCGGCCCTCCATACAGGCCCGGACAAATCCGTTCAAGGTTGTCCCTGGCTGGAAACGTTGCGGCGAAAGATTGTTTGTGACCCTCTCCACAACGACCTCAGTCCCCCTGGGCCCAAGGCGGGAGCAAATATAATCAACCTCAAGGGATGTCAGGGTGACATTGCAGGTGCAGCAGGTAGAGCACCCCCTGTGACAGACAAATTCAGTTCCATCAATGAACTGGTCATAAAGTTCGTAGAGACGACTCAACCGTTGTATGCATGTATCGATTTTTTCCATTGTTTCTCCTGAAAAACCAACCGCTGTTTATGTTACCCATTTTAGCACAATGATTTAAAAACCAAAAGAACAGGATAGCCTGGTATGGCATGGGAGTTTATATACTAAACGGCTGAGAAACATTATCCTGGAGGATCATAGATTTACGGGGGCACTAGCCTTGTCCGGTCTTGCCACCTCAACCCTTATTCGGGGAGAATTAAGGGCCAGATGCATGGCCTGGAGGGCAAGTTCTGGTGTGTTGTTCTGCTCACTAAGATGGGCGAGGATAACATGGGCAAGGGCCTCGGTTCTCACCTCAGCCACAAGGGCCGCCGCATCCTGGTTGGAGAGGTGCCCGGTGCGACTCTTTACCCGCTGCTTTAAATACCAGGGATAGGGTCCTGCATCAAGCATCCTGGGATCATGGTTTGCCTCAAGATACAAAAGAGTACAACCATGGAGGTGCTGTTTCACAAGCTGGGTGGCAATACCCAGATCCGTGGCTATTCCAATCTTAGCTTTCGCGATCCTGGCACTGGCGAATTCCACGGTCATTCCAAGGGGGTCGGCTGCATCGTGGGCTATGGAAAAGGGGTTGATCTCAAGTTCATCAATGCGAAAGGCTTTTCCGCATTCAAAAAGGTGGATACAATTGACACGACCAAGCTTTTCACCTGCTGCGGCAAAGGTTTTCGAATTGATGTAAATGGGGAGGTTGTATCGGCGACTAAGCACACCTGCACCATGGATATGGTCCGTGTGCTCGTGGGTCACCACGACTGCTGAAAGTCGTTCGGGCGAAAGATTATTCGCCCCCATGCGGCGTTCAAGCTCAACCCCTGAGAGTCCTGCATCCACAAGGATTGAGGTTGTCCCGCCCGAAATAAAAACAGAGTTCCCCCTGCTGCCGCTTGCCAGGGGGCAAATGGATAGACAGGGGGAATCCACTATTCTTCTTCGGTCTCAAGGGCCTTGCACGAGAGACGGATTTTTCCGTCCCGGGTGATTTCCAGCACCTTTACCCGGACAATGTCTCCCTCCTTGACGACATCGGTAACCTTCTTGACCCTGCGGCTGGCAAGCTCAGAGATGTGAACCAGACCATCAGTACCGGTCTTGATCCTTACAAAGGCGCCGAAATCCGTAGTTTTCACGACCTCGCCCTCATAGATCCCCCCGATTTCGGGATCCATGCCAATGTCAGTGACAATTTTAGCCGCAGCCTCTCCATCAGCCTGATTCTCGGCGGCTATTTTCACGAGCCCCGAGTCATCCACCTCAATGGTGGTGTTGGTGTCGGCCTGGATCGACCGAATCATCTTACCACCAGGTCCGATGATCTCCCGGATCTTATCCGGATTGATCCTGACGCTGATAATCTTGGGTGCATAGGGAGACATGCTGTCCCGGTGGATGTCAAGGGTGGCAAGCATGCGCTTAAGGATGTGAAGTCTGCCAATTCTGGCCTGGTCAAGGGCCTTGACAAGAACATCTTTGGACAGCTCCCTGATCTTGATGTCCATCTGAAGGGCCGTGATCCCCTCCTCGGTTCCGGCCACCTTAAAATCCATATCGCCGAAATGATCCTCGTCGCCCAGGATATCGGTGAGAACCGCAGTATTGTCAGCATCGGAAACCAGGCCCATGGCGATTCCCGATACAGGGGCTGAAATAGGCACCCCTCCGTCCATAAGTGCAAGGGTTCCTGCACACACGGTTCCCATGGAAGAGCTGCCGTTGGACTCCATCACCTCTCCCACAAGCCGTATGGTGTACTCAAAATCGGCGGGATCAGGAAGAACCCTTAAAAGGGCACGATGGGCAAGATTACCATGTCCTAGATCCCGGCGGCTGGGACCGCCTGCACGCTTGCACTCACCAACTGAAAAAGGAGGAAAGTTATAGTGGAGCATGAAGTTTCGAGTCTCGTTTCCGCTGAGGGTCTCAATCCTCTGCTCATCGGGTCCGGATCCAAGGGTAAGAATCCCGAGCACCTGGGTCTCACCCCTGGTGAACAGGGCAGAACCGTGGGGCCGAGGCAGAACCCCCACCTCACAGGTGATGTCCCTTACCTCGTCAAAGGCACGACCGTCGATTCTTCGTTTTTCGATCAGAACCATGTCCCTTGAGACCTGGTCTACCAGATCCCTGAACATGGACTTTACCTCTTCAAGGCGATCGGCAAAATCAGCGCCAAGATTTTTAATAAGTTCGGTCCTTACATCTTCAAGGGCCTTTACCCTCTCAAACTTTCCCCGGGTCTGTACAGCTGTGTAAACCTTGTCCCGGGCAAGATCGACAACTCTTCCCATGAGTGCCCCATCCACCTGGGGCGGAGTGTGAGCCCTCTTCTCCTTACCAAGGGCCTTTTTAAGCTCCTCCTGGAGCACGATCAGGGGCTGCATGGTCTTGTGACCAAAGAAAATAGCCTCAAGCATATCCGCCTCAGACACGATATCTGCCCCGCCTTCGACCATGACCACGCCGGTTTTAGATCCTGCAACCACAAGGTCAATATCACTTGCCTCCATCTCCTGGACCGTGGGGTTGGCAACAAGCTGGCCGTCGATCCGGCCCACCCTGATACCTGCGATGGGTCCTGCAAAGGGGATATCCGACATCTCAAGTGCGGCAGAGGCGCCCACAAGGGCAAGGATGTCCGGATCATTTTCCTTGTCCGTGGAGAGTACAGTTGCAATCACCTGGACCTCGCTTGCCCATCCCTTTTCAAACAGAGGGCGGATAGGTCGATCAATGAGTCTTGCGGTCAAGGTCTCTTTTTCACTGGGCCTTCCAATTTCCCGCCTGAAGTAGTTGCCTGGAATTCTTCCGGCAGCATAGATTTTTTCCTGATACTCCACGGTAAGGGGAAGAAAAGAGACGCTCTCCTTTACATCCTTTGACGCAACTGCGGTTACCAGTACAATGGTTTCCCCATACTGGACTATAACCGATCCACTGGCCTGTTTTGCTATTTTACCAGCCCTGAGGCTGAATTCTTTACCGTTAAGTTCGGTTTTAAATACCTGTTCCATATTTTTTCCTGTAATATATAGGGGCGGTTCAAAAAGCATCTTCATAACAGAATAAACCCGCACCTCCAGCATAAAAATCAAAGCGGTTTTTATGCTGCATATGCGAACTTATTCAGGTATCTGCCAAAGAGTTACCGCCCGTGGGTTATTAGAATGGACCGGCACCCGAAGGGATGCCGGTCCGCCTGTTTATCGCCTCAGACCGAGTTTTTCGATGAGAGATCGATATCGATCAATGTCTTTATTCTTAAGATAATCAAGAAGGCTGCGACGCCTTCCAACGAGGATTAAAAGCCCCCTTCTTGAGTGGTGATCTTTTTTATGCACCTTCACGTGCTCAGTGAGATAACTGATTCTATGGGTCAAGAGGGCGACCTGGACTTCAGGAGATCCTGTGTCTGAGTCATGGATCTTAAAATTTGCGATCATCTCTTCTTTGTTTTCTGCAAGTAATACCACGATAATACTCCTTGATTGGAATAGATAAAATAAAAGCCCCCCATCTTTGAGGGGGATCAACGTAAAAGTGGCTATCCAATATTCCATTCAGACAACCGGTGGGGCGATTTGGCGGAACAGCATCTCTAATTCCGCCAAACGGGATCATGTTAAATGTTACGACACAAAAACGCAACAATAATTATATCGTTCAAGGGGTGGATCATACTCCACAACCGCCGCAAGGGACCCGTCAGGAGCTACAATTCTGACAAAGGGCTCCTGGCCGTCCCCTGGGGGCGAAATTTTATTTTCAAGGCCAAGGCCCTGGCCAAAACCAATTTTTTTTACCATACCTGGGTCAGCCTCAAATGCAGGCATGAACCAGAGCGCATCATTCATGGGGATGATCTTTGACCGTGCCTCATCATGGTCCATGGCTTCAAGCGAGGTGAGCGATATCAGATTTTCCTGGGAGAACCCGCAGGAATCGGTCCTTCTTAGTTCGGCAAGGTGGGCACCGCAGCCAAGGGCCGAACCTATATCCTGGGCAAGGCTTCGAACGTAAGTTCCGGTTGAGCAGTGAACATCCAGGGTAAGATAGGGAAGGTCAAAGCCCGTGATTGCGATGGAGAAGATCTCTATCCGCCGCATGGGTTTCTGTACGGGTTTCCCCTGGCGGGCCAGTCGGTAAAGGGGCTGCCCCTCGTGCTTTAATGCGGAAAAAATCGGCGGATGCTGCATCTGAACACCTGCAAAGGAGTCGACCACCTTGACGAGTTCATCCCGGGTGATGGCAGAGATATGGGAGGGATCTGCTGTTTTTTCCACGATCCCTGTCCGGTCAAGGGTATCAGTCTCAACACCCAGACAGAGGGTTGCCGTGTATTTTTTAGGCCCGCCGAGCAAGAATCTTGAAATCCTTGTTCCCTGATTGATACCGCAGAGCATCACTCCTGTTGCAAAGGGGTCAAGGGTTCCAGTATGACCGACCTTTTTTGCCTTCAGGCACTGCTTTATCCGTGCGACAAGCCTGGCTGAGGAAATCCCCCCGGGCTTGTCAACGGCAAGAATTCCACTGTTCATTCTTCCGGGTCGTTGTCCGTTAAAACAGATTTAAGCAGTTGGTCAATGCGGGTGCCATGGTCAAAGGATTCATCATGGATGAACTTTAACTCGGGCATGTACCGGACACCAAGCTTTGGCGCCACCTCACGCTTGATAAATCCATGGGAACTTTCAAGCCCCTGGGCCGCCGCCAGCACCCTTTCCCCATCGCCGAAGACAGAAAAATAGACGTAGGCGATCTTCAGATCAGAGGTGACCCGTACACTGCTGATTGTAACCAGTGAAAGCCTTGGATCCCGGACCTTTCGCCTGATCAGGTCTGCAATGATCTCCTGGATTCTTGATGCAACTCTTTCGGATCTGGGATATGGCCTCATTCCTTGATCTGCTCCATCTGTGCCTTTCTCTCTTCAACCTCATAACACTCGAAAATATCACCGATCTTGATATCGTTGTAACGCTCGATCCCGATACCGCACTCGTATCCGTGGGTCACCTCTTTAACGTCATCCTTGAAGCGCCTGAGCGAAGAAAGGGTAGAATCGCATTTAACCACCCCATCCCTTAGGAGCCGGACCTTATAGCCCCTGGCGATCTTGCCCTCCAGGACAAATGATCCACCGATGGTAAGCCCCTTATGGGGAATGACAAAGGTATCGCGCACCTCGGCCCTTCCAATGATGATCTCGTGGAAGGTCGAAGGCATAAGACCGGTTATGGCAGCCTTGATATCGTTGATCACGTTATAGATGATATCATAAAAACGCATATCTACGTTTTCTTCCTTGGCCATGCTGCGTCCATTGGGGGTCGGCCGCACGTTGAATCCGATGATAATCGCATCGGAAACCGCAGCAAGCGAGACATCAGACTCGTTGATCGCTCCTGTGCCCGCATGGACAATTGTAATATCAACCTCGTCCTGGGCAAGCTTCATGATCGACTCGTTAAGGGCCTCGAGACTACCGTGGACATCGGCCTTAATGATGAGCTTGAGCTCTTTTATCTCGTCCGCACCCATGCTCTCGAAAAGCTTTTCAAGATTTGCCCGGCTTCTCTTGGCAAGGACCTTGGCCCGCTGCTTCTGCATTCTTGAATCGCTGACCTGCTTTGCGTCCTTTTCCGACTCAAGAGCTACAAACTCGTCGCCTGCCTGGGGAACTCCGCTCAAACCGACAATTTCCACCGGAGTACTCGGCCCTGCAAACTCTACATCCTTCCCCAGGTCATCGATCATCACCCGGATCTTGCCCGAATAGAGCCCGCACACGACCGGCTGTCCTGCCCTCAGGGTTCCCTGGTTAATCAGAATAGTTGCAACCGGACCTCTTCCGGCGTCCAGGCGGGCCTCAACCACATGACCTGTGGCTGCACAGTCCGGATTAGCCTTAAGCTCCAGCACGTCGGCCTGAAGAAGAATCATTTCAAGCAGGCCGTCAATACCCTCACCGGTCTTTGCCGACACCTTGGCAAAAATGACATCCCCGCCCCACTCTTCAGACAACAGCCCGTGATCGGACAGCTCCCGCATGACCCGGTCCGGGTCGGCGGCAGGTTTGTCCATCTTGTTTACGGCAACCACAACCGGAACCCCGGCCGCCTTTGAGTGGTTTATGGCCTCAATGGTCTGGGGCATAACCCCGTCATCGGCCGCAACCACAAGAACGACAAGATCTGTTACCTTGGCACCCCTGGAGCGCATGGAGGTAAAAGCTGCATGGCCGGGGGTATCGAGAAAGGTGATGGTACCGCTCTGGGTTTCGACACTATAGGCACCGATGTGCTGGGTAATCCCACCGGCCTCGCCTGTTGCCACCTTGGTTTTTCTGATCATATCCAGAAGCGAGGTCTTACCATGGTCAACATGGCCCATAATGGTTACAACCGGCGGCCGCTCAACAAGCTTGTCAGGATCAATCTCTGCCTCCTGAACCTCAAGGACAAGATCCTCCTCCACCGAAGCCTTTTCAACCTCATAGTCAAACTCGGCAGCCACAAGGCTTGCAGTATCAAAATCAATGACCTGATTCACCGTTGCCATCACACCCATGCCCATAAGCTTTACGATCATCTCGTTTGCCTTGATGCCCATGCGCTTTGCAAGCTCTGAAAGCTCGATAATCTCATCGATCTTAATGCGTCGCTTGATGGCCTTTGGAACGGTAATCTGGGTCTTCATGGGCTTGGCCTTCTTTACCCTGCCATCCTTTCTGCGACCCTTTTTACCCCTTTCATTTGAGTAGAGATCCTTTCCCTCAACAACGGATTTTCTTTTCCTCGGCCCACCTTTGGCGGTAAAATCCGTACTTGCTGGACCAGAACCTTTTTTCTTCCATTCCTTTTTCTTGCTCCGTTTCACTTCGACATCACCCTCAGGGGGTAACTCAGGAGCAGACTTTACCGGGACAGATCGATTGGCCTGACTAGCTCTTGGAGCTGCCGAATCTGACGGTTTAGGACGGGCCTGACCTCCCTGGGAGGGGCTTGGTGCCGGGGAAGCCTCTTTTTTAACCTTATTTCGGCCAAGATTGGCAATGGGAACGGCCATTTTAATAATCTTGGCCGGTTCGTATCGCTTGGAGGGTTTCTTCTTTTTCCGTTTTTTATCCTTTGAGTCGGCCGCATCCATACTTCTTTCGTCTTTTTCCACATCGGCGGTCCGGTCCTCTTTGATGGCATGGTTTGCTTCCAGATCAGCTTCCTTTAGTTTGGATAAAGACTCCTCATTTAAAGTCTTTTCCTCTGTTTCCGGTTTCGTTTCTAATGCCTTGTCAGATTCTATCTCCCCTGGCTGCGCTTCTGTCAGCTCATCTTTGAGCTGTTTGAGCTGCGTTTCTTCAGAAGGAGCTTTTGCTCCGCTCACTGGCACATCAAGGCCGCCGGGTATCTTTTCCTGTTTGGGTTTTTGCTCGGGTTCGGGGGTTTCTTCGACCAAGGGCTCTGGTTTCATGATAACCCTGGCTGGCTGACTCTTTGGTTTTACGGATTTTTTTGTCTTCTTTTCAACACTTTTACCTTTCACCTGCTCAGGGTCTTGTATACGCAGGGGCTTTTCTTTCCGAGAAGGATCTGAGACTTTGGATTCAGGCATGGCGGCTTCTGATTTTGCACCTTCAGCAACCGGCTCTTGAACTGGGGATTTTTCTTGAACACCTGCCTTGTTCAATTCGGCATCACCCTTTGGTGCATCTTCACCGGCGGCATCAGCCCCTGGGACAACATCAGGTGCATCACCTGACCCCTGGGGTTTTCTCCTCCTTATAACCGATGATTTCACCCGGGTATCTGTGACTTTATTTTTACTGCCGTAGAGGTTTTCACGAACCTTTGCCTCTGTGTCATCCTCCAGAGAACTCATATGGCTTTTCGCTTCTATGTTCATAGCCCTAAGCTTTGTCAACAGTACCTTGTTCGTCATATTAAGCTTTTTGGCCAGCTCATAAACCCTGATTTTTGCCATTGGTTCCCCCCAAGTATTGATCTCATGTTCTGTTCGTTAAAAGTCTGACTTCCATGGCATGTTCAATAAAAAGCTTGAATAGCCCGAGTTAGTTCAGACATTGTAAAATTATTGTATTATCATATTTACTCGCTGGATTCCGGATCTGGGCCAGAAAGCGCCTGATCGTTTTCCTCTAACGGAATCTCCTGATCTGGTAATCCAGGCGGATCAGGCTCCTGGCCCGGACTTTCAACTGCCAGATCTGCATCCACCAGGGCCTTTGCATTGAGGATCAACTCCTCAGCCCCTGATTCGGGAAGATCCGTCACGGAAAGAAGATCGTCAAGATTTGCAAGGGAAACCTCCTTGAACGAACTGAACCCACCCTTGAATAATTTTTCTGCAAGGGGGAGGGAAACGTTCGGAATAGACATGAGCGAATCATACCCCTGCTTTAATTCAGTGCTGTACTCATCCTCGCTCATCACCTCAAGATGCCAACCGGTCAACCTGCATGCCAGACGAACGTTCTGGCCATTCTTTCCAATGGCAATTGAAAGAAAATCGTCCGGAACAATCACCTCCATGCTTCGGTTATCCTCGTCAATGATAACCCTCGCTATTTCAGCAGGAGCCAGGGCATTACATACAAACTTGGCCACATCTGGATTCCAGGGAACGATATCAACCTTTTCACCCCTCAATTCCTGGACAATGCTTTGAACCCGATTCCCCTTCATGCCCACACAGGCACCTACGGGATCGACATCTGAGTCTGTTGAACTTACCGCAATCTTCGTACGGACACCAGCCTCACGGGCCGTTCCCCGGATGGTCACAATTCCCTCGGCTATCTCCGGAACCTCAGTGGCAAAGAGTTTTGCGACAAATTCAGGATGGGTCCTCGACAGAATGACCTGGGGACCTCTGGACTCTTCAAGCACATCAAGAATATAGGCCCGAATTCGATCACCCCGGCGGTAGTTTTCCCTGGGCATCTGCTCCCTTGAAGCCAGAACCGCTTCAGCCTGACCAAGGTTGACTATTATATTGCCCCGGTCAGTTCGTTGAACGATTCCATTTATAATTTCACCCTTTCTATGGATAAAATTTTCATAAACGGCATTTCTTTCGGCTTCTTTCATCTTCTGAATAATCACCTGTTTGGCGCTCTGGGCTGCAATTCTGCCAAACTCGGCCGTGTCCACCTTA
The DNA here is from genome assembly GCA_034007745.1 of Desulfobacterium sp. Classification (GTDB taxonomy): domain Bacteria; phylum Desulfobacterota; class Desulfobacteria; order Desulfobacterales; family Desulfobacteraceae; genus Desulforapulum. Next base: position 122,856 of record JAVEQI010000002.1, read on the forward strand.
ATCCCCAGACTGTCGCCGATTTCACAGGCAGAGTCATAAAGAAGACCTTCCTCCAGAGTCAACTCAACATCTGGATCATCAACCTCAGACACTACCTCCTTAAACTGAAAGACTTCAACTTCGCCATTTTTTTCATCATAGTGAACCTCAATGTCAGCCCGGGTTCCCAGTTTCTTCCTGGCGGCTGACTCAACAGCCTCTTTAATGGTGGCAATGAGGACCTCGACATTTATCCCCTTTTCCCGGCTTACCTGGTCAACAACCCGTTTAATATCTGTTATAAGCATCCGTGTTCTCCATGTGGCTAAGCAAGTCTTGACTTGGCGATCTGTTCAAGGCGAAACACAATAGTCTCGTTGTTAACAACAACCTCCACACACCCATCCTGGGCCTTACTTAAAATTCCCGTAAACTTACGACGATCACCAATGGGATCCGCCGTTTCAACCTTGATCCTGCTCCCCAGAAATCTTTCAAAGTCAGCCTGCTTTTTCAACGGCCGCTTTGCCCCTGGAGAAGATACCTCAAGACGGTAGGCTGAGATCTCCTCAAGCTCAACATCCATGATATCCCCGAGTTTCCGGCTCATCAGCACACAATCATCGATTGTGATCCCGCCCGGCTTATCCAGATAAATTCGAAATATCATCCCAGCCCGGTCAGACACGCACTCCACATGGACAAGCTCGAACCCCTCTTGCACACACAGAGGTTCTGAGATCGCCTCCACGGAAGCTACAAGAGGATTTATTTTCTTGTTTTGTGTTTTCATGAAATGCCTGCTGCTTATCCCCTGTTCAGGCAGGCCAAGAACCCACCCCCCTGAAAAATAGAAAAACGGGCAAACGCCCGTTCCATGATGCAAACCAACTCTGAGGTCCTTACCTGTCTGCACAACTTACCTTTAAATCAAAAGGCTTGGATCTAAATACTCATCGATTAAACATCATGGTTTAGATTAATGGAACGCAAAAACTACCCCTTGGCCACAAGACTACTGACCACCCTGAAGCACCTAATATCAAATGGAGCGGGCAACGAGGTTCGAACTCGCGACTCCAAGCTTGGGAAGCTTGTACTCTACCAACTGAGCTATGCCCGCACATTAATGGAGAAAGCTAACACAACCCCTCTTTCATGTCAACAAAAAATTAATACTGCCTAGGGCAAATCCGCCTTAAAGGTAGCAACCAGATGTTTCGAAATACTGTCGTGAAGCCCCTTGATCTTTTTTTCCTTCAATGTCTTGCTCCAGGACCGATAAACAACCCTCAGGGAAATTGATCGTTTACCCCTGGCAAGGGGAGCGCCCTCATATACGTCAAACAGAAATACCTCTTCCACAAGGGGGTCCTTCTGGACAAAGGTGGCAGCCTCTGCCACAATGTCGGCACTTAGAATGTCACCATCGACAATCAGGGTGATATCCCTTGAGATGGCCGGAAACTTTGGAAGCGGCTTTGAAACGATCCTGTCCGGTGCCAGGTCGAGGAGAGACGTAAGGTCCAGCTCAAAGACAAAGGCGGCCTGCCTGAGTCCAAAATTCTTCAACACTGCTTCATCTATTTCACCCACGACACCGAGGGGACGACCGCTTGCCTCAATCCTGGCGCCGTTGCCAGCCTTGAGATAGGGATGATCATCCAGGGTTGCCCGGGCAAAAAAAACCCCGGAAATACCCAGGTGGGACAAAAGCCCCTCCACAACACCCTTGATGTCAAAAAAATCAACACTGACGGACTTGGCGTGCCAGGAGGAGATATTTCGTGGGCCTGTCAAAACGGCGGCCAGCCATTCTGCCTCCAGGGGCTGAATGCCATGGCCCTTTGAAATAAAGGTATTTCCAACCTCAAAGAGACTCAGACGATCCACCTGCTGGGCATTGTTACGCCTCATGTTTTCAAAGAGACCGGGCAGAAGAGTTGAACGCATCACAGCCAGATCTTCTGAAATGGGATTGAGCAGCCTTTCAACCGAACGTCTTGCATCATCCTGGCCAAGCTTGAGTCGATCAACTGATTCAGCAGCGGTAAAGCTGTAGTTTATGGCCTCGCTGAACCCAAATCCAACCATGCTGTCCCTGATATTATCCCTGAAGGCGAGCCTTGGAGAGAGGGTGATTTCTGCGGATGACACGACCGGCAGGCTGGTTTTAATATTGTCGTACCCCCAGAGTCTTGCCACCTCCTCGGAAAGATCTTCGGGCCTTGTTACATCCACCCTGAAGGTGGGAACCTCAACGGACATGAACCCCTGCTCCTGTTGATCAACCCTGAACTCAACAGATTCAAGCAGTCGCCGGATCTGTTCGTCACCAAGGTCGGTGCCAAGACGCTGATTTAGTCGTTCGACATTAAGATCGATATTGACACGAGGGGCCTTACGGGGATTAACATCAATCGTCCCCCTTGCAGAAACACCCCCTGAAACAGCCTCCATGAGTGCGACTGCCCGATCCAGAACATCCTTTGTAGCAAAGGGGTCCACCCCCCGCTCAAACCTGTGGGAGGCATCTGTGGCAATACCCGTTCGCTTGGATGTCTTGCGAATGGATACGGGATTGAAATAGGCACTCTCCAGCAGAACCCGGGTAGTTGTGGGAAGAATTTCAGAGTTCTCACCACCCATCACACCTGCAAGGGCCACCGGTGCATCGCCGTCACAGATCATCAGCATATCCGGTTCAAGGGAATGTTCTTTGCCATCAAGGGTGATAAAGTCTGTATCCCGACCGGCAGCCCGAACCTCTATTCTACCCTGGGCCAGGCGATCAAAATCAAAGGCATGGAGTGGCTGGCCAGTCTCGACCATAACATAGTTAGTCACATCTACAATATTGTTGATGGAGGTCAGACCCACAGACTCAAGACGCCGCTGGAGCCAATAGGGAGAAGGCCCCACGGTAACATTGGTTAGAAGTGCGGCACAATAGCGGGGACAGAGCTCAGGATCAAGGATATCAACCCTTGCCAGAGAGTCGATTGAGATGTCAGACTGTTTTTTCCCCCCATCTACAGGAATAATAGCCTCGGGAACATTCAGGCGAACCGGAGGCGTTTGAAAGGCCGCGGCCTCCCTTGCCACACCGATCACGCTCAGGCAGTCGGGTCTGTTGGGGGTAAGATCAATCTCAAAAACTACGTCTGAAAGGGAAAGGGCTTCGACAAGGGGAATTCCCGGTTCAAGGGAAGAATCAAGTTCCATTATCCCGGTACCATCCGAGTTGAGCCTGAGTTCCGAAGCACTGCACAGCATCCCCTCGGAAACTTCGCCCCTGAGCTTACCTTTTTTGATTTTGAAATCACCTGGAAGCACCGCACCGACCATGGCGCAGGGAACGACCATACCCTCTCTTACATTGGGTGCACCGCAGACTATTTTCAACACGGCATCACCTACATTGACCCGGCAGCATTTGAGATGGTCGGCTCCGGGGTGCTTTACAACCTCTTCCACCCGGGCCGTTACAACCCTGTCAAGGTATTCAAATTGCTCCTCGACTGATTCAACCTCAAGGCCCGCCATGGTTAGCTTTGCCACCATCTCCCGGGGAGTAGACTCAATTGCCGCATATTCTTTTAACCAGCTTAAACTGACTTTCATATTAAAACTGCCTTAAAAAGCGCATATCGTTTTCAAAAAACTTCCTGAGATCGTCGATTCCATATTTGAGCATTGCAATACGTTCAATCCCCATTCCAAAGGCAAATCCCGTATAGATATCGGTATCATAGCCCACATTTTCAAACACGGCAGGATGAACCATGCCAGCACCCAACACCTCAAGCCAGCCAGTCCTGGAACAGATGCGACAGCCCTTGCCCCGGCACATCACACAACGGATATCCACCTCAGCACTTGGCTCGGTAAAGGGGAAGAAGCTGGGCCTGAATCTTAGGGAAGTCTCCCCGTCAAAAATCTGGTGAATCAGGGCCGTAAGCACTCCCTTGAGGTCACCAAAGGAAATGTTTTTATCGACCATCAAACCTTCCACCTGATGAAACATGGGGGTATGGGTCAGGTCGGAATCGCATCGGTAGACCTTGCCGGGAGCTATCATCCGAACTGGAGGTTCAGTCTTTTCCATGACCCTGGGCTGGTTGGGCGAAGTATGGGTTCTAAGAAGAATTGAATCAGACACATAAAAGGTATCCTGCATATCCCTTGCAGGATGGTATTTCGGGATGTTCAGGGCTTCAAAATTGTAGTAATCAGTCTCCACCTCCGGCCCCTCCACAATATCAAAACCCAAACGCAGAAAAACATCGGATATTTCCCTGGTGATTCGGGTCACAGGATGTATCGATCCCCGCACCTGGGGCCTGCCGGGCAGGGTAACATCAATGGCCGCCGGAGAGTTGTCCCCATGGGAAAAAAGATCCGCAGCCTGCCTGATGCTGGCCTCAAGCTTTACCTTAAGCTGGTTGGCAGCCTTTCCCGCCAGGGGCCTCTCTTGATCGTCAAGTTTTGAAATGTTTCTCAAAAAGGTAGTTAATTCACCTTTTCGGCCCAGATAGCGGGTGGAAATCACTTCCACCTCAGCCAGGTCCAGCGCCCCTTCAATCGCTTCAAGGGCGCTGCTTTCAATCTCTTCAAGTGTTCTTCCCACGACTGTCTCCACCCCTTTCCTCCCCCGACTAAAGCTCAGCCGCAGCCATTTGAGCTATCTGGGAAAACCCTGCAGGATCAGACACGGCGAGTTCTGCCAGAACTTTTCTGTCAAGCTCAACCCTGGCAAGCTTGAGCCCATGGAGCAACTTACTGTAGGAAAGATCGTTCATCCTTGATGCTGCATTGATTCTTGCAATCCACAGCTTACGAAAATCACGCTTTTTGGCCCTGCGGTCCCGATAGGCATATCCCAAAGCCTTGTCAACGGCGTCTGCTGCCGTACGGTAAAGCTTGCTGCGACCTCCCCTGAAGCCCTTGGCCAGTTTAAGAACCTTATTCCTGCGTCTTCTTGCCTTAAATCCTCTTTTTACTCTCATCTCTAAATGCTCCTTAAACCCGTGATCTATCCGTTGGGCAACATACGTTTAACTGCCTTTAAATCACTGGCGCAGACAATCTGATCCAGCCTGAAAGACCGCTTTCTCTTGGTTGTTTTTTTTGTCAGTATGTGACTCGAATGTGATTTTCTAAACTTGTACTTTCCAGAACCTGTTTTTGTAAACCTCTTTGCAGCAGCCCTGTTTGTTTTTATTTTCGGCATTCCTACATCTCCTGGGTTGTGTAATACTCCAAAAAACACAATGGCACAACCTGCCCTCAAGGACGGATGCACCACCTGTTATCTCTTTTCAGCAGCACTCTTTAATGAACATCGCAGTTCTCTAACCTGAATAAAGATCACAACCTTCAACACTGATTGTGAACTTTTTCGCATAAAAAAAACAGCTTCGAACCAGCAACGGGGCATCGGGCTTTATTGTCTCCGCCCCAAAGGACAACCGCAAGGGAAACTCCCTAGACTGAACCCGACTTATTTGGGTGAAAGCACCATTGTCATTGTCCGACCTTCGAACTTGGGAAACTGTTCAACCTGGGAAAATTCCGAGGTCATATGGGCAACCCGTTCCAGGACCTCCCTTGCCTGCTGACCAAGGGTAATTTCCCGCCCCCTGAAGACCAGAGTAACCTTCACCTTATCCCTGTTGCTTATGAACTTCTGAATATGCTTGACCTTGGTTTCAAGATCGTGGGAATCAGTTCCCGGCCGTACCTTGATCTCCTTGACCTGAAAGCCCTTTTGTTTTTTTCTGGCTTCCTGGTGTTTTTTGGTCAACTCGTATTTGTATCGACCATAGTCCATTATTTTACAGACAGGCGGTTGTGCATTAGGTGACACTTCAACCAGGTCCATATGACTTTCCTTGGCCTTCTGAAGAGCCTCCTCGATGGCCATTACGCCGACCTGCTCACCATCAACGCCCACAACCCTGACCTCGGGAGCCCTGATGTCCCTATTTACACTTGTCCTGTCCTGGCTTCTTTGTCTAGCTATTCCGCACCTCCTGCGATTTTATTTACCTTACTGAGCACCGCTAAAACCATATAGCAACTCGTCATAATATCCATACTCGTTTAGAATTGCAAGTTTTTATTTCAGTTTTATCCCTGCCTGGGTAAGGGTATAGTGTTCAAGAAGACTATTTTTCCAGTATAGATTATTCTCTTTTTGGAAAAATTCAGCAAAAAGGTCAAGACTTTTTTTTCTGAGAACCCCGGGCACCACCCTCACTGGACATTTTTTGTACAACACGGGCAGGCTTTCAAGATCACAGCCAGTTCCACCCCCCATGATATCCTCATAGGCGTAAACAATTTCTTTTATTCCAGAGAGAACAATGGCTGCAAAACACATCAGGCAGGGTTCCATTGTAGAAAAAATCACGGCCCGGCCCGGGTCGAAATCTCGACCCAGGGCGGCCAACTGCCTCAAGGCCCTTATCTCAGCATGATCTATTTCACAGGGACGTCCCGCCAAACCCGCACTCCCGACCCTGTGCCCCTCTGCCACCACCCGGCCGTCACTTACAACAACCGCCCCCACGGGAAATTCCCCCTGGTCAAAAGCCCTTTGGGCAGATACCAGGGCAAGCCCCATAAAATGTTCATAATCTAACGGTTCGATCTCTGCCTCCTCTAACCCCGCATAAAAGAAATACCTTTACAAAATTTTGACAATATGCACAATTGTTTTCTTCAATATCAACTAAAAAACATCTGTGAAGGATACATGAAAACTTCCATAACCCACGGGGCCCGAAAACAAGACTTTACCACCCCATCAACCAGAGCTAGCAGCCCCTGTCTGCGAGAAAAATTTGAACTACGAGAAAAATCATTTCTCTCGCCCTTTGCCTGTTCAAGCCTGGAATCAGCCGGTCGAGCCAGACAGGAGCCCCCCTGCGACATAAGAACCCCATTTCAACTTGACCGGGACAGGATTGTCTATTCAAACGCCTTTCGGCGACTCAAGCATAAAACCCAGGTTTTCCTCTCCCCCCTTGGAGACCACTACAGAACCCGGCTGACCCACACCCTTGAGGTGTCTGAAATAGCCAGAAACATCTCCCGGGCCATGGGGCTGAACGAAGACCTAACCGAAGCCATTGCCCTTAGCCATGACCTGGGACATCCACCGTTTGGCCATGGTGGTGAAGCTGCACTAAAGGAAATTTTCTCTCCAGATTTCTCCCATCAGCAACAGGGAGTCAGGGTGGTTGACCTTCTTGAAAAACAAGGCCAGGGGCTTAACCTGTCCTGGGAGGTAAGAGACGGAATCCTCAAGCATTCCAAGGGATTTGGCGAAATAATGCCCACAGCCCCCGGGGAATTGGCCGCAACCTCAGAAGGTAGAATTGTCAGGATTGCAGACATAATGGCCTATCTGAATCACGATCTGGATGACGCCCTCAGAAGCCGGGTAATCAGCCCGGACGAGGTGCCCGAAGCCTGCATTAAAAGACTTGGCAGCACGCACTCCCAGCGGGCAAAGACCATGATCAAAGAAATTATTTACACCAGCGGAGCAGAAAACGGCAAATTAAAGCTCTCCATGGGTGAGGACGTCTTTTCTGCAATGACTGTTCTGCGGCAGTTCCTATACCACCAGGTCTATCGCTCCCCATCGGTCCACAGAGAGTTTCTCAAGGCCAAAAGGGTAGTAAAAGAACTTTACAGCTATTTCATGGACAACGTTGACGAACTCCAGCAGGAACTCAAAAAAATGGAGATGGCACCCTGGGAACCAGGCAACAACCCTTTGGAACGGTCAGTGTGCGACCTCATTGCAAGTATGACCGACCGATATGCCCTGAACCTCTACTCAAGACTGTTCTTTCCCAAGGCCCTTTTTTAAATTAAGGAACAAAACAACCCATGACCAACCAGACCCGGCTCTTTAAACGCCTCGCAGCCCTCTACGCCCGTATGGACGAGGCCTGGGAAGCAGCTGCGGCCCATTATGGATTTATCTGCAGGGGCTGTGCTGACAATTGCTGTGAGACCGAATTCTATCATTATACTTACATCGAAAAGCACTATCTTCTCTCGGGATTGAAAACACTCCCATTGCCCAGCATTGAGACCATCAAAAAAAAAGCAAAAGCTGCCTGCACAGCAAGGGATGAGACCAGGCCAGTAGAAAGACCGGTCAGGGTGATGTGCCCGCTGAACAGCAACGGCCTTTGCCAGCTCTACAAATTTCGACCCATGATCTGCAGGCTCCACGGCATTCCCCATGAACTCAAAAACCCCGGAGCCAACCCTGTACGCCAGCCAGGTTGCGCAGACGGCACTCCGCTGTTTAAAGCCGCCACCTATTTTAAATTTGACCGCACCCCCCTCTATACAGCAATGGCAAAGATAGAAATGGAGTACAGAAGCTCAACAGACAACAGGACACGCATTAAGCAGACTATTGCCGAAATGCTTACTTAGCTGTTAGCTAAATAGAACATTTTACAATCGTTGGGTTTCGTTCCTCAACCCAACCTATTACTATCTGTTGACAGCTAGTAGATAAAGGCTAAAAACTCTTATGCTTCATGCTTCGTTGTGTCCGCAGAACATGGGTGCTATAGAAAACCCACGTTGAAACATCACTGTGTTAGTCTCGATTTTAGAGGACCGATATGGAATCGGCCCCTACACCCCAACTACTCCCACTGGCATAGGCGGCACAGCCTCTCCCCCAAGAACAAACCCACCATCAAGGCGGATCACGGAGCCTGTCATGTAGGGAGCATCCCTGATAATAAAAAGCAGTGCCTTGACCGCATCCTCAATCCGGCCAGTCCGCCCGATCAGGGTGCGGGCCACAACAGCCCTTTTTTCATCATCGGTAAGAACCTCCTCCCACCCCCGGGTGCCCTGGGCGTGACGGGTTTCAAACACTCCCAGCATGATCTCGTTGACACGGACATTGGGCGCCCCCATTCGAGCCCAGGTTTCGGTCAGCAGAGAAACCCCCCGATTGGCCGCAGAATAGCCTTCGTTGAACAGAGGAGCTGCACAACCGGATCTTCCCACAATGGCGGCAATCGAAGAAAAATTTACGACAACCCCATCCCTGGAACGCTTCAGCAGAGGAAAAACTGCGTCAAATACCCATCGCTTTGCCTTTAGCGTTGTCGCCATCTCAAGATCCCACTGCTCCTCCACATACGGACCATGTACGGCAGGCCATCCACCACGCTCGATATTGTTCACAAGTATGTCCAGGCATCCAAACCGGTCTTCAATTCTCCGGGCAAGATCCGCAACCCCGGCGGGATCGAGAAGATCCACATCGACTATCTCAAACCTGGCCCCTGTCTTATGAAACTCTTCCTCCATCTCCCAAAAGCTCTCCTGCCAGTCATGGCGGGTCAGGACCAGACTTGCGCCCTCCTTTGCAAGGGCGAGGCCGATCCCCCGGCCAATTCCCTTTACGGAACCTAGCACAAGGGCAACCTTATTATTAATATCCACCTTGCCCACCTCTAATATCCAGGGTAACACCAAAGAGCGTGTAGGCTATCCAAATATACCCGAAGTCAAGCAGAGAGGTATCGTCAGTCGCCAACCGGTCAACAAGAGCTGAAGGGACATCAAGTCCTGCAGGAAGCCCATCTTCAGTAATACGACTCCGAAATGCATCAAGATCGTAGCAGGCAAGATAGAATCTGGCGGAATCCACAGGATCGAGCCGGCCCGGCATGATACGATTCTTCAGGCTCAACACCTCCATTAAGCGATCGTTCATCTGATTATGAAGGGCAAGGTCCTGGCCAGCCAGCCAGGCCCTGACCGTCTGACCGGTATTCTGCCCAAATCCCCTGCAGTGGGGTTCCTCAATCAGGGCAAAAAACTCAGTAACCTCACCTGTTTGCCTGGACCGTGCAACGGCTCGAGCCAGGGGATAGAGCCTACAGGATGCTGGCCTGTCCGGGTAGACAGAGCAACCTTCTGGGCTCACAAACGGACAAAGATGACCCGTGGCAGGGTCAGGCTTAAACGTCACCACGGGAAGTCCCGACTCCGGCCCGATATGTGAGGATGTGTATTTTTTCAAAAACAGACCAGAAGCGAGGTTGAGATTATTTTTCAACCTGAGAACATCATAGGGTGTGAGGGCCTGGTTGAGATCCCTGCAGCAGTCGTTAAAACACGAGACATCAGGAGAACACCCAAAGTTCATTTCATCATCAAGATGAACGGGAATCATTTCTTCATTCATAGCTATTTTTCCTTAATCCTTTTTTTACCACAACGGCGCCCACACAGAAGACGACCATAAGAGTCGCTCCTACAGCGGGTCCAGCTTATTTATCTAATTTCACGCTTCATTGTGTCTGCCAGGCAATGGGAATTATCAGAAACCCCTACAGACCTGCATGCGGAAACGGATCTTGCCCGACCATAATCGAACTTTTTTTCAAAAAAAGCGATAAAAAAATTACCAACGGATCTGGTCTTTTAAAATAAACCTCATTATCACTACATATTGTAGACATATTTAAGCTCCTGGGCATATATTGACAAGTCTAAAAGGTTTTTAAAGGATGAGAAAAACGTTGAAAAACCAGCGGTAAAAACTCTTGACAAGATACATAAGTGGGTGCTACCTTCCATACATTTGAGAAAGACCCGGGCAAATATTCCTTGCCTTGAGCATTAAAAGGCTTCCACCGGGCATTGACACACCGGATGACCGAGGTCGAAGTAAAGCGGCCTAATTTTTTTGTAATATAGGGCGACACAGTAAGTGATGTCGCAGTTTCATTAACAGCAGTTGCTGAAGATTAAACAATTTCAGCACAAATGTAAGGGAGGTATTTCAAATGCCATCTTTTGTAATCGCAGAAAAGTGCGACGGCTGTAAGGGTGGGGACAAGACAGCATGCATGTACATCTGTCCCAACGACCTGATGGTCCTTGATCCCAACGCAATGAAAGCATACAACCAGGAGCCGGATGCATGCTGGGAATGCTACTCATGTGTAAAGATCTGTCCCACCCAGGCTATCGAGGTCAGGGGCTACTCTGACTTTGTACCCATGGGAGCCAATGTTGTTCCCATGATGGGCACAGAGGACATTATGTGGACCTGTAAGTTTAGAAACGGCGTCATCAAGCGTTTCAAGTTCCCCATCAGAACAACCCCCGAAGGCCAGGCTAACGCCTATCTGGATCTTAAAGGAAAAGATCTTAACAGTGGGCTTCTCTCCACGCAGGAAGCAGACGGCATGGTGTTTCCCACTCCCCAGGAGCTGGCATAGTCAACCTGTTATCCATCATTGAACCAGGATTAAATCACTATTACTTTGGAGGTATATAATGGCATTACCTAATAAGCCGGTTGGAGAGCTTAAGGCGGTAAGGGAACCGGAAGTTGACAAGAGAGACGTTGACGTTCTGATCGTCGGCGGCGGCATGGCTGCCTGTGGAACGGCCTTTGAGATCAAAAAGTGGGCCTCAGACGACACAAAGATCCTTCTCTGTGACAAGGCTGCTCTTGAGCGCTCGGGAGCCGTTGCCCAGGGTCTTTCCGCAATCAATACCTATATAGGTGAGAACTCGATCGAAGACTATGTCCGCATGGTCAGAAACGACCTCATGGGAATCGTACGTGAGGATCTTATCTACGACCTTGGCCGTCATGTAGACGACTCTGTCCATCTGTTTGAAGAGTGGGGACTTCCCATCTGGAAAAAATCAGAGGACAACAAGAACCTTGATGGTAAAAAAGGCCTGAAGCTCGGATCACTCAAGGGTGGAGCCACTCCTGTCCGCACAGGTAAGTGGCAGATCATGATCAACGGTGAGTCCTACAAGAGAATCGTTGCCGAGGCAGGCAAACTTGCCCTTGGTGATGAGAACATTATTGAAAGATGCTATATTGTAGAGCTCCTCAACGACAAGGAAGACCCCAACAGGGTAGCAGGTGCCGTTGGTTTCTCCCTTCGTGAGAACAAGGTCTACATCATCAGCGCCAAGACTATTGTTGTTGCCTGCGGCGGTGCTGTAAACGTTTACCAGCCACGTTCAGTAGGTGAGGGAAAAGGCCGCGCCTGGTACCCCGTCTGGAACGCAGGCTCCACATACACAATGGCCCTTCGTGCCGGAGCAGAGCTCTCCATGATGGAGAACCGTTTCACCCCTGCTCGTTACAAGGATGGATACGGACCTGTTGGTGCATGGTTCCTCCTCTTCAAGGCCCAGACAGTCAACGGTCTTGGGGAGAACTATGCGGCAAGTGATGAGGCAAAGGCAGAGCTTGCAAAATACGCTCCCTATGGAACAGCCGCCATCACCCCCACCTGTCTTCGTAACCATCTGATGATGAAAGAGTACAAAGAGGGCCGCGGCCCAATCATCATGAAAACATCAGACGCCCTTGCAAAGCTTGCCGAGACCATGAGCAAAAAAGAGATGAAAGCTCTTGAGTCTGAGGCCTGGGAAAACTTCCTTGACATGTCAGTAGGTCAGGCAGGTCTCTGGTGCGCAACCAACACAGAGCCAGACAAGAAAAACCCTGAGATTATGCCCACCGAGCCGTACCTCCTCGGATCCCACTCCGGATGCTGCGGCATCTGGTGTTCAGGACCGGAAGAGGACTGGGTCCCTAAAGATTACAAGTGGGGATACAACCGCATGACTACAGTCAGGGGCCTCTTCACCGCAGGTGACGGCGTTGGCTGCTCAGGGCACAAGTTCTCCTCAGGCTCCCATGCAGAGGGCCGTATCGTTGCAAAATCCATGCTACAGTATCTTGCAGCCGAAGGTGACAAGGTAACCGGTTTCAAAGAGACCGATCAGGAGCTTGTGGACTTAGTTTACAAACCTGTTTACAACTACCTTGACCACTGCGCATATTCAACCGCAGAGGATGTCAACCCCCACTACTGCAAACCTGCCGGTATGGCCATGCGTCTGATGAAAATGACCAACGAGTACGGCGGAGGAACAGGCACCTTCTACATGACAAGCGGCAAGAACCTTGAGATCCTCATGGAAAACTTCGAGTACTTCCGCGAAGATCTCGAGAAGATCGCTGCCGGTGACCTCCATGAGCTCCTCAGAGCCTGGGAGATCAACCACCGTCTCTACACGGTTCAGGCCCATACACGTCACATCCAGTTCCGTGAGGAGACAAGGTATCCCGGTTTCTACTACAGAGGCGACTTCATGGGGCAAAATGACGAAGAGTGGTTCTGCTTTGTCAACTCGACCTACAACAAAGAGACCAACGAATGGTCCTTGAAAAAAGTACCGTACCACAAGATCATTGCTGACTAATATCAGAAACTGATCGTTTCAGGTATGTTCTTCTGAAAAGCTGACCTCCAGGTGCGATTCGTGTGCCTGGAGGTTTTTTCAAATTTTGGTGCTCGGGAATTTTTTCTATCCTGCCTCCTTATCAGTAAAACAAAGAAAAAGAGACTGGAAAACTAAAACCCGCAGCAATTTTCGAGTTTCAATTTTCGAGTTTCAATTTTCGAGGAGGCAGGATGCCGAATTCTCGGCACCCTAAAACAATATAAGTAGAGTACAAAATGCACGGAGGGACAGCATGACAACAGATAAATCAGCCCCGACCAGTGGAAGCATCCTGGTGGTTGGCGGCGGCATCAGCGGCCTGACCACTGCCCTGGAGGCTGCCGAAGTCGGGTATGAGGTCTTTATTGTTGAAAAGGACCCTTCCCTTGGCGGAAGGGTATCCCAGCTCAAACAATATTTCCCCAAACTCTGCCCGCCCACATGCGGACTTGAGATAAACTACAAACGCATCAAGGACAACCCAAAGATCAAGGTCATGACAATGACCGAGGTCGAGAAGGTCGACGGCAAACCCGGCGACTACACAGTCAAGCTCAAGATCAGGCCAAGATACGTGAACGACAACTGCACGGCCTGCGGTGAGTGCACAAAGGTCTGTGAGTCTGAGATTTCCAACGAGTACAACCTTGGCATGAACCGCATCAAAGCAGCCTATCTTCCCCACAACATGGCCTTTCCCCAGCGCTATGTCATGGCCCCCTCCATGGCCCAGGATGACAGGGATCGCTGCAAAGAGGCCTGTAAGTTTGATGCCGTTGATTTTGATATGGAAGAAAAGAGTATAGACATAAAGGTCGGTGCCATTGTCTGGGCAACGGGCTGGAGACCCTATGATGCAGCAAGGATAGACAACCTGGGGTTCGGCCGCTACCAGAACATAATCACCAACATGATGCTCGAGCGTCTAGCCGCTCCCAACGGACCAACCAAGGGGAAGATCGTCAGACCATCGGACGACAAGGCACCCGCTACCATTGGCTTTGTCCAGTGCGCAGGATCAAGGGACGAAGACCACCTTCCCTACTGTTCATACATCTGCTGCATGGCATCCCTCAAGCACGCCACCTACCTTCGAGCCCAATATCCCCAGGCAAAGATCTACATCTACTACATTGATCTTAGAACCCCGGGTAGAAAATATGAGAACTTCTACAAAAACCTCAAGGCCGACGAGAATGTCTTTTTTGTAAAGGGCAAAGTTGCAGAAGTAGGTGAAGAAGAGGGCACGGGCAACATAACCCTCGTTGCCGAGGACACCCTGTCCGGCGACAAAATCCATCAGACCGTTGAGATGCTCGTACTTGCAACGGGGATGCAGCCCAACTCTGCCGTTGAACGGCCCAATGCCGATCTTACTTTCAATTCAGACGGCTTTATCGTGAATGACTTTAAAAAGGGCGGCATGTTTGCAGCAGGCTGTGCCAACAAGCCAGCCGATGTTGTAACATCCAATCAGAGTGCCACCGGCATGGCCCTGAAAGCAATTCAAACGCTGGTGAGGAGGTAGACCAACCATGGATAAGAAATACGGAGTATATATCTGCACAGGGTGCGGCATTGGAGATACCCTTGACATGGAAGCCCTGGTTGACGTACCCGATGAAGAGGGTGTGTACAACAAAACCCATCCGTTCCTCTGCGGCAAGGAAGGCCTTGCCATGATACAGAAGGACGTAGACGATGGAAAGGTCAACGCCATGGTCATTGGGGCCTGTTCCCGCCGGGTCAACTTTGACGTATTCAAGTTTGACAACTGCATTGTGGAGCGGGCAAATCTCAGGGAAGGCGTGGTATGGCCCCATTCCCGGGAGAAATACCCTGCCCTCACCGAAGAGCAGAAGGACGATGAGGAGCACTTTGACCGCATCCAGATGAAGGCCGAGGATTACATCAAGATGGGCATGGCCCGAGTTGAAAAGGTAACACTTCCAACCCCCTACAAGACCGAAAAATTTTCCAAAAAGATCCTCGTCCTCGGCGGCGGCATCACCGGTATCTCAGCGGCACTTGATGCGGCCAAGGCGGGATTTGAGGTCACCATTGTAGAGAAACAGCCTAAACTTGGCGGTTATGCGGCTTCCATGAGAAGCCAGATGCCCGTGGTCGAGCCCTTTGAGGAGCTGAT
This sequence comes from Desulfobacterium sp., assembly GCA_034007745.1. Classification (GTDB taxonomy): domain Bacteria; phylum Desulfobacterota; class Desulfobacteria; order Desulfobacterales; family Desulfobacteraceae; genus Desulforapulum. Next base: position 138,310 of record JAVEQI010000002.1, read on the forward strand.
TCCATCGGTTCTAGCCGACAGGCTTGCCGAGCTTGAGCAATATCCCAACATCGAAGTTAGAACAGGAGTCGAGGTGGCCCGTATCGCCGGTCAGCCCGGTGAGTTCACCGTAACCTTTAAGAAACCCGGTGAAAAAATTCCCTTTGACGTACCCTTTCCCCTGCCCGAAGAGATGACCAAGGATGAAAAGGGCGAGGATCTGAATCCGGAAGACATGCATGCCAAGTTTCTTGAGTACAACGAGGGCCGACTGGACATTCTCCAGATTGATCCCGAGGGAGAACTGTATGGAGCGGTGGTTCTGGCTGCCGGGTGGAGACCGGACAAACTTAAGGGCGAAGCCTATGCCCACCTGGGTATTGACCTTCCAGATGTAATCACCAACGATGAGTTTGAACGACTTGCCGCCAAGGGCAAGGTTGTCAGACCTTCGGACGGCAAAGAGGCAAAAACGGTCGTCTTTGTCCAAAGCCCTGGAAAGGATGAGGATGATGCAGATTTCCCCTACTGCGGGTCGGTCACAAGCCTGGTGGCACTGAAACAGGCCAAGTATGTCAGAAACGACTACGAGGATGGCAAGGCCTACATCATATACCAACATATGAGAACTCCGGGGCTTCAGGAAAATTTTTACAAGAGTATCCAGCAGGACAATGGAATCTTCATGACCAAGGGTGCGGTAAACAGCGTGACCCAAAAGGGAGACTCCCTGGTGGTTGAGGCAGCGAATACACTGCTTGGCAAGGATATCGCCATTGAGGCGGATCTTGTTGTTCTTTCCAGCGGTATGGTGCCGGTCACCGTAGATGATCCCGTTGTTAACCTTGCCTATCGCCAGGGTCCCGGTTTCAGGGACAACGACATTTTTGGTGGATACGCCGATTCAAACTATATCTGCTTTCCCTATGAGACCCAGAGAACAGGGGTATATGCGGCAGGCACCATCCGTCGAGCCATGACCATCGAAGAGAGCATGGAAGATGCAACAGGAGCTGCCCTCAAGGCGATTCAATGTATCGAATCCTCATTCAGGGGAGTTTCAGTTCATCCAAGATCCGGCGACATGACCTTCCCCGAGTTTTTCATGCAGCGCTGCACCCAGTGTAAACGCTGCACAGTGGAATGTCCCTTTGGCGCCCTTGATGACGATGATAAGGGTACGCCCAAGATCAATCCCACCCGGTGCCGTAGATGCGGAACCTGCATGGGTGCCTGTCCCGAGCGTATCATCAGCTTTTCCGACTACAGCATCGACAGCATCGGCTCCCAGATCAAGGCAGTCGGTGTTCCGTCTGAGGACGACTTTGACGAGCCGCCCTTCAGGATTCTTGCCCTGGTATGCGAAAACGATGCCTATCCGGCCCTTGACATGGTCGGCATGAACCGCATGGATTACTCGCCCGACGTAAGGGTCATCCCGGTGCGCTGTCTTGGTTCGGTCAACGCAATCTGGATCAAGGACGCCCTGGCCCAGGGAATGGACGGTGTTATCCTGATCGGTTGCAAGCACGGTGATGATTACCAGTGCCATTTCATGAAGGGCAGCGAGCTTGCCGAGATCCGGGCCAACAAGATGGGTGACGCCCTTGCAAGTCTTGCCCTTGAAGAAGAGCGGGTAAGATTTGAAGAGATCGCCATTGATGAGTATGACAAGCTTCCCGGACTCTTGAGCGATTTTGTTGAAGAGATCGAGGGCCTTGGTCCCAACCCGTTCAAGGGATTCTAACCGGCGCGGCCGGAGCAAGGTATGACTCACGGTCGCAACAAACTATACACACCTCCGGCTGGTATGAATCAGCCGGAGGGTTATATAAAAATTTAGGAGGTATCACAGTATGAGTGATAAATACCTTGTTCAACCGGATCTGGCCTATATCAAAGAGCTGGAGGGCCTCGGTGCGGACACGCTGAAAAAATGCTTCCAGTGCGCCACCTGCTCGGTTGCCTGCCCGATTTCACCGGACAACAGCCCCTTCCCCAGAAAAGAGATGATAGCAGCATCCTGGGGCTTGAAAGACAAACTGATCCCCAACGCTGACATCTGGCTCTGCCACGAGTGCGGGGACTGTTCCGACCTCTGTCCCAGGGGGGCAAGGCCTGGTGACGTGCTATCGGCAATCCGTTATACGGCCATCAAAGAGTATGCCCGGCCAAAATTTCTTGCCAATGCAGTGGAAGATCCCAAAAAGCTCCCGTTTCTCCTTGCAATTCCAGGTCTCTGGCTTGCCCTTCTTGCCTTTATCACCATGACGGCGGGGGATACCATGACCAGGATTTTCAACACTTTCGGTGTCCAGTGGGCCCATGAAAGCAATGGTGAAATTGCCCAGGCAGATTTTTTCTCCACCTGGTTTGTGGATTTAACCTTTGTGCCCCTGGCAGGCTTTGTGGTCATAGTCTTTGCCTTAAGCCTGAAACGCTTTATTACCGATATCCATCAGAATGCAGTTGCCGAAGGTAAAACCGACAAAACCAGCATAGATGTCAAAGGTTTTTTACTCTCCATTGTCAAGGTGATCCCGGTTATATTGAAGCATGACAAGTTCAACGAATGCGAGGCAAACCATGACAGGGCAACAGCCCATATGATGGTTCTCTATTCGTTTATCGGACTCTTCATCGTAACCAGCATCTTCTTTGTCGTTCTTTATGTTTTCAGCATCCCGGGACCCTACTCCCAGCTGAACCCTGTAAAGTGGCTTGCCAATATTTCCGGTGCTGCCCTTGTAATAGGTGCGACTCTGATGATCAAGAACCGCCTGGGAAAAAAAGATCAAGTATCGGCCTACAAAGACTGGTATATCCTTGGTATCGTTCTTTCACTTGGTGTTACTGGACTTCTCACCGAAATGGCACGCCTTGCAGGCTACGCCAACCTGTCCTATTTCATCTACTGGCTCCATCTGATTGCAATATTTAACCTGTTCGCATTTCTGCCCTTCTCCAAGATGGCCCATCTGGTCTACAGGACAACAGCACTGGCCTATGCGGAGTATGCCAACAGAAAATAAAGCCTGACAGTATCCGGCATCAGTCTCAGAATCAAGGGGTTGCGGTTTTTTACCGCAACCCCTTTTTTTTCCCTTGCTTTTTTTATTTCAAAGGATATAGTCAAATTATTGCTTGCGGCAAAGGCTGTATCTGGTCGTTTTCGGAGCAGCTTTCATAGGGGTCAAATGTTGATTTAAGGAGGGTAAGGTTTTGGCACAAGGAACTGTTAAATGGTTTAGCGACAAAAAGGGTTTTGGTTTTATCGAACAGGACGATGGTAACGATGTGTTTGTTCACCATACGGCAATAGATATGCCCGGGTTTAAAACACTCGCCGAGGGTGAAAGAGTCAACTTTGACATTGAAGACAACGAACGCGGACCTGCTGCAAAAAATGTTGTAAAACAGTAGATCTTTCTGCATAGCATCCATCAAAAAAGGCAGAAGCTGGTGCTTCTGCCTTTTTTAGTAGAGGCTTTTTAAAAGGATAATAATTTGAAATACAAAATAGCGCTGCTCCCGGGAGATGGAATCGGCCCTGAAGTCATGGCAGAGGCGGTAAAGATCCTCGAACGGATCAAGACCATCTATGAATTTGACATTGAGCTTACCCAGGCAGACGTGGGGGGATGTGCCATAGACAGCTCAGGCATGGCATTGCCCCCCGAGACACTGAAAATATGCGAACAGAGCCAGGCCATCCTCTTTGGCTCGGTGGGCGGACCCAAGTGGGAGAGCCTTCCCCCCGAGGAACAACCCGAACGTGGGGCTCTTCTCCCCCTGCGGAAACACTTCAACCTGTACTGCAATTTAAGGCCCGCCAGGGTCTTTCCATCCCTTGCAGGTGCATCCCCGCTCAAGTCTTCGATTGTTCGACAGGGATTTGACATCCTCTGCGTCAGGGAACTTACCGGTGGAATTTATTTTGGCCAGCCCAAGGGCCGGGAGGGAACGGGTCCCACGGAAAGAGCCTGGGACACCCTTGTCTACTCGAGGATGGAGATCGAAAGAATTGCACACCACGCCTTTAAGGCGGCGGGTAAAAGGCGACGGATAGTTACTTCCGTGGACAAGGCCAATGTGCTCACCTCCATGGTGCTATGGCGGGAAACGGTCATCGAAGTAGCAAAACAGTATCCAGACATCCAGCTGAACCACATCTATGTGGACAACGCCACCATGCAGCTGGTCAAGGATCCCCACCAGTTTGATGTGCTGCTCTGCCCCAATATGTTCGGAGACATCATATCCGACGAATGCGCCATGATAACCGGCTCCATGGGGTTACTGGCATCTGCCAGCTTAAACGAACGCAACTTCGGCCTTTTTGAGCCTGCAGGGGGCTCTGCACCGGACATTGCAGGCAAAGGCATTGCAAACCCCATTGCCCAGATTCTGTCGGCAGCAATGATGCTCAGATACAGCCTTAATCAGCCAAAGGCCGCCGATGCAATTGCGGCGGCCGTTTCAAAGGTGCTGGACCGGGGAATCCTTACGGCAGATCTCGTCTCTGCCGACGACCAAAAGCATGTTACAACCGTTGAAATGGGCAACTATATAGCTGACGCTATTAGTAGATAGTTGATAGTAGGGAGTAGCTGTTACCTACTATCAACTAAAAAGGGCCTTTCATCTACAAGATGAAAGGCCCTTTTTAAATGGCGGGAGCGACCGGGCTCGAACCGGCGACCTCCTGCGTGACAGGCAGGCGTTCTAACCAACTGAACTACGCCCCCGCAATCTAATCAATGCTTAAGTTGGTGGGCGAAACAGGGCTCGAACCTGTGACTTCAACCTTGTAAGGGTTGCACTCTACCAACTGAGTTATTCGCCCGCTTCAATCTCAACAACGGAATAGTATTTACCAGTATTCTCGATGGGTGTCAAGCATAAAAAACATCTACTCCTCTTTTTTTTCAACTTCTTTATCAAGCAGGGCAAGTTCAAGCACCTCGCCCATCTCTTCAACCAGACAAATCTCCATCTGCCGCTGGATGGAGGCGGGGATTTCAACTATGTCCCTCTTGTTCTCTTTGGAGATGATGACCCTGGTGATGCCCGTTGCATGGGCAGCAATAAGCTTCTCCTTGAGACCGCCCACAGGCAGCACACGCCCCCTCAGGGTGATCTCTCCGGTCATGGCAGTCTTTCGATCCACAGGCCTGCCCGTTAAAGCCGAAACAAGGGCCGTACACATGGCTATCCCGGCTGAAGGACCATCCTTTGGGATAGCACCCTCAGGCACATGGATATGGATATCAATCTTGCGGTAAAAGTCATCCTGGATATGAAACTCCCTGTGCCTGGAACGTACATAGCTGACGGCAGCCGAGGCAGATTCTTTCATCACATCCCCGAGTTTACCCGTCACTGAAACATTTCCCTTGCCCGGCATGGTGACCGTTTCAATGGTTAAGAGCTCCCCTCCGGCCTGGGTCCAGGCAAGCCCGTTCACAATACCTACTTGATCCTTTGCCTCGAGCATGGAATCCCGGAACTTAGGCTGGCCAAGGTGCTTGTGGATGGATCTGACTGAAAGGTTGTACAACGGTTTATCCCTTTGGCTCTCTTTCTGTCTATCCTTCAGGTTATCGCCTGCCTCGACAATATTTTTTACAATCTTCCGGCAGACAGATGAGATCTCCCGTTCAAGGTTCCGCACCCCGGCCTCCCGGGTGTATTGACGGATGATGGTAAGAATTGCCTGCTTGGAGAACACCACATCATTTTCGGCAAGCCCATTGGCCGCAAGCTGCTTTGGGATCAGAAACCCATGGGCGATCCTCTCCTTCTCATTCTCTGTGTACCCGGGGATCTGGATCACCTCCATCCTGTCCCGCAGGGGAGCTGGAATATTATGAAGGGTATTGGCCGTGGTTACGAAGAGAATGTCGGAAAGATCATAGTCCACATCAAGGTAATGGTCGTTGAAGCTCTGATTCTGTTCAGGATCAAGAACCTCGAGCAGGGCGGACGATGGGTCCCCCCTGAAATCGGTGCTCATCTTGTCCACCTCGTCGAGGCAGAATACCGGATTGCTGTAACCGGTTTTTTTAAGGGTCTGGATAATCTTGCCGGGCATGGCACCAATATAGGTCCTCCTATGCCCCCGAATCTCGGCCTCGTCCCTGACACCGCCCAGGGATATCCTGGCAAAGGACCTGCCGGTAGAACGGGCAATGGATCGTGCCAGGGAAGTCTTGCCCACACCTGGCGGACCCACCAGGCAGAGAATCGGCCCCTTGATCTTTTTTACCAGCATCTGAACCGCCAGATACTCGAGTATCCTCTCCTTGGGTTTTTCAAGGCCGTAGTGATCCTTGTCCAGTATCTGACGGGCATCGGCAAGATTCATTTTGATGCGACTCTTTCGATACCAGGGAAGGCTGATTAGCCAGTCTATGTAATTTCTGACAACGGTTGCCTCGGACGACATGGGTGCCATTTGAACAAGCTTGTCAAACTCCCTGCGAACTGCGGCCGCAGCCTCTTTGGGCATCCTCTTCCGCTTGATCTTGTTTTCAAGCTCCTGGAACTCGTGGGAGTTTTCCCCATCCTCACCCATTTCCCGCTTGATGGCCGTCATCTGTTCGTTAAGGTAGTGCTTTTTCTGAAGCTTCTCCATCTGTTCCTTTACCCTGCCCTTGATCTTCTGGGACATGGCAAAGACCTCGGTTTCCTCATGGGTAAGCTTTAACAGCAAAAACAGCCGCTCCCCAACGTTTGAGGTATTGAGGAGCTGACGTTTATCGTTGACCTTAAAGGGCATGTGGGCGGCAATGGTGTCGGCGAGCTTGCCAGGATCATCGGAAAGCCCCCCAAGGAGCTGAATCAATCCCTTGGAAATAGTGCCGGCAAGTTTTGCATAGGCCTCAAAAGCCTCAACAACAGTACGTACCGCAGCCTTGGCCTCAGGGCCTTCAGGGTTTGTCTCGTGGACAATCGTAAACTCGGCCGTCACAAAATCATCACCCTCCCTGAGCCTTATGAGCCTCCCCCGGCATTCTCCCTCCACAAGGGCCTTGACAGTACCATCGGGAAGCCGCAGCATTTGTGTGATCCTTGCCTGGGTTCCCATGGGCGAAATGTCGTTAACCATGGGCTTGATCGTCTCCGGGTCATTCTGGGTGGCAAGGAAAATACGCTTGTCCGTTTCCATGGCCCTTGACAGGGCCTTGATGGAATGGGCTCTCCCCATGAACACAGGGGTAATCATATGGGGAAAAAGGACCATATCCCTGAGAGGTACCAGGGGCAGTTGCCTTGTTTCTGTTTCAGGATCTTCTTTGTTTATCTTGTTCAAATTATCTGTCATCAATTAGCAACTTTTAGGTGTCTTTTCCCTGGCCCCGGAAGATTCAGAGGCCAGGATTTTATGATTTGAGCCGGTCAGGCCCATGATTCTCATGCCTGCTTCTGGGCCTGTTCATACAGGAGTATGGGTGGTTCATTTTTGAGAACTACCTCTTCGCCCACGATGCACTCCCTGACATTCTCTGTTGAGGGAAGTTCATACATAATGTCGAGCATGGTTTCTTCCATGATGGCCCTGAGCCCCCTTGCGCCAGAACGACGGACAACGGCCTCTTTTGCCATGGCCACAAGGGCATCCTCGGTAAAGGTGAGTTTAACATTCTCAAACTCAAACAGGCGCTGGTATTGCTTAAGCAAAGCATTTTTCGGCTCTGTAAGGATTTTGACCAGGGAATCTTCGTTGAGCTCGAACAGGGAGGTGACAACCGGCAAACGTCCCAAAAACTCCGGAATCAGGCCAAACTTGATCAAATCCTCCGGCTTTAACTGTTCGAGGAGTTCCCCCACATTTTTTTCCTTACGGCTCTTGACCTCGGCCCCGAAGCCCATGGATTTTTGACTGATCCTGCGCTCAATAACCTTTTCGAGTCCGGTAAAAGTTCCACCACAGATAAAGAGTATGTTTGAGGTGTCCACCTTGACAAAATCCTGCTGGGGGTGCTTGCGGCCTCCCTTGGGAGGAATGCTTGCCATGGTCCCCTCGATAATCTTTAAAAGGGCCTGCTGAACCCCTTCACCAGACACATCCCTTGTGATGGATGGATTGTCCCCCCGCTGGGAGATCTTGTCGACCTCGTCTATGTAAATAATCCCCCGCTGGGCCTTTTCAATATCATAGTCGGCGTTCTGGACCAGGGAAAGTACGATGTTCTCCACGTCCTCGCCAACATATCCCGCCTCTGTAAGGGTGGTTGCGTCGGCCAGGGCAAAGGGAACGTCCAGAAATCTCGCCAGGGTCTGGGCAAGAAGAGTCTTGCCGCAACCCGTAGGTCCGATAAGCAGAATATTACTCTTCTGGATCTCCACATCGTCCTGATTTTTACCCAAGGAATCCAAACGCTTATAGTGGTTATAAACAGCGACCGAAAGCACCTTCTTGGCCCTATCCTGCTCGATCACATAGGTATCAAGAACTGCCTTGATCTCCTTTGGGGTCAGATTTTTATCGCTAACCTCCACCAGAGCAAGACTTTCCTTTTCCTCATCCTCGATGATTTCCTCACACAGGTTGACACATTCGTTGCAGATGTAAACACTGGGGCCTGCAATGAGTTTCTTTACCTCTTTCTGGTTCTTTCCGCAGAACGAACAGAAAAAAGGGTCGTTCTCTTGATCTTTAGAACTCATCTTATTTCTCCTTTGCCGCTTCTGCCTTTTCCAACTCCGCCCGGCTTGTTACCACATGGTCAATAATACCATACTCCGCGGCCTCGGGGCCTGACATGAAAAAATCCCGGTCAGTGTCAACTGAAATTTTTTCATAATCCTGGCCCGTATGCTTTGCCAGGATGCCACTCAACACATCTTTGATGCGCAAAATTTCGTTGGCCTGGATCTTGATGTCTGAAGCCTGTCCCTGGGCACCGCCAAGGGGCTGGTGAATCATGATTCTGGAGTTAGGAAGGCTGAAGCGCTTTCCATTTGCGCCGGCAGCAAGAAGCAGGGCGCCCATGCTTGCGGCCTGGCCGATACAAACAGTTGCCACATCTGGTTTGATGTACTGCATGGTGTCATACACAGCCATCCCGGCCGTCACAACTCCGCCAGGTGAATTTATATAAAAGTTTATATCCTTATCAGGGTCTTCCGACTCAAGGAACAAGAGCTGAGCCACAATGAGATTGGCAACCTCATCGTTCATGGCAGACCCCAGGAATATGATTCTGTCCTTTAACAGTCGAGAATAGATATCATAGGCACGCTCGCCTCTGTTAGTCTGTTCAACGACCATGGGAATTAAGGGCACGATTTTCTCCTTTGTTTATTCTATTTTCCATCCATTAGGAACTAAACCCCCAAGGCTTCAGAAACACAGAATTATTGGTCTGTCTTATCCTGTTGATCCGCTGCCTCTTGGTTTTCAGCCTGTTCGTCTGTGGATGAATCAGCCTCACCAGTATCAATCTCTGGAGTGACCTCAGTTACATTACTTTGTTCTATTATAAGGCGGGAAGCCTTTTTTTCAAGCTGGGTATGTTTATAGTAGTCGAGTTGACGCGGATCCATCTTGAAAAAGTTCTTGACCGCATCAACTGAGGCTCTCATTCCAACGGCCATCTCAGCATAACCCGCTTCAAGCTCCTCGTCAGTCAGCTCAAGTTTTTCCTGTTCGATTATCTTGCCAAGAAGAATATGACGCCGGGCCTGCTTTTCAGCCACGTGACGATATTGTTTTTCAAAAAAATCCCTGCCCAGTCCCACATCCTCAAGATTGACGTTATTCTGGGCATAGGCCTGCTCAGCCTCGGCTATAATTCCCTGGAGCTCTGCATCCACCATTGCATCGGGAACCTCAAATTCATTCTTTTCAAGAAGAACTGTAAATATCTGCTCGCTCAGCTCGTGCTCGACCCGCCGCACATACCCTTTTTTTAGGTTGTCGAGAATAGCGGCTTTGAGCTCATCCAGGGTTTTGAACTGACCAAGTTTTTGCGCCAGGGTGTCGTCCACCGGAGGCAGAACCTGTTCCTGTACCTCTTTAAGAAAGACCTTATAAGTGACTGTTTTGCCCGCAAGGGCAGCATCGTTGTGACCATCACCATAAACCACATCGATATCCAGCTCTTTTTGAGGAATCACGCCTGTGAGTTTTTCGGAAAACTCCCTGGGCAGCGTATTGCCCCCAATGGCCATCACATAATTTTCAACCAATGGAGTTGCATCAAATGGCTCACCATCGACAAACCCCTGGTAGTCGATCAGAACAAAATCATCAGTCCTGACTGGTCGTTCTTCGGTAACCTTCTCCTTTGTGGCAAGGGATTTACGAATCATCTGGATCTGGGCATCGACCTCCTGGTCTGTTGCCTCATACATATTTTTTTTCAGCTCGAGTCCCTTGAAATCCACCGGTCCAAGCTCCGGCATCACCTCAATGGCAATGTCAAAAATGAAGGCCTCCCCAGGTACCAGTTCAGGTTCATTTTCTATCATGGGGCCGCCAACCAGTTTAAACTTATGCTCTTCAACGGCCTCTGAAAAAGAATTCTGAATCAGATGGGGAACAAGATCGGCATGTACATCCTTTGAGAATCTTGTCTCCATTACCTTCCGGGGAATCTTACCCTTTCTAAAACCCTTGACAGTTGCTGTTTTTTTGAGCTCATTGTAAGCTGCGTCCAGCTCCTTTGCCACATCCTCTTTTGGGATTTCAATGTGGAGAACTTTTTTTACCGTGCTTTTTTCTTCAACGTTTAATTGCATTGTTTCCCTTCCTGTACAAAAAGGCTCTTAAACACGGGCTCCCCTGGGAACCAGCAGCGCATCAAGCCATCTCTTATTAATATTATTCTGGTGTTGTCGTTAATATTTGCAACCACCGGCGACCGTTCCATCGTTCAATATATATGCCCTAAGTAAAAATGTATTAAGTTAATCTTTAAATGTACAGGTGTCAAGAAAATTGAAATAAAGAATGCATTTCAATACTTTGCGAGGAGATACTAGGTAGTAGTCAGTGAGCAGTGGATGGAAGCCTAGGTTGGGTTGAGGAAGGAAACCCAACGATTGCATGGCATTCTATTTAATTGTAAAACCTGAATCAGGACTGAACTCTGTCTCTTGTCTCTTGTTTCAAGTCTCTTGACTACTCGCCTCTGGATGGAAAGAAGAGCTGTTTGAGCCATCCAAGGTAGGTATTTCCCCGGAGCATCTCCCTGTCCTGGTTGTCGAGGAGCATGGAGATCCTGTCCACATCGGAGAATCGGTCCCTGCGGGTGGTGATGGGTCTATCCGGGTCGAGCATCCGGATCACCTTTGCGGGATTGCCAACGGCAATGGAGTTGGCCGGGATATGGGAACTCACCACAGCGCCTGCACCCACAATGCTGTTCTCGCCGATGGTGACACCCTTGCAGACAATGGCGCTATCCCCGATCCAGACATTTTCCTCAAGGCGGACAGGAGCTGCCTCGGCAGGGGGCAGGCTGCGGTCGTAGATGCCGTGCCAGTCGGAATCGGTAATATAGGCGTTGCTTGCGATCATGCAGTTGTCTGCGATATAAATCCCCCGGGCCGCACTGATCCTGACCCCGGGTGAGATGAGTACATGGTCCCCAATCTGGATTCCAGGCACATCAGTTTTGTCTGTCCACACCGTAAGCCTTGTCTTCTTGTCCGAAGCTCCGAGCAGGGTGACGTTGGCACCAATGGTAACAGGAGCCCCGAACACCTCGATGTGCCAGGGTTTAACCACGTAGGGATTGGGGCCGAGGCCGTCGAGCTGGGGTTCCAGAAAATGGTGAAGATAGAAATTCTGGAGGCTGAACCATGCCTTTTTTACAAGATAGGGACGATGATCTTTTCGCACGGCTTGTCTTACCCCCTGAACCTGAAGCCGTCCCAGGCAGCGTGGCTGAAGAGCCGGGATGCCGGGGTTATGGCGTAAAGAGCATCTGCCGCCATGAGGACGACGGCATTGGTCCAGGAGATCTTTTCCTCGGGCCACACAACCATGTCAGGAAAGGTGTAGCCGCACCAGAAAGTGCCATCGTCAAACACCCGTTCCTGAATCCAGGAAAACACCAGGCGGGCAAGCCTGTGGTTGCCCATGGCGGCAAGGGCGATGACAAACTCCGAGGTCTCGGCCATGGTTACCCAGGGCCTGTCCGAGACGCACCTGACCCCCTGCTCCTCGATCACATATTTTTTCCAGTACCGCTCGATCCTCTTTGCCGCAGCATCCCCGGTGAGGGCACCTGACAGCACGGGATAAAACCAGTACATGGAAAATCGAGACTTGCTGATGTTGTAGATATGAATGCTGCCCCGGATCGTTGCCCCAAGCTTTTCAAAGGCCAGTTCCCACTGGGGTCGGCGCTCTCCAACAAGGTCTGCAAGGGCAAGGGCGCATTTCAGACTCATAAAAATGGAGCTTACCCCGGTCAAAAGGGCCATGGGATCGATTTTTCCCTCGGGGCTTTTGGCCCAGAATATCTCTCCCCTGTCAGTTTGAAGGCTGACGGCAAAATCGATTCCCCGCTCAACAGTCGGCCACATGGTTTTGACAAAAACGAGATCCCTGCGGATAAGCCAATGGTGGAACACACCGGTTGCGAGATAGGCACTCATGTTTGTTTCGCAGGTTCGATCTTCAGGAACGCCTTCTATGTAGGAAGAGTACCATGAGCCGTCCTGGTTCTGACGATCGGCCATCCATCTGTAGGCAAGCTCCGCCTTCCTGGGGAAACCCGCGATATTGAGCCCCATGGCCGACTCCACATGATCCCAAGGGTCGGTCTTTCCCCCTTGAAACCACGGAATCTCACCGGTTTTCCTCTGCAGGGAGACGATGAGATTCGCCACTGAGTCAACATTCAGTGAAGGGCATTGCCTTGCCTGTAAACTGTCAAATTTCATTCAATTCTCCCCGTCCTGGCCAGACATTTACATTGTGAAGACAGCTTTTAGCTAAGGGCTAATAGCTAACAGCTAACAGCTAATTAAACAAGGGGTTAATACCAGAATCCCCTGGAAAAGGCAAGGTGTTAGCGACAAACCACCCCATGAATTATAATTCAGGCTGTTTGTTTTTTATGTCACCGGGATCTTTTTTTAGACTCCCAGGGATAAAAACCAACCAACCTAAAAGGTAACTTTCTGAAATTGAAAGATAAAAAACAGACAATCCAGAGTTGAATAAATAAGAAAATACCTTGACATTCCATGGACAACTCTGCTAATCAAAAATGAATGCTCATTCATAAGTTGGTTGCATGGTTCTAAATTTATATACAGGAGGGAGTCATGGTTAGAAAAATCAGAAAGGCTGCAGTGATCGGGTCTGGAATAATGGGTGGCGGAATCGCCGCCCTCCTTGCCGGCGCTGGAGTTAATGTACTGCTTTTGGACATTGTTCCGTTTGATTTAAAAGACGAGGAAAAAAATGATCCTGCCGCAAGGAACAGAATTGTAAAGGCGGGAATGGATGCAGCCCTTGCATCTTCACCGTCCCTGTTCATGACCAAAAAAGACGCCGCACTCATCACCACGGGCAACCTTGAGGATGATTTTGACAAACTTGGAGAGTGTGACTGGATCATTGAGGTGGTTGTGGAAAACCTCAAGATCAAACAGGCCCTTTTCAAGAGAATTGAAGGAATCAGAAAACCCGGTTCTATTATCAGTTCCAACACATCCGGCATCCCTTTAAAGGATATGTCAGAGGGTCTTTCTCCTGAATTTAAACAGCACTTTATGGGGACCCACTTTTTTAATCCGGTCCGCTACATGCACCTTCTGGAGCTGATTCCCGGGGCTGAGACCCTTCCCGAGGTTCTGAATTTCATTGCCGGTTTTGGCGAAAAACACCTTGGAAAAGGAATCGTCTGGGCCAAGGACACCCCGAACTTTGTGGGCAACAGAATCGGTGTCCAGGGTATTGGGAAAGTTATGCAGATGATGCTCGAAGACGGCTTGACCGTTCCCGAGGTGGATGCCATCTTCGGCCCAGCCCTGGGTCGTCCTAAGACGGCCATATTCAAGACAACCGACCTTGTAGGGCTCGACACCATGTCCCATGTGTGCCAGAACTCCTACGATCTCTGCCCCGACGACGAGCAGAGGGACGCCTTTCTCGTTCCTGACTTTGTCAAAAAGATGCTTGAAAAAAATCTTCTCGGCAACAAGACCCGGGCGGGCTTCTACAAGACTGACCTGACACCCGAGTGGAAAAAAATCCGCAAGGTTATCAACACGACCACCCTTGAGTATGAAGATCTTGTGCGTCCCTCTTTTCCCTGCCTGGATGAGGCTAAGAAAAAAGCCACCCTTGCCGAAAAAGTCGTCTGCGTTCTTACGGGCGATGACAAGGGTGCAAAGTTTGCCTGGAAGATGGCGGCCAACAGTTTCCAGTATGCGGCCAACCGTATTCCAGAAATTTCAGACACGATCATCGAAATCGACAACTCCATGAAATGGGGCTACAACTTTGAGATGGGACCCTTTGAAGTTTGGGACACCTATGGGGTGGAAGCCGCAGTTGAACGTATGAAGGCTGAGAATCTCGATGTTCCAGAAAATGTAGCAGCAATGCTGGCGGCCGGCAACAAGAGCTTTTACAGGCTTGAGAACGGTGTAAAAGAGTTCTACGATTTTGCATCAAAATCCTACAAGCCCGTTCCCGTGAGCAAAACCATGGTCTCCCTTGCTGCGGCAAAGGCCAACAACAAGACAGTTTTTGAAAACAGCTCAGCTAGCCTCATCGACATCGGTGACGGCGTATTCTGTGTCGAGTTTCACACAAAGATGAACGCCATCAACGGTGAAATCGTGGATTCCATTGACCAGGCCCTGGACTATGTGGATGCAAACGGTGTCGGAATGGTGATCGGCAACGAGGCAGGCGGCATGCCCGGCGCATTTTCCGCAGGTGCAGATCTCTCCTTCGTGTCCAAACTCTGCCACGAAAAAAAATATGCAGAGATGGACGCCTTTCTTAAAAAAGCCCAGGACGGAATCCAGAGAACCAAGTACGCCCCGTTCCCAGTTGTTGCAGCACCCTATGGAATGGTCCTTGGCGGCGGATGCGAAACCTGCCTTGGCGCAGACAGAATCGTTGCCCATGCAGAGCTCTTCATGGGACTCGTGGAGATTGGAGTAGGTCTTCTTCCAGCCGGCGGCGGATGCATGAACCTCTGGAAGAAATTTGTCAACGCCCTTCCCGCTGGAACGGCCAAGGACATGGATCTTGCAAAGCTCTTCATCCCGGCCTTCATGAACGTTGCCATGGCAAAGGTTTCCATGTCAGCTGCCCAGGCCAGGGGCAACGGGTACCTGGGACTTGCCGACAGGATAGTATTCAACCGGGACAACCTCATCGGCGAAGCCAAGAAGGAAGTGCTTAAAATGGTTGACGATGCCTATGCACCCCCTGCAAAACAGCGCCTCCTTGTCATGGGAAATGCTGGTCAGGGAATGGTCAACGGCGAAGTCTTCAACCTGATGAGCGGCAAAATGATGAGCGAGCATGATGCCTTTCTTGCCCGGCGTATCGCCTATGTCATGAGCGGCGGTGATGTCAACAAAAACACCATGGTTCAGGAAGAGGCTATCCTCAAACTTGAACGGGAGGCTTTTGTGGACTTTGCAAAAGAGGAAAAGACTGTGGCAAGAATCGACCACATGCTTAAAACCGGTAAACCGCTCAGAAACTAAAGGAGAAATCAGATGAGAGATGCATATATAGTACAAGCAATAAGAACCCCAGGCTGCAAGCAGAGGAGGGGTCATTTCAAGCAGACCCGGCCCGAGGAGCTGCTGTCGTTTATCCTCAGGACCATTGTTGAAAAAACAGACGGCATCACCCCGGACGACATCGAGGATGTCATGTGCGGGTGTTCTTTCCCAGAGGGTGAGCAGGGACTTAACATCGGAAGAATCGGCGCGAAAATGGCCGGTTTTCCAGACAAGACTTCAGGCGCCACCGTAAACCGTTTCTGCTCTTCTGGAATCGAGAGCATAGCCCTTGCCTCGGCAAGGGTCAGCATGGGCTGGTCAGATATAGTCATCGGCGCAGGGGTCGAATCCATGACCTTCGTTCCCATGGGTGGAAACGTGCCCCGCCCCCATCCTGAATACTCAAGGACCAATCCTGATATGTACACATCCATGGGTATCACGGCCGAGAATGTTGCAAACCGCTACAATGTTTCCCGGAAGGATCAGGATGAGTTTGCATCCAAGTCCCAGGCAAAGGCTGCACGGGCAAGGGACAAGGGGCTTTTTACCGAACTTATCCCCACCCCTGCCTATCGCTACGTGGAGCAGGCAGACGCAACCTTTAAGAAAGAAGAGTTCATCGTGGATGCAGACGACGGCATCCGGGAGTCCTCGCCCGAAAGCCTGGGCAAGCTCAGGGCAGTGTTTGCCGCCAACGGAAGCGTCACTGCAGGCAACTCCTCCCAGACCACGGACGGAGCAGCCGCCTCGTTGATCGTATCCAAGGACAAATGCGAGGAGCTCGGCCTTAAACCAATCGGCAGGCTCGTATCTTACGCAACAGTAGGCTGCAGGGCCGACGAAATGGGAGTGGGACCAAGATACGCCATTCCAAAGGTATTGGAGCAGGCCAAGCTGACCGTGGACGACATCGATATCTTTGAAATCAACGAGGCCTTTGCCTCCCAGGCCATCTACTGCATCAGGGAACTGGGCATCGAAAAATACATGGACAAGATCAACATCCATGGCGGTGCCATCGCCCTTGGCCATCCCCTGGGATGCACGGGTGCCAAACTAACTGCCACCTGCCTTGCCAACCTCAAGGAGGTCAAGGGCCGTTACGGAATTGTCTCCATGTGTATTGGCGGCGGCATGGGCGCTGCCGGAATTTATGAGAGATTCTAACGATACATAACCCAAATGGCCGGAGATAAAAAGAAATCCGGCCCTGGCAACAAATAGCAAAAGAGGCTGTTCCCCAGGGAACAGCCTCTTTTTGCTTGACCTGCCTGTACAAAGCATAAATAATTAAACATATTGATCTCCACCAATGACCGGGAGGCTTTTTCCCATGATCATAAAGATCATATCCCTTGTTTTGGTTTTCATGGCATTCACACCGTGTATGGGAGAGATCTACCAGTGGACCGACACCAGGGGCATCAAACACTTCAGCAATATATCCCCGCCTGACTCTGGAGTTGCGCAAAAGACCATCGAACAGAAAATCCTATCCCCCAAAATCAATAAGGAAACCTTCCAGGGACCTGGCTTTAAGGTACTGGCCGTCTATGACGGGGATTCGATCAAGGTTGAGGAAATACACAAAAACACATCCATGGGGCCTAGTAAAAAAACCGGCCTGAAACTCATGGTTAGGCTTGCCGGTATTGATGCTCCAGAATCAGGCTATAAAAGACGGTCTGGCCAGCCGTTCAGCCGGAAGGCTAAACAAATGCTCGAGCATTTGGTGGCAGGAAAAAAAATATCGCTCAAAAGCCATGGCATGGACACTTACAATCGACAACTTGCCGAAGTTTTTGTAGACGGGATCAACGTGAATCTGGCCCTGGTCACAGCTGGAATGGCCGAGATATACAGGGGATATCCCCTAAAAGGACTTAACATGGACCAATACAGACGTGCCCAGGAAGAAGCTAAAAAAGCCTACAGGGGTATCTGGAGCCTTGGCCCCCAGTACCAGAGTCCCAGAGCCTGGAGAAAGGCCCACCCCAGAAAACAATAATGGCGAGAAGACCGCCAAAGGCGATGAAACATTTTGATAACCTGTTTTGCATTGTGTAAAACAAACTGACAGAACCGCCTATGCTGAGAACTACAACTGCAATGATTTCAGGATTTTTTTCCAGGCATGTAAATTGCAAGACAATAAACATCTACGGCCTGCGTCAGTCAGGAGGTTTATCCTCCAAGTCGCTTGACCGAATATCGTTTACCTGCCAGACAAAGGAGGAAAAAGCATGTTTGATTTAATCCCCAGGCGCAAACGCCATGGCAAGGATGTGGTCACCTTCAGAAATGAACTGGACAACCTGTTCAACCATTTCTTTGAAATGGACACCCCGATGCATAAGTTCTTCGGTGAGGAAGACTGGACACCCCGAGTGGATTTACAGGAGGGGACAAAGGAAATCACGGTAAAAGCTGATCTTCCTGGATGCGATTCCGAGGACATCAGCGCCACCCTTGATGGACGCTTTTTAACCATCAAAGGTGAGAAAAAACAGGAAAAAGATGAAAAAAAGGGGGATTACCATAATGTGGAGCGCAGCTACGGTTCCTTCACCCGAACCCTTACCCTGCCTGCAGAGGTAGACCCTGAAAACATTGATGCCTCATACAAGAAAGGGGTTTTGACTCTTGTGCTCAAGAAGACAAAACAGGAAGAGACCGGTAAAAAAATCAAAATCAAAACAGACTGATTTTCTGAAAGTTCCGGTGGCCAGGCTCTAATACCCAACCACCGGAACACAAAACCCAGATCAAGAAAGGGTGGGATCCGATGTTAAAACTTAAATCACCCCTGTTTATAGCCATCTCCATCATCTGTTCACCCATGATTGCAGGCGGGATACACATGGCCTGTTCACAGGCTTGTCAATCAGAGTAAGGCCTTCCACCGGACAGGTGGTCACACAGAGTCCCCATCCAATGAATCAATTGAACAGAACCTCTATCACACCGTCGTCATCGAGCCTCAACCCCTACACCTGGCAGCGGTCAATACAGGCTCAAAACAGCCAGTGAAGCCCCGAATCAATCACGGTAATCAAAAAGGCCGCCACCAGTGTGGTTCCAAAGGAGTTGATCTCGAAATCATCGATCATCCTGTCCGTGATCCATAGAAGAAAGGCATTGACTACAAAAACGAACAGTCCAAATGTGATTATAACCAGGGGAAGGGAGAGGAGCATAAAAAGCCATCCCAGGAAAAAATTGATGATCGAATAAACAACAGCTACGATAACGGCCGTGCCCGGCCCCTTGATATAAATTCCCGGTAAAAAATTAGCCACGACAAATATGGCAACACTCAAAATCAGTAAATTCAAGATCATAGTTCCATCTCCGCTGGGTTGAATCAGGACCACAGGGGTCCCTACTCTTCTTAAGAATCGGCCTCGACTTGAGAATCGGCCTCGATCAGACGCCTGAGCCTGAAATCGCTTTCAAAAACCTCGGTATAGGCGTTGATCAGGTTGAACTTGGCCCTGGAAAGGTTCAATATGGCGTCGAGAACATCCGTTGATGTGCCTATGCCCTGGCTGAACCCAAGGTCGGTAACCCTGATGTTCTCCTGGGCCTCAACAATTCCGGCTCTTGCAACCTCAAGGTTGTCAAAGGCCACATCCAGGCTGACAAGCGTATTTTTAAGTTCAGTTTTGAGGTTTTCTTCGAGTTCGTCAATGTCAAACTTGATCTTTTTTTGATCCATCTTTGCCTGGCGGGTTCTGGAGTATTTCTTCATCCCGTCAAACAGGTTCATGGAGATCACGGCCTGGCAGCGCACCTCATCGTCTGAATTCTCGAAACCATCCATGAAAAAATCGTCCCGGGTGTGGGAGCTGTAGCCTAGAGAAAGGTCGGCCCGGGGATAGAGGGTTGCCCGGGAGGCCGCAACGTTCATGCCCGATGCTTCATAGGCGCTTTTTAGCGCATTAAGCTCGCTTCTGTTTTTGAGCAGCATGCCCTCATAGATTGAATAGTCAGCCATTTGAGGCAGTTCGTCAAACAGGGAAAAGTCAAGCTCCTCCCTGTCAAGGGCGGCAAGGCCCGTTTCAAAGCGCAAACGGTTCAGGCTTACCTCCACAGCCGCCTCTGCCCGTCGTCTGTTCTGAATGGCATTGTCCATCTCCACCTTGACTTTCAGGAGATCGGTTTTTTTAAGCACCCCCACCTCCACCTTGAGGGTTATTTGCCGGAGCCTGTCCCTGTAAAGCTTGACCTCGTTGTCGGCCACGGTAAGGTTTTGAAAGGCCCGGTAAACGGACAAAAAGGCAAGGGCCACGTTAAGGCTGATATCCTGTTTTATCCCATCCAGGTTAAATTGACCCGACTGGGTGAGCTCTTTGGCAGCTTTAAGGGCGTAGTAATCTTTAAACCCGGCAAAAACATTCCAGGAGGCACCGCCCGTAAAGGTGTCGTTCTTCCGGTTTTCACCGACTGCCGTATCATGGTTAAGGCGGTTCAGGGTATAATCAAGGTCCAGGGAGGGCAGGAATTCCCCCCTTGCCTCTTTGATCCTTTCCATGCGGATGTCAAGATCGGCCTGGTATCTCTTTACAATTTCCCGGTTTTCCCATGCGCTCAGTTGAAGGGCTTCAAGGGTCTGGGCCGCTGCCGTCACCACTCCGAACAGGAGTGCTGCTGCGGTGAATAAAAGTGCTGCCTGTACAATTTTTTTCATTTCATGCTCCATCAAGTCCTTTTGGCCTGTGCGCTCCCTGTACCCCTGGGGATGACCATCATGGTAACGATCAAAACTCCCTGCCACCAACCACCAATCACCATCATCAAACCGAAACCCGACTCTTCTCAAAACCAATAAAAAAGGCCAGCAGAGCCGGAATCACGAACAGGGTAAAAATTGCCGACACTGCAAGACCTCCGAGGAGCACACTTCCGATGCCCCGGTACAGCTCACTGCCGGAACCCGTTGCCACGACAAGGGGCATGAGGCCGAAAATACTGGTAAATGCGCTCATGTAAATTGGTCGAATCCTGGTCCTTACGGATTCAGAAATCGCCTTCATTCCCTCCATATCCTTGTTTCTTACGTTGTTCAGCGACTGGTGAACTATGAGTATGGCATTGTTCACAACAGCTCCGATGAGGATGATGAATCCCAGCATGGTAAGAACGTCAAGGGGCTGGGGGGCGATGAACGCATCCACAAGCCGCAGCCCCACAAGACCGCCCGCCGCAGCCAGGGGAACGCTGAACATGATGATAAAGGGGTAGAGAAAATTTTCAAACAGGGCGGCCATCAAAAGATAGGTAATCATGAGGGCCAGAAGCAGGTTCCATTTCAGGGCGTTAAAGGTCTCCTCTAGTTTGTCGGCATTACCGCCGAGATCAAGGGTGACATTTTTAATCTGACCCGACGCCAGAAGATCGTCGCAGGTGGATTGAATGGTTTCAATGGCCGTCTGAAGGGGTATGGAAACAGGAGGGGTGATTTCAAGTCGGACATTTCGCTTTTTTTCCAGCCGGTCGATCTGGGTCATGCCGGAACCATACTCTATGGCGGCCACATCTCCGATACGCACCTGGCGGCCGATGTTGTTGACAATGGGAGCATTGAGAATATCCTCAGGAGTCTTGAATTCAGCTTCCGCCCCCCTGACAACAAGATCAATGCGGTCCTTGCCTTCAGGGCCGAACTCGCTCACCTTTCTGCCGGTCATCAAAACGTCCACATACACGCCAAGATCTTCTTCATTAAGCCCGCTTGCGGCAAGCTTCATCTTGTCCGCCACCACCCTGCCCTCTGGATAGGAGATTTCAAGGGAAGGGACCGGACGAATCTGGGAGCCCGGGACGGCCTGGGCCACGGCTCCAAACAGTATCTTTCCGGCGGTCACGATTTCATTCATCTCCTCGCCGGAGATGTTAAGATCCACGGTCCGGCCCTTGCCGATACCAGATTCAAAGATACCCGGCTGAATGCTGATGCCGAACATGCCCGGCAGCGAGTTGATGATCCCGGTGAGCATCGGAATAAAACGCTTTGCCTCGGTTTCATACTCGTCGGTTGCAGAAAGCCCAAACCCCGAAAGAAAATCCGATGAAAAGTAAAACATGTTTTTAATCAAAGGCATATCGTGGTCGCCGGGCTTGTTGTATTTAGCCGTCTGTTCAAACAAATATTCCCCGACCTCCCTGCGTTTTTCGGCAGAATACCCAGGCGGAGGCACCAGGATGTTCATGATGAAATTCTGATTGCCCTGGGGAAGATACTCGGCCTTGGGCATAAGTATCCAGGCGCTGCCGACAGCCAGGGATGTAAAGGTGAGGATGCAGACCATCCTGGTTACAACATTTTTCTGGAAAAAATTTGACACGCCCATTAGCAGACTCACAAAAAAACCGCCCACTGAACCGATCAAAGCCTGTATCCTGCCTCCCTGGGAGACCTTTTTGTTCTTGTAAAGAAAGTGCATGAACGAGGGGATCACGGTAACCGACACAAGAAGGCTTAAAAGAATGGATGAGGTAATGGCAATGGCTATATCCTTGAACAGCTGACCCGCCTCCTGCTTGATGAAAATAACGGGAAGAAACACGGCAACCGTTGTCAGGGTGGAGGCAATAACTGCGCCAAACACCTCGTTGGCACCCTGGAGAACCGCATCAAAGATACTCTTGCCGGTCTGGAGCTGGCGGTCGATATTTTCCAGAACCACAATGGAGTTGTCCACAAGCATTCCCACGGCAAACGAAATTCCGGCAAGACTGACAACGTTGAGATTTCTGTTGAAAAGCCACAAAAAGATAAATGTGCCAATGGCCGAGATGGGTATGGCAAGGCCAATGGTGGCCGTGGACCTGATACTCCCAAGAAAGATCACAAGAACAGTGATGGCAAGGCTGGCTCCGATGATCACATTTTTCTTCATGTTGCCGATGGAGGTGAGGATGTAGGGTGCCTGGTCATGGGACCAGTCAATCAGGAGGTTTTTTTCGGCAAGCACATCCCTGTTCAGACGGTCTACCTCTGCCCTTACCTTGTTTACAATCTCGATGACATTGGCGCCCTTCTGCTTTCGAACACCAATCACAATACCCTCACGGCCCTTGTCCATAACCGAAACAATCTGGGTCTCAGTGCCGATTTGGGAGGTTGCCACGTCCCTTAAAAAGACCCGCTTGATCCCGTCGTCATAGACCACCACATCCAGAGGATCCTGACTGTCCTGGAATTTTGCAACGGTCCTGATCCGGTAATTCCTGCGGTCTATACCAAGTACACCTGCCGACACATCCTTGTTGGCAGCCGTTACTTTGGATATGATCTGGTTGATGGTGATGCCCCTCTGGGTCATCCGTTCAGGATCGATTATGATTTCCAGCTGGTTCTCGGTTCCGCCGAACACAAGGAGAGATGCTACACCCTCAACCCTCTCCAGGTACTGGCGGATTTCGTTTTCAAAAAAGGTGCGCTGCTTGAGAATCTCGAAATCTTCTCCCTCGATGGTCTTCATAACCATCCAGATGATAGGCTGGGACGAGCCCCCCGAGCTTGACAGAATCGGCCGCTTGACATTGTCCGGGTATTCGTCAACCTCGTTGAGCTTGTTGGAAACCCGGAACAGGGCCGTGTCAATGTCTGTGGACAGGTCAAAGGTCAGGGTAATTGTGGCATAGTCGTTGTACGAAGAACTCTCCATCTTCTGGAGGTTCTGGAGGCTCTTGAGCTTATCCTCCTGTTTCTCCACAACCTCACTCTCCATATCCGTGGGGCTTGCCCCCGGCCAGACAGTCATCACCTCTATTTCGGGAAGATCGGTATCAGGTGCCAGCTGAACCGGCAGCCTTGTCAGGCCGATCACACCGAACAGAACGATAAGAATAACCATCACCGCCGTTGTAACCGGTCTTTTGATTGCAATCTCGATCACATTCATAGTTTAATTGTTCCCCTAGCCACAGCACACGAGCCTGCTCGCATTTTTTATCGATCTATACCTTATTTCAATTGATAATGGTAACAGCCTGGCCCGGTCTTAACCGGGCATTTCCGTCCACCACCATGGACATCCCCGCCGTAAATCCCTGGGGGTCAACAGCCACATGGTCCCCCACATAGGCCAAAATAGTGACGGGCATGGGGGCGGCCTTACCGTCGGTCACGGTAAAGACCATGTCCTGGCCGGTAAAACTGACCAGGGCGTCCCTTGGCACAAGGGTCATGCTCTTTTTTTCCGACACGGGCATGGACACTGTTGCCGACATGTTGAGCACTGGATTTTCAAGCAGGGGAAGTCTCACCTTGACAAATACGCTCTTGGTCTGGGGGTCGGCCACGGGTATGAAACCATCAATGACACCGGTCAGGTTTTTTCCAAGGGAATCAATGGAAACCTCCACCTGTTCACCCTTCTTAGCAAAACGAAGAAAACTTTCAGAGACCGAAACTTTCACAAACAGGTCGTTGATGGATCCAATGGCACAGAGTTTGGAGCCCTGGGAGACCCAGTCCCCCTTTTCCACCGTTTTTTCAAGGACCAGCCCGTCAAACGGCGAGAGGATAACGCTTTTAACCCGCTTGAGCCGGGTAAGGTCAAGCTGTTTTTCCAGGATGACCCCCTGTTTCACAAGCTCCTCCTTTGAGAGCAGGATATTGTCGTACTCTGTTTCACTAACCGCCTCCTGGCGGAACAAAGTCCTATAACGATCCAGATCTTTTTGAGCCTTGGCAAGACGAACCTTGACCTGATCTATCTGGGCCAGAACAGTTTCTATTTCATTGTCAACGAAATCGGTGTTCAATCGAAACATCACGGCCCCCTGTTTCAGGAGGTCCCCTTCGCTTACATGAACTGAGCTCACAAGCCCGGCCACCTCGGTGGAAAGGTTGCTCACCCGGTCAAAGTAAAGGGTCCCCACCACCTTTGTGGTTTCAGCAACGATTCGCTGGACCACAGGGGCCGTCACCACCCTTGCCGGAGGCTGTTCACCGTTCTGGGCATTAGCTCCACTAAGGCCGGGAACCAGGAAAAAAACAGTCATTACCGCCCAGATCAGCCTTTTCTTTTGTTTCATGTTACCCCATCCCCTTATGAAAAAATTCTCGCCAAGATCCTTAAGGACTGGCTGGATTTTCGTTGTTCATTCCGGCCTCTGGCCGTATTTCGTTCCCAACGTGCCCGTTGTTCTTTAATAAAAATATCCTGATTTAACCATTATCAGCATCATTTTTCAACCCAATTTAATTTGACAGCACCAGTTATAGCTTTGAGAATACAACAATTGTATTGACACTCTGCTTGTGCAGCAGATATCGTAGATTTTACGATAGTATGAAGGCTTTTATGAAATTAAAAACAAACGGAATTCTCTCTTAAAAGCCGTTTTAAGGTGTAGGGCCGTTAAAGGATAAATAAAACTATGAACATGGATGTTGGCAATTTAGAACCACCTGTATTCAGACCTCCTTCCGAGTGGGATTCATTATTAATAAAAGTTACAAACGGATGCACCCACCGATGTACGTTCTGCTCCATGTATCTGACAAAAAAATTTTCCATGCGCAAGGATATTGAAGATATCAAAAATGACATCCGCAAGGCCAGGGAAATGTTTGGGAACCGGGTTGAAAAAATATTTCTTGAAGACGGGAATGCCTTTGTTGTGAAATCCGATGTTCTCATTGAACTGACAAAATACTGCTATCAGCAACATCCCAACTTAAGAAAAGTCAGCGCCTATGCCCATGTCCAGGATGTCATCAAAAAGTCTGATGATGATTTAAAACGTCTTGCCGACGCAGGATTTACAATGGTTTACGTAGGCATTGAAAGCGGGGACGACCAGGTCCTCAAAGAGTGCAACAAAGGGGCGACTCAGGACGATTACGCCCTGGGTGCTCAGAAATGTCACCTGGCAGGAATTGACTGGTCCGGGATTTTTCTGCTGGGCCTTGCCGGAAATGACCCGGAAAAGAGTCAAAGGCACGCTCTTGAGTCAGCAAAATTGATAAATCGTATGGCCCCGCCCTTGCCCAGAAAGTGGTATATTTCCCCCCTCACACTGGAAGTAACCCCGGGGTCAGGGATCCAGGCACAATTAGCAGAGAAAAAATTCCAGCCATGCACCTCAACCCAGATCCTAGAGGAATTGTACACCCTGATAGACAATACAGACGATGACCTGACCAACTGCATATTCAACACAAATCACGCTTCCAACTATCTGAGTTTAAAGGGTGAGTTGGCAAAAGATAAACAAGACTTTTTATACAGAGTAAAAGCCGGTATCAAAGACCCATCAGTCAGGCGCCCTGAATATATGCGCGGGTTGTAAACAATGGGGACAACGATAAGTCCCCATACCCATCTGACCCTTTGCATAAGTCTTCATAGGCCAAAAAACCACATGATACCAAGGCAATGCAAAACCTATTACTGCCGGGTATCGAATTAATCTTGATGCAAGTTCATTGACTTTTGAAACTTAAAAAGGCCTCTATTGGTTTTAAATCAATGCGTGGATTAACTAAGGATAGTCTGGTGTAATCATTCACCTGAAAAAACACAAACATTGTCAATCTTTGTAAGCATGGTCGCAGGCCTATTGGGCCTTTGATGCAACTCAGTAGATGGGTCAAAGGACAAGCAATTTCGTTCATGTTATTTAATCTGCGTTCCTAAGTTCAATACGCCAATGATCTGTCGTTATTTCTCGATCAAATCCGTTGGAAACTGGAGTTTTCATCATTGGGGATCGGCTTTTACCAATCTCGAACCAACATTTCATGTAAAACTTGGCTAAACTCAACTAAACCAAATTGACAAAGAGCAGATCTCATGTAAAAAGACAGATCGAACCAATTTGAACCTATAATCTTCAGAGGTGTTTAAAATGGAAGATCGTTGGTTGTCAGTCGAAGAAATTGCTCAATACCTGGGTATCAGCAAAGATACTGTTTATACATGGATAAGCGCAAAAGGCATACCTGCCCATAAAATCGGCCGTCTCTGGAAATTTAAGAAAGACGAGGTTGACATATGGGTCCGTGGTGGGAAAGTAAAAGCTTTCAAAGCGGGTGAAGAGCTGTGAAGCAGTCTGCCGGGATGCTTGATAATAAATCTTTAGGAACCGTTAAGTCGTTGATAGAGGCCTTGAATTTCGATTATTTTAAGCTGCTGGACCTTCTGACCATTGCCCGTTCCAGAAAACATATTGAAAAATATTATGATGTGACCGAGATCGGAAAGTTTTCTGAGAGGCTCAGGCCTGTTAATATCAAGGCCGACATCGATAGAGAAGGACGTTTTCCAGCCCTTAAGGACATCA
>JAVEQI010000025.1:0-7151 GCA_034007745.1 Desulfobacterium sp.
GAATCTCCTTTACTGCAAGATTTCTTGCCTCTGAAACTATCAAATCAACCGTTTTTTTATTGAACTCGGAAAAACGCTCATGGTCCACCAACCCGAGCTGTTCATGTAAAACAAAATCTATGTCCCTCCGATCTGAAATCAACTGTGCCATAATTTTATTTTCTCCTGTTTCCTTGTTGCGAACTTACCTGTTGAATGATTCTATGATTTCAATGAAAACTCTACCTTTCCTAAGCCAATAAGCTTTGAAAGTCAACATGTGTACCGCAAAATCTGATTGACATCTTTTTTCTTTTCTGGTTTGCTCTCAAATTAAGGGTCACAACTTAACAACGGTTCATTATAGAGGGCAATATTCAGGATACCCATGCTAATCGGACTAGATGTCGGCGGAACCCACACAGATGCAGTTCTGCTTGATAAAACAGGACTCAAGCGAAATGTCAAGGTAGCAACAGATTCCCTGGATCTATTCAACACTGTTCTTTCAGGTCTCAACCTTCTGCTTGAAGGAATCGATCCCCTTATGATCACCCGGATTGTCCTCAGCACCACACTCACCACAAATGCCGTTATTCAACAGCAGACCGAACCTGTGGGAATTATAGTAAGCTCAGGGCCAGGCATTGATCCAATGTATTTTCGCAGGGGGAAATATTACTTCCCGGTTTCAGGCTCCATCGACCACAGGGGAAGAGAACGAAGCCCGGTCAATCCCCACGAAATCCTCGCCATTTCAAAAACACTCAAAGAAAAAGGGGTCAAACACGTGGGGGTAATTGGGAAATTTTCCCCCAGAAACCCCTTTCACGAACTTATGATCAAGGAAATTCTGGTCAAAGATTTCGATAAAATTTTCCTCGGTCACCACGTGTCGGGAAACCTCAACTTCCCAAGGAGGATCGCAACTGTTCTCCTAAACACCTCTGTCTACAGCATCCATCGATCATTTTTCAATGCGGTCAAGCGATCCCTTGAACAAAAGGGACTCATGGCGCCAATCCAGATTCTCAAGGCCGACGGAGGCACCATGAGCCTTGAGGCTTCCATGGAATTCCCTGGCCAGGCCATTCTTTCGGGACCCGCAGCAAGCGTCATGGGCACCCTTGCCCATGCACCGGCCCTTCAGGATGTCCTGGTTCTGGATATAGGTGGAACCACCACAGACATTGCCCTCATGGTGGACCGGGCTCCGCTTCTGGAACCGGTGGGTATTGGCCGGGGACCCTACAAGAGCCTTATCCGATCCCTGAAAACCCATTCCAAGGGAATAGGCGGGGACAGCCATGTAAGGGTAGATGGAAACACCGTAAAAATAGGCCCCCATCGATCCGGACCTGCCATGGCCTTTGGCGGTCCCTTCCCCACCCCCACCGACGCCATGGTAGTCCTTGGCATCATGGCAATTGGCAACAGTGAAAAGGCCCTGGAAGGAATAAAGACTATTGCCGAACAATTGGGAACGACTCCGGTTGAAGCCGCTGAAACTATCTTTAAGACCTGCTGTGCCATGATCGTCAAAGAAGGTATGAAAATGGTCTCCCACATCAACAGCAAACCCGTATACACGGTGCATGAATTCCTGGAGGGATATCAGATAAAACCCACTAAAATCCTCCTCCTGGGAGGCCCGGCTCCGTTTTTAGCACCCGAGATCCAACGCCAGTCAGGCATAGATACAATAGCGATCCCAGCAAGCTGCGTTGCCAATGCAATAGGAGCTGCTCTTGCCCGAACCACCTGCGAGGTATCATTGTATGCAGACACAGAGCAGGGAATCGCAACAGCACCTGAAGAGGATTACAGCGAGCCCATTTCCAAGGGATACACCGAGGATGATTTCATTGAAACAGCCTACACCCTTATCCACGGGAAAGCCCTTCGATCGGGATCCGATCCAGAGGATCTTGAAATCGAAGTGATCGAATTTCAAAAGTTCAACATTGTCCGTAAGTTTTCCACCCAGGGTAAGCTTTACCGGGCTAAACTCCAGGTAAAACCCGGATTGATCAAGGGGTATGACGATGTTTATAACTCGTTAAACGAAACGTTCAAGGACTCCTTTTGCGAAACCATGGGGGCAAAATGCTGAAGGCAAACAAACGAACCGGTCTTGTTTTTTTCCCGGCATTTGACTGGGCCATAAATTCGACCCATCCGGAAAGAGAAGAGCGACTGCTCTATACCCAGGACCAGGTCATGGAAGAGGGTGTTTTCGACATAAACGGCATCAAGGAATACAAGCCGGAAATGATCACCCCCAAAGAAATCCAGCGGGTGCATTTCTGCGTTCCAGACGAGGCCGCGATCACCACCGAATCCCATCTAATCAGCGCAGGCGGAGCCAAGGTCATAGCAAGGGCAGTCATGGAAAAAGAGATTGACTGCGGTTTTGCCCTGATCAGGCCGCCGGGTCACCACGCCATGCGGGTTGCCCACGGAGGAAGGGGATTTTGTCACATCAACATGGAATCGATAATGGTGGAGTACCTGCGCCAGGAACACGGCATAAAAAAAGTGGCTATTGTGGATACCGACTGCCACCACGGGGACGGAACCAACGACATCTACTGGCATGACCCCGACACTCTGTTCATCAGCCTTCACCAGGACGGGCGCACCCTCTACCCTGGAACTGGATTCACCCATGATCTTGGCGGCCCCAACGCAAAGGGTTTCTGCCTTAACATCCCCCTTCCGCCGGGAACGGCAACCGAAGGGTACCTCTATATGATCAACAACACGGTGCTGCCCATACTCGAAGAGTTCAAGCCCGACATGATCATCAACTCAGCAGGCCAGGACAACCATTACACAGACCCCTTGACCAACATGAAATTTTCAGCCCAGGGCTATGCCGAACTCACCCGCCTTTTAAGACCCGATATCGCAGTTCTCGAAGGGGGATATTCCATCGAAGGTGCACTGCCCTATGTCAACCTTGGCATTATACTGGCCCTGGCAGACATGGACTTCAGCGGGGTTGTGGAACCCGATTACGACCCCGAAAACCTCAGGCAGGAACCCCATGTAACCAGGGCGATCAAGCAGACCTCAGACGTGATCAACCGCTATTGGAAACAACGCATGGAACTCAGGGAAAAGGCAGGGCCCCATGGCGAAATCCAGCAGCGCAACAGGGAGATTTTCTACGACACGGACAGCATCCTTGAACGACAAAAGGAAAAAATCCGAATCTGCAGGGACTGCGCCGGTGCCTTACAGATCGACTCCCAGGCATCCACGGGCAACCATGTCCTCTGCGTCCACATTCCTTTTAATGCGTGCAAACATTGCCAGGAGACAGGGTACGATATGTTTGAGCGGGCAGACATGAAAAAGTTTAACAGGGCATATCTCCAGGACAGGCCCCGGGATATATACACGATTAAATAGTAGACAGTAGTGGGTAGTGGGTACAGCAATTTTCTTATTTTAAACGTCAGAGTAGAGGGCGGGCGGCAGTCGGTATCCCCTTGCTGAACATAAGAAACAAAGGGGATCAGATTTTCTTCATTCAGCAAGGGGATACCGATTGCCGCCTCTAGTGCAAAATCAAAACTGCTGTAAAGGAAAGAAAGAAATTTTGGACAATTTGAAACAGAGGGACGGGATCATCCGGGCCATGCGAAACTATTTTTACGGGGAGGGTTTCCTTGAGGTTGAAACCCCGATACGTATTCCGGCACCGGCACCCGAGGCCCACATCGACTCGTTTGAGTCTGACGGCTGGTTTCTCCAGTCTTCACCGGAACTTGCCATGAAACGCCTCCTTTCAAGGGGGCATTCCAGGATTTTCCAGATCTGCAAATGTTTCAGAAGGGATGAGCGGGGCAGCCTTCACCTGACCGAGATGACCATGCTGGAGTGGTACATAACAGGCTGCACCTATCTAAACCTGATGGAACAGTGCAGGGGGCTTATCCGACATATCGCAAGGGAAACAGGATGCGGACACAGCCTCAAATACCAGGGAAAAACCATCGATATAGGGTCGTCCTGGGAGAAAATCACGGTTAAAGAGGCCTTTAAGCGATACACCTCCTCCACCATGGAAAGGGCCATGGCTGACGACAGGTTTGACGAAATAATAGCCTTTGAGATTGAACCTGAGCTTGGCATAAAGGTTCCCACCCTTATCATAGACTTTCCCGCACCCATGGCAGCCCTGGCACGGCTGAAACCCGACGATCCAAAATTTGCCGAAAGATTTGAACTCTACATTGGCGGCATCGAGCTTGCCAACGGTTTTTCTGAGCTTGTTGACCCGGTTGAGCAGAGAACCAGGTTTGAACAGGCGACGAAGATCCGCACCCTTTTAAACAAACCCGCCACACCCATGCCCGAACCCTTTCTCAGGGATCTTAAAAACATGCCCCAGGCTGCGGGCATTGCCCTGGGAGTAGATAGGCTTGTGATGCTGTTCACGGATTGCGCTGAAATCGATCAGGTAGTTGCCTTTACTCCGGAAAATCTTTAATCAGTCGATATAATGCGCTGCACATCAGCGCTGTCACACAGGGGACACCCCTTGGGGCGACCGGTTCCAGGCGGTTCTGTCCATCTATGACTGCAGGCCATGCAGAGAAAAACCCGCTGGGTAATCACGATCTCGTAATTTCCTCCCTGGACAGAGATAGCCTTTCCATTTATGATTGCATCGGCAATGGTAGTTCTCGCATTCCTTAAAATGCGTCCAAAGGTGGCCCGGGAGACCCCCATCTGCTGGCCGCCCTCCTCGTGGGAAAGGCCCTCGAGATCTGCCAATCGAACCGCCTCCCTCTCATCAACAGTGAGACGCACCTCCTCAAGATCAAACATGGGAATGCCCCTTGGTTTAAAATAACTGACCTCGGGCTTATACCCGACCCGCCTGCTGATTACCGGTCTGACCATTTCAACTCTTCAACTCGCTGGGCAAGGGATTTAAATGAGATCCCCCATATTAATTATTGGATTAACACCTGGGGAAACGGCAAAAAGGAGGGGATTCTCCCTATTCGAAGAAAACCCCCTCCTGCTATCTATGCTATCTATCTTACTAAACCTGCAAAAAAACTAAATCAATACCCACACCGGGGTGTTTACATCTTGGTTCCTTCGGCATGGCTCTGGAGCTTGATTTCTACCTTGTCCTTGAGGCCTGCATAGTACTTTCTCAGAATAACAAGTACCTCTTCACGGCCAAAGTGATCAACAACCTCCTCGTTGTTGGAAAGGGCGTGGCGCAGCTTTGTGCCGGAAAGAATGACCCTATCGTCCTTGCCGTGGGGGCAGGTTTTCATGGAGGCCATACCGTCACACTTGTGGCAGTAGAAAGTCCAGTCAATCTTGAGGGGCTCGCAGAGAAGGGCCTTGCCGGGCTCTTCAGGAGTCGGGATCGCATCAAAAATCTCCTGGGCCTCAAACAATGTGTAGAAATCACCAACGCCTGCATGGTCGCGGCCGATGATCATCCTGTTTACGCCATAGTTCTGACGGAAGGTTGCATGGAGAAGGGCCTCACGGGGTCCTGCATAACGCATGTCAAGGGGATATCCTGCATTTAGAACATGCTCGGGAACAAAGTATCCCTTGATCAGGGTGTCGATGCACTTGATGCGAACGTCTGCCGGGATATCGCCGGGTTTGAGGCTACCGATCAGGGAGTGGATGAGAACACCATCACATACGTCAAGGGCGATCTTGCAAAGATGCTCGTGGGAACGATGCATGGGGTTACGAAGCTGCATAGCGGCAACGTTTGCCCATCCACGCTCGTCAAAGATGGCACGAACCTGCTTGGGGGAAAGGTAAACGTCCTTAAATTTTTCGGGGAACTCACCCTCGGAAAGAACCTTTACAGGGCCTGCAAGGCAGAACTCTTTTCTCGCCATAACAGCCTGGACACCGGGGTGATCCTCCATTGCGGTTTTCCAGAATACGTCGTCGGCAGACTCTTCGCCATGACCCTTGTAGACCTTCTCGCACTCCCATTTTTTATCATCTTCGGTCATCTCGAATTTCTCGGTGACCTTCATGGTGGCAAATGTCTCACCTTTTCTCTCAAGGGTGATCTCATCGCCTACCTTGATCTCTGCGGCATCTGCTTTGGATGCGTCAAGCATAACAGGCACAGGCCAGAAAGTACCGTCTGCAAGCAGAAAGTCTGCACAAACGCCTTTCCAGTCAGCCTTGGTCATAAAACCTCCAAGGGGGCTAAATCCACCAATTCCCATCATGATAAGATCACCCTTTACCTGGGAGCTGATCTCAATTTTTTTCAGTCCTGCAGCTTTTTTCTGTTCTGCTGCCAATTCTGCGCCTTCAAGCTTGCAGCATACAAGTCCTTTTCCACCGTGTGGTGCAACTAATTTAGACATACTAACCTATCTCCTTATTTTATATTAACAACAATAAATGTTATACCAAACATTTATCCAAATTTTATTTAAAACTACTACTTCATCTAATCGTCATTGCCCTTTTTGTCAAGAACATTTATTGGTTTATCAATATTGAGCAACTCCCCGATGGCGGCCATTGAATTAAAATGAAAATCAGCCGTGAGGGAAAGATTGTTGAAAGCCACAAAAAATGTTCCGGCAGCAGCTGCTGCCATTTGATCAAAGCTTGAATCACCAACAAAAAGGATTTCCCTGGCCTTCAGTTCAAACTGATCCATGATTTTAAAAAGCTGGTCCGGGGCGGGCTTTGGATTTTCAACATCTGCGGCTGTGACAATAGATTCAAAACGATGTCCAAGGTCAAAGACTCTTACAACCTCGGCCATTGTGTTGGTTCTGTTTGTGGCAACGGCTCTTATATACTCACGCTCCTTGAGCCTGTCCAGCAAATGGATCAACCCGGGCTCGATGGTCATGAGGGAGATAAACTCCCCATAGTTGAATCCTTGCATGTAATCAAAGACACCGGTAAGATCCTGTCGCTCAGGAAATAGATAGGCAATGGCCTCTTTTACCGAAAACATGTGGACCTTGATAAACTGGGACCGGGTCAGGGGAGGTTTGTTAAAGTGGTCGAGAACTCGATTATAATAGCGTTTATTCACCTCTGCCGTATCAAACATCACACCGTCGCAGTCAAAGACCACTGCTTTTATTTTATTCATGGACAAATCTTCCTCTCTCCTACCTGGATGTTTTTTTATA
>JAVEQI010000025.1:7251-49105 GCA_034007745.1 Desulfobacterium sp.
AACTCGATTATAATAGCGTTTATTCACCTCTGCCGTATCAAACATCACACCGTCGCAGTCAAAGACCACTGCTTTTATTTTATTCATGGACAAATCTTCCTCTCTCCTACCTGGATGTTTTTTTATATGAAACACATCCCTTATCTTTTAGCTAACTACTAACTGCTAACAGCTAATTAGGGGCCTGTTGTATGTGGGGCTGAACCGTCACCGGCGTCAAGATTACCAAACACCCTGATTTTAAGTTCCGGCTGGGCTTGACTGTCTGTCGCAAGGGTGATCACCTCATAATATCGACCCGCTGTTTTTCTCGTATTTGTAACGACAAGCTCCCAGGCTTTCCCCCGGGTATCTGACAATTTCAGCACAGCCTCAACATTCTTCATGGCTGGAACCACCTGGTCTTTAAGGGAAAAGTCATACCTGTCGGAGGGCAGGATATAAACTGTTGCCTCCAGGTTGTCCCCGGGGGCACCCACAAAATGGACCACCTCGGGTGTTATTGTGGCTATTTTTTCAACACTCCCGCTCACCTTGAGGGTCAGGGGGTTATCCGTCAGATTGGTGTGAACCTTAATCTGTTGAACCAGCACCCTCCCCCCGTAACCAAGAGTGTTGACCTTAACTGCAATTTTTCCTTCCCCGCCCGGGGGAATCTCTCTGTCATAATCGACAACAGTACAACCTCAGCCCGACTGCACACGAAGGATGCGAAGGGGTTCATCTCCCCGGTTCTCCACCACAAAGGTATGATCGACCCAGATTCCCTCGGCAACCGTGCCAAAGCTCACGTCAGGTTTAAGAATAAAGGCTGAGGCACCAGGGGTGACGGCGCAATAGGCCGAAGGTGCAACCAGGCATAACAACAGCAAAACCAATAAACCCAGCATGGTCTGTTTCATGATATAAAACCCCTCAAAATTGTAAATTTAAGGTGAATCACCTTAAAAAGGGATTCATTCGCTCTTCCTGGGCAATCGAGGTTTCAGGTCCGTGACCGGGATAAACGATTGTCCCGCTGTCGAGCCCGATAATTTTGGTTTTAATCGACCGGATAAGGGTGTCGTAATCACCACCTGGAAGATCTGTCCGGCCAATGGAGCCCGCAAAGAGTGTGTCCCCGGAAAAAAGAGCACCCGGGGTATGGAGACAGACTCCGCCCCTTGAATGACCCGGGGTATGGATAACGGTAAGGGTTATATCACCAAAGGAAATTTCATCCCCGTCGGCAAGGTGAACATCAGCCCCTGGTGAGTTTTCAGCACTCAGCCCAAAGCTTGCTGCTGCCCTGGAAAGATCCTTGAGCATGGGTTCATCGTCCCGATGAATCATGAGTTTTGCACCGGTAACCTTTTTCATGTGTGCATTTGCCCCCACATGGTCAAAATGGCCATGGGTGTTGATGATATACTTAACCTTGAGGTTAGACTCAGCAAGGGCCATGAGGATTCGATCTGCCTCATCTCCTGGATCAATGACAACCGCTTCGCCGGTCCTTTCACATCCAAGAATATAGCAGTTGGCCATAATCGGCCCCACTTCAAGCTTTTTTATGATCATTCGTCGCCTCCCCTGTCAATTTGTTTGAGCACACGAATCTTATCGAGTACTCCATTGATAAATGCCCCTGAGCCCCGGGTGCCGAACCTTTTTCCGATTTCAACGGCCTCGTTGATGGAAACCGTTGGAGGGATATCTGGACGTTTGAGCATCTCAAAAATTGCCATGCGCATTATGTTGCGGTCCACAATGGGCATTCTTGAGACCTTCCAGTTGATAGAAGACAGATTCATCAAACCGTCAATTTCCTGACGTGACGCAATCACCCCGTGTACGAGCTCAAGAAAAAAGGGCCTGATTGATTCACCGATTCGATCTTTAAAATTGCTGCAAAAAAGCTCAAGCAACTCTTCGGGGTCTCCCATGTCAACATCCAGGTAGCAAAGGGCCTGAAGGGCAAGCTCCCTTGCCTGTCTGCGTTCACCCATAAAAATCAGGCCTCGCCCAGGGTTGCCATGAGATTTGCCATTTCAATGGCTGCAAGGGCCGAATCAAACCCCTTGTTTCCCGCCTTGGTTCCGGCCCGTTCAATGGCCTGTTCGATACTCTCGGTGGTGAGTATTCCAAACATTACCGGCAGACCGTAGTCAAGGCTGACACAGGCTATACCCTTGGAGACCTCGGCGCACACATAGTCGTAATGGCTGGTTGCCCCCCGGATAACCGCACCCAGGCAGATAATGGCGTCATACCTGTTGGACATGGCCATTTTTTTTGCCACTAGGGGAATTTCAAAGGCACCAGGGACCTTAACCAGGGAAATATCCTCGTCTGCAGCCCCGCTTCTGATCAATGCATCCATGGCACCGCCCACAAGTCGTTCGGTTATAAAATCATTGAACCTTGCGGCAATGATTCCAAAGCGTTTACCCTGGGCCGAAAGATTTGCTTCTATTATCTGTGGCATCTTTACTTTTCCTTGTTTTTTTTATGAAACTCGCTTCTAACCGGCATAATTGACAAATTTCAATGTTTATTGTGCTCGGATGCCATCTCTTGCTCCGAACTGGCAGCCAGGCATGGGATTTTATTGAGCCCGCCATAAAGGGCATCCGCAAGGGGAGCCTCTACCGCCTACTGATTAACACTTCTTGAGCATATGCCCCATCTTAAGCTGTTTGCATTTTAAATAACCCTTATTATGCTTGTTTGGCTCAATCTCAATGGGCACCTGCTCCACTATGCTCAATCCATACCCTTCGAGCCCGACCATCTTGGTGGGGTTGTTGGTCATCAGGCGCATCTTTCGTACCCCAAGATCCACAAGCATCTGGGCACCGATACCGTAATCGCGCATGTCTGCATCAAACCCGAGTTCGAGATTGGCCTCAACCGTGTCACACCCCTTACGCTGGAGTTCATAGGCCTTGAGTTTGTTCACAAGGCCTATACCCCGGCCCTCCTGACGAAGATAAAGGATAACGCCACTGCCCTCCTTGTCGATCATACTCATGGCCTTGTGGAGCTGTTCGCCGCAGTCGCAGCGAAGGGAACCAAAAATGTCACCTGTCATGCATTCGGAGTGAACTCGCACAAGCAGTGCAGATTCAGGGTCAATCTCTCCCTTGACCATGGCAATGTGGGTGAGATTGTCCAGATCGTTTTCATAGGCAATAATTTTAAATTCACCGCCGAATCCCGTTGGAATGCTGCTCTGGGCTGCCTTTCTGACAAAGGATTCCGTCTTTAGCCGATACTCCACAAGGTCTGCAATGGTGCAGATACCGATATTGTGCTCCTGGCTGAATTTCTCGAGGGAAGGCCTTCTTGACATGGTGCCGTCATCGTCCATGATCTCGCAGATTACACCAGCGGGTTTTAAACCGGCCAGACGGGCAAGATCCACAGATCCTTCGGTCTGGCCTATTCTGACCATCACGCCGCCGTCCCTTGCCCGCAAGGGGAAAATATGACCAGGTCTGACAAGGTCGTAGGCGGTTGCCCCGTCTGCCACAGCTGCCTGTATGGTCCTTGCCCTGTCAGCCGCAGATATGCCGGTGGTAACCCCCTCCCTTGCCTCGATGGAAATGGTAAATCCTGTTTCAAACTGGGAGGTGTTGTCTTCAACCATCATGGGAAGCTCCAGTCGGTCGGCCATTTCACCTGTCATGGAGAGACAGATAAGGCCCCGGCCGTACTTTGCCATGAAATTAATCGCCTCCGGGGTGACAGCCTCTGCCGCCATGGTAAGATCCCCTTCATTTTCCCTGTCCTCGTCATCTACCAGGATAACCATGCGTCCAGCTTTGATATCTTCAATGGCCTGCTCAATTGTAATCTGCGGCATTTATACTTTTTCACTCCTTTTTTATAAGAAACAGCTTTTAGCTATCGACTAACTGCTAACAGCTATCGAGTTTCATGCTTCATTATGTCCGTCGGGACATGTGGACCTACATAAAACTGATTCCACCCCCACAACAACTTACAATGGCAATTCATGAATTGCCCCCCTACAACCATCCACTACCTACTACCTACTGCCCATGCGGGCTATATGAATCCTTTTTTTGCCAGCAACTCCCTTGTGATCGAGTCTGTTTTGCCGCTGGCTCCGGCAGTTGCCGATTTTGGGTTCTGTTTTAAAAACCGGTTAACATATTTCCCTATCATATCGGTTTCGATGTTGATCCTGTCCCCAACCCTGATCGTACCAATTGTGGTTATCTTTGCCGTGTGGGGAATGATGCTCACTTCAAAATCCGTGGTGCTGCATTTGTTAACGGTAAGGCTGATTCCGTCGATTGCAACCGAACCCTTTTCAATTATCTCATCTGCAAGCAAATCAGGAATGCCGATGGTCATGATAACGGCATTGCTGCTTATAATTTTGGACGCAACAAATCCCGTGGCGTCGATGTGCCCCGAGACAAGATGGCCGTCCAGACGGTCCGAGAGTCGAAGGGCGCGTTCAAGGTTCAGGCGGGCACCGGGCAAAAGTGACTTAAAGGTGGTTCTGGCGACAGTTTCAGGAGCCATGTCCACCTCAAAAATGTTGTTCTTCAAGGTCACAACCGTGAGGCAGGCCCCGTTTACTGCAATAGAATCACCAATCTTTGTATTGGTAAGATCCATTCCAGTATCGATTACAAGCCTTTTACCCTGGCCGTTTGACTGAATTTTTTTCAGGATTCCAATCCCTTCGATGATTCCCGTAAACAACTTAACACTCCCCCGGCTGATTAGGACCACAGTTTTTGAAATAACCCTTGATGAGAATATCCTGGTCAAACCGTTGAACCTCAACGCAGCTCAACCCAAGGGCCTCTTTCATCAATTCGGGGCCCTGCCCCCGACACATGGAGACCCCGTCATCACCGCCCAGGATTTTGGGGGCAAAGAAGAGGTACAGCTTGTTGACCACCCCAGCTGAAAGGGCGGAATGAACCACACGACCGCCACCCTCGATCAAAAGACTCACGATGCCTCTCCTACCGAGGGCATAGATCAGAAGCCTTAAATCAATCATTCCATTTTGTTCGGGAATAAAAAGCAGCTCAACCCCCAGACTCTTGAACAGGGCACAGCGGTCAGGATCTGCCTTTGAAGATGTGGCGATGATAGTTTTAGCGCTGGACTGCTGTGTGAATATCTTTGAACCTGGATCAATGGAGAGGCTGGCATCGAGGATCACCCTCAGGGGATCACGACCGTCAAAACCTTCAATCCTTGTGGTTAATGAGGGGTTATCGGCCCTAATGGTGCCTGCTCCGACAAGAATGGCATCCACCTGGTGGCGGAGCTTGTGAACGTAGAGTCTGGAATCCTTGCCGGTAATCCATTTTGAATCTCCGGTTCGCGTGGCAAGCTGACCGTCCAGGGTTGAGGCACACTTTAAAAGGACAAAGGGTGTTTTATGATTTTTGACATACCAGATGAAATCTTCGATGAGTGTTTCAGCTTCTTTTCTACAGACTCCAACCTCGACCTCAACGCCCCGGTCCCTCAGAAACTCTATACCCCCTCCACCCACAAAAGGATTGGGATCTTCGGTTCCCACAAACACCCTGCGGATGCCTGCCTCAAGGATTTTTCTGGTGCATGGCGGTGTTTTTCCCGTATGGTTGCAAGGCTCAAGGGTAACGTAAATATCGCCGCCCCTGGCGGCGTCGCCTGCATCATCTATTGCATTAACCTCTGCGTGGGCAAGTCCCGCCCCCCTGTGCCATCCCTGACCGATTACCCTGTTGTTCTTAACAACAACGGCTCCTACCACCGGGTTGGGCGAAGTGTATCCTCTGCCCTTCAGGGCAAGATCAATGGCAAGGGCCATAAAGTTTTCATGGATTGCTTCATCCATCTTCGGAACTTCCATTATCTGAACAGCCGCCGGCATCTGAGTCATTGGTTATTTTACGAGGAATAAGGCTCTTGAGTTCTTCGATAAAATCATCCACATCCTTGAACTCCCGGTACACAGAGGCAAACCGTACATAGGCCACATCATCCAGGCGGTGGAGATGATCCATAATCTTGTTGCCGACAATTTCCGACGAGATCTCCTTTTCATTGGCATCCCGAAATTTGCGCTCAACAGAATCCACCACCTCTTCAATCTGATCCACGCTGATGGCACGTTTTTCACAGGCCTTTTTTATCCCGGTAAGGATCTTGTCCCGGTTGAACTCCTCCCTGCGGCCGTCTTTTTTCACAACCATGACCGGCAGTTCTTCCACCTTTTCGTAGGTGGTAAACCTGCGCATGCAGTCTAAGCACTCCCTGCGCCTTCGAACGGCAAATTCGCTCCGGCTCAACCTTGAATCCACAACACGGTTGTTCAACAGCCCGCAATAGGGACATTTCATGGCATCACCTCTTCTTTT
This sequence comes from Desulfobacterium sp., assembly GCA_034007745.1. Lineage (GTDB taxonomy): Bacteria > Desulfobacterota > Desulfobacteria > Desulfobacterales > Desulfobacteraceae > Desulforapulum. Next base: position 13,635 of record JAVEQI010000025.1, read on the forward strand.
ATTCGGATTAAAGCAATTCCTGCCTGGGCAAACATGGTGTCAGACATGGAGTCGTCATACCCCTCGGCATAGTAAATTTCCCTGATGCCCGCATTGATGAGCATCTTTGCGCAAATGGAACAGGGCTTGTGTGTGCAGTAAAGGGTTGAATCCCTGACTGGAATACCATGGCAGGCTGCCTGAACAATGACGTTCTGTTCGGCATGAACCCCCCTGCAAAGCTCATGCTTCTGCCCGGAGGGAACGTTCAGCTGTTTGCGCAGACACCCTGTCACATCACAGTGGTCAATCCCTGTGGGGGCACCATTATATCCTGAGCATAAAATTCGCCTGTCTTTGACCAGGATAGCCCCGACCCTGCGGCGGATGCAGGTGGCACGGGTTGCCACAAGCCGGGCAATGCCCATGAAATACGTGTCCCAGGAGGGCCGGACAGGATCACCCATGGACGAGGGTGTCTCCATAAAGGGGGAAGGATGCACAGAGGGACTTCACCTTTTCCCTGAGGATTTCAGCGGTTGACGGCGCCTCTAGGGCCTGACACACAAGGTCTGCAACAAGAAGCATCTCCGCCTCGCCCATACCCCTTGATGTCAACAGGGGTGTCCCGAGTCGAATGCCGCTGGTCACCCTGGGCCCCAGGGGATCGTCGGGAACGGCATTTTTATTCACAGTTATTCCTGCGGCCCCGAGACGATTTTCAGCCTCTTTGCCTGAAATCCCCATATGGGTAAGATTGAGGAGCATGAGGTGGTTGTCCGTGCCCTTGGATACAAGGTTCATTCCCCGTTCCATAAGGCCCCTTGCAAGGGTCGCTGCATTGGCCACCACCTGCTGCTGGTATTGAGCAAATTCCGGAGCCAGGGCCTCTTTCAAGGCCACTGCCTTAGCTGCGATGACGTGCATGAGGGGTCCCCCCTGGATTCCGGGAAAAATCTGGCTGGATATCCTGGGGCCGATCTCTTCGGTTGCCAGAATCAGCCCACCACGTGGCCCCCTCAGGGTCTTGTGGGTGGTACTTGTAACAATGTCTGCATGGGGAACGGGTGACGGGTGAACCCCAGCCGCCACAAGTCCTGCAATATGGGCCATATCCACCATGAAAAGAGCACCTACAGATTTTGCGATCTCTGAAAATGCCTTAAAATCAATGATCCTTGGATAGGCGCTGGCACCGGCTACGATTAGCTTGGGCCGATGGCGCTGGGCAAGGTCCGCAACCTCGTCCATGTCTATCATTTCAGTCTCTCTGGAAAGGCCGTAATGTACAAAATTGAAGAGCCTGCCGGAGAAGCTTACCGGACTTCCGTGGGTCAGATGACCGCCATGGGAGAGATCCATGGCAAGCACGGTGTCCCCAGGCTTGATCACGGCAAAATAGGCGCCCATATTGGCCGTTGACCCGGAGTGGGGCTGAACGTTTGCATACTCCGCCTTGAAAAGCTCCCTTGCCCGGTCAATGGCCAGGGTTTCGGCCCGGTCAACCACGGTGCAACCGCCATAGTAACGTTTCAGGGGATACCCTTCAGCATACTTGTTTGTGAGCACCGACCCCTGGGCCGCCATCACTGCCCGACTCGCCCTGTTCTCCGAGGCAATAAGCTCAAGCCCCTCCTCCTGGCGAAGTTCCTCCTCACGGATGATCATAAGAAGCTCCGGGTCAACCTCTTTTAATTCAGCAATATCCACTACCCTGTCTCCTTTTCCTGGGCCGATATTCAGGCCGAGGTTTCCATGCTCAAAATTCTGTCAAGATGTCTCCCCCCTTCAAATGGGGTCGTAAGCCATGTTTTGACAAGTTCAAATGCAAGGGCATCTCCAATGATACGACCTCCGAGCACAAGAATATTTGAGTCGTTATGCTCCCGACTCATGCGCACAGAAAATATATCACTGCAAAGGGCCGCCCTGACCCCGGGAAATCGATTGGCAACCATGGACATGCCAAGGCCTGTGCCGCACAGCAGAATACCTCGGGAATAATCACCCTTTGATACGGCCCCTGCCACTTTTTTACCATAGTCCGTATAATTTACAGAGTCCAGGCTGAATGTTCCTGCATCTTTTACCTCAATGCCCAGTCCCGTAAGGAGGGTGATTATCTTCTCCTTCATGGGAAAGGCTGCATGATCACTGCCAATGATAATGGGACCCTGCCTGTCAACTGCCGGGTCCTTTTTTTCAACCATCATATCCGTCACCTTATCCATCACCTTGCAAGAAACTTGAAACAAGAGACAGGAAACAAAATTTAATCCTAATTCAAGCCTCTATGCTTATTGCGGCAGAAACCATTCCTCGCTCCGGCTATGCCTGTTTATATGGGGACTGCGCCCCGAGTCAGGATTTTTTTTTGATGTACTCAATGGCATCGCTGACGAAAATCATCTTTTCAGCATCATCATCATCAATATCAATGTCAAACGCCTCTTCCATGCTCATAATAAGCTCCACAAGGGCAAGGGAATCGGCCCCGAGGTCGTCGATCAGGGAGGCTTCTGGAACTACATCCTCAAGATCCACACCCTGGAGCTTCTCTGCAATTATTTTTTTTACTTTTGCCTCAACAGACATTATTAAAAAGCTGCCTCCTTAAAGGGGGTTGGTTGCAATTGCAGACTACTCTTCATCCGATACTGCGCCTACATTTCTACCCCGGTAAACGCCGCAGGCAGGGCATGCCGCATGGGGAAGTTTTGCCTCTTGACAAGCCGGGCACACTGTATATGTGGGTGCTGCCACCTTCTGGTGAGTGCGTCTCTTTCTTCCACGACACTTAGAGCTTTTTTGTTTTGGAACTGCCATTTCGTCTCCTCCTATCCTTCTAATTTATTTAATTAAATTTGAGTCTAAATAGAACCATATCTTATAAGTTTCCCTATACCAACAAACGTTAATAACTAAATTAACCGGCCGAGATTGTCAAGATAATAATCGTCACATCAATAAGACCTTGTCCAAATTTATGCTCTGTGGTATCTCCACCAACCAGCACAGCAGTGCAAATCAAACATACTGTATGGTGTTAATAAACCGAGTTAATGAACGGAGTTAATCTATGGATACCATTATTACAAGGTTCCCGCCAAGCCCCACGGGATACCTTCATATCGGGGGGGCCAGGACCGCACTTTTCAACTGGCTCTGGGCTCGAAAAAACAAGGGCAGATTTGTCTTGAGAATCGAGGACACGGACACGGTGCGATCCACCAAAGAATCTGTGGACGCAATCTTTGATTCCCTGAACTGGCTTGGGATAGACTGGGACGAGGGCCCCTTTTTCCAGACCGAGCGATATCCCCTCTACCGGGAATATATAAAACGACTCATTGATTCAGGTCATGCCTACTATTGCAGCTGCACACCGGAAGAGGTAGACGCAATGCGCCAGGAGGCAAGGGCGAACGGCCAACGCCCCATGTACAACCGACACTGCCGGGACCTTGATCTTGGACCAGGGGCTAACCGGGTGGTCAGACTCAAGGTACCCAGCAGCGGCAGCACTGTGGTTGAAGATATGGTAAAGGGTCCCACCTCGTTCCAGAACAGCGAGATAGACGACTTTGTCATACAGCGAAGCGACAGCAGTCCCACCTACAACCTGGCCGTTGTGGTGGATGATCTCACCATGGGAATCAACACAATTCTCAGGGGTGACGACCACCTTGTCAACACGCCCAAGCAGATTCTCATCTACCGGGCCCTTGGGGCAGAACTGCCGCAGTTCGGCCATGTACCAATGGTGCTCGGACACGACAAATCAAGGCTGTCAAAGCGCCACGGAGCCATGAGTGTCAGCGAGTACAGGGAGATGGGCATCCTGCCCGACGCCATGATCAACTACCTTGTCAGGCTAGGTTGGTCCCACGGGGACCAGGAGTTTTTCACAAGGGAAGAACTCATAGAGAAATTTTCCCTGGAACACCTGGGTCGTTCTGCGTCCATGTTTGACATGGACAAACTCATGGCCCTCAACGCAAAGCACATCCAGGCAAAGACCAACGCTGAAATTGCAAAGGCACTTATCCCCTATGTTGCGACAAGGGGCATAACCATTGAAAACTCGCCAGCGCTTGAACTGGTTGTCGAAAGCCTGAAACCCCGGAGCAAAACCCTGGTGGAGATGGCCGAGGCGTCTCTGTTCTACTTTGTCGACACCCTGGCCTTTGACGACAAGGCGGTAAAAAAGTTCCTCAAACCCGAAATCATGGAGCCCCTTACCGAATGTGCAGATGCCATTGAGGCCCTCGAAGAGTTCACCGAACCAGCCCTTGAGGGGGTATTCCAACAGGTGATGGAAAAACACGACCTCAAGTTCGGCAAGATCGCCCAGCCCCTGAGGGTGGCCCTCACAGGAAAAACCGTAAGTCCCGGCATCTTTGAGATGATTCTTGCCCTTGGCCGGGAAAAAACAGTGAGCCGCATCCGGGCCGTGATCGAAGGATGAGCTATTAGCAGTTAGCAGTTAGCAGTTAGCTTTTAGCTAACTGCTAACTGCTGCCGAATGGAACCATTTACGCTGATGTTTTTTCAAAAAGGATACCCGAGTAGCCGACAAAACTCTCGCCGGGGCTTCGTTCATGACTTGTGGCATAGTCAAGCACAACGCCCCGCAAAGCCCCCATGGAACGGGCCGCGGCAACGGCTGCGGCAACGGCACCGGAACAGCAGAGGTTATGATTTTTAAGCCCCTGGTCAAGGATGGCGTCGACATCCATTTCAACCATTGCCCTGACGGCCCTGGGATCATTGATGGTGGTCACCCAGTCAAGGCCCGCCATACCCTCGCCTGCCGGGGAAAAGCCATAATTTGGTCCATAGTGAGTCATGTCGGTCGACCCTAGCACCCGGACGGTAAGTCCTGATTTTACGGCTGCTTCAACGGCCAGAGTTCCGATCTTCTGGGCAAGGGGCGAAGGCGGAACCCCCACGGGAACGATGACTGCCTCTGGAAAAAAATACCGCACAAAGGGGAGCTGGAGTTCAATGGTGTTCTCGCCAGGAAAGGTGTCCGGTCCCAGAAGGATTCCATCCACACTTTCGGCAAGGGCAGCGGCAACCCCCCTGTGAACCTCAAGATCACCAAACGGTGTTTCCCACGCTCCGCTGCCCATGATCAAAGGTGGATCGCTGGGAAGCATATGATGCCCAAAGATCAGCACCAGATCCACGGGGTCAGGAGCTTCATCTGTGCCATTGCCCACGAGGGAACCAATCACCCGACAGGCAATGGAACCTGAAAAAAACCACCCGGCATGGGGAACGATTCCTCCCACATAACTACCCCTGGACGGCCCGTTTCTGTCCTTTAAAAACCTTAGGATTTGTCGTTCACACTCCCGGCCATCGTCAGGATACCAGGAGCCTTTAAACGCTGCTTTTTTCCTTTCCATAGACCCCTCCTCTATAAGAAACAGCTTTTAGCTCTTAGCTTTTAGCTCTTAGCTAACAGCTAAAAGCTAACCGCTAACAGCTATCGTGTTTCATTCTTCGTTGTGTCCGTGAGGACATGTAAGTTTTTTTATAAGAAACTCCCGCCGAAGCGTTGTTATTGGCGGTGTTTCAATATTCGTTGTGGTCGGATGCCTCTCTCGCTCCGGCCGTGCCGGTTTATAAGAAACAGCTTTTAGCTGTTAACTTTTAGCTTTTAGCTTTTAGCTTTTAGCTAACGGCTAAAAGCTAAAAGCTATTTCTTTGAGGCTACCTTTGAGGTGAGCCACTCGATCCAGGGCTCAAACCCCTCTTCTGTTTTGGCAGAAAGTTCAAACACGGGCATTCCCGGATGGATCTCGTTCATATTGTCCACAGCTTCTTTTGCATTGAAGTCAAGGTAGGGAAGAAGATCTATCTTGTTCAGGATGGCCGAGTCTGCGAGGCGGAACATGAGGGGGTATTTCAGCGGTTTGTCTTCCCCTTCGGTGACGCTCAGTACAACGGTTCTTGCATCTTCTCCAATGTCAAATTCGGCTGGACACACAAGGTTTCCTATGTTTTCTACGATCAGCAAATCCAGACGGTCAAGATCCATATCCCGTGCCGTTTTTTCAATGAGGTGGGCCGCAAGGTGGCAGTCTCCTCCAAACTGGTCCGTATTGATCTGAACGGCCACGGCCCCGGTTTTTTTGAGCCTGTCAGCATCGTTGGTCGTGCAGATATCCCCCACGATAACCCCGGTTCTGATCCCGGGCATAATCCTCAACAACGTCTTGCACAAAGTTTCTGTTTTACCCGATCCAGGAGAACTCATCATGTTGAGAACAAACACTTTTTTTTCTGCAAAGAACCGCCTGTTCTTTTCGGCCATGGTCTCGTTGGCCTCAAGAACTCTCTTTTGAAGTTTTATTTCCATTTTTTTATTTTCCTATATTCAGATTATACTACCTACTATCTACTACCTACTACATACTGTTCCTAATCGGCAAGCACCAGGGAAGAAATCTCAAGCTCCCGTCCAGAGAGAAGCTCCACATCACCCTGGCCGCAGGCAGGGCACTTGAAGGCCGGTCCTTCCACCACCCATTCGTGATTGCAGGCCTTGCACTTTGCCTTGACATCAATGATTTCTATCTCGAGCTTCACCCCCTCAAGCGGGGTATCCTTTGTTATCACCTCCATGCAGAACCTGAGGCTGTGCTCGACAACCGAGGCAAGCTTGCCGATCTTGAGGTTAAGCTTTTCGATCCTTGGATTTTCGATCCCGGGCGGTATGGCATCCAGGGCAATATCAACCATCTGCTGGGCAATTCCCATCTCGTGCATCTTATTTCTCCTTAACCCTTGCCATGGCCCGTTTGAAAGCATCCCTGGACAGCTCAATGGTTTGATCGTCCACACAAAAGGCAAGACGAAAATATCCTGGTCCGCTAAAGCCCGTTCCAGGCACGGCAAGAATCAGCTCATCCTGGAGAATGGAGACAAACTTCACATCATCCTCCAGGGGAGATTTAGGAAAAAGATAAAAGGCGCCCGAGGGGATCACAAAGGTAAGCCCCGCATCCTTCAAGATGTCACAGAGAAGATCCCTCTTTCTCTTATATGCTTCTATATCAACGCTTGCCCCCTGAATCAGGGGAAGGATGCGCTGCATCATGGCCGGAGCGTTTACAAAACCCAGAATCCTGTTAGTCAGGGCCAGGGCCGGCAAAAGCTTATCCCTGAAAGGAGAGGCGGGATTGACCACAATATAGCCGATCCTTTCGCCGGACAAGGAAAGATCCTTTGAATGGGAGGTGATCACAACACTGTTCTCATAGGAGGGGAATACCGGCGGAACTGGGGTACCGTCAAACACGATCTTTCGATAGGGCTCGTCGGACACAAGGTAGATAACCGTGCCGAACTTTTCTCCGGATTTGCGCAAAAGCCGACCAAGGGCGTCCAGACTCTCCTTTGAATAGATCTGGCCTGTGGGGTTGTTGGGCGAGTTTATCATCATCACCTTGGTTTTCGGTGTGATGGCCCTTTCGATGGCGGCAAGATTCAGGGTAAAGTCCGGGTTGGCCTCAACAGTCTTGAGCACCCCCCCGTGGTTTTCGGCATAGGAGGTGTACTCCACAAAAAAGGGCCTTGTGACCAGCACCTCTTCTCCCGGGTTGAGAAGGGCCTTCAGCACAACGTTGAGCCCGCCTGCCGCTCCGCAGGTGATGACAATATCATCGGCTGCCAGAACCGCTCCCTGCTCATCGCCGATATTTTCGGCAATGCTCTTTCTCACGTGGGGGTAACCTGTGTTGGGCATGTAACCATGAACGTTTTCCCCCCTTTCACAGGCGACCCTTTCAAGGGCCTCCTGAAATGCTTGTGGAGGTTCAAGGTTGGGATTGCCGATGCTGAAATCAAACACATTTTCAGCTCCGTGTTCCGCCTTGAGCTTTGTCCCCTGTTCAAACATCTTTCTGATCCAGGAGGATTTGGAAAGGGTCTCTTCGATCTTCGCTGCTATGGTCATGGATTACTGCTCCCTTGTTCGATAAAATTCATGTTTAAAGGCCAGGAAACGGCCCTGATTGATGGCATTGCGCATTCTGTGCATCAGGTCAAGGTAATAATGAAGATTGTGAATGGTGTTGAGGCGATAGGCCAGAAGCTCACGGGACTTATAAAGGTGGCGCAGGTAGGCCCGGCTGTAATTCCGGCAGGTATAGCAGGAACATTCGGAATCAACCGGTTCCTTGTCAAACCTGAAACGCGCGTTGGAGATATTCATGGTTCCAAACGAGGTAAAGAGCTGGCCGTTTCTGGCGTTCCTGGACGGCATCACACAGTCGAACATGTCAACCCCCATGCCGGCAAGTTCCACAAGGTTCTCAGGTGTTCCCACTCCCATCACATATTTGGGCTTGTGGGCTGGAAGCAGGGGTACCGTATGATCGGCCATCTCGTACATAAGTTCCGTGGGCTCACCAACGCTCAATCCCCCAATGGAATAACCGGGAAAATCAAGGTCGACAAGCTGGGTTGCCGACATGGACCTAAGATCTGAATACATGCCGCCCTGGACAATGCCGAACAGGTTGTTCACCTGGCCGTTTTCGATCCAGCGATCCCTGCCCCGCCGGGCCCACAGGGTGGTCTTTTCCAGAGCAATCATGGCCTCTTTTTTCGTTGCTGGATACCCCATGCACCAGTCAAGGGACATCATAATGTCAGATCCAAGAACGGTCTGGATCTCAACGGCCTGTTCTGGTGTAAAAAGGTGGGGGGAACCGTCAATGTGGGACTGGAACGACACCCCCTCGTCCTTGAATTTTGCAAACTTCGCAAGGGAAAAAAACTGAAATCCGCCGCTGTCGGTAAGGATGGGCCTGTCCCAGTTCATGAAACTGTGGAGACCGCCCATATGGGCCATGACTTCACACCCTGGTCTTAAATAGAGATGATAGGTGTTACCGAGAATTATCTGGGCCTGGCAGGACTTCAGTTCCTCAACAGACACCGACTTCACCGAGCCGAGGGTTCCAACAGGCATGAAGATAGGGGTTTCGATCACCCCGTGGGCCGTTGTAATCCTTCCTGTCCTTGCCCGGGTTTCCATGGACTGATTTAAAATATCAAAGGTGAGCATGGTTTCCTTTTAATCTATGAGCATGGCATCGCCATAGCTGAAGAATCGGTAATTTGATTGAATGGCCTCCTGATAGGCCCTGAAAACCTCATTTTTTCCGGCAAATGCCGAAACCAGCATTAGCAGTGTCGATTCGGGCAGATGAAAGTTGGTAATCATGGCATCAACAATCTTGAACCTGTAGCCGGAATAGATAAAGAGGTCACACACGCCGCTGCCGGCCCTTATTTTCCCATTTTCATCCGCACCATACTCAAGGGTTCTGACACTTGTGGTTCCCACGGCCACCACCCTTCGGCCCTGCTCTTTTGCAAGGTTGACGGCAGCGGCTGTTTCCCGGGAGATATCAAACATCTCCCTGTGTATCTGATGATCCCTTATGTCGTCCACCCTGACCGGAACAAAGGTGCCATAACCCACATGCAGGGTGATCGCACAGAACTCTACGCCCCTTGCCCCGAGCTTGTCCATGAGGGTATCTGTAAAATGAAGCCCTGCGGTGGGAGCCGCAACAGCTCCATCCCTTGCCGCATAAACGGTCTGATACCCTGTCTCGTCCTCCGGTTCAACCCCGTTAATGCGCTGGATATAGGGAGGAAGGGGCAGCTGACCGTGGCGCCTGATCGCCTGAACAAGATCCCCGTCACAGGAAAACTTAAGTTCAAAAAGGGGACCCTTCCTTGCCGCAACCCTTGCAGCGATCCCATGGCCAAGCTCGAGCAAGGCTCCAGGTTTGGGGCTTTTCGAGGCCTTTACAAGGCAGTCGCACTGGAAGTAACCTTTATTTTCAAGGCATAGCAGGCCGGCCGCATAGTCGACGATCATAACCTCCACAGCCCCGCCAGTGGCTTTTTTCCCCATGAGCCTTGCAGGCACCACCCGGGTGTTGTTCACCACCAGAAGATCACCTGGAATCAACAGATCCACAAGGTCCTTAAATCCGTGGTGGGCAAAAAAACCACTGTTTCGATCAAGGCGCAGGAGCCTTGAACCGTCACGTCCGGGGCAGGGAGTCTGGGCAATTTTATCCCGGGGAAGGTCATAGAAGTAGTCGGACAGACGATACATCAGACAAAGCTCCTTCCAAGATAAACAATCACAAGTCCCATCATCATGAGCATCAACCCGAACCTTCTCAACACCGCCTCAGGCTGCTCCAGGACCACCAGGATCATCTCCTTCATCCCCCCGGGAAAGGCAAAATAAGGTATGCCCTCCACAATCATAACCATACCGATCACACACAAAAAGAAACTCATCCTCTACCTTCCTCTTATTATCTGCTACCCAATACTTTTAAACAAACCTGTAATATAGCACAAAGAATAGTATTGATAAAACAAATCATTGACGTTATAATTCGACAGTCAAGTTTTTCATAAAAACCTGACCCTATAATTATTAACCCTACTTGCACAACCAGACACAGGAATACCATTTTTATGCAGTTTGAACCTGTAATAGGACTAGAGGTCCATGTCCAACTTGACACAGAGACAAAAATATTCTGCTCCTGCTCCACGGGTTTCGGCGCATCGCCCAATGCCCACACCTGCCCCGTATGCACGGGTATGCCGGGGGTGCTTCCGGTTCTCAACCACAGGGCTGTTACCTATGCCATAAGAACCGGCCTTGCCACCAGCTGCAAGGTGGCAAAAGAAAGCCGTTTTGACCGGAAAAACTACTTTTATCCAGACCTGCCAAAGGGTTACCAGATCACCCAGTATGCTGCCCCCATTGCCGAGCACGGCCACCTTAACATCGAACTTGCGGACGGATCTGAAAAAACCATCGGCATCACCCGCATCCATATGGAAGAGGACGCAGGCAAGCTGATCCATGACCCTGACCGGCCAACGAGCATGGTGGATCTCAACCGTGCGGGAATCCCCCTTGTGGAAATTGTGAGTGAACCTGACATGAGAACGCCCGAAGAGGCGGGGGCCTACCTTAGGAAACTCCACGCCATTGTCCGCTATATCGGAGTCTGCAACGGCAACATGGAAGAGGGAAGCTTCAGGTGTGACGCCAACATCTCCCTTCGGCCAAAGGGACGGGAAGAGTTTGGCACAAGAACGGAACTAAAGAACCTCAACTCGTTCAGAAACGTCGAAAAGGCCATTGCCTATGAGATCCAGCGTCAGACCTACGTACTTGAAGAGGGCGGCGAGGTGATCCAGGAGACCCGCCTTTGGGATACGACAAACAACAGGACAATATCCATGCGAAGCAAGGAAGAGGCCCATGACTACCGTTATTTCCCGGAGCCTGACCTTGTACCACTCATCGTCGATGAAACTTGGTTAGAACAAGTCAGGCAGAGCCTTCCAGAGCTTCCCGATGGAAAGCGGCAGAGGTTCATGGAGGAATACACCATGACCGCCTATGATGCCACGCAACTCACCTCCTCAATACCCCTTGCCGACTTTTTTGAACAGACCGCAGGGAAACTCAAGGATACAAAGCTTGCTGCAAACTGGATCATGGGGCCGGTACTCGCCCTTTTAAAGGAGCAGAATACCACCATCACAGATCTGCCCATGACAGCCGACCGCCTTGCCCAACTGTTAAAGCTTATGGAGACCGGCAGGATCAACGCAAATGCCGCTAAAACCATATTTGACCGCATGGTCACAACCGACGAGGAACCCGGTAAAATCCTCGAGGAGATGGGGCTTGAACAGGTGTCTGACCAGGGTGAACTTGAAGGGATTGTAGCCGAAATCATCGGGGCCAACCCGGCCGAGGTTGCGGCATACCAGGGCGGTAAAACAAAGCTCATGGGGTTTTTCATGGGGCAAATCATGAAAAAAAGCAGGGGCAAGGCCGACCCTGCCATCGTCACCCAGATACTTAAAGAAAAACTCAACGAGAAACCATAACCAGGGAGCTTATACTATTGAAGTGCTTTCATTCCACCCGGATAGGTAAAACCCTTTTTTTACCGATACTGCTAACTGTCATTTTGCTGATCCAGCCTTCGGCCTTTGCAGATAGAAAGAAAATAGCTATCCTTCCCTTTGAGATCCATTCCCAAACAGACCTTGACTACATCGGCCACGGGGCTCTCCAGATGCTCACATCCAGACTCTCCTGGCAGGACCGGGTTGTGATTGTTGAGCTGGACAAGCTTTATCTGTCAGATAAACCCATCACTGGAGCAAGTACACCCAACTCCATGGAAAAAATGAAAAACACGGCTGCAGACCTTGGAACAGACTATGTGCTTTCGGGCAGCATTACAGAATTCGCAGGGGCCTTCAGCGTTGACACTACGGTTTTCAAAACCGAGAGCAACACAGTAGAGACCTTTTTCGGCCAGGCGGCCACGGTTGAGGAAATTATTCCCCAGCTTGACATCCTTGCCGCAAGGATAAATCACAGCCTGTTTGACCGAAAAACTGCGGCCCTGGAAGCACTTGAACCAGAAGCTGTGACCCCGAATGAAGAGATCTTCAACATTCGAAAAAATCCGGAAAAACTGATGCCCTCGGTCCTGGAAACGGGTGACCATACCGAAGACCGGCCCTTCTGGAAATTCTGGGGCTCTTCTAAACCCAGGCAGGATAAATCAGGAGATGCCCCTTTCTGGAAATTCTGGAAAAAGAACGAACCAGATCCAGATGAAGGATTTGATGACGGATTTGGACCATACGACCCCGGTGAGGCCGACAAAATTGAACCGGACATGGGTGGGCTCCCTGAAAAAGCAAAAGAGGACAAACCCTTCTGGAAATTCTGGTAATACTTGATGATCGAATGTTATGTGGAAGCCAGGACAACGGCCCATCATGATCACGCGGCATTAAAATACGGCGGCGACACTGTAGGGGCAATTCATGAATTGCCCCTGCATGGCTTGCTTACTCTTGATCATTCTCCAAACAACAGCGATTATTCTGCAAGCGGAGAGGGCTCAAGATCCTCATCGGGAAGGTTCTCCAGGCCCTCGATTTCATCCAGAGCCTCTTCATCCAGAAGATTTTCATCCACATCTTCCTCTTCCTCCTGGAACGTATCATCCACTACAGATTCATCCTGGGGCTGGGAGTCAAAGGAATTGTCATCCGGGGTGTATAGGGAATCGTTTTGACCAGAGCTCTCCCACACCTCAGGAACCGATTCCATATCCTGCTCATGAAATTCCATGTCCTGGTCCTGGACTTCTGGTTTTATGACAGGAGCTGCCGGGATGGACGGCATGAAAAACACATTCCATGCAGCAACACCCCCCAGAATGATGCAAATTGACACAACCCGATGATATAAACCTTTCCGTTTCATTTCAGATCTTTCCTTTTTAATTTTTTGAATCTTTTTTTAAATTACCGATGTTCAGTCTGGGAAAAACCCCGAAAAAAATCATGCGGCGGTCATGCGCTTGTCTGCCCTGCCCCTGGCAAGAACAACATTATCGCTGTCTTTTCTATAGGTCCCCTGGTAGAGGATCAGTTCAGGGTGGTTGTTCAGCAAATCATAGTTAAGATGGCGCACCCCCATATCTGTCAGACACTGGGATTCAAAGATTCGAATCTGGCCGACTCCGGGTTCATCGGCCTTTTTCCTGTAGACACAACGAAGACTCCATACAAAGTCCGGTTCAAGTCCCATTTTGACGACCATATGCCGTCCAATTCGATCTGGAAGTTCCTGGGGTTTTTGAAGTTTGTCTGTTTTCACACCATTTGTGCCAGAGGAGTTGGGGGTTGCCTGCCAAAATTTCCATTTAAACGTCATGGGAGTTCTCCTGCATAAAGTTGACATGAGGGGCGGATTTGACCTCAGCCCCAGGGATAAAAAGCTTACAAGATTCTCACCGCTGGAAAAATATCAGCAAGAAATATGCCATTGCTTTATGAGTTGAGGAGCTAGGGAAGGACTACCGTACAGGACATGGGAGGTCTGAGTTTTCTGTTCCATGGGAACTCGGAGGTCTTTTTTTCATATCAGTTCCCCGGGACAGATTTACAGGCCGGGATTTTAAATTTCCGGCCTGTTTTTTTATATAAAACACATTCCTTAGCTGTTAGCTGTTAGCTAACAGCTAACAGCTAATCACTAATGGCTAACGGCTATCGTGTTTCATGCTTCTTTGTGTCCGCAGGAGACGTGGGTTTATAAAAATCATTCAAAAATTTTTTCGTCGATTGCCTCGGCCTCGGCTGCATCCGTTTCCATATCCCGGAGTTTACCCAGGCCTTTATCCCGCCAGTACTGCTTGTACCATTCATTGGCAATAATCATGGACATGACCTCGTTGGTCCCGGTCCAGATGGAGGCAAGGCCGAGATCCCTGACAATACGTTCCACCGGATAGATATTGGTGTATCCAATGCCGCCCATGACCTGCATGGCATTTTTTGCGGCCTTTTGGCAGGATTCGGTTACGAATTTCTTGGACTGGGAAACCAGACGACGGATCTGCTTGTCGTCGATCTTTGCATCCACGGCCCTGGCAGTAGTGTATATCATGGAACGGGCGGCATCCAAGAGGGTTACAGCTTCGGCCACCTGGAAAGAAACGCCCTGGAACTCCGCCACGGACCGGCCAAATGCCTTTCGCTTTGAGGTGTAGCCGGTTGCAATATCAACTGCCGGAGCCGCAGCCCCGATGGTCATGGCCGCCGTCCCCAGGCGTTCAGGAATCATCATGGTGTTAAAGACTTTTACACCCCGGTTGAGTTCTCCCAGAAGATTTTCCTTGGGCACCCTGACATCCTCGAACCTGAGCCTTGCTGTCCCGCCCCCACGACAGCCCATGAGGCCGTAGAGGTATTCACTTTTAACACCCTCGGTCTTATCGACAATAAAGCAGGAGATGCTCTCATGGGGTTTGCCTTCTGGGTCGGTCCTGGCGTAGACCAGAAAATAATCAGCCCCCTCTCCGCCTACGATGAAACGTTTCTGGCCGTTTAACAGAAAATGATCGCCCATGTCCCTGGCCATGGTGGTTGTACCAAAGAAATCAGACCCGCCCCTGGGTTCGGTAAGACATTCGGCAGCAAAAATCTCGCCTGCCAGAAGTGGACGGACATATTTTTCCTTCTGTGCATCATTGCCATGAAGAATAATGGCATCGCAGACAAGTTCCGCCCCAACCCCGAATGTGCAGGCAAAAATATAGCCCAGCATCCCCACCTCTTCCATTACCATGCAGGTGGAAACCCAGTCCATTCCCCTGCCGCCCCACTTTTCGGGATATCGGCATCCCATGAGGTTGCGCCTTCCGGCTTCCTGGAGGAATTCCCTGGGAAACTCAATCCTATCGGCATCCATGTCCAGTATCATTTTCCGGGGAATTGATTTTACAAAATCCCTGGTTTCGTCCCGAAGTTTTTTCTGCTGATCATTTAAAAGATGGTCAAACATTGGTATTCTCCTTGTTTGTTTCCTCGAAAGGTCGAGAGGCTAACATTACCCAATTAAAAGTGACACAGCCGTTAAAAATCCCCAGTGGATGGCGTCGTTTATTTTCCCCGGCCGGACACAATCGCCAATGACAGACCAAGGAATATTAAGATCAGGAATCTCATCCTCCAGAGTTTTAACAGGCCTTGAGCCTGCGGCCAGGATCACCGTGTCAAAATCATCCTGGAGCATCTCCCCGCCCAGTTCATAGGTCACCTGACCATCCTTGATGGACATAACCCTGGAGCCGGTTTTGATTGTAACCCCGTACCTCTTTAAATTGTTCATAAGTATCCACCGGGTGGATTTACCCACATCCTGGCCGGCTTTTTCCAGCATTTCAAATACCGTAATATTAGAGGCGCCGTTACACATATAGTGCTTTATCCTGTCCATCCCAAGGGCTTGGTAGGTGATCAAAAAGTGGAGGACCTCGGGTGAGAGTGTTCCTTTTACAGCTGCGAAATAGGCGGTCTCGAGCTCCACAGCTCCGCCGCCGATAACCGCCACCCGTCTGCCAAGGCAGAGACTGTCCTTTAACACCTCCCAGGAAGACCGTACACTTTTATCCTTGGCTCCGTCAATGGGCGAAATATGGATTGGAATCTCATATTTTTCAACCATGGCCCGGTAATACCAGATAAATTCAAGCAACTCCTGCTTATGGGGGGAGCTGCTGCAATCCATATCTGGCCGCCTATATCCCCTGTCTTTTCGTATATCTCCACCCGGTGTCCCGCCTGCCTGGCGGTTATGGCCGCCTCAAGACCTGCAACCCCTGCGCCCACCACCATTTCCTTTGTGGGACTTGTCGTTTTTTTTATGATTCGCTCTCCCTCAAATCCTGCCCTTGCATTGCCAATGCAGTCCTTGATTATAATGTTGCCCACTTGTCATAGTTGATGGCTCAACGGGGCCAGGCTTGTGTTGTTGTGCTTTTGACAACAGGCTGTAATGACAGACAACTTCAACAAAAGTGCCAATAACGCAAGCCTGACCCATCCCGGGTAAATTTTTCATTGGTCGAAACGATGATCAAGGTCGACCTTCCCATATCCTACGACATTGGATGGTACGAGCAAAAGGCCGTGGCAGTTCTTCTGCCCCTGCTTTTACTCGGAGTAAAGGGCATCCGTCTTGGCCCAACGCTTCCGGCCTTTGTTTCTCCCACGGTTCTAAAGGTGCTGGTGGAAAAATTTGACATCAAACCCTTCGGCGATGTGGATGCTGATATTGAAGCCATGATGCAGGGGAAATAAATTGCTGTCGCCCACAATGGCAAGGGATTTGGGATTCATGAAAGAGTGAAAAAAGGATTTCGGCATGGGAGCTCCTATTGTATATTCTGACAACATCAAAAAAAATGTTTACTCAATAAGGGAGCTTCCAGGAAATAATACACGCATATCGTGCTGGACTTTTATTCGTTTTCAAGACGCGATGGCAGGAACATAGTGAACTATGTGCCTGTTATCACAACGTAGAAAACGGGCAAAAGGACAAGTAGGATTTGTAGATTATTTTTTGGAAGCTCCCTAAAGATTATCTCCTTTATTCAAACTGGACCTGCTGTACTATTCCATTGTGTTGGATCAATCCACGGATCCTCCGGCGAGATACCGGATCACGGACAGGCTCGACAACTGGTTGACGCCAGCAAGTAAGGGCAGCCACAAGAGGCCGCCCCCTTGTTTTTTCAAATGGTTCCATCTCTTTCAAAACCATTGATCTCCTCCTTGGAATAACCAAGTTCAGCAAGAACCTCATGGGTTCTTCCCCCGAATTCATCAGGCGGAGTTCTTATGGCACCCGGGGTACGGCTCAACTTCACTGGAATGCCAAAGATCCTGGCCATGGTTCCGTCCTTTCCGGGAAAATCCACCACCATCTCCCGTTCACACAGCAAAGGATCATCCATCACCTCGGGCAGATTCTTAATCCTGGCGTAACAGACATCCAGATCGGCAAATTCCTGGTCCCACTCATCAACAGTCCGCCGTTTAAAGATCGATTCCAGGGCAAGGATGATCTCCTTGCGCCGTTCATCGTCGTACTGAAGCCCTGCATAATCGGGAAGGCCCAGGTGATCACATAGCCTCTTCCAGAACCTGTGCTCCACTGCACCAATAACGATATAGCGATTATCTGCCGTCTCATAGGTATTGTAGCAGGCGTAACGATGGGAAAGCAAGGAGTCGGAACGTCTGGGCATCTCTCCGGTAAGTTGTGAAAAAAAATGAGGCACACTTAAAAAACCCACCATGCCGTCGGTCATGGATATATCGATAGACTGCCCCTTACCCGTTTTGGAACGTTCCACAAGGGCCAGAAGAATACCCATGGCAGCATTCATGGCGCCCCCAGCGATATCGGCGAACTGAACCCCGGGAATGGATGGGGGGGCCTTGGCCTGGCCAATAAGATCAAGGATACCGGAATTTGCAAGATAATTAGCATCATGCCCGACCCTGTCCCTCATGGGACCTGTCTGACCGTATCCTGTGATCGAACAATAGATGATACCCGGGTTAAACTTTTCAATACTTTTATAGTCCACTCCCAGCCTTTCCACCACACCCGGTCGGAACCCCTCAAGGATGACGTCTGCCTCTTTTGCCAGTTTTAAAAAAATCCCAAGTCCCTGTTCCGATTTCAAATTAAGGCTCATATGTCTCTTGTTTCGATTGATGTTATTTAAAAAAAGCCCATCCGACTTGAATCTCTTGTCCTCCACCGAAATAACCTCGGCTCCGTGATCGGCAAGAATCATGGAGCAAAAGGGCCCCGGAAGAAGCCGTGAGAGATCAAGAACCTTTATTCCTGCAAGAGCACCTGTGTTCAACATAATCATATTTCCCGTTCGACGGTTCTATTTGCCCGCCCGTGTGAATTAAGAGTTAAAATTTCAATCTTTTTTATCATTTCTTTAAATCTTTGCCGTGATCAATTTTTCGAATCTGATATATGCTGCTGGTTACGGCAACAACCTCACCCCGGGTGTTTTTAATCTCGGCCTCCATTTGAAAATCTGCCTTTCCCTTTTCCTCGGCTTCAAGGGCGAGACGCCTTGATTCATCGACATCCATGGAAATCTCAACCGTTACATCGGTGGTTGCCGGTCTGAGAAACCAGATCTTGACATCCTTTACAATAGGATAAAAGCTATTGAAGTCAAAGGTGGTGTAAAACAATACACCCCTTATCCACCCCTTATTATTTTAAAGTTGCATCATCTTTGCGATGATCCCCTTCATGATCTCGTTTGTGCCGGCAAAAATAGAAGTTACACGATTATCCCGAAAGGGTCTTACCAGGGAGGATGTTTCAAAGGAACCAGCACTGCCCTGGAGGTCCATACAACGGGAGGCTATCCTTTTTACCATATCTGTTGTCCAATATTTACCCATGGATGTTTCAGAAATGATCTGTTTGCCATCTATGTGGTCAATGACAAGGGATTCCATAAAGGTCCTTACGATTCTTAACTCCGAAGCCATCTCCACAAGGGCGAACTGCACTGCCTGGGACCGGGAGAGGGCCCGACCGTCAACCATGGTATTTTTACACTGCTCCATGGTATAGTCCAACATCGTCTCAGCGGAAAAAAGGGCTCCCAGAGAACAGACCAGACGCTCCTGCTGGAGTTTTCCCATGAGCATTATAAATCCATCTCCTGCCTGGCCAAGGCGATTTTGCTTGGGTATTCTGCAGTCAGAAAAAAAGAGTTCGGCCGTGTCCTGGCTCTTCCATCCCATTTTATCAAAGGGCTCGCCCTTGGTAAATCCAGGGGTGCCGGCCTCAACGATGTAAAGGGATACTGCCTGGTGCTTGTTCTCAATGGCAGGATCCTTGGCGGCAAGTACGACAATGTCACAATTGACGCCGTTGGAAATAAAGGTCTTGGACCCGTTGATCACGATCTCGTTCCCATCCTCCACGGCCGTTGTCACCATGGAGGCCACATCGCTTCCCGCATCGGGCTCGGTCATGGCAACAGCCGCAATGATATCACCGGAAACGCATTCCGGCAGGTAATGTTTTTTCTGGCGCTCACTTCCGTAGGAGAGGATATAGGGAACCACGATATCACTGTGAAGCCCTGCGGCAAGGCCGGTAAAGCAAATCCTGGCCATTTCTTCATTAACTATAACGGAATAAAGAAAATCAAGACCCGGTCCCCCGTATTCAACGGGCACACAGGGGCATAAAAACCCCTCTTTGCCCATCTTCTTCCACATTGATCTGGGGGTGATATGCTCCTCTTCGCACTCTGGGATCAGGGGAATCACCTCCTTTTCCAAAAACAACCGGAGACGTTCCCTGTAAGCCTTATGTTCCTCGGTGAATTTCAATATCTCCATAATTATCCCTTTATTTTTCCGATGGCTTGTTTTGCAATGGAACCGAGCCTCAAGCCCTGGTTGCTGTCATGGATTCCAATGAATTTTGCATCCCTGTAAAAATGCTCAACCTCGTATTCTCGCATGTAGCCATAGCCGCCGTGGAGCTGTATAGCCTCGTCGGAAACGGCCTCGGCAGCAGTTGCCGAAACCTCCAGAGCCATATTGGTCTCTGCCGGGTTTATCTGACCCCTGTCAAAATTAAAGGCGGCCTTATAGGTGATAAGCCGTGCCAGCTCAACCCTTGTGGCCATGGCTGCTATCTTATGCTGCAACACTTCAAACCGGGCGATTTTCCTTCCAAACTGCTCCCGTTCTTTTACATAGGCAACAGCCCTGTCAAGGGCTCCCTGGGCCGTTCCAAGGGCGACACCTGCAGCAACGATCCTCTGTTCGTTCCAGTAGTTTTGAACCTGGCTGAGCCCCTGACCCCTTTTCCCCACAAGGTTGGATATTGGAACCTGTACATTTTCAAACTTAACCTCAGCCGTCTTCACCATACAGCAGCCAAGTTTTCTCCCCGAGTCCTTTATAGTTATGCCGGAAAGATCACTTTCCACGATAAAGACACCCATGGCCTTTCCCGGATCCTCTTCAGGATCAATCAAGCAGAGCACAAGATAAAACCCGGCATCTCCTGCGTTGGTCACCCAGGCCTTTTCGCCATCGATGATCCAACGACCGTCCTTTTCTTTTGCGCAAGTTTTAATGGTACCAACCCCGTAACCCGTATGGGCCTCCCTGAAGGCACCTGCTGAAATCATATTTCCCTCGGCAACCCCTGGTAAAAATTTTTCCTTATGTTCGCCTGTGCCTGACCTTAAAATAATCTCAGAGCCATGGGAGGCAAACATCAGGGCAGCCCCGGCAGTGGAATCCTTTGAGCAAAAAGCTTCGGCCAGAAGAACGTTCTCAAAAATCCCAAGGCCTGCTCCGGAAAACTCCTCATCAAAATGAATCCCGACAAAGCCCAAGTCACCGGCTTTTTTCCAGATCTCCCTGGGAAAGAGATTTTTGTTTTCCAGCTCCAGCAGCAATTGCTTGTCGAACTCACCCTTTGCAAAGTCCTTTGCTGCCTTTTGGATCTGTTTCTGGGATCTGGTCAATTCAAAATCCATAATCGCCTACTCCGTATTCTTGAGCAAGGTAATGGTGTTTAACTGGAAATCGTCTCCAGATGTTGATGGAAACCCAGCGATCATTTGTACTGCCATATCTCTCCTCCCTGCCTGGTTATAAACCCAAGTCGTATAGGGGTGAACCGGGATGAATTCCCGGTTCTTTCCCGGTACAAACTCCTTTTAACCGCTGAATTTTCCAACAATGGAAATACTGCATACATTCATGCTGGGAAAACCACCCAGGTTATGGGTCAACCCATACCTGGGATCATCGAGCTGACGATCCCCAGCCCGGCCGTTGAGCTGCAGGTACATCTCGTAAAGCATCCTCAAACCAGACGCCCCTATGGGATGGCCAAAGCATTTAAGACCGCCGTCAATCTGGCACGGAACCTGGCCGTCGCTGTCGTAAACTCCGTTAAGGACGTCCTTGACGGCCTGCCCCCGTTCGGAAATATGCAAATCTTCCATGGTGACAAGCTCTGTGATGGAAAAGCAATCATGGACCTCCATCATGCTGATTTCTTTTCTCGGATCTTTGATGCCGGCCTCTTCGTAGGCCTTGATGCTGCATCGGCTTGTGGTCATAAAATGATCACCATCCCAGTCATTAAACCCCATCTCCTCTCCCGAACTTAAGGCGAGCTGGAGGGCCTTGACCGTTATAAAATCCTTTTTCCCCAATTTTTTTGCGATCTCAGGAGTTGTCACGATGGCGCAGGCAGATCCGTCAC
Source organism: Desulfobacterium sp. (assembly GCA_034007745.1). Taxonomy (GTDB): domain Bacteria; phylum Desulfobacterota; class Desulfobacteria; order Desulfobacterales; family Desulfobacteraceae; genus Desulforapulum. The sequence continues at coordinate 35,362 of JAVEQI010000025.1, forward strand.
TGACGCCGCAGCAGTCAAAGAGCCCCAGGGGATGGGCAATAATCGGAGAGGCCATGACCTGTTCCATGGTCACCTCTTTTCTCAGGTGGGCCTTGGGATTTTTAACGCCATTGGCATGGCTTTTGGTAGAAATATGTGCCATGGCCCGCTTGATATCCTTGTCTGAAATCTTGTATTTTGCCCCGTAGGCACTTGCAAGCTGGGCAAAGGAACCAGGAGCCGTCATATTGGGGAACCACTGCCAGTTAAGGCTGCCGGAATTGGAACCGGTAAAACTTGGTAGGCCTCCAAATCCGGTATCCTTAAGTTTTTCAACCCCAAGGGCAAGGCAGATATCGTAGGCACCAGAAGCCACGGCATAACAGGCACCCCTGAATGCCTCACTTCCCGTAGCGCAATAATTTTCCACCCGGGTTACGGGGATAAAGGGAAGGCGAAGGGTCGTGGACATGGGCACGGCGCTCTTCCCAACGCTGCCCTCGTCAAAGCAGGTTCCAAACCAGGCGGCCCCTATATCCTTTTTTTGGATGCCTGCATCCTTAATACACTCCTGAAAAGCTTCGACCATAAGCTCTTCAGCCCCCATGTCCCAACGCTCGCCAAATTTGGTGCATCCCATGCCTATTATTGCAACTTTATCCTTAATTCCTGTGGCCATTGCTATTTCCTCCTGTTAACTTAATGTAAAGGCCCATGATCAAAACAAAACCTCCCACATGGTGTGTCTTTTAAGCCATCTTCTTCGTTGCATTAATGGGCACATATCTCAATATGCTCCCATTAATGCGCCTTGAATACGACTTAAAATCCTACACCATGTTTTGGAAGGTTTTATTCCGATCATGAGCCAAACAGCTTTTCAATAAGCTGGGATTTCATGATATCACCCTCAATGGCAAGCTTGCCCGATGTATATGCCTGCATGGGAGGAAGTGTTCCTGTCATCATGGCAATAAAATTTTCATCGGCTATCTTAAGGGTGCAGGCAGGGCTTTTATGCCTGCCCTGTTCGATGGTGCAGGTGTTATCCTTTATAGCACAAATCCAGTCACCGCCCTGTTTTCCTGAAATAATATACTGAAACACCACATCCACGCCTGTTGCTGCATCTGCATTAAAAGCCGCACCCATTTTTTCAAAGACTTGAGCAACACCCATGGTTCCCGTGCTCTTTTCCCCAACCTCCTCCTTAGGAAAAGGTGGAGTCATAAGCGCTCCTAAGGCGGCATTAAGATCATAGTTCTCGCTTGCCCCTTCCATGGAGTTGATGGCATCCCAGTTATCCATGACGCTCTCAATGGTCGGCGGGCTCTCAAGTGACCCCAACTGGACAGTGGGTCCAGTCAGGATAGCTGCCTTATTGTAGTAACCCATACCGGCATTAAAGATGGCACCGGTCTCCTTGCACTGCTCACTTGCAAGATAACAGACAAGGGGGGCAACAAATTCAGGTTTAAGTTTTTCCAGCATATCCGGCGGAAGGATATCTTCGGTAAGGCGAGAGGCTGCGATGGGGGCGATGGTGTTGACCTTGATGTTGTACTTTGCCCCTTCAAGCTTCAAGGTGTTCATCATACCCACAAGGCCCATCTTGGCAGCACTATAGTTGGTCTGACCAAAATTTCCATAAAGGCCTGCGGCCGAGGTTGTCATGATAATTTTTCCGTAACCGTTCTCCTTCATAATATTAAAGGCGGGGCGTGTCACGTTGTAGGCACCGGTCAGATGCACGTCCAGGACTGTCTGCCAGGTATCAGGCTCCATCTTTATGAAACTCTTATCCCTTAAAATGCCTGCATTATTAATGACGATATCCACCCGGCCAAAGGTATCAAGGGCCGTCTTGATGATCGCCTCTCCCCCTTCGGCTGTAGCAACGGAATCAAAATTGGCAACGGCCTTGCCGCCAATGGCCTCAATCTCTTTTACTACCATTTCAGCAGGCGAAGAAGAGCCCTTGCCGCTGCCGTCCCTTGATCCGCCAAGATCATTTACCACTACACTTGCACCTCTTCGTGCAAGCTCAAGGGCATAGACCCTGCCAAGTCCTGCTCCGGCCCCGGTAACAACCGCAACCCTTCCGTTATATTCAAGGGCATTGATTCTATCGGCAGCCCCCGGAACAGGAACCGCCTTCCAGAAATAGTTGACCATGCCCCTATCCTTGTCCACTCCCTTGCGTTTAAACTCAAGAGAAACCGGAAGCCCGACCTTAAGCTCCTCCTGGGAGCAGTCGGTGAAATCGGCCATAAATCTGCCGCCACCCTCAAACTGGATCATTCCGTACATGGCGGGAGGATCCACAGAAACCGCCAGCATATCTGCGGTAAAGGTCTTGATGAAGGCCGGGATATCGGCAAACTCATACTCTTCCTGGGTATAGACCTCGCCACACTCGGGGTTAACACAAATGTCCATCTTGGGAAACTGGGGGGTGTCGCATTTTTTGCATTTTCCACCCACGAGCCCTAGGATCATCTTGTTTTTTCGATATAAAACAGTCATGGCCGTCTGGGAAGGAGATTCTGCCCTGATCCCCATTTCGGTCTCAACGATCTCCCTGAACTTGAGCCATTTGGGATAATTATCCATGGGTTTTCTGTTCTCGATAACTCCCTTGAAACCGTTCCTCAAAGGGAGTTTTGAGATCGCATCGGTCACCTGGAAATAAAGTACGTTGCATCCCTGCCCATAACCTGCCACAAGGATTCTGTCCCCTGGTCGAGCAGACTCAAGGGCCTTTACCAGCATGAGAAAGGGATGGGCAGTGCCCGTCTCACCGCACACCTCGTGGAGGTTGTCCACAAGCTTTCCCGGAGTGGCTCCCAGACGTTTTGCAATTTTTTTATGGTCCCCCTTAAAGAAGCAGGGATAAATAAGGGTATCAACGTCTTCCATTGTAATGCCAAGTTTGTCAAACAACCCCTGAACCGCAAGGGGGATTATCTTTCCATACCCCTCATCCCTTGCCCAGCGTTCTTCCCACATATAGTCAAACTTATTTTTGCTGCCCCTGTAGTGGTCCACAAAATCATCCGACACACTGTAGGACCCCTTGTACTCGGCAATTACGTTATCGCTTCCAACACTCAGAGCTGCGGCCCCGTCCCCGAACCACATTTCATAGAAATAGGCGGCCTTTGTCTCCCTCTTGTCTGCGGCTGCCACCATGATCTCTTTTCTTTCACCGCCCTTTACAGCTTCTAGGGCTGCGATCAAGGCCGTTGTGGAGACCTTCTGGGAGGCTGTGAAATCCGCTGTGAGAACTTCCTTTCCAAGATTTACAGCACTTGCCACAACACCTGAATTCTGGCGATCGGCAAAGGGCAGGGTGGTGGAGGCAAGAAAGAGTGCGTCCAATTTTCCCTTGTCCATTCCCCGGACACAGTCCCTTACCGCTGCAACGGCCATGGTAAGGGAATCCTCGTCCCAGTTACACATTGACCTCTCCCCCTGGGAAACGGCCATGATTGCCGGTGCAAACCATCCCATGTTCTGGACGATGGCCGAACGACTCAGCCTCAGCCTCGGAATATATGCTCCATATGATGTGATACCTATCATTAGATTCTCCTGTTCTTTGGTGTTAATGGATTATCAAATTAAGCCTCGGACGAAAATGCCACCATTATTTCACCGATCTGATCGTTAAGCTGCTGAAACTCCTTACCCTGGTCCATGACTAAAACATTGTCCAATTGCTCCATAAGCTCTTCGGGCGTAGGAATGCTCCTGCCATCGCCGATGACGGTTCCAGGACCTGTCACAATTGCGGCCCGGTTAAAGAATCCCATGCCCACGTTGTAGATGTTTCCTGTCACCGGACACTCATCTGAGCATAGAAACAGGGTCAAGGGCGCTACAAATTCTGGTTTCATCTTTTTAAACAGATCTTCGGGAAGAATATCTTGGGTCAGGCGGGATGCAGCAATGGGTGCCACGGCGTTTACCTTGATATTGTATTTTCCCCCTTCAATCTTGAGTGTATTCATGAATCCAATAAGGGCCATCTTGGCCGCAGAATAATTGGTCTGGCCAAAATTACCATAGAGTCCTGCCGCCGACGTGGTCATGATGATGCGCCCATACCCCTTTTCCTTCATCACCTTAAAGGCCGGCCTTGTCACGTTATAGGCTCCGTTTAGATGAACTCCAAGCACTGCCGCCCAATTTTCAGGCTCCATCTTGGTAAAACTCTTATCCCTGAGAATACCTGCGTTATTAATGACGATATCCACACTGCCAAAGGTGTCCAGGGCCGTCTTGATGATGCTCTCTCCTCCTTCGGGGGTAGCCACATTATCAAAATTTGCAACTGCCTCGCCACCAAAATCGCGTATCTCCTTAACAACGTCCTCGGCCGGGATGGATGTCCCATCGCCGGAACCGTCCCTGGCAGCGCCAAAGTCGTTAACCACCACCCTGGCACCCCTTCTGGCAAGTTCAAGGGCATAAACTCTTCCAAGACCGCCTCCGGCTCCGGTGACCACAGCCACCCTGTTGTCAAACCGCACCCTCTCCTCGACCACATCTCCGTACTCAAATTCGCCGTTGGTGATGATCTCTGCCCCTGTTTCGCCATGGACTGTTTTCCACACAGCCTTGCCTCCACCCATCTCCCAGATAAGGGTCTTCAGGGGTTCTCCAGGATAAAGAGTCTTTGAAAAACGACAGTTCATCTTTCTCACCTTTTCAGGTTCGCCTGGAACAAGACTCTGAACCAGGGCGCGGCATGCATAGCCGTGGGTGCAAAGACCGTGCATAATAGGCTTTTCAAAGCCCACCATTTTGGCAAATTCAGGATCAACGTGGAGCTGAAACACATCTCCCGTGAGCCTGTAAATAAGGGGTTGGTCTTCAGTGGGAACACCTTCAACCACATGATCGGGCTCCCTTTCTGGAAAAACGACCTGTTTTGAAGGGGCTTCTGGACCGTTAAATCCTCCGTCCAGGCGGGAAAAAATCGTTATAATACTTGTAAAGAGCTTTTTACCGTTAGAATGAAACGTATCAAACTCAGCAACAACCAAAGCGCCCTTATCCCCCTTATCATAGATGTTGGTGATAGTGCCGGTGGTGGTCAATGTCCCTTCCGTGGGAATTGGATTATGAAAAATCAGCTCCTGTTCACCGTGAAGAATGCCTGCAAGGTTAATATTGGTGCTTTTGGCAAGCGCTGGGAAAAAATCAACATTCAGTATGGATGCAATAGAGAAACTGGGCAGCACCTTAAGATCCTTTTCATAGCAATACTCAAGCTCCTTAAACCCTGCCCCCACACCTAATGCGTATAGGACAACGTCTTTCCAGGTGTACTCCTTGGTAATCGGACCAATTGGTTTTCCAATGGAATCCAGGTTAAGCGCCATGGTTTCCTCCTCGTAAAATGGTTTGATGTACTATTTAGTTAAATAAGTGAGTAACACTTACCCATCAGAGAACAGGTGTGTCAGGAAAAAAATAAACTTCACTCTCTTTTTCCTGAAAAATCCCGACAACCACAATCCGACACTGAGTTGATGGTGTTCCACCACACAATAGGATGTATTTTGACTTTTAGGTGATAATCGAGTGATATGGATTAACACATGTCTGATTTTGGCTGAATGGTAAGAATCGCAGATGAAATTACGGTTGTCTCCACAAACAAAATCCTGACCCCGTTAGTGCGAGTAGAGACGCCCAATCTGGGCGTCTCAAAAAAAGGGAATCTCAAAACGAAAAAGCCCCGGAAGATAGCTCTTCCAGGGCTCGTTTGTCTTACCTGCTGCCTGTGTGACCTTTATGGAACCGGACTAGAAGGTCAAGGTCAGCTTGTGGTAGAGGGTGTAGATATCGGGATCGATATCATTATCATAGATACCCGTTGTTCTTGTATTCCAGTAGTCTCCGCCGTCAAGGTAAGCTGCAACGGCCTTGTACTGGAGATTTTTTGTAAGATTCCAGGTGAAGGTTGCGTCGTACTCAACGCCCTGGTCGTCGTCATAATTTTTGCCTGCTGAATTTGACGGAACTTCGTCAGCCTTTGACATGCCCGCGATGAATCCCAGGGAAATGGTGTCTGTGAGGGCATAATCAACGCCAGCATACAGGAGCTGATAACCGTCAAGCATGGCTGTGGATGGTGTTGCAAATCCTGCACCCACATGATTTCCGAGGCCGTTGGCAAGCGTTGTATTCATGCCGGTAACATCGTCGTGGAGGATCAGGAGTTTTTTCCAGTCAACGCCAGGCGAAACATAACCCATGGACTCGATCTTGTCGTCTGTATAGTCGGCATCACCCTTGGAGTGGGCAAAACCCAGCTGGAAGGTCAACGGTCCCATGTCGTAACCGCCCTCTACAAAGTAGGCAAAGGCCTTGAGATCGCGGTCTTTTGCACCAGGATTATCATACTCGGCCGTTCCAAAAACATAGTCAAGCTCGGTGGACAATGAAAAATTTCCAAACTTTCCTTCAAAATAGGGGGCAAGAAGTATAACCTTTGCCTGGGTGGTTGCACCTCTTGTTGCAACTACATCCATGGGATCATTGGCAGATCCCCCAGAAGCAGCTGGCATACCAAGAACAGCATTTTGAGAAATAAAGTCAGGATGACCTGCTATAAAAGCACCCACATTGGCTCCTGGAACACCACCATCCATATAAAGGGCTGTACCGTAACCCGTAAGGTCTCTGGCATAGGAACCAACAGCGCCTGTAAGATCCATTGGAGAATACTCAATCTGATCCTTATAAACATCTGCAAAAGCCTTTGTAGCAAAAGCCTGCCCAGGATCCTGGAACTTCTTAAAATTGTAGAAGGCAGTCAAGAGGCCGGTTTTGTAGTTCTTTGCAACATAGGTGGCGCCGATGTAATACTTGTCGTTATCCAAATCACTGACATATGGCCCCTTGTCGTTTTCAGTAACTTTTTCCGCCACAAGACCTATGTAGAGCTTGCCGTCTCCAAGGGATACGGGCAGCACATACTTGATCCTGTCGGTATCTGCCTCATCGTCACAAAAGTCGGTTCCCCAAGTGACTCCCTCCATGCGGCCAACCTCAAAAAGACCAATGGGGCTCTTCCAGGAGAGATAGGCCCTGTCAAAGTCGATATTGTCCTGGTCCTGGTTATAATCCCAGCCAGTGGCTCGATTGGCAGCGTCAAAGGCTGAATCCTTGGACGAGAGGACCTTTTCCAGGGCATCAAATCGGGTGACCACCTTTAAATCGTCGGTAATGGTGAATTCGGTCTGAACCCGGAGCCTCATCTGGCGGAAATCACTGGTTGAATCTTCCTCCAGCATCCTTTCGCTTGAGTTTAGAATACCCTCAAACTGAAGACTGCCGCTGAAATCAACCTCAATTGCCTGGACCGGAAGGGCGAACCCGGCCACAAAACAAAACAAAACGGCCACCATAATCATCTTTTTCATGCTTTTCCCCTTTTCCTTGAAAGATTAGCCACTATACGATTCAGCAGACTTTCCCCGGCAGCCTCTCCATTTAAAACAACGTAATGGCAAACCTGCGGGGAGGGCTGCTGCCATACATTTCACATTTTACCCGGCAATTTTTTTACCTGGACACATCAGTCTCCCACAGGTTCGCCGAATAAAACATGAACCCTTTTCTATGCCTTACACATTAGGTCCCGTTGTTGTCAAGCGTTTTATTACAGAAACATCGTTTTTTGGCAAAAATAATTGCAAAGTGAAGAGTTGGTGGTCAGCAGTTATGACTTTAAGTGCCAGGTGGGGGGATATAGACTACCAGTGCCATCGTCAACAGAGACCCCTTTGGTCTCTCTGACCGAAACATTGGAAACCAGATGGGACGGAATGATACTGTTTCTTTGGGACGCTTAAATTGGAAACATCCAAATTCAAGACGCCCAGATTAGGCGTCCCTACAGACTCAGAGAAGCTCTGTTCTCTGAATGAATCAGCGATAGGGTCGATGGAGTCGCTAATCTGGCTTTGGGAAAAACCTACTCTATCTTTTCTACCATTATGTGGGATCTTTTTTTACTCATAAGATTTCCGCCCCCCAGGTTTACACAGTAGATCAGTTCGGGCCTGCCGTCATTGTCAAGATCCTCCAGGGCCCAATCGGCAATGCAACCCTTGATCTCTTCGGTCTCCCACAGGGTGCTGACTCCGGCAGAATTCCAGGAGAGGGCCTTAATGGACCCTGCACTGAAGCTCCTGAAACGGTTCAGGAGACCCCTTGTCCGGTCCCGGTTGTGAACCAGGATCGCCTCGCTGCGGCCGTTGCCGTCAAGGTCTGCCAACGCCATCCTGGAGTTTATATAGACCCTCTGCTGCTCGTCAAAATCCTCCTCAACACCCTTGATGAGGAACAGGGGGGTCGACCCATAGGATTCAGGGCTTGTCCATTTCGCCTTATCAGCTGGGGTGGTTAAGGTGACAATCCCGCCCCGGTCAATCCAGAGAGTCTGGCTGCCTTCCTCCCCAGCGCCCAGGAGATCTCCCTGGACAAAGCTGAATATATCCACACCCGGTGGCAGGGAAACGGCCTCTCTTTTCCCATAACCTGAACCATCCCAGACGAGAGAATAGACATTGCCGCTGAACAGCTCAGAAAAACCTGACTCCTGGCCGTAGAGGCGTTTTTCACCGTTGACCTGGACGACCCTGTAATACCAGGGGCTATCCTTGACAATGGTTTGAAATGAGCCCCGGTTCCACTCGAGGACGAGGGAGCGGACATTCGCCTTTGTGTCCACGCAGGTCACAAAAATCTCGGCTCTCTGGTTCTTATTCACGTCGGCCACATCAACGGCCTTGAAGGTCTCATAACGGGGGCCCTTATACTCACCCTTCTTTACCATGGCTCCGTTTTGAATGGAAAAGACAGTTATGGAATGATCGTCCATGAGAACGATATCAGCACGACCGTCACCGTCCACATCCCCCGCTGCCATGCCGGAATATCCGACGTCGAAGTTGCGGCTCTTAAAAACCGAGCCTGCCGCAACCTGTCCGGCGGCAACGGCCTGAAACGTTGCGGTGTCAGGCAAGAGAGAAGATTGTTCTTCTCCCACCTTTCCAGGCAGGTTTCCAGACGATTTTCCGGGCAGGGGAGGTCCGACAGCGCCAAAGGTCTCCAGGCGGGCCGCCGGAACAGGACCGCCCATCACAACCATTTTTATCTGCTCCGCAATAACAGATGCGTGGCGGACAATATCCTGGTGACCGCTGCCAGATTCATGGAAGGTGCAGACCACCCTGCCCTCCTTCACATCCACAAGCTCGGCATCTGTACTCACAGTGGAGCCAAGAACGGTGAGGGTCCCCCTGACAAAGAAGTCGAGACCTGCGAAATCCTGGCTTGTGCCAAGGGATTCAAGAACCTTGGGGTTCAACTCAATCCCGAAGGCCTCCAGGCCCTGCTGCCGATGGTGAACCTCAATCTTACCAGTATCCCCTATTCTTGAACCGATCATCCTGGTCAACCCCTTGCCGAGGAATGCGACATCATTGCCTGCCAGCACCTCAAAGGGGAAGACCGCAACTTTTTTTTCCTGGGCCGCCCGGGCTTCAACCGGATTGAAACAGAAGGCGACAAGGGCTAGGATAATGACACAGGGGATTGTCCGATGCTTATTGCTCAATTTACAGCTCCTTATTATCTGGTTGATCCTGATCCGTGGGAATTAAACAAAACTATACAATTGCGGCATAAAAATAAAGGAAAAATTGATATAGAGAGAATTAAAGCCTGATTTCGGGATAAAGCAGGGGAAAGGTTCGGCACTCGAAGGTTGAATTTTTTCTGAAAGGAGGGATAAAAAAAAAGGCCGACCCAGAAGTATCTCCTCCGGATCGGCCTGAATTTTCTACTCAACCAGGTTAAGCTAGGTTCGGCTTAACTTAGAAGCTGAGGCTCAAACGTGTACCAAACTCGTAGGGATCCTTGTCGTTGCTTCCGGTTTTGCTGGTTGCATCGTCGGCAAAGAGATATGCACCAACAACATCAAGGGTCAGGCCTTCAATCAGCTGATAGGTTATCTTAAGATCGAGCTCTGTTCCAAGCTTGTCTTCATTATATGCATTATCTTCGTTGAGCATTGCATACCAGACATCACCTGTTACGGAAAGCTTGTCAGTAAGTTTGACGGTTGATCCAAGGTTGATGGCCGTGATGTTGGTGGGTTTATCTCCAGGTGCTCCAATGGATGCCTGGTTATCGAATATACCGTAACCCATGATCTCTGACCAATAGTAGGACTGACCTTCTGGACCGCCGATATTGAACCATTCTTCATGGTCGCCGTCATTGGGATTATCGTCGCCTGACATATAGAATGCCTGGCCGTGGATCCCCACCATGTCTGAAATGGCAAAGTTACCACCAGCAGCAAGGAGGTAGGCCTTGTGATCAATATCATTTGCGTCGTCGTAAACACCACCCTGATAGTAGAAAGAACCCCAGAGAGAGAGAGCACCGAAATTGGCATCCACATCTGTACCGATCATGTAGGTATAATTGCTATCTGCAAAATCAGCATAAAGGGCAAGGGGGGTAATGGTAAAATCACCCGCCTTAAATGCATGGGCAATCACGTAGGCCTGGGCGTCATCACCCATATTGGTTCCGGCGCCTCTGTACCCTTGCTCATCTAACTTCATGTAAACCAGGGAGGTATTACCGGCTACAGTAAGGTTGATTCCAGAGTAATCATCGTCAAGGATGAAGCCCCGGGCAAGGATCAGGCCCTGCTGACCGATCTTGGCATTAACCATTCCCAGATTTGCGTCCACATAGGAGTTCTTTACTCTGATATGGCCGGTACCATCAGCACTTAGCTTACCACCGTTGTCATCACCCCAGATGGAGTTGAACTCAAACTTGTTGACAAACTTGAGATTGTCGTTCAGGAGTGCCGTGTAGTAGAGACGGGTCCTTGTATCTATCTGGGACCTATCCAAGGCCTTGTCTTTATCACCTGAAAAATTATCCTGGGTATACATGCGTGTACGCCAATAACCGCCGAACTCATGCTCGAGTGCAGATGCGGGTACTGTGAAAGCCAGACCCACAATAGCAACAAGAGCTGCTACCATAATTTTTTTCATCTTTTTTCTCCTTTGTCAAAATGCTGTTTCCCGGACCCTGGACACCATGTCCATGGTCAGTTTGAAAAACGTCCTGAAAGGGGCCCTTTTATTTCCCCGGTCAAGATATTTCTTTAAACAGCATAACCCTTTAAAAACACTTCTTTTTCAGAAAGAAGTATGATTTAAATATCAGCGCAAAGAGCTTATGTCAAGCATTTTTGCATTAACTCATGTTTTTACCCGCCCTTTGACCCGGCTTATTCTCTTTACTTTCTCCACCTTTATGATAATAAAGTAAGGACTTTTTTACGATCACACAAAGGAAACCGTTGATCAAAAACCTTAGAGAACACAACAAAAGAGGAGCCTCTCCATTGAAATCCGGCAAAACAACCATCATACTCACCCTTTTCCTGATCTTCACCTGCCTCGCCAGCCAGGCCCCGGCGGCAACCACCCGAATAGTTGTAAAGCCCTTTGCCATAGAGGCTGAGGAGCCCTACCCCTTCCTTGAAAAGGGGATATTCAAGATGCTCTTCTCCCGCCTTCAGATTCCCGGGACATCCAAACCCATGCTGGACACTGACCCTGAAGCAGGAATGGCCGACTATGTGCTCACGGGCAACATCCTCATCTTCGGGGAGGGCATCAGCACCGACGCCCGCCTCGTGGATGCAAAGACCGGAGCCCCGATCCTCTCCTTCAACCGCCTCGGGGAGACAAAGGGGGATGCCCTGGCCCACGTAAACATGCTCGCAGACGAAATAAAGTCAGAGATTCTGGGACTTGCCTCGGGTACAAAGGGTGCAGCGCAACCCGTCGAACAGCCAGCAGCCCAGCAGCAGGCCCAGGTCCACAAGGAAGAACCCACAGCAACCCTCTGGAGGAGCCAGTCCTTTGATGAAGGGCTCATCGCCCTGGCCCTTGCCGACGTTACAGGTGATGGCAGAAATGAAACCGTTGTTGCCTCACGAAAGAGCCTGACCCTCATGATCCGTGAGGGAAATGCCCTTAAAAAGATTTCAGCCTTTGAACCGGGCATGAATCTTGAGATCCTGACCGTGGATGCAGGGGACATCAACGGCAATGGGAAGGCCGAGATTTACCTTACCTGCATTGACGAACGTTCCAAGCGCCCCTCTTCCCTGGTAATGGAATGGAACGGCACGGGCTTTATGACGCTTCTGCAAGATGACTCCCGACTGTTCAGAATCATAGAGACAAGAACCCGGGGAACCCTCCTCTTTGGTCAGACGCCAAGGGACAAGGATAAGATGCTGGACACCCCGGTTTACCAGCTCTCCTGGCAGGGGAACACCCTTGTGGAGTCCCACTACAAACTTCCCGGCGAGGCAACCCTTTACAGCTTTACCTTCGGGGATGTCATGAACAACGGCTCTGAGGCAATTATCAGCCTCACCCTTGACGGCAGGATCGAGGTTTTCACCGACGACGGCCGGATGGCGTGGAAGAGCCCCGAAGGGTATGGCGGAACTACCAATTATCTAGAGTACAAGGGATACCTTTACAACAGAAACGACGGCTTTCAGATGAGCCGGTTTTTTCTCCAGCAGCGGCTGTTTGTTGCCGACCTTGACGGCGACGGAAAGAACTCCCTCATCGTTGTAAAAAATGTGGATTCAGCCGGAATACTCAAGAAGACCCGCTATTTTTCCAAGGGAATCATCCTGTCCCTTGCCTGGGACGAGATGGGTCTTGCCCCGGAGGGCAGGACCAGGAGCTTTCCAGGTTACTTCTCCGACTACACCATCGGTGATATGGACAATGACGGGAAACAGGAGCTTGTCTTTGCCATCTCCCGGTCCGAAGGAATGGTTGGTCAGCGGTCCACCTCAAGGCTCTACTCCCAGGACAGGATTGCCAAAAACGCCGGGGAATTCTACTAATATCCCTAATCAGAAAGATTGGAGACACCCAGTCTGGGCGTCTCCAATCTTCCCATCTTTTTAGGAGAACAAAACCTGGCGCCAAGTGAACTCACTTAGACTTACTTCCACAACAAAGCTTTTTTAATCTTCACAAGCCGTAACTATTAATTCCAATTCATAATTTTCAAATTTATCAACAATAGCTTCCTAGGTCACCCACCACTAACTAGTGCCTGACCGAAAACCCGTGTTTGGATGAAAACTTGCCCAGATGCAAAGCGCGAGCAAAGCTGAAACCGGAGCGTACTTTTGTACGTGAGGATTTTAGCTTTGTGAAGCAACGCAGCAGGTGGGTGAGTTTTCGTTCAAACACTAACTAGTGCCTGACCGAAAACCCTATTTTTTGAGCTTGGCGGTCACCTAAGTTTTGCCTTGCTTGTCAATTCCACTGATGATTATGAAGCAAGATAAATATTTTTTGTTGTTCTTTGACAATCCTATCTGATTTTAGACCTGTTACTCCCTCCAGCTTGTCCTTTTTATTTGTTTTCTTGAACTTTTTATGCTGCTTTTTGTTCAGCCTGCTGAAACGCTATCAGCTCTTTTTGTTGAATATGATGTCCGATGATCTGGAGATTTCTTGCAAGAACAGCCAGACCTATATACCGTTTAAATCCATGGATTCCATTATCTGGGCACCGGTCCAAACCATGATTCTCTAAACCATTGATTGCAGACTCTACTGCTGAATGTTTCTTTTTAAAATGAATGAACTTTTCAGATGTTTCC
>JAVEQI010000026.1:0-48839 GCA_034007745.1 Desulfobacterium sp.
AGAATGGGCCTCCAAAAAAGCTCGTCGGAGGTCATGGAAAGCTTTTGCGGACAGAAACGATGTTTTTAGGATCAACTGAAGGAAGTATTTTTTTAATAGAGGTGACAACTTGCTTGACATCCACCGATGATGCCGAACATAAGCGGTGTAAGGATGATCTCATTCCCAAAGAATCCAGGCAAACCAAGACATGAATCCACCAATTATCGGAGTAAGCAGGCAAATACAAAAAATAAGGAATCTGATCACCCACGTTGCAGACACCTGCCTTAACATAATCATTACAGGAGAAACAGGCGTTGGTAAGGAGGTCGTAGCCCAGGCTCTATTCTTGGAATCGACCAGGGCGAACAATGCCTTTGTAACGGTCAACTGCGCAGCTCTTCCAGAAACTCTTCTTGAAAGTGAGATGTATGGTTTTGAAAAAGGAGCCTTTACCGGTGCTCAGAAGAAAAGAAAGGGAAAATTTGAGATGGCTCACAAGGGTGTTATCTTCCTTGATGAAATCGGAGATATGCCCCTTGCCCTCCAATCCAAGATACTCCACGTTCTCCAGAGCGGGAAATTCTCTCCCCTTGGATCTGAACAGGACATTACCACCGATGCCTGGGTCATTGCCGCAACCAACTGCAACCTTGAAGAGAAGATAAAAAACAAGGAGTTCCGGGAAGATCTGTTCTATCGGCTGAACATCATCAAGATCGATATTCCGCCCTTAAGGGAGCGACCCGACGATATTCCCCCCCTGCTCGATTACTATCTTGATCATTACGCGGCTCAGTATCCCGACCGACCCATAGATCGGCCTTGCGATAAAACAATGAAAAAACTTTGCTCCTTTCAATGGCCCGGCAATGTGCGACAACTCCAGAACAGCATAAAAAAGCAGATGATTCTCAACAACTGGGACCTTGTCATACAAGAGCTGACTCAAGCCGATCCTCCTGTTCCATCGTTTGAATCACCCGAAATTGCAAACCATCCAGTCGCCTCTTTTTCCATAATATCCGAATTCCTGGATGTTTCAAAAAGCGCCGAGAGCATCTTTGAAGATCTGTCCCTTAGTAAGGTAAAGAAAAAGGCCGTAGACCGGGTAGAGAAAGAAATCATCGGCTATGTCCTGGGTAAAACCGCCTGGAACCGGTCTAAGGCCTCGAAGATTCTTAAAATCAGTTACAAGACCCTCCTGTATAAAATCAGCGACCTGGGGCTCGTGCCTCCCCCTAAAAATTCATAGAACATAGCTGTTAGCGTTTAGCTAAAAACCTTACTGCTGGCTGTTAATAACTAACCGCTGACAACCAATCTTTGTTTATCAGAGTCAAGGGTAAAGCGAATATTGTCTCCATCCATGATTGTTCCCTTAAGGAGTTCCAGGGAAAGGGGATTTTCGATCTCCTGCTGGATCACCCTTTTAAGGGGCCTTGCGCCGAATACGGGATCAAACCCCTTTTCTGCAATGAATCTTTTTGCCTCTTCATCCAGGGTTACTACTATTTTTTTATCCTCTAACCTCTTGTTTAAATTCTGGATCTGAAGATCTGCTATGGTCTTAATATGATCAAGCTCAAGTCCATGGAAGACGATGATTTCATCGATCCTGTTCAAGAATTCCGGCTTAAAGGTCTGGGACAGGGCCATGCTTATCCTGTCGTCATCAACTCCCCTTCCTCCGGACTCCTGGATCATGCGGGAACCAACGTTTGAAGTCATAATGAGGATGGTGTTGGTAAAGTCAACGGTCCGGCCATGGCCGTCTGTCATCCGACCGTCGTCCAGAACCTGGAGCAGCACGTTGAAGACGTCTGGATGGGCCTTTTCGATTTCGTCAAACAATACAACCGAATAGGGCTGGCGCCGCACAGCCTCGGTAAGATATCCGCCCTCCTCATACCCCACATAACCCGGGGGTGCACCGATCAGCCTTGCCACAGAATGTTTTTCCATGTATTCAGACATATCAACCCTGACCATTGCAGAGCTTGTATTGAAGATAAATTCGGCAAGGGCCTTGGTAAGTTCGGTTTTACCCACACCAGTAGGCCCCATAAAGATAAAAGTTCCAATGGGTCGATCCTGGGGTTTCAAACCTGAGCGTGCCCGGCGTACGGCGTCGGAAACCGCCTTGATTGCGTCTTTTTGACCGATCACCCGCTGTTCAAGGGTGTCTTCCATGTTAACCAGCTTTTCACGTTCGCCCCTCAGCATTGTGGCGACCGGGATATGGGTCCACGATGAGACAACCTCGGCAATATCTGATTCATCCACGTCCTCCTTGAGCATCCTACTTTCGGTCTGGAGGTGTTTTAACTCATTATTTTTCTCGTCGAGCTGAGTCTGGAGCTTAGCAAGGGTTGAATAGCGGATCTTTGCCACAAGGGCAAGATCTCCCTCCCGTTCCGCCTTTTTGGCTTCGGTCATTGCCCTGTCCGTCTCTTCCCGGATTTTGGTAATTTCCTGGATCAACCGCTTCTCGTTTGCCCAGTGGAGCTGCATGGGCTGGATTTCCTCTTTTATTTCGGCAAGATCGCGATCCAGCTCCTCCATTCTCTCCTTCGAAGACGGATCAGTCTCCTTTTTCAGGGCCTGACGTTCGATCTCGATCTGAACCATCCGACGCTCAAGCTCGTCAATGGCCCGGGGCATGCTGTCTATCTCGATCCTGAGCCTTGAGGCGCACTCATCTATGAGATCTATTGCCTTGTCCGGCAGAAATCGATCTGTGATATAACGCTTTGAAAGGGTGGCAGCAGCCACAAGGGCGGAATCTTTGATTCTTACCCCGTGGTGTACCTCGTACTTTTCCTTTAACCCCCTTAGAATGGAAATGGTGTCTTCCACCGTGGGTTCTTTTACCAGGATCGGCTGGAACCGCCGCTCCAGGGCCGCATCCTTTTCAATGTAACGTCGATATTCGTTGATGGTGGTGGCACCTACGCATCGCAGGGTTCCCCTGGCAAGGGGAGGCTTGAGCATATTTGAAGCATCCATGGACCCTTCAGAGGCACCGGCACCGACCACGGTGTGAAGCTCATCAATAAAGAGGACCACCCTGCCCTCTGCCCTTTCCACCTCTTTTAATACGGCCTTGAGGCGTTCTTCAAACTCACCTCGAAATTTGGCACCAGCAACAAGTGAACCCATGTCAAGGGCCACTACCCTGCGATTTCTCAAGGATTCAGACACATCACCTGCAACGATGCGCTGGGCAAGACCCTCAATGATTGCGGTTTTTCCAACGCCGGGCTCTCCAATGAGCACAGGGTTGTTCTTCCGACGTCTTGAAAGCACCTGGACAACCCGCCTTACCTCATCATCCCTTCCAATAACCGGGTCAAGCTTTCCCAGTCGGGCAAGCTCGGTCAGATCCCTGCCGTATTTTTCAAGAGCCTGGAAGGTATCTTCTGGATTGGGCGAGTCAATGGTCTGCCCACCGCGCATCTCCTTTAAAACAGTTAGAATCTTGTCCTTTGTGACTCCTTCACCGGTTAGAATATCCTGGGGCTTTTCCCTTTGCGAGCACATGGCAAGGAGTATATGTTCCTGACTCACATACTTGTCCTTCATGGAATCTGCCTCTACAAAGGCACTGTCCAGCAGTTTTTTGGAAGAAACAGACAAAAAGAGGTCCCCTCCCCCCTCCACCCTTGCAAGGGAATCAATTGCCCGGTCAGCTTGCACCATCAGGCTTTCCCTGGAAGCTCCAACCTTGTCAAGGATAGCGTTGGAAATCCCCTGTTCATCCAGCAGAATTGCCTTCAAAAAATGCACGGGATCAATGACCTGGTTGTTTTTTCTAAGGGCCAGATTATGGGCAGTCTGGATCAGTTCCTGGGACTTTATTGTCAGTTTGTCAAATTTCATTGCACCTCCAAATTTTCATGGTTGTCTATACCATCATGATTTTATGTAATATTTTACACATAGTAATGCTATTCATGCAGGTGTCAATCAACAGCAGGAGATTATGGTATCATTCATGCGGCTGCAAGTGTACCCCAACCTGACATCCAAAATAAAAACTGACGCGAAGCTATTTTAATTTTGAATCTCAGAGTGGGAACGGCAGTCGGTATTCCCTTGCTGAACATAAAAAATAAAGGGAATTAATTTTTTTTGAGACATCAAGAGGATGACCGACTTTCGCCTCAGTGTAACATCAAAAGTATAATTGCTGGGAAGTGCTGATTTCCCTTTATTTTATCGCCTGAATGGGCTATATGATCAAAAAAGATTTCCCCTATGATCTGTTTTCACTGACATCATTTTTGTGAGGATCTTAAAATGTACTATGAAGCCTTCTATACCCCAAAAGAGACTAAAGGCCTGAATGATAAAGCATTGGCATTCGTTGGAAAACTCATTGCCCTTCAGGACGGTGGACAGGAAGAATTGACACCGGGCAAATCAACCGTGGTTTATATCGCATCCCCCAACATAGGCCTCATACCCAACCACCACCTTAAAAGAATAACCTCCATTCCCCTGAGTAAATGGAACGCTCTGGCAGAGCAGAACAAGCAGCTTTTAACATCCCTTTGAAACCATTCTTTTAGCCGTGCTTATCTCGATGTACGACGCTCCATGGTCCGACCCGAAATGACCGGCAAGAACCGTGATCAGGGTGTCATTTTTAAGGATGCCCTGGTCGATGAGCCGCAAAATTGAATTTCTAATGGGAATGGTGGTTGCATCCTCTCTTTCTATTGTATCAGCAAAAACCCCGAAACTTAAGGCAAGCATCCTCATAACCCTTGCATCGTAAGCCTGGGCATAGATGGGATTGTCACCCCGGTAAGCTGCAATGGCCCGGATGGTGGTGCCGGAAATGGTGTCCGCAACTATGGCCTCGGTGTTAAGCCTCATGGATGCCTTGACTGCGGCCTTGGCAAGGTAACCGGTTATTTTATTTTCAAGGTCATAGGGTGTATCGATAAAGGTGCTTCGGTTGGATTCGACCTCGGTGGCTATCCTTGCCATGGTCTGAACAGCCAGGATCGGATAGTTTCCGCTTGCAGTTTCCCCTGAAAGCATGAGGGCATCAGTGGAGTCAAGGCAGGCGTTGGCCACATCAGACACCTCGGCCCTTGTAGGTCTGGGTGATGTCATCATGGAATGAAGCATCTGGGTTGCCACAATCACTGGTGCCCGTCGTTCAATGCAACGTCTGACCAGGGATTTTTGTACCATGGGAATTTTTTCGGCAGGAATTTCCACAGCTAGATCCCCCCTGGCAATCATCACCCCATACGCAACATCCAATATTTCATCTATATTTTCAACCCCTGCACTGTTCTCAATTTTTGCAATGATTTTAATCGAACTATTATGTTCATCTAGGATTCTCTGAACGGCAAGCACATCCTCTCTGTTCCTGACAAACGAATGGGCTATAAAATCAACGTCGTTTTCGGCGGCAAACCGGATAAACCCCTTGTCCTTCTCGCTCAACGCCGGAAGCTTCACATGGACCGATGGGATGTTAACGCTCTTTCGTCCATAGATAACTCCGTCATTTTCCACAAAGCAGACTAGGAATTCATCCTCCTTCTCCATGACGGAAAGTGCAATCGAGCCATCATCGATGAGGACTGAACTGCCCACCGGTACATCTTTGACAAAATCCTTGTGGGAGACGCAGATGACATTACCCGCGGACCTTGCCCCAGGTGCTCCCTTGATCAAAATTTTATCCCCATAGGCCACGGTAAGGGGAATATCTGCTCCGCAGGTTCTGATTTCAGGTCCCTTGGTGTCGATGAGTATGGCAATCTTGTCCGAGATTTTTCTGACATTTTCAATCACCTTTAAAGCATCGTCATGGGACTGATGGGCCGTGTTGAGCCGAACAACATCCATGCCTGCGTTGTAAAGATTCTTTAAGAACTCAGGTTCACAGTTCCGGTCCGATATAGTGGCAACAATTTTTGTCTTTCTACGCATGGTTCTCTCCTTTTGTGCATAATCTAAGGATCAGGTTATCAAGCACAACCTCCGGGTCATTTGCCGAAATTTTCATCTTTAAATCCACTTCGCTGAGCCAGATTACTGCCTGTTTGAGCTCTTGTGGGGAAAAATTGTCCGTCTTTAAAAAGGTATGAAACACAGGGAAGGTATTTTTTACATCTGGGGCTATTAAAAGATCTGTCAGACTTTTATTTTTTTTGGTCCTGGCGGCCCTTTCTGGCCCTTTTAAATCTGTATGGACGGTAAGGACACTCTCCCAATCTTCAACCATTGCAGACAGTTCTGCATCTGCCTGCTCAACCACGGGTATGGTATGCTGTCTGAACCAGTTATAGCTGCTGCCCGGCTGCCAGCAGGATCTCCCCATTTTTTGGAAGTTTTGAACAAGAAACTTCACCCTTACAAGCTTCCTGAACTGCTTTGAGAGGGCCATAACAATTTGAAGCGGATGAAACCCCGCATTTAAAAGGGACTTCAAATAAAACAGGGAAGCTGCGGCATTGCGATCGCAAACGGCATTGGTCAGTTCAAAGATGGCGTCCTTGCGGGTTCTTTTCACCATGGTGGCAACATCTTCCGCCGTTATGACCGTTCGTTCACCGATGAACGATACAAGTTTTTCAAGGTTGTCGCTCAGGGTTGCCGGATCAAAGCCCGTGCGCTCCATTAGCATGTTCATGGCATCCCCGTTAATACCCTTGCCTGAGATATCGAGCACACTCTCCATTGTCTGTTTTAGAATGACCGCCTGCCGTGTTTTATCGTCCTTACGGCTTCCCTTTGGAACGGTGCAGTCAACCACCAGACCGACCTCTTTCACCGCCTTGAAAAGCGAACGACGGCGATCGGCATTTTCGGTTGTAACCACAAGGGAATGCCCGTCAGGAAAAGGTTTTTTTATAAACTCCTGAAAGGCGTCTATATCTTCTTTTGAAAACCCCGGCATTTTCGGGGCTGTGGGTGCAGGAAAAAGCGGGGCATTTTTAAGGCCCAGAACCACAAGATCCTCAAACGAATAGGTGGAGATGCGTTCCTTCACATTTGCAAGGGTTGCATCACTTCCCTCAAGCAGCCCATAGGCAAGCTCCCGCCTCTTTTCGGGTACAAGCTTTGCAATTATCCGGTCAAAGGCCTTTCTGGTAAGGAACTCTTCGCCAAAGGCAAGAAAGAGGTTCGGCAGGGGTTCTGAGTCAAGAAACTTCGAAAGTTCGTTGTAATTAATTTCCGGCATGACACCAATTCACATTCTGAACATCAGACTGGGGAGCGGCAGCCGGTAGCCCCCGACTTTCTTGGTTCAGCAAGAATATACCGGTTGCCGCATCTAATGTAAAATTAAAATTAGGATTACTGATCATGCTGCTGCCGCCTTAAAAGGAAAAAAAGAACAAAAACCGCAAATATCGACATTGCAATTCCGATCACCTGGGACACGGAAAGGATATCCATGAAAAAATTGCCCCTAAAATCTCCTCTGAAAATCTCGATAATGCTTCTGAATAAACCGTAGAGCAGGATGTAAGTCCAGAATATCATACCCTTGGTTCTTATTTTTTCCCCGGTCTTTTTTTTCCCCGCCTTGAAACCAGCTTTTTGACCTGATTTCTGCCCCGCCTTTTGATCTCTTCTTCTCTCCATTATTCTTTCCATAAGAATAAGGAGCAAAAAAATCAGCAGATTGGAAATTATGGAATAGATCTGGGTGGGATGCAGGGACAGGTTAAGCGGTGCCAGGGAATCCGGATTGTGAAACTCGATGGCCCAGGGAAGATCACAGCTCCTGCCATAACAGCACCCGGCAAAGAGACACCCCACTCTTCCCAGGGCGTGGCCAAGGGCAATGGGAGGAGCCAGAACATCGGCCGTCGTCCACAGGTCAATACCCTGACGCCGGACAAAGAAAAGGGCCGATACAAGGGCAAACAGAAAACCGCCATAAAAGACAAGTCCGCCGTTCCAGATCTTGAACACCCCCAGGAAATCATGGCTGAACTCAGAAAGATTAAGGATCACGTAAAAAAAACGTGCACCAATCAATGAGGAGGCAAGGATGACAAAAAAAAGGTCGGATATAAACTCCGGCCGGATGTTATGATGCTGCGCCCTTCGATTTGCAAGCCACAGGGCCGCCATGAAGCCAAGCGCCACAAACAGTCCATAGGAGTAAAGGGTGATGTTTCCGATTTTAAAGAGCACTGGATGCATGGACCCTCCCAAAAAGCTTGCTTGATAAGAAACAGCTATTAGCTATTAGCTTTTAGCTCTTAGATAATTACTAACAGCTAAAGGCTATAAATCTGGAACCTTGTTTAAAACGACATGGTACACAAACACAATCATGCCAAGGGTAATGGCGGAATCGGCAATGTTAAAGGCGGGCCAGTGATAGGCACCAAGGTAGAAATCAAGAAAATCCACCACCATTCCAAACCTGAACCTATCGATCAAGTTGCCCACGGCTCCAGCAAAAACTGCGGCAAGTCCGAAGGAGAGGAATCTATGTGTGGGGGCCACCTTTCGATACAACCAGAGAACCATGAGGGCCACCAGGGAGCTGACAAACAAGAAAAAAAACTTGCGTATTTCAGGCGAGTGTTCGGCAAACAGCCCGAACGCTCCCCCGGGATTCATGACGTGGGTCAGGTTAAAAAAACCGCTGATCACGGAAATGCTCTCGTGAAGGGCCAGGTTTTTTAGAACAATGGCCTTGGTGACCTGGTCCAGCACCACAATAACAACGCTGATCACTCCGAGTATTGCCAGGGAGCTTTTGCTGGCGGAGCTAATCTTCATCACTGACCGGTATCCGATCAAGGGCATTGGAACAGCGTCTGCAGGCACCCTCCCAGCACGACGCATCACCCACTGTCAGGTCGTACTTCCAGCATCTGGCGCACTTATCTCCCTCTGCCTTGGTCACCTTTACATAAACTCCTTTAATCTCATCGCTCACAAAAAGGTCACCGTCCCCGGCAGGGTCTGTGTCAAGGGTATCAACAAGGGCGGCCGCGGAAACGATGAAAATATCCCTTAGATCCTCGCCAAATCCGTCTAACAGCTCCTTTAGCTCATCACCCGGCACCTTGATCAGAATGGCCGCATCAAGGGAATGGCCGATGATCTTTGCAGCTCTTGCCTCTTCAAGGGCCTTGGTCACCTCAGCCCTGAGTTCCCTGATTTTTTCCCACTCAGCTGCAAGGGCGTAATCCGACCATGCTGAATTGGCAACGGGTCGAGTGGAAAGATGAACGCTCGCAGGTCGTCCCTCAACGTCAGGCATATGGGTCCATACCTCTTCCGCCGTGAACGGGAGGATCGGTGCCATGAGCCTTGTGATGCTGTCAAGCACCAGATACATGGCCGTCTGGGCAGTGCGCCTTTCAGTCTCCGCTCCAGGAGTGGTGTAGACCCTGTCCTTGATGATGTCGAGATAAAAAGCGGACAGATCCACCGCACAGAAGTTGTGAAGACTGTGATGGATGGTATGGAACTCGTAAGCGTCATAGGCCGCAAGGCAGCGTTCAAGCACTATGTTCAACCTGTGGAGGATGAACCTGTCAAGGCCCTCCATGGTTTCAACCGGTCGGAGATCCCTGGCAGGATCAAAATCAGAAAGATTTCCGAGCATGAACCGGCAGGTGTTTCTAATGCGCCGGTAGGCATCTGAAAGCTGCTGAACTATGTTGTCCGAGATCCTCACATCGTCCCTGTAGTCAGCAGACGCAACCCAGAGGCGCAGGATGTCGGCCCCGTGGGTCTTGATGATCTTCTCAGGAGCCACAACATTGCCGATGGACTTGGACATTTTTTTGCCCTGGGAGTCAACCACAAACCCATGGGTGAGAACCGATTTGTAGGGAGCCTTTCCCGTCCGTCCAACTGCCGTTAAAAGTGAGCTGTGGAACCATCCCCGATGCTGATCACTGCCTTCAAGATAGAGATCGGCCGGTCGTTCAAGGCCTTCTCTCTCCTCAAGAACCGCAGCATGGCTGACTCCGGAATCAAACCATACGTCAAGGATGTTGTGGTCTTTGGTAAAACGATCTTTGCCGCAACCTTTACAAACGGCCCCTTCGGGCATGAGATCCTTTGCCTCCAACTGAAACCAGATGTCTGAGCTGTGAAGGGTAAAGAGCTCGTGGATTTTGTCCACGGATTGGCGGGTCACATATATTTCACCGCAGCTCTCACAGTGGAATACAGGAATAGGAACTCCCCACGCCCGCTGGCGTGACAGACACCAGTCAGGACGATTTTCTATCATCGAATAGATCCTGGCCTTTCCCCAGGCCGGAATCCAGCGGACGTTGTCTATCTCGGCAAGGGTATTTTTACGAAGATCAAACTTATCCATGGAGATAAACCACTGGGGTGTGGCCCTGAAAATCACGGCTTTCTTGCACCGCCAGCAGTGGGGGTAGGAGTGGTTAACGTCCCCATGCTTGATCAGGGCTCCAACGGTGTCAAGGCGCTCGATAATTCCCCTGTTTGCCTTGAGAATGAACTGTCCCTTGAACTCTTCGACCTCATCTGAGAAACAGCCGTTGTCAAGAACCGGCGAATAGGGCTCAAGACCATACCGGAGACCAACGATATGGTCATCGGCACCGTGGCCGGGGGCAGTATGCACACAGCCAGTACCGGCCTCCAGGGTAACGTGGTCGCCAAGGATAACCAGGGAATCCCGGTCGTACATGGGGTGGCTGCAACGTTTATTTTCAAGTTCTTTTGGATCCAGATCCCCAAGAATCGTGTAGGACTGGATATTAAAATCATTCATCACGCGATCCACAAGATCCTTTGCCAGGATGATGACCCCATGGTCTTTGGTTTCAACGGCCGCATACACAAACTCAGGATTAAGACATACACCGAGGTTGGCGGGTATTGTCCAGGGGGTGGTGGTCCAGATGACAAACGAGATCTCTTTCCCCTTGAGGGCCGGCAATATTTTTGAAAGGTCGTCCTTAGCTGGAAATTTCACATATATGGAGGGTGATTCAACATCCTTGTATTCGATCTCGGCCTCGGCCAGGGCCGTCTGGCAGGAACAGCACCAGTAGATGGGTTTTTTGCCAAGGAACATGTCCCCCTTGAGGGCAAACTCACCGCACTCCTTGGCAATTCTCGCCTCATAGGCGTTGTTCATTGTAAGGTATGGTTCGTCCCATTCGCCTGCAACCCCAAACCGCTTGAACTCGTCGCGCTGAATATCGACAAATTCCCTGGCATACTCCCGGCAGGCCTGCCTCACCTGAACCGGCGTCATCTCAGCTTTTTTTGCACCAAGTTTTTTGTCCACATTGTGCTCGATGGGCAACCCGTGGCAGTCCCAACCGGGCACATAGGGGGCGTCAAATCCCGCCATCTGTTTGGACCGGACAATGATATCCTTTAAGATTTTATTGATGGCGTGGCCGATGTGAAGATGGCCGTTGGCATAGGGAGGGCCGTCATGGAGAATGAACTTGGGTTTCCCCTTTGAGGATTGTCTTATTTTCTGGTAAAGTCCGGACGCCTCCCACTCTGCAAGCTGGGCAGGTTCACGATTTGCCAGGTTCGCCTTCATGGCAAACTTGGTTGATGGCAGGTTCAGCGTCTTCTTATAATCCATGTATCCTCCAGGAGTCGGAATGTAACAGCATATAACATCATATATTTGAAAGGTATCTTAAAAAGCTCAAATGATAAAGTTAAGCCAATACCCATTTAAAAGTCAAGGTCAAACTGGTTTAACCAGAACAATCGTCCGTTCGTGATCCTCCAGGGGAAGAAGATAGGAGATTGTGGAAACGGAAAACTCAGAGGTTGATACCCCTTGAGTTTCACCCGTGTCCGCCCTGCCCTTCATGGCAAGAATAAATCCATTTGGTCCGACAAAGGGAAGAGCCAGGGACACAAACCGATCAAGGGCAGTAAAGGCCCTGGATGTGACCACATGGAACCTGCCGGCAAAAGCTGTATTACGGGCAAGATCTTCAGCCCTGGCATGGATGGCTGAGATTGACTTGAGCCCGGCGAGATTAATAATCCGGTTAAGAAAGGACACCCGCTTTCTTGATGCATCCATGAGCACAACCTCGAGGTCAGGCCGGAACACCTTGAGGGGAAAACCGGGAAAACCACCCCCGGACCCCATATCAAGAACCCTTGCATTTTCAGGGATATGGGGGGCAATGGCAATGCTGTCGATAAAATGTTTTGTAGCCATCTCACCTGGGTCTGTAATCGAGGTAATGTTGATTTTTTTATTCCACTTCAAAAGCTGCATACCCTGCAGGGCCATGGCATCAAGATGATCAGGCCCAAGATCCAGACCAAAACATTTGCCCCCTCCCTTGATTATCTCCTTCCATGCATCACCAAAAGGGTTATATAATGGAGAGTCCGTCTGACGGGTAGACATATGTTTACCCATATGCCCGGGTAAATGACTGGACAGATGTTTGGGAGGATGTTCAGGGTTCTGTTTTTTACTTGACATTATCCGCTTAATTGTTTAGTTTATTGGAATTTTTTTAAACAGGTATACCACCTTAATCAAAACACTGATACTAACAGAGCCGACACCAATTTTCAATATTAAAAAGCCGGCTACATTAATCCATTATCCAATGATAATGGTGTGCACTAATTTCAGTCAAAGGACAGTTTTATCATGCTTAAGGACTTAAAACGGGTAAGAAATATCGGGATCAGCGCCCATATCGATTCGGGTAAAACAACACTTACAGAGAGGATTCTGTTTTATACGGACAAAATCCACAAGACCCATGAGGTCAAGGGCAAGGACGGCGCAGGAGCCGTAATGGACTCCATGGAGCTTGAACGTGAGCGCGGCATAACTATCGCCTCTGCCGCCACCCATTGCGAGTGGAAACAACATGCCATCAACATCATCGACACCCCGGGCCATGTGGACTTTACCGTGGAGGTGGAACGATCGCTCAGGGTGCTTGACGGCGTTGTGCTTGTCCTCTGTTCCGTAGCAGGAGTGCAATCCCAATCCATCACCGTTGACCAGCAGATGAAACGATACCAGGTTCCCTGCATGGCCTTTGTCAACAAATGCGACAGAAGCGGCGCCAACCCCTTCAGGGTGGCAAAACAGCTGAGGGACAAACTCGGCCACAATCCGGTCCTCATGCAGATCCCCATTGGTCTTGAAGACAGACTCAAGGGTGTTGTGGATCTTGTTGCGATGAAGGCCTACTATTTTGAGGGTGAAAATGGCCAGCAGGTCGTTGTCAAAGAAATTCCAGCCGAGCTTTTAGATGAGGCAGCAGAGCAGCGCGAAATTATGATTGATGCGGTTTCCGCATTTTCAGATGAGCTCACTGACGCCATCCTAGAAGAACAAGAGATCTCGGAAGATATGATCAAAGAGGCAGTACGCAAAGGAACCATCGCAAGGGACATGACACCGGTATTCATGGGGTCAGCCTACAAGAACACGGCCATTCAGCCGCTCCTTGACGCCGTACTCGCCTACCTTCCCTCCCCCCTTGACATTGAAAACGTCGCCATTGACCTTGACAAAGATGACGAGACCGTCACCCTTGAGAGTGTCTTTGACAAACCCACGGTCGCCCTTGCCTTCAAGCTTGAGGACGGCCAGTACGGCCAGCTCACCTATGTGCGTGTTTACCAGGGAAGTTTAAAAAAGGGCGACACCATTATAAACACCAGGGACGGCAAAAAGACAAAGGTGGGCAGGCTCATCAGCATGCATTCATCTGAAATGGAAGATGTGGTTGAAATTCCGGCAGGTCATATCGGTGCTATGTTCGGCATTGACTGCGCATCCGGCGACACCTTTGTCAGCCCCGGCATCAACTATTCGCTCATCGCCATGCACGTCATGGAACCGGTTATCTCCCTGTCACTTCAGCCGGTTGACAACAAATCCCAGATCAACATGTCCAAGGCCCTGAACCGATTCACCAAAGAGGATCCCACCTTCAAGACCTTTGTGGACAAAGAGACCAACGAGACAATCATCCAGGGCATGGGTGAGCTTCACCTCGAAGTATATGTAGAGCGAATGAAGCGTGAGTACCAGGCTGATGTAATCACCGGCAAACCCAGAGTCGCCTACCGTGAGACCATCACCCGCAAGGCCGAATTCAACTACACCCACAAAAAACAGACCGGAGGTTCAGGTCAGTTCGGTCGGGTCATGGGCTATGTGGAGCCGTGTGAAGAAGAGTTTGAATTTGTCAACAAGGTAACCGGTGGAAGAATTCCCACCCAGTTCATCTCTTCTTGTGAAAAAGGATTTCACGGTTCCATGGTCAAGGGACCAAAAATGGAGTTCCCCATCACCGGGGTCAGAGTGGTCCTTGAAGACGGTGCCTACCATGCCGTGGATTCGTCTGAGATGGCCTTCCAGGCAGCGGCCAGGGGTGGATTCAAGGAAGGCTACCTCAAGGCAAAGCCTGTAATCCACGAGCCCATCATGAAGGTGGTAATCGAAACCCCCAACGAATTCCAGGGATCATGCATGGGCCTAATCAACCAGCGCAGGGGAATTATCCAGGGTTCCCAGGAAGAGGGTGTCATGTCTGTAATAGAATCCATTGTTCCCCTTTCTGAAATGTTTGGTTTCTCAACAATTCTTCGATCCGCCACCCAGGGGAAGGCCCAGTTTTCCATGGAGTTTTCAGCCTACAAGCAGGTCCCCCAGTCTGTCGCCGATGAGCTTGTAAAGGCAAAAGAAGAAGAAGACAAGAAGAAAAATTAAGCTCCAATAAAAAACAACCGGAACGGCCGGATTGAGAGAATACCAATCAATCACGGCCGCAACGAACAAAAAAACTCCCCGGGCGCTAACGACCCGGAAGAAGTTTTCCATAAAAGAGAGGGAAATATGCTGAAAAACGATCTCATTCAAAGAAGCCCTGCAGTTATTATCATGGGCCGAGAGAATCTTCACCAGGGCAGATTCGGCGCTGTGCTGTCAAGGGCCGGTGTCGGGAAGACACAGTTTCTTGTCCAGATAGCGATTTCAAGACTGCTCGAAGGTGAAAACACCCTTCACATCAGCCTGACTGATCCCATGGACAAAATAAATATCCGCTACAAAGAGGCGTTTGCAAGTCTTGTGGACAGTATTGGTTATGTTGATCCCCTCAAGGCCAACAGGCTGTGGGAGGACATTGAGCCCTGCAAAACAGGAATCAGCTACAATGAGTTGACCTTTACCGCCAAAAAACTGAGGGATTACCTCAAAACCCTGAGAAAGGGAGATATTAAAATTCCGGCAATGGTAATCGTTGACGATTTGGATTTTGACACGGATCTGACCGATTTCATGGATGACCTAAAGAAAATTTCCGAAGACTTTGAAACCTCATTCTGGTTCTCCATGCGGAGCCACAGGGAAGAACCCCTGAGTGCCGAGGGATATCCAAAACAGCTGGAACGATTGAAAGACCGGTTTGACAAGGCCCTTTTTCTTCAGCCCAGGGATGAACGAATTGAGGCAGTAGTTCTTAAGGACGGAGACAGAGTTAAACAACGTTACGCACTTGACCCTTCGACCCTTATGCCTTTGCCTGAATAGTCTTACACCTTTGAACCGCCCTTTGTTTTATTTAAGGGCGGTTCATGACACTCTCCTCCACTATCATTCTACATTCCACCTCAGAATCCATCATTTCCATCATTCCTCCTCAGAATCCACGCTCCTTACGAATGGCATCATAGGCTTCCTTAATTTCTATAAACTTGTCGTTGGCAAGCTTGATAAACTCTTCAGGGAGCCCCTTTGCCTCGATCTTATCAGGATGATAATCGGAAACCATGGTTCGATACTGCCGCTTTATCTCCTCGTTGGTGGCGGTTTCATCGATCTTCAGGACCGAATAAAAACGGTTGACCGCCCTGACGTAACGGGATTTCAGCCGTGCATAATCCCTATTCGAAAGGTTGAACGTCCTTGCTGCCGAAGAGAGCAAATCCTCCTCTTTATCGGTTATGCCACCGTCGGCTATTGAAACCCTGAAAAGAATATCCATCATCAGTTCAATGATTCTGGGCTGATTGCGAAATGCAGCATAGAATTGAAAGGCAAAAGCCTCAAAGCTTTCGTCAGAATTCAAGGCCTGTCTGAAGATATTGACGGCCGAACTTCTGCTCTCAGGGCTCAGATTGAGGTCATGGGTCATGAAGCCTTCAATCGAGGCAATTTCCTTGTCGCTGACACTCCCGTCTACCTTTGCTATCTTTGCAAGCATTGAAAATGCTGCCACAAAAAAGGTAAGCTGGGACTCTTCATCCGTTGAAAGCCGCTGATGCTGTGAATGCTCCTGTGCCAGGTAAAGGGCCTCTTTTCGATCAAAGCTGTGGCCAAAAGCCGCTCCTGCAACGGCCCCTATGGGACCACCAAGGGCAAAACCAATGGTGCCCCCAACCACTTTTCCAAGCCAACCCATAATTCTTCCTTTTCAGTCTTGTGTAAAATTTGATAATTCAATATATAAACACACCATCAGCCATTAAGTCAATTGGATGATCTTGATCTTGATTTCGATCTCGATTTCGACCAGAACCAAAATCACAAAATCAAGGATGGAGAAAAATTCGGTTCTCTTCATATCAGTGCAAAAAAAAGTTTACAACTTATTAACCACGAAAGGCACAAAAGAACATGAAAAACAAAGGATTCCAGAAGAAAAGACTATTCTTTCGTGTCTTTCGTGGTTAAAGTTTTTTTTGATCGTCTTACACCTTTTTGTTGTTATTCCACCGCTTCCTTCGTTCCCGCTGCTTTACCGGAGCGCAGCGTGTCTCAATGGTATTTTTCCCCAAAAGCAGCTCAACCTCGGAGAACAAAAGAGGATCCGGAGCGACAAGTTCATCCTCGGAGAGCTGGATAACAACCGAAGCCCCATTCTCCACTCCACTTTCCACACCATTTTTGATAAGGATCTCAAGAAACACACTGCATGTCCCGGGAAATCTGTGAAAAAGCCCCTTGAGCCGTTCCAGCAGGTCTGTGTTGCCCTTTTCCGCATCGATGGTTACCACAATGCTTGCCGTCCATTCAGCTTCAGCCCTCTCAATGGGAACAATCTGTTCGGCAAGAAGCTTTACGCTGTTTTCCCGTTTTTGGACCTCGGCCTGGAGAATCACAGGAGCATCATCGCCCAGAAGATAGTGCACCTCCTGGTACAGATCGGGAAAGATCACAACCTCTACGCTGCCCCTTTTATCCTCAAGGGCGGCAAAGGCCATCATATCACCCTTCTTGGTCTTTAAAATCTTGAGGGGCCTCAAGGCTCCGCCCATTCGAATACTCTGACCTTCGGGGGCCTCGGCAAGGGTCTCAGAGTTGACATTGGTATATTTATTGATCAACGACTCATACCGGTCCAGGGGGTGCCCTGTAATGTAAAACCCCAGGGTCTCTTTTTCCATGGCCAGAAGCTCGTTGTCGTCGAGTTCCGGGGTGTCGGGCATCACAGGGACACTCACCGGCATGGCTTCTCCACCTTCGGTGTCGGCAAACAGATCCATCTGGCGGTCGGCCTTTTCCCTCTGGATACGGCTGCCATGATCCAGGGCGTCCTCCAGCACGGCAAGCATCTGACTTCGCCTATGGCCTGTGGTGTCAAAGGCTCCGCATTTGATCAACACCTCAAGCACCCTTTTATTCACCCTGCTTAAATTGACCCGCTCGCAAAAGTCATACACCGAGGTAAAGGGCCCCTCCTGACTTCTAATTTCCACAATGGAGTCAATTGCAGCAGCCCCGAGTCCCTTGACTGCTGCAAGGCCGAAGCGAATAGCGTCCGGCGCCACGGTAAAGACCGCTTCACTCTCGTTCACATCCGGCGGAAGGATGCTGATCCCATGGCTTCTGCACTCGTCGATGAACTTAACGACGCTGTCGAGGTTACCCATGTCGCTTGTCATCAGAGCAGCCATGTATTCGAGGGGGTAATGGGCCTTGAGAAAGGCCGTTTGAAAACAGATCATGGCATAGGCGGCACTGTGGGACTTGTTGAAGCCGTACCCGCCGAATTTCTCCATGAGATCGAAGAGCTCTGCCGCCTTTGCCTCGTCCAGGTTATTCTCCTTTGCCCCCTTGAGAAACAGTTCCCTGTGCTCTTGCATCATAGCTGGAATTTTCTTGCCCATGGCCTTTCTAAGCCCATCGGCATCGGCCATGGTATAACGGGCAAGAACACCGGCAATCTTCATCACCTGTTCCTGGTAGAGAATGACCCCATAGGTCTCCTTGAGAATGGGCTCAAGCTCCGGAAAGAGATAAACAACCTCCTCCCGGCCGTGCTTTCTCTCCACGTAGGAATCGGCCATGCCGCTGTCCAGGGGGCCTGGCCGGTACAGGGCCACAAGGGCAACGATATCGCTGAAACAGGCGGGCTGAAGCCTTGCGATCAGCTCCTTCATGCCGGAACTCTCCAGCTGGAATACCCCGGTGGTATCGGCCCTTGCAAGAAGCTCGTAGGTGAGTGGATCATCCATATCCACCTCAAGGAGATCCGGCACCTCTTTAGACTGTTTTCTCAAGAGATCCAGAGTGTTTTTGATAACGGTGAGATTACGCAGCCCCAGAAAATCAAACTTCACCAGCCCCAGTTTTTCCACAAAGTTCATGTCAAACTGGGTGACAACCTCCCCCTCCTTGCCCTTGTAGATGGGCAGGTATTCCACCAGGGGTTTGTCCGAGATAACAACGCCGCAGGCATGGGTTGATGCCTGGCGGGGCAGTCCCTCGAGGAGAAGGGCAATATCGATGAGTTCCTTCTTGACGGGATCCTGATTGACTATCTCCATAATCCCGGGCACATCCTCCATGGCCTGGGTGAGATTCTTTGCATTGTCGGGAATGAGCTTTGCCAGAACATCCACCTCGGGCAGAGGGACACTCAAAGCTCTTCCCACGTCCCTGACAACAGCCTTGGCCTTGAGTTTGCCAAAAGTGATGATCTGGGAGACATAGTCTGATCCACCATAACGATCGATCACATACTTATAAACCTCGTCCCGGCCCTCTATACAGAAGTCCACGTCAATATCCGGCATGGAGATCCTGGAAGGGTTAAGAAAACGTTCAAATATCAGCCCATGCTCGATGGGATCAAGGGCCGTGATCTCCATGGCATAGGCCACCATGCTTCCTGCAGCAGATCCCCGCCCTGGACCAACTGGGATGTTGTTTTCCCTTGAGTAACGTATGAAGTCGGCCACGATCAGGAAATATCCGGGAAACCCCATGTCCAGGATCACGCCGATCTCATATTCCAGACGTTCCCGGTACATTTTTTCATCAAGGTTTGGATTTTTCCGCTTGAGCATGGCAAGCCGCCGTTCAAAGCCCTCCCAGGCCTGAGTCTTAAATATCTCGCCTGCGTTTTCGAGATCATCCTTTCCGGGAATTTCCCCCTCTTTACAGGTATACCTCGGAAAATGATATACCTTTTCGCCGAACTCCACATCGCACCTGCCTGCAATGCGCAGGGTATTTTCAATGGCATCGGGATAGGACTTAAAATCTGCGACCATTTCATCGGTCGACTTGAAGTAAAGTTCGTTAGAATCAAACTTGAACCGTTTTGGGTCGTTGAGCGTGTTGCCTGTCTGTATGCACAGGAGCGCCTCGTGGGCCCGGACATGATCCCTTGAAAGATAGTGGCAGTCGTTGGTGGCAACAAGGGGAATGGACAGCTCTTTTGAGATTTCGACCAGACCCTGGTTGACCTTTTCCTGGATGGCCATTCCATTCTTCTGGATTTCCAGAAAAAAGTTATCTTCTCCAAAGGTTTCAAGGTGATAACGGGCCGAATCAAGGGCCTGGTCCATGCGATTGGCAATAAGCCTCTGGGGGATATCCCCCCGAAGGCAGGCAGACAGGGCGATAAGGCCCTTGCTGTACCTGGTCAGAAGTTCCCGGTCTACCCTTGGCTTATAGTAAAATCCTTCAAACTGGGCTATGGATACAAGCTTGCAGAGGTTGGAATATCCTTCCCTGTCCTTTGCCAGAAGTACAAGATGGTTTAGCCCCTTGTTGTCCTCTGCGGTCTTGTCTTTTATAGTTCTGGGGGCGACATATACTTCACACCCAAGTATTGGCCGGATACCAGCCTTTCTTGCCTTTTCGTTAAATGGAGCCGTACCAAACATGGTTCCGTGATCGGTGACGGCCACTGAATCCATGTTGAATTTCCTGCACTTTTTGAGCAGGGCATCCAGACGGATGGCACCGTCCAGCAGGGAGTATTCAGTGTGAACATGGAGATGACAAAAGGGAGTAGAAGACTGCATCATTGTCTCATACTATCCACGCTGTAGTTTGGAGCCTCTTTGGTGATGATGACGTCATGGACATGACTTTCCCTGAGGCCCGCTGCCGTGATCTTGACAAAACGTGCCTTTTCCCTTAACTCCTGAATGGTTGAGGCACCAAGATAGCCCATGCCGGCCTTCAACCCGCCGATCATCTGGACCATATTCTCCCTCACTGTTCCCCTGTAGGGTATCCTGCCAACAATCCCCTCTGGCACAAGGGTTTCATCTTCCTTGGAGTCCCGCTGATAATATCTGTCCGAACTTCCCTGCCTCATGGCTTCAACCGACCCCATTCCCCGGTAGGCCTTATAGCTTCTTCCCTGGAATATAACGATTTCACCAGGGCTCTCGATTGTCCCGGCAAGAAGACTTCCTAACATCACGGTGTGGGCACCGGCACCAATGGCCTTTGTAACATCACCGGAAAATTTGATGCCCCCGTCTGCGATGATGGGAACTCCAGTTGCGTCGGAAACCTCCCTGCAATTCTGAATTGCGGTGAGCTGGGGAACCCCAACGCCTGCAACAATCCTGGTGGTGCAGATGGACCCAGGGCCGATGCCTATCTTGACCCCGTCTGAACCCGCATCGATCAATGCCTTGGCACCCTTTGCCGTGGCCACGTTACCTGAGATGATCTGGCACTCTGGAAAGGCATGTTTAATGGCCTGTACGGCTGATATGACATTCTGGGAATGACCGTGGGAGGTGTCGATTACAAGGACATCGGCTCCGGCCCTTAAAAGAGCCTCGGTTCTGGCCATCATGTCCGACCCGACACCAATGGCGGCGCCTGCCCTCAACCGCCCCATGGAGTCCTTGCAGGCATTGGGGTATTTGCGGATTTTTTCTATATCCTTGATGGTGATTAAACCTTTTAATTTACCCTGATTGTCCACCACCAGGAGCTTTTCTATCCTGTGTTGATGCAGCATCTTTTTTGACTCTTCAAGGGTCACCCCCTCTGAAACAGTAACCAGATTTTCCTTGGTCATGACGGCGCTCGCAGGTTTGTCAAGCTCGGTCTCAAAACGCAAATCCCTGTTGGTTACGATCCCTACAAGCCTGTCACCCCTGGTCACTGGAATGCCGGAGATACGATATTTGGCCATGATGGCAAGCACCTCGGAAATTGGGACATCCGGGGATATGGTGATGGGGTCCACAATCATCCCGCTCTCTGATTTTTTAACCCGGTCCACCTCAATCACCTGGTCTTCAATCGTGAGGTTGCGGTGAATAAACCCTATCCCACCCGCCCTTGCCATGCTGATGGCGGTAAGGGCCTCGGTCACCGTGTCCATGGCCGCACTGACAATGGGGATGCTCAGTTCAAGATTTCGGGTAAGCCGGGTCGCCGTACTCACCTGGTCCGGTAAAATGGCTGAGAACTCAGGTACAAGAAGAACATCATCAAAGGATAAACCTTCATCAAAAGCTATATTTGTCATAATCATCTCCTGCCGGGACATTTTAGGTAAATGTGGGGCCGGCCCCCATCATCGAATCCCCTGGTAGGACCCGTTCAAAAAAAGCCGGTCTCAAGATTTTATAAACTTAAATAATTATCAGATTTGCCGTTTCAAAGCAATAATTAATTAGAAGTGCTCTTACGTTGCGGTCGTTGTTGACTTTTTTTTGATATGCAAATAGAGTCTTGGATGCTTAGGATCGCAGATTAAACATAAAATTACTAAATGGAAAACTAAAAAATGATAGTATATATAAATCCAGACAACCCCCAGCCAAGACTTATCAGCCAGGTTGTCGACGTAATCAGGCAGGGCGGAATCATTGCCTACCCCACTGACACCCACTATGGAATCGGCTGCGACATCATGAACAAAAAGGCCATTGAAAAGATCTATCTGCTCAAACAGCGCAGCAAAAACCAGCCCTTCAGCTTTATCTGTGCAGATTTAAAACATATCAGTGAGTATGCAAAGGTGAGTAATTTTGCCTATAGAAATATGCGACGACTTCTTCCAGGCCCCTACACCTTCATCCTTGACGGATCAAAGCTTGTACCCAAAATAATGCTGACCAAGCGGAAAACAGCTGGAATCCGGGTGCCGGACAACCACATAGCCCTTGCCATTGCAAGGGAACTTGGCAACCCGGTTCTTTCCACCAGCGCAACCGGACCGGACGGTATTCCCTTTGAGAACCCATCGCTTCTCCATGACTGGTTTGGCACAAGACTCGACCTGGTGGTCGACGGCGGACCTGTTCCAGGGCAAGACTCAAGCGTAGTGTCTTTAATTGAGGACGTACCGGAAGTAATCCGTTACGGCGCCGGAGATGTAAGCCTGTTTGAACAGGGTTGAAACAAGCTCTTTAAGTATCCCGAGCCTCTTCTCCTTTGGATAGACAGGCACGGCCTTTCCCTTGATGTCAGCCATCTCCGCCCCCCATTCCAGGGCATCCTCAAGATTACCAAGTCTGTCCACAAGGTTCAATTCAAGGGCCTTTTCTCCGGTATAGATCCTGCCGTCGGCAAGTTTTTCAACCAGCTTTTGCTCAAGGCTTCTACCTGCGGCAACATCCCTGACAAACTGCAGGTGGACCTCGTCGGCCACACCTTGAAGAATCTCCATTTCTTTGGGGGTGATCTCCCGAACGGGTGATCCCATATCTTTGAACTCCCCACTCTTGATCACAACGGGTGTCAGCCCGATCTTCTCCATGATCTTCTGAAAATTTGCATACTCCATTATCACCCCGATGCTTCCGGTGATGGTTCCGGGGTTAGCAACAATGGCGTCCGCTGCCGATGCGGCATAATACCCTCCGGAGGCTGCAACCGAGCCAAGGGAGGCAATGACTTTTTTCACCTCTTTGGCCTTGATAATCTCCCGGTAAATTTCCTGGGAGGGGCCGACCCCGCCGCCGGGAGAATCGATTCTAAGAACGATGGCCTTGATAGCCGGATCATCCCTGAAAAGTTTTATCTGTCGGCTCACCTCCTTGGAGGATGCAATGACACCAACAATTTCGACAACACCGATGTTCCCCTTGTCCTGTTTAAAACCAGAAGACATGGATGAAGAGAACAGGGCCGAGCCGCCCACAAGGATTGCCACGGTCAGAACCAGGGCAACGGCCGGGATGGCGGCGATTATCATGGTGAAAAACAAAAAAGGATGTCGTCGTGAAAACATTAGAATTCCTCCCAGGGTTGACCCTGTGGGTAGCTATTAGCTGTTAGCCGTTAGCTATTAGCTGTTAGTCGTTAGCTAACAGCTAATAGCTAAAAGCTGTTTCTTATAAAAAAAGGGGGTGGCTTCAGAGGATTACTCTGAAGCCGACCCCCTTATCAGGCTATATCTCTTTATACGCTGCTATTCTTCCTCTTTATTTTCCTTGGAGGCAATCTGCTCCTGGAGGTTATCCCGGAGAAGCTCTCCAAAGGATGAGGTTGCAGGTTTCATGTTCTTGGCAAAATCCTTGAGGATTATCTCCTCTTCATCCTCATCAAGACGCTTGATGGAAAGACCGATGCGGCGTTCATCACTGTTGATGTTCATCACCCTTGCGGTCAGAGTCTCACCAATGGCGTAGTGACCTGCCGGAGTCTTGATTTTTTCCTTGCTGATTTCAGAAACATGAACAAGACCTTCGATACCCTCTTCAAGCTCTACAAACACACCAAAGTCGGTGATGTTGGTTACAACACCGCTGATCTCGGTACCGACCTTGTAACGATCTTCAACCGTCTCCCATGGATCTGGTTGAATCTGCTTGATACCTAGGCTGAAGCGCTCACTTGCCTTGTCAATGTCAAGGACAACGGCCTGAACTGTATCGTTCTTCTTGTAGGCTTCGGACGGATGTTTGATTCTCTTGGTCCATGAGATATCTGAAATATGCACAAGACCGTCGATGTCATCGTCAATACCGATGAAGAGTCCGAAATCGGTGATGTTTTTGATCTTACCCTCGATCACCGTACCAACGGGGTATTTTTCGCTGATTACCTCCCAGGGATTCTCAACAGTCTGCTTGATACCAAGGGAGATTCTTCGGTTGTCCGGTTTAAGATCCAGCACAACTGCCTCGATCTCTTCACCGACAGATACGATCTTGGATGGGTGGCGAACCTTCCTTGTCCAGGACATCTCAGACACATGGATAAGACCTTCGACACCTTCCTCAAGCTCGACAAATGCGCCGTAATCGGTAAGGCTTACAACCTTCCCAAGAACCCTGGCACCTACGGGATATTTATCCTTGGCCGTTGTCCATGGATCCGGGGTGAGTTGTTTGAGGCCAAGGGATACACGCTCTTTTTCAAGATCGTAGGAGAGGATCTTGACGTTGATCTTGTCTGCCACGGAAAAGAGTTCCGAGGGATGTTTCACCCTGCCCCAGGAGATATCTGTGATGTGAAGAAGACCGTCCACGCCGCCGAGATCGACAAACACACCATACTCGGTGATGTTCTTGACGATACCTTCCATGACCTTACCGGTTTCAATGGATTTAAGGGTATCAGCCCTTGCAGTTTCACGCTCTGTCTCAAGGATGACCCTCCTTGACAGAACAATGTTGCTTCTCTTTCTATTATACTTGAGGACCTTGAAGGTGTAGGTCTGGCCTACCATCTCATCCATATTGCGAATGGGTCTGAGGTCTGCCTGGGAACCTGGCAGGAAGGCAGGGAGTCCAATGTCAACGGAAAAACCACCCTTTACCCTGCTTGTGATAACTCCCTCAATGGTTCCGTCTGCATCATATACGTCTTTGATAGCATCCCAGACCTTGACCTTGGCAGCCTTTTCCTTAGAAAGGATGACGGTCTCAGCCTCTTCGTCCCACACTTCAACCATGACTTCAACTTTGTCGTTGAGCTTGACATTTAGGTTGCCGTCTTCGTCCCTGAACTCGTGAATAGAGATCTGGCCTTCTGATTTGTAGCCAACGTCAACAAGAACATGGTCCTTGTCCACCGCAATTATGGTACCGGTTACGACCTGGCCCTCTTCAAAGCTGCTGAAGCTCTCGTCGTAAATTCCCATCAACTCTTCCATGCTCTCTTCGCCCGTAATGCTATCGAGCGGGTCCACATGGATTTCTTCTTCGATGGCCTCCGATTCCTGGGTTGTCTCTAATTCTTCACTGTTCATTTCTTTGTTCTCGCCTGTTTCAGCAATGGTGTTCATTAATAAAAATTCTCCATAGACAGTATTTTATCCCCGCCCTAGGGACTTGGATAATCGTTAACGTATAACAGAAAGCAATCAGAAAAAGCAATGAAAATATGCGAAAACCTTAAAAAAAAACTCTTGTTATGGATTGATTTTATGCATAATTTGAGCAACAACCTCATCAATGGTGAGGGCTGATGAATCTATGAGAATGGCGTCATCTGCGGGTTTCAAAGGAGCTGCCTTTCTCTGGGAATCGTTTTTATCACGTTTCGCCATATCTTTTTCAACATCGTAAAGGGATTGAACCGGCACTTCCTTAAGCTCTTTAAAACGTCGCAGAGCCCGGGTTTTAAGGTCGGCTATAAGGAAAAACTTGTGGTCTGCCCTGGGAAAGACCACAGTTCCCATATCCCTTCCCTCAAACACCGCATTTTCTTTGGCGGCAATGGCCTTCTGGACCCCGAGGAGCGCCGCCCTTACCAGGGGTTTGGCACTCAGAGTCGATGACAGCATGGTTATTTCCGGCGTTCTTATTTTATTGGAGATATCAACCCCTGAACTCAAGAGCTTCATGGTTTCCCCGTGTGTCACAATCGTGAAATCAAGGGTGTCCAGGAACGCTTTCAGAACCTGATCATTATCGTAATCGATATTTTTTTGCCGTACCTCAAGGGCAACCCCCCGGTAGAGAGCCCCGGTATCAACGTAAACCCAGCCAAGCTCCAGGGCAAGCAGCCTGCTGACCGTTGTCTTACCCGACCCGGCTGGCCCGTCAATGGTTATGATCTTTGGCTTCATGTTTCAGCCCCTCCGGCAAGAACCTGCTTCAAAGCTTGAATAAATGCGATGTTCTCTGACTCAAGTCCGGCATTAATCCTGAGGCAGGTATCAAAACCATAGGCGTTCATTGCCCTTACGATAATCCCTTTGCGCAACAGGGCCTGGAATACCTGACGGGCATCCTGCTTCACATCCACCAGGAAGAAATTGGTCTGGGTGGGATGAGTGACGAGCCCCATGGAAGACAGCTCTGCCCGCAAAAAATCCACCCCCTGGTGCATGACCTGAATGCTTTTATTCAGAAATTCAAGGTCGTCCAGGGCTGCTGCCGCCGCCACCTGGGCAAGGGAGTTGACGTTAAACGGCTGCCTTACCCTGTGGAGAATATCTGCCACAGATCGGTCCATGATACCGTACCCCACCCTGAAACCCGCAAGCCCATATGCCTTTGAAAAAGTTCTAAGCGATACGATCCTGGGATCAAACAATGGATCGTCAAGGGAGTTGAAGGTGTCGGGATCCCGGGCAAACTCAATGTATGCCTCATCTACCACCACAAGAATATCCTCTGGAATTTTTTTGAGAAACTCCAGAAACGCAGCGCTTGAAAAATGGCTTGCCGTGGGATTGTTTGGATTGGTGAGAAAGACCATGCGTGTCTCAGGGTTAACGGCCCCTGCCACGGCATCAAGATCTATGGCAAGGTTATTAAGGGGAACCCGAAGGGCAACTGCACCCGCAGCCTTGACCGATATGTCATACATGAGAAACGAGGGAAAGGGCATCACTGCATTGTCCCCTGAACTCAAGAAACCATGGCACAGAAGGGCGATGATGTCGTCTGATCCATTGCCAACGATAATTGACTCACCATCGACCTTGAATTTTTCAGCAAGTTTTTGACGAAGGCGGTGCCAGGAACCGTCCGGATACCGATGCATTTCAACGAGGCATTTTTTTACCGCCTCAACGGCCATGGGCGAGGGGCCAAGGGGATTTTCGTTTGAGGCAAGCTTAACGCTCCTGGAAATTCCATATTCACGTTCGATCTCGTCAATAGGTTTTCCAGGTTCATAGGGATCAATGAACAGCATTTTTTCGGGTATCTTGAGTTTCATGGGATCACTGGCTCTCCTTAAAATTAAACTCCATTACGTAGTTTAAATTCGATGTTTTGTCAACTTTTATTCAACCTCTTCCACAGCCTGACCTGCCACGATCCAGATAAGTTTTTCATCGGTGAAAACGATGATCAAGGCCAAAGATTGTCAGCTGCCCGCCACAACCTTGCCGATGAGGCAGGTCGTATATACCACATAAACGGCCAGAAGTGCTCCACCCTCGAAACGATTGATGCGTCCCTTTTGTCGCCTGAATCCATAACCGATTATGAAAAGAGAAACAGTCAATCCCCCCATGACAGCCATGTCCCGGGAGATCGTTTCAGGTTCCACGGCTATAGGATGAATAGCTCCGGCTATGCCAACAACGGCAAGAGTGTTGAACAGGTTGGAGCCGATAATATTGCCAAGAGCAATATCATGCTCCCCCCTGCGTGCGGCAATAACCGAGGAGGCAAGTTCCGGCAATGAAGTACCGACGGCGACTATGGTCAAGCCGATGATCATATCGCTTACCCCGAAGATCCGTGCAATTTCCACGGCACCCCACACAAGGATCTGGGAGCTGACAATAAGCAGCACCAGGCCTATCAGCAGCCAGAAAACAGCACGCCCAATGGACATGGTTTTCCCCAGTGCCTCTGCCTCCACATCTTCTGCCAGGGAGTCTGTTTTCCATTTCAACCCCTCATAAACAGTCCAGACCATCAAGGCTGCAAAAACCAGCAATAGAATAACTGCATCAAGCCTTGTCAGATAAAGGTCTGCAATGAGAAAGAAGGTTAGAATGGTCACCAGGGTCAGAATCGGCAGCTCCTTGCGCAATACCTTCGAGTTCACCATGATCGGGCTTATCAAAGCCGAAATCCCTATAATTAGCGCCAGATTGGCAATATTTGAGCCATATGCATTGCCAAGTGCAATCCCACTGTTCCCGTTCATGGAAGCCAGTGCAGACACGACCATCTCCGGTGCAGAAGTTCCGAAACCGACAATAACCATGCCAATAAGCAGTGAAGGCATTCCAAAATGCCGGGCAGTGAAGGCAGATCCTTCCACGAACCTGTCTGCGCTCCATACAAGAAGCGCCAGGCCTAGAATCAAAGCTGAAATTGCCATTATCATAATTTATTCCAGAAGCGTCCTATTAAGTCTTACGTTGTTTTTAACCATCATCCTTCCGTTCCAGCCGCCCTATCATACGATCAAAATCACTCTCAACAATCGGTCCTGAACAATAGGATATTTCTTAAACCAACTCTCGCCATGGGCTTTAGCAATTACCGCCCTTACTTTTTCGGCATTTGTCCCAAGAGAATTTGGCAATTAACACATCTTGCAGGATTTTCCTGTCTGTGGCTTGATTAATCGCCTAAGTTAGATCTGGCCTCATATTTTCCTTGGTCTTTCTTTCCAGCTTCCAGCCAGGACATTTTTTTAGTTGTTTCTGAACTGTTCTTTTGATATCTCTTCTATACATTTTACCTCTGTTTTTTTATATGGTTTTTGTTTTTCAGCACTCAAACTCCATGCACAGAACAGAAGCAAAACCAGCTATGAAACGTTTAATTTATACCACGTAATTTAAACATCGCAACACAATTTCATAGTATCCTGCGGACTTATTACTATGGATAACTGACTCAACATTCTGGGAAAACGGTTTTTATCATGGGTTATAAAATCATCCTAATTCTCTTTCTCTTCATAGCCTCAACCTGCCCCAATGGATATTCAGAATCGGAAGGCACCCTGCTTGGCAATGGCATTTCAAATTTTCAAAAGGCCCGTTATCAGGATGCTGTGTTCTGGTTTACCAAACTTATTGAAAAAGAACCCTTTAATGCCAAAGCGTATAAGAATCGTGGAGTGGCCCGCTTAAGCCTTCAAGAACATGATATGGCCATGGAAGATATAGACGACGCCTTGAATCCAGATTCCCAAATGGATAATAACCAAACCGGGACTGAAACACCCGCAACACCAAATTCAACTTCCTCCCCGGGAAAAACCGACCAATCCATGGATATTGCTGCTTCAATGGAAAACTCTGCTGCACCGTCTACCGTCACATCAGAGTCAACGCCTCCCCGGGAAAAAGAAATAGCAGTCCATAATAAATTCACCATTCAACTGGGGGCATTTTTAAACAGCAACAATGCAGATGACTTGATTAAAAGTCTCAAAGGAAAAGACTATACCCTCCGGGTTCTTGAACTTCAGGATAAGAAAAATCGACAGTGGTCCCTTGTAAGGACAGGGGCTTTTCCCACGAAGAATCTGGCAGAAGAGACTCTTGAAAAGATAAAAAAAGAGTTAAAGGTGGATGCGGTTATTCGTCCCATGGGCAAATTTTAAGCCTTCTGCGCCACGATTAATCCCTGGCCAAATGGTCATGAATTATCTCCAAGCTTGTTGCTTTTCGCCAAAGTATAAAAGACCTCAAAATGGGAAATGGGCCAATGGCACATGAAGCAGCTGATACAGGGCATTCTAAAAAGCGATCATTGCCTACCATCCCTGCTGGTGG
Organism: Desulfobacterium sp.; assembly: GCA_034007745.1. Taxonomy (GTDB): domain Bacteria; phylum Desulfobacterota; class Desulfobacteria; order Desulfobacterales; family Desulfobacteraceae; genus Desulforapulum. The sequence goes on from JAVEQI010000026.1 coordinate 29,865, forward strand.
ACATAGTCTGCGTCTGCGGGAGGCTCACCCGTTGCCTTGTCTATGGTTTCCAGTAATCGAGATTCAACAGGCATGTTGACCGCCACTGCCTCATATTCTGGTATACATTAATATTTTCCACGTGGGTCCTCATTCATCTTTTCAGTGATAGCTTTTTTCGTGGCGTGGGCAATGGTATCAGCCTTCTTGCCTTCATGAAGACGGTTGACCCGTGCAATCGCCTGAAGCAGCGTGAGTTCTCTCAGAACTCTGCACAAATAAAGGACTGCGTTTCGGGGGGCGTCAAACCCAGTTAACAGCTTATCAACAACTATGAGAATCTCAGGCTCACTGCTGTGTTTAAACTGATTGATGCGCTGCTTGGTATATTCTTCTTCATTGCCATAACGCTTCATCATTTTTTGCCAGAATTTTACAACTTCATGGGTTGTTTCATCGTCGGTTTCCTCATAGCCTTCACGCATATCCGGCGGTGAGATAACAACCTCTGAGCTGACAATGGCTATCTCATTCAGGTAGGCGTTATACCTGAGCGGGCTGTAAATGAACAGCTTCGGGATATAGTCATCGTTCTGATTTCTGATGACCTGGGAAATGGCCTGTTCCACCTCAACCTGCGGCGCTTTACATTCAATCACGCAAAACGGGATACCGTTTACGAAATGATCAGATCATAAATATTCTCATTGGTCTTAAGCAGTCCGTCATACTGGATGTTTTTCAACTTCTGTATAGCTGACTGAACATTTTCCTCACTAAAGAGAGATTCACTGCCTTTGTAACGAATGCAATTTATTTCTTTGAGCTGGCTGCGCAGAATGTTCTACAACAAAACATTGGATGTTCGGCCCTGACGCTCGGCCAATGCTTCTTTAGGTAAAATATATTCATAGCCCATCGCCATCAGCAATTGAACCGCCGGGATCTGAGAAAGATGCTTTTCATTTATCTGAAAGTTACTCATGGTGTTACTCCCAGAACATGCCAGTAAGGCTTGAATCCTGATTCCATAATAGTAGAGATAAGCCTCAAAAAAGGCTCATAATCATTTTTCTTGTGATCTGTATCCAGAGTCTCATAATATTCCAATCGATTTTCCACAGGAAGAACAACTGGCGGTAAACCGTTTTTCATCAGTTCAAGATTCATCAGCAGCCTTGCTGTTCGGCCATTGCCGTCTGCAAAAGGATGGATCTTTACAAAATGAGCATGAACACGGGCCGCCCTTTCTACTGGATGGAGAGTTACCGCCTTATTTTGATACCAGCCAATAAAATGCTGCATTTCACCCTCTACATGCAGAGCATCCGGAGGAGTATGATCCACACCGGAAATAATGACATTTGTTTTTCTGTAAACTCCCGCATTTTTGTCATCAATATTTTTCAGGATCAATTGATGAATAGATTTAATCTGCCATTCAGACAGGGGCTCATTCTTCTTAACCAAATCTTCCACAAAATAGATTGCTTCCCGGTGGTTGATCGCTTCAAAATGTTCCCGCATGGTTTTGCCGCCAATGGTTATGCCCTCCAGCGCCACTTTGGTTTCTTTAAGCGTAAGTGTATTTCCTTCAATAGCGTTCGTATGATAGGTCCAACGAAGAACCAGATCCTCATGAAGATTGGAGGCAACCTCTGGCGGCAGTGGTTGATATGAATCAAGCTTTTGTTTAAGCTTGTCAAGATTCTGGTATTTTCTCATTCTTTTGATCCTTTTCGATTAACATTGTCTTTTATCAAAACGACAGAGCCTTGAATCCCCATGAGCTTTAATCTATTAATTGTCCGTAATAAGCTAATTCGAGAAAATATCGGAAGCCCATCCGACTTCATGCAACTATTTTTACCTGTGACTATTCCATAACTCAATTTTTGGTGACAAAAAGCAAGCGGGTTTAAACTTATAAGACTTTGGAATTACAATAAAAAATTAACGAATTCCGCTTTGTATGATATGTTTTGTTTACCCATAAACTAACACTACATACAAAGGGAATTCGCTAAAATGGATTTTAACTGCATAGACACACGAAATCAAACCCAAAATTAAAAAAAGATGGGTGCCCTCAATGAATACTTCTCAATTTTTAAAATTGGGACTCTTTTGAACAGGTCAGGAATAACAAAGAGTAAAGGGGCATCTCCGCTTGCCATTTTCACCGCCTTATTCAATCTGGCTTTTTGCAATACAAATCTGTACCAAGGCATTGTGAGAAACAAAGAGATTCCCGTTGATAAGGATGCCGCCTACAATTTTTTGAATTCACACCGTATCCTAAACAAAGAATTGAAAAAGGAAAAATAGAGTGAAAACACTATAATCTTTTCCACATTGTAAAGAAAACAGACATCATCCTATGATTTTAAGAGAACGCTTGATCATTTATTTAAGCACTTTTTTTCAAGGCACCACCGCCATAAAAGTTTTCCCCCATTATCCTCTCCACGAGCTACTGTCTTTTAACGGACCTGGTATGGTAATTGCTCTATAAACCTTCAAGCTCTACATATCAGTGTGTCGTCTGGATTTATAGGCGATAATATTTTTTGCAAATCAACAAAAAACGAGAGTAAAGCCATGACTAAAACAAAAAAAGGTCTTAAAGAAAAATTCATCCTCTGGTTGGACGAAGTGGATATGGAAGATGTGCCCCTGGTTGGGGGCAAAAATGCTTCCCTTGGAGAGCTGTACCAAAATTTGACCCCCAAAGGCATAAAAATCCCAAACGGTTTTGCCGTGACAGCGTATGCATACCATTACCTGCTTGAGCATTCAGGAATCAGGGAATCGATTCAGGATGCTCTAAAAGGCTTGGATACAAAGGATCTGGATAATTTGACAAAATGCGGACACAGGGTGCGTTCCACCATTCTGGGTGCTGAATTTCCAATTGAGTTGAGGGAGGCTATTTTAGAAGCCTACCACAAAATGGAGGCGATATATGGGAAAGACGTTGATACGGCAGTAAGAAGTTCAGCTACAGCGGAAGATTTGCCGGATGCTTCCTTTGCCGGGCAGCACGAAACCTTTTTAAATGTCAAGGGTGATTTTCATATTCTGGATGCCTGCAGAAGATGCTTTGCCTCACTTTTTACAAACAGGGCAATTTCATATCGTGAAGGTAAAAACTTTGATCATTTGTCCGTTGGACTTTCCATCGCTGTACAAAAAATGGTGCGCAGTGATCTGGGGAGTTCCGGCGTGATGTTCTCAATTGATACTGAGAGCGGTTTTAGGGATGTAGTGCTGATCAACGCCGCATACGGGCTTGGGGAAAATGTGGTTCAGGGTGCGGTGAACCCGGATGAATTTTATGTATTTAAGCCAACTTTAAAAGAAAAAAACAGGCCGATTTTAAGCAAAAAGCTGGGAACAAAGAAAATCAAAATGATTTATGCCCATGAGGGGAAAATCCAGGTCAGAAACGTAAAGGTCCCCTTTAAGGACAGGGAACGGTTTGCCATAACAGACGATGAAATTTTGCAACTGGCCAAATGGGCGGTTGTGATTGAAGATCATTATTCAAAAAAAGCAGGGCACTTCAAGCCCATGGATATGGAGTGGGCAAAAGACGGAAACACAGGAGAGTTATTTATTGTCCAGGCCCGCCCGGAAACGGTAATCTCACAAAAGGACGTTACCCAGATAGAGGAATATGTGCTTAAAGAAAAAGGCGAAATATTGGCAAAAGGGTCTCCTGTGGGATCAAGAATCGGGGCAGGCAAAGCCCATGTCATTGAAGAAGCCTCTAGAATAAAAGAGTTTGAAAAAGGTGAGGTTCTGGTAACGGACATGACAGACCCTGACTGGGAACCGATTATGAAAATCGCCTCAGCCATCGTAACAAATCGTGGCGGTCGCACCTGCCATGCGGCGATCATTTCCCGTGAACTCGGGATTCCCTGCGTGGTGGGTTGTAATACTGCAACCGAAAAAATTGAAACAGATAGGGAAATAACAGTTTCCTGTGCTGAGGGAGAAGTTGGAGTCGTTTATGATGGAATTTTACCCTATGAAATTCGAAGAACAGATCTTACAAGCCTTAAGAAAACAAAGACAAAAATAATGATGAACCTGGGTTCGCCGGAACGAGCCTTCGAACAGAGCTTCCTTTTAAACGACGGGGTGGGACTTGCCCGTGAAGAGTTCATTATCAACTCCTACATAAAAATCCATCCCCTTGCCCTGCTGAATTATGAAGATCTCAAAGACAAAAAGGCAAAGGATGAAATCCAAAAACTAACAAGCAGTTACGCAAACAAGGCGGAGTATTTTATAGACAAGCTCTCCCAGGGCGTTGCAATGCTTGGGGCGGCCTTTTATCCCAAGGATGTGATTGTGCGGTTGTCCGATTTCAAATCAAATGAATATGCAAATTTGATAGGCGGCAAAGAGTTTGAACCAGTAGAGGCCAACCCCATGATCGGGTGGAGGGGTGCAAGCCGCTATTATGATGAAAAGTACAAACATGCATTTGCCCTTGAATGCTGCGCTTTAAAACGGGCACGGGATGAAATGGGGCTCAATAACATAAAGATTATGATTCCTTTCTGCCGTACAGTAGACGAGGGCAAAAAAGTTTTAATGGAAATGGCAAAAAACGGGTTAAAACAAGGCGTAAACAATTTAGAGGTTTATGTGATGTGTGAGATCCCGTCCAATGTGATTTTAGCGGAGGAATTCTGTAAAATTTTTGATGGTTTTTCAATTGGAAGCAATGATTTAACCCAGCTGATACTTGGAGTCGACCGTGATTCAGAGCTTGTCAGTCACATTTATGACGAAAGAAATGAAGCTGTAAAAACAATGATTCGAAGTGTAATCAAAACAGCCAAAAAAAATAAATGTAAAATCGGTATCTGCGGTCAGGCCCCGAGTGATTTTCCCGATTTTGCAGAGTTTTTAGTGGAACAAGGAATTGACAGCCTTTCTTTAAGCCCGGACACAATTATCAAAACAACGGTGGCTATTGGAAAACTTGAAGAAAAGATGGAAAAATTGCATTAATGGGCACAAATTAAATATATGCCCATTAATGCTGCGGAAACACAAGTTGAAAAAAGGCGACATCGTCTGGTTATTTGTTTCGAGTCCCAAAGGCCTGGTAAAGCGGGTGTGCTGTTCTCATTTTTTTAAAATCAGCAAATTCCCTCTTTAGGGCTGGGACAGGATCTGATCAGTAGAACTGGAATATCGGCGGCCTGGAGCACCCCTGCTGCCACGCTCCCATAGGACACCCTTGCCAGGCCGCCAAAACCGTGGGTGGCAATGGCAATCAGGTCAGCGTCTATCTCATCTGCCACGTTTAATATGGCCTTAACAACCGATCCATGTGCTATGCGTGTGACCGTAGTGATTCCCTTATCATGAAACTTGGTTTTGAGGGAGTTCAGGTAGACGTTAGAACGTTCAATTCGAGCCTCAAAGGCCTTCTGATATTTCTCAACATCAATAACCTCATCACGTTCCAGTAAAATTGCATCTTCTTCAACTTTAAGTAAAACCACTTTGGCCTTGTTTTGTTTGGCCAGATTTTCCACATGGCTCAATATCGCTTCAGCTCGCGTCGAGCCATCCACCGGAACAAGTATTGTCTTATACATTCATGCCTCCCTTTAAAAAAGATTAATGAATTTAAAAACTTTAGTTTCAATCTTATCAATTTTTTTATATTTATATGCAATAAATATGCCGTGGGAAAGGAAAAAGAAAAGAACCTTACCAGATATAAAAAACCGTAAAGGGATAGCAATTAATAAATTGACAAGTGGATCTACTGCGCTCATATTGAATATTTATATTGTGTTCGCTGGGGGAGCTTGAAAAGGCTGAGAAGGATTGTCCTGACCCTTGGAACCTGATGCGGATAATACCGATGAAGGGAAGCCTGTAGTTTATTGTTTACACTCTTATCCTGCCTGTAAGTCTTTCCCTGCGTCAAAATTGTACGATGAAGATTATCTCGTCCCATTTGGACAGGATAACGATTAATTTTATTGCCAGGGATTTCATATGATTAAAAGAGAAGGACTATCCGCCAGGATTTACCAGCTTTGCTGCAGAGTAAAGGAGCAGCGGCCTCTGGTTCATGTGGTTACAAATTTTGTAATAATGAACGAAACGGCAAATGCCCTGTTGGCAATCGGCGCATCTCCAACCATGTCCTGGGCCGGGGAGGATGCCGAATATCTGTCAAGGATTTCCGACAGCCTCTGCATTAATATCGGGACACCTGTCAAAGAGCGCATTGATGTGATGGAATCATTGATGTCGTTTGCACAGGAGGCCGGAAAACCTGTTGTTCTGGACCCGGTGGGCGCTGGTGCGGGGGACTATCGAACAGGAATTGCAAAAAAACTATTCTCCATTGCGCCCCATAAGATAATAAGGGGAAATGCGTCTGAGGTATGCTCACTTGTGGACCAGAATCATACCACAAGGGGTATAGAAAACAATGTGGGCCGGGAAGAAGCCAAAAAAATACTCATGGGCCATGGCCGAGCCAATGGGGAAACAGACCCCATGGTGGATCCTCAATCCGGGTTGGCCGACATTCTGGAATTTGCTGACTGTTTGATTGTCAGCGGAAAGAAGGATATGATTTTTGACAAAAACGGGCGGATCACCCTTGAAAACGGCGATAGCCTCATGAATTCAGTTACTGGTACAGGATGCATTCTTTCTGCCATGACAGCCGCCTTTTATGCCGTCAGTTCCGATGGGTGTGAGGCCGCCGTCGCCGCTTGTTCAATGGCCGGTATCGCAGGGGAGCTTGCCGCAAAAAAAGCGGGAGGGCCTGGAACCTTCATGGCGCATTTTCTTGACGCCTTATATAATATGGATGAAAAGACCCTGAAGGCCCGCCTGAAAGTGACATCCTACCTTCCTGGAATGAAAATTTAAACCCCGTTTTATTGTGGAGAATTAAGAGAACCTGTCATGGAACATATTGAAAAAAAATCCCGTCTTAAAACAGCGGTCTCAGCCTTTGGGCCTGCATGGGTGGTCAGCGCAGTGGCAGCAGGCCCCGGCACCACCTTGAGTGTTGCAAAGGCAGGGGGAGTTTATGGGTACAGCTTTTTATGGGTCATTGTTTTAAGTGTTGTGCTGGCCTTTGTCTGCCAATATATGGCTGCTAAAACAGCCCTTATCGGGGGTAAGGGTATTGTAGGAATTGTTGAAGAGAAGTGGGGGAAGAAATTTGCCTGGCTGGTGACCATTGATGCCCTTCTTGTTATCTGGCTGTGTAACGTGGTTTTATTAAAAATCCTCGTTTCTGTAACCGGATTTGTAACGGGCATGGTCACCCCGTTCTGGGGGGTGTTTTTTGTGGCTGTTTTTTATGGCCTTGTTGCCTGGGGTGGTTATAAAATCATCGAAACCATCTGTAAACTGGTTGTATCCCTTTTAGTTCTCTGTTTTATTGCCACTCTTTTTATCGCCAGGCCAGACCTGGGGTTGACCCTGGGGGGTCTGATGCCTAATTTTACAACCTTTGGCAAGCCTGAGATCCTTATGATGACCGCAATAATGGGCGGTTCCATCCATGTAACCATCCTGTCCATGCAGACCTATACAGTCCATGAAAAAGGATGGGAAAAAACCGATTTAAAATTGGCCTTGACCGACACAGCAGTATCGCTTCTCGGGGCCTTTGGATTATACTGCACGGCAATTTATCTTACCGGCGCAAGTGTGCTCCATCCCAACGGCATTCAGGTTACAAGTCTGTTTGAAATGGCCGATGCCATTCAGCCGCTTTTGGGCAAATATGCCCATGGATTTTTCTGTATCGGCATCTGGTGCGCTGTTTTTTCAACCATAATGCCCACCTTTATCGCAGCCTCCTATGTTCTGGGGGACAAGATGAAATGGGATCTAAAGCTGGGGGATAAACGATACAGAATGATCATATTGGCAGGGTGCCTAATTGCGCTTCCGGGATCATTTCTTCCCGGAAAACCCGTGAACCTTTTAATTCTGATGCTTGTCCTGTCATTTATAGGGACCCCTCTCTTTGTGGGGATTTTTTTGAAATTACTCAACGATCGAGACTGGGCAAAGGAGAATAAGAATTCATTCTGGCTTAATCTTGGCGGCGGCCTGGCTTTTTTTGTGACAATCCTGCTTGCTGTAAAATGGCTGTGGCAGATTTTATGAGGAATTAAAATTGAAAATAAATAAACGATCCCTGTGCTTATACCTTGTAACAGACAGGGCCTGGGCGAAGGAAAAATCCTTGTCTGGCCAGATTGAACAGGCAGTCAAATCAGGGGTTACCTTTATTCAACTAAGGGAAAAAAACCTTTCCCGGGCTGAATTTATACAAGAGGCAAAAAAAATTAAACTCATTGCCCATGCATACCATATCCCCTTTGTCATAAATGATAATATTGATGTTGCCTTGGAAATTGATGCCGACGGGGTCCATGTCGGACAAAATGATATGAATGCCCGGGAAGTGAGAAAACTGATTGGTAAAGATAAGATACTCGGGGTGTCCGCTCAAACGGTGGGACAGGCCCTGGCCGCTGAAAATTCCGGGGCAGATTATCTGGGTGTGGGTGCGGTATTCAACACAGATACCAAACATGATGCTCAAACAATCTCGTTTGACACCTTAAAAGAGATCACAAAAAGCGTGCAGATCCCTGTTGTGGCAATCGGCGGGATTAATGAAAAAAATATCTTAAATTTAAAGGGAAGTCACATTGATGGGGTCGCTGTCGTATCTGCGATTCTATCCAGACCCGATATCTGTCTTGCAACCCAGAATTTAAAAAAACTAGCCCAGGCGCTTACAGGAGCCGGCTGAGCAGAGACGGTTACCCCATGGCCCTGGTGTTGGCTGAAAAACCATGTGTCATTCTTGACTTGACCCCGGGATATGAGTAAGGCTATTCTAATATATCATTTCTAAAAAAGGAGTACTGTATGGAAAAACAAATTCTCATTCCCGTGGATCAATCCCGGACATCGTTGCAGGTGGTCAGGTATGTGGCCCGGGTATCGTCTTTTATCAAAGAGTTGCATTGTGTGTTGTATTATGTGCAGGCTCCGCTGTCATTGTATCTTAAAGAGGAAGCTGCCAGGGACCTGCATGTCCGTGCCAAGATGAATCGGGTATTGATAAAAAAAGAGGCTGCGGCCATGGAACTGCTGACCCGGCTTAAATCTGAAATGACGGAAGCCGGTTTTCCTGAAGATTGTATCCGTCTGCTGACCCGGCCCCGGGAACGGGGACTGGCACAGGATGTGATCGAATATGCCCAGAAAAAAATGATGGATGCCATTGTGGTGGGACGACGGGGCGTATCAGGAATTCAAAAACTTTTTGACGCCAGCATTTCCGATGCGATTCTGGAACGATCCCAGGTGATACCTGTTTGGATGGTGACCAAGGATATCCAGCCTGGGCCGTCTGAAAAGATTCTGGTAGCCATTGACGGATCAGTCGATGCGTTACGGGCCGTGGATCATGTGGGATTCATGGTATCTGAGAATAAAGATGTCCACATCACGCTGGTCCATGTCACCAATACGGCCCATAATTATTGTGAAATCAATCTGGATGATGACCCTGAATTTGTTCAGATTATTGAAAAGAGAGATCGGGCCTGTGTGGATCAGTTCTACCCCCAGGCATTGGATAAGTTTAAACAGATGGGGCTGTCAAAGGATCAGGTTGATATCCACACCCTGCAAGGCTCCCGACGTATCGGGCAGGACGTGCTGGCCTTTGCGGAAAAAAACAAATTCAATACCCTGGTCATCGGCAGGCGGGGAGTCAACAAAGCCTTTTTCATGGGCTCCGTGTCCCGGCAGATTATCAGTCATGCATCAGATATTGCCATCTGGATCGTTCCCTAAAGCTTAAAGGGTAAAGGCCGTTTTATAGTCTCCGAAACTGATTTCATTCAACGATTCCCCAGTTTTGATACCTGTCCCGGGACCAGCGGAGGTATTTCATCAATTCCCAGCTGACCGATTCGGAATCAAATTGCTCACTGTCGTAATCGCCACCAGACCATTCCATATAACTTTCATGCTCCTCGTGATTCGGGTCCTTCAGGGCGTTGCAGAATTCAAAGTAGCCGGGTACACCGCCCACATCTTCAGGTGGACAGGCACGTTCGCCTTCAAGGCAGGCCAGCTCAGTTCTCAGTTCCGGATTGAAATAGCGGCTTTCTTCAATAACAAGTTCATGCTCCCAGCTGTCTCCGAAATCATACAGATAATCGAAGGTACGGCCTTTCTTCTTGATCAGATTTCCAAGACGGTATCTGCCGCAAACCAGCCCGTCTTCTTTTAATTCCGGATATTCCGTATATCGTTTTTTCCCGATGGTAAATTCGTGCAGATGGCTGTCGGTCCAGCCCATGACAATCTGAATGACATCGTGCAGACGGTCCAGTGTGATATTGGCAGGCACAACAAAACGCCGCCAGATTGCCGGTTCGATATCAAGCAGTTGTATTTTCAATAGATAAAATCGTTGGTTCATTTTTTCACCTCATATATCAGCTTTCAATTTCCCATTAGTTTTTCAGCCAGTTCCAGAACATCCACCGGCCAGAAGCATTCCGGGCGTGGGTGGCGTACTCGCAGATGTCCGGCCCCAGGGCGGCAGTTCTGCAGGGAGTCGAGCCACTGGACCGGAATAGCTTCCCGACCGCACACAGCCCCTAACAGCGCCCCACAAATGGCCGCGTTGGTATCGGTATCACCGCCGCGCATGATGGTATCGACAACACCTTCTTCGAGGCTCGGCGCATGGAGCAGCTGATACAGGGCATTCTGAAAAGCGATCAACACCCAGCCCTGCTGGTAAACATAGTCCACTGGCGGCTCTTCGGCGGCCTTGTCGATGGTATCCAGCAAGGCGGATTCAACGGGCATGTCTGCTGCCCATTGCCGTATGTACTGTTATAGCTCTTTGCCGTCGCAGCCGGATTGAATGGCATGGGCAATCCCCATGGCAAACAGCGCGTTCGCCTGCTGGCAGATCAGGTTGGGATGTGTGAGTGCCGCATCCTGCATGGCCCATTCGGCCACCTGATTCAGTTCAAATCCGGCTCCGAAAATACCGAGCGGGCTGATCCGCATCATGGCTCCATTGGCCTGACTGTCGGGATTTGAATTGCCACACAGCCCAGCCGAAATGGTCATGCCGCAATCAAACGGATCGGAACTCAACCAATATTGATATTCCTTGCGTGCCGCCTCCGGATCATACGAACCGGTTTTCACCAGCATCCGTGCCAGCAGCAGAGCCATCTCGGAATCATCGGTCGGCTGACCGGCAATGGTGTTCCATGTGCCGCCATCCGCCAGCTCCCGGACACCATCAGGGTAGCTGCGCCGGATCTCATCCGGGGTCTGAAACTCAACCAGACTTCCCAGCGCATCACCGGCAAGCTGGCCCAGCAGGCATCCTTGGGCACGCCCAACTCTTTGAGAGTATTTACTCACTACTTTTATCCTCCTCCTGAGCTTGTGGTTCATTTATTGGTGGTTGCAATGAGATCAGCCAATCAGTCAAATCCACCGATTCATGGTTGCCATTTTGACTAAGGCTGAAGAGAAGATCTTCCTGACGGGGTTGTCCGAAAACCATCCGATAAAAAGCCAAGCCCTGCTTCAGCCGTTTGAGCTTCCCAACCTCTTTGCTGTATGGAAGCAACGGTATGCGTCGTTCCACCCGAGCAGAACCATCTTCAAAGATCCAGTACGGGATGAGATCGGAATGTCCATTGGATTTGCCTTGAGTCGCAATCTGAAAAAGAGTCTGCCACGGATCGCCTCCCTCGTGAAATCCTGACAGAACTGTTAACCCATATCGTTCTGCAACGTTTTTTCTGACAGCATGGCCCTTGTATCGATGCACTCGGCCTTCACGTTGTTCAAGGTCAACTGGATTAGAGGGAAGATTCCAATGTACCACTGCATGGCACCATGTATGAAAATCCAATCCCTCTTGACCTATTGAGGTCGAAGCCAGAATAAAAGGTCGAAACGGAGAGTTAAAGGCGTCACGCACCGAATCAGCGCGAACAAGTGCTTGGTTGTTGTCATCTCGGATATCTCCAAACCGAAGTGCAAAACGACAACGAGTGTTGAAATCATTAACCCTAAAACCATCCCCCAACGTCTCTATTTCATCAATGCGAATCTGAGCGGTACGTAATGACAACACTGACTGGATACACTCCGCAATTCCAGCTACCTGCTCGCTTGAAGAATGCTCTTGGAGCCCCAAAGATTCTCGTAAGACATGCACATATTCATCGAGGACTGCTTGAAGATTACCATCGATGCCATATTGAAGAGTCAATCTCCAATAAGTCTCCTCTGCAGAGCCACGCAGCATGGCAATAGTTTCAGGCATATTGAAAAGGGAGCGGAACCCGGATGCAATCCTGGAGGCAGCTGACAGTAGGCTATGGTCAGACACATCGAGGTCGGTAGCAATACGATGAAGCGCCCGTAATGCACAGATGCCTGGGCCTGCCAGAGCAAGGTCACAAAGTACATCTACCAAATCATCCGGCTGGGGACCCAAAGGAATGTTCCCGTCTGCCATGTTGACCAACATATCGACGTGATCTTTGAACCGAGTACCCGATTCATGATCAGGGGTAGCAGATCTCCATCCTGATTGATTTTTACACCAATCCAACAGCCCGTTATGGGAATCGAGAAGAATGGGAGCAGCCCAATACCACCGCTCATCAGCTCGCGTCCCTTCACCACCTTCTGGTAGGGTTTTGAGCAGATTTCGACAAATGGTCTTAACCTCATTTTTCAGTTCTTGGATATTCACTGGTCCACATCCTCGGCTCAATGCGATTTCGAGTGGATCTATTTTGGAGGCAAGTGTAGGGGATGGCAGAAGCCAAGCAATGACGGGCATACCAGTCAATCGATTATCTTTCGTGGCTACAGCAAATCGCAGCAATGGCTTGATCTTCTCATAGAGTTCGCTATGGAGAATCGATGTTCCGGAGATCATCTTACGCTCGGCTTCATAGGAACAGATTGATGCCACCGCATCTGGGACCGCACTCCAAGAGGAAAAGACAAGGGCCTTGGTCAAACCATCCTTATCACGGAATGCACCGCCCGGTTCGACATAAGGCATGGAGGGCGGCATCCACAATAGCTGCCACATGCCTTTATCAATCGTGTCCTCGAAAAGCACACGCATCCTCGGATTTGCAGGATCGAGAGCCTGATAATCTTCAAACATTTCTTTCTTCAGTAATTGTCCATTTGCTGACAAAAGAGTTCGGCGGAGAACATCAGAAGGTTTGTTCAACTGGGAATCCAGCTTATGTCTCAAATCATAATGTTTCAGGAAATTAATCAGGTAAGGAGCCGACTTCCAATATTCTATTGGCTCTCTTGCATTGACGCAGATTGATACAGCGTCAACCGTAGCATAATGGTGCAAGTCTGCTGGCATTAGGGGGGCAGTCCGTACTATTTCGGTCAGCATCGAATTATGATCACGGGTTGTGGCAACCCGCTCCGTTCGACACATTACCTTGAGGAGAGCCTGTTCAAGTTCGATCTTCTTCTCTGGGTGATATTCGGAGCCTTTCGCACAGGCATAAAGCGACTTTCGATGTTCTGATAGGAGACTTTTTACCTCATTTACTTTACTGGAGTCATTTAACAGGAAATTCAGCGTCCTTATAAAATCTGGATAATGATCATCCTCATCATTTTCCTGATCAAGGGTGAACATCTTGTAAGGCGTTGCGGAGAGCAAAAGAACCCGAACGTCAGGATGTTCAAAAAGCGTGGTCGCCAGCATTGAGGCTTCGTCATCTCCGTCCAATAGATGTTTGAATCGTTGGAACTCATCAAGAATGACCAGGTCGGGCTCAAGTGCGGAAAGGCACACAGAAGCTAACTTGCTTCTGAGCTTTCCGATAAGGTCGTAGCGAAGCTCTGAATCTTCCCAAGGGATTCTATTGTAGTCCCGATAACGAACAAATCGTTCACATCCATCCTTGAGAGCTGCATACAATTCTGCATCTTCAAGGACTGCACGACGGAAGGACTTAGACAGATCTGCGTCCAGATCATCAGCAGGGAGATTCTTGGCCTTAGCTCGCCAGTTCTCCTTACCTGCGGTTGCCTGAAGGAGGTTGAGCAATCCTACACGCAATCGCCTTGGCCATTCATTTTGAGCAAATGGCAAGTCATACAGCATCCGATAAAGGATGGCCCGCTCGTCTGCATGACCACCTCGGCTGCGGGTATGGTCAAAGGCGGTGCCGGGCGTCAGACTGATGAAATTGACTTTGTTCTTTCGCAGTGAGCATACTTGTCTTGGCAGGTAAGTAAGTCGCGTGGCTATTGAAAAGCCATCCGTATCGCTGACATTGAGTCGGTTGACGTTCTGGGTTGCAATGGCGGCATTGGAACAGATGTAGATCACATCAATACGATCCACTTGGCCATGCAAGTGCTCCAGAGTCTTGGCGATGATTCCCCGGGCAACAAGTGTTTTTCCAAGACCAACTTCATCGGCAATCAGAAATCGGGAAGTCGAATCATCTCCGTATAATCGCTTGAAGACGTACTCCACGGTCCTTTTCTGGAAATCTTTAAGACCGGCAAGAGCGAGCGCTGACAAAAAGCGACTTTTATGCATCACGCCCTCCGATAGCTGTTTCAAAAACATTCCACAGGCCAAGAAAGTCATCAGGGATTATTGTATCCGGGCTCCCTTGAGACAGGTCTCGAACCAGTTTAGATATTTCCTTCAGCCGTTCAGGATGTCGGCTGTAGGTGCGGGTAAGCTCTTCCAGTAATGGGGTATCCTCTCCAGCGGCCAACTGGGCAAACCATTTAGCAAATCCAGACCCATTACCAGGGTCAAGGCCGGACGCTGAATCATCCCCAAGCAAGAGCATAAGGTAGCGAATGAATCCATCCTGATTACTGATCACTGTTTGCAAAATGGCAGAGTTACGTTCATCAGGAATACCTGTTACGGGAAAATTAAGTACAAATCTTGCCGTAACATCAGGATGGTTTGATTTAAGCTCAAAGGCGATAAGGCCTGTCACGGATGAGGCGGAAAACTCACCAAGACTAATCATGCTATGATCATCATTATCCAAAATATCGACTGCAAAATCACGTATGACGGTTATCGGCCATGCACAAGCGCTGACAATCCCTTTAAGGGATGGGATTTCCCCAATCAGAACCAAATCCCACAGGCCATCCTTTGAACCGAGATTACACTCAATAGACAGTGCTGTGTCAGAGATCAGCGAACGTGCCTTCTCAATAGACTCCTCAGCCTTTTGTCTGACAGAATCAGTCTCAATTTCCTTAGTCGTGTCGAAATCGATAAGATATTCTCCCAAGCCATCAGCGCTGAGAAGCTCGTCTATACCTCCGACCTTACTTTTCCTGCCTACCAGCCCGACCAGAATCTCAATATTCTTCGAAGCGCTCAGTGCCGCGTTGGTCGCATTCGCAGACCCCATAACCACATGGGTGTAATCTGAATAGTATCGAGTCTCAAATAGATAGACCTTGGCGTGAAGACCGGTCGCAAGCGGCTGCTCGGTGGCACTATCTTCCTCGCCATCCTCGGTCTCCGCTGCATCGTCTAAATGTAGGCACTGCGTGAAGAGATCGAGAGTGTCCTTCTTAAGTGCTGCCAACGACTCAGGGCGTGAGATAAGCGCATCAACGGCCTTGGATTTTTTTGTCAATGCTTGCAGGACTTCGTCAGAACAGAACGGCGAAATGACTGCCATCCGATTGGCCATGGGAGGCTCCCAGTCATAACCTTTCGTTCCCGGAAGATAGAAGGTCAACTCGTCAAAACCATCGGGGAGTTCCCACTGGACCCTGTGCAATTCGTCTGCAAATCTTATAGCTTGTTCATTCCTTTCTGATTCTGTCATTCCAGAACTCAGATCTGGAAGCGCCTTAAAAAAATACGCCAGCGGCTTATTTAATATGGATCTCCGGCCTGCAATCATGCCCTCAAGTTGAAGTGACAGATCCCATGACTGATCGGTGGTCATATTCCTTGTCAGTACCACCAGACGGTACATCGAGCTACTTTGATCAGGACTGATAAAACGGATCGCCCAAATCTTTGGATGAAAAACACCTCCACCTGGGGCCGTTACCTCGACAACCATTTCTTCCAGAAATCCAAACAAGGGGTTCGGTTTGGCAATCTGAGGAACTTGAATCCGTCCTTTTTGTACATAGACGGTCATCCTCTTCGAGTACCTTCGGATTGCTTCAAGTACGGATAAAGGATCAGGGTCTGACTGTCCATCCGCTGCCATTAGCGCCAAGTAAACAGGAGCCTCGAGCAGTAAAGCAGGGTCCATCGAAAAGGTTGTTGCAATAGCCTCGTCAAAGATCATTCCCGGCGGAGGGGTCAATGCAGAAGTATATAAGCTTCGGAAGTTTGGGTTCAGCATGTTCCCTCCCGATTTATACCTTGATGAAGGTCGTTCAAAAGCACTTTTACATTCGGCCACCTGTAGACGAGTTTTCCAACACCGGAATATCCACCCCACTGCTCAAGTGCTCTTTGATTTCTAAACCGGGAGCGCGTGCCTTTTAGTTTCATTTCTCTTCTTTTTATCAGGTTCAGCGCCTCAGTGTTGGAGAGAATGCTATTTGGAGATTTTCTGGTATAGTCGATCCAGTTCTGAACAAAAGAGCGCGTTTGTGGAGTAATGGTGTGCCCGTGATCGACGGTCAATTCCCAGAGTCGGCTAACCAACCAATTGTGAACTTCATCCAAAGGAAGGTTTGCCACCCAATCGTTGAAACTTGTTTGATGCTCTTCAATAAGTTCATCATGTTTCCGGAGTTTGGCGAGCTGGACATTATACGAAAGCGCCGCACCATGCATCACCTCGGAGAAAAGCCTCGCATGCGTCAGAAGTTCTTTATGATCATCGGAAAATCTACCGTAATCCGGATGCTCCCACGGGGCATTGGTTTCAGCTGGCTCACAGTGTAGTGCCAAGAAAGAGAGTAGACTGTTGGGGCAAGCAATCTGTATACGGTCACGAATGAATTCGGCTTCCTCCCGGGATAATGCAAAGTCAACCGCATCAGGAAAGTCTTCTGGCGGCTCTGGTAATCTCGGGTGCCAACTAAGAGTGGCCATGCGCTGCTCAATGTCTATGTCATCGCCTCTTGATTTGGCATCTTTCTCAAGAGCTTTAAGGTCATTTTTGCGACGGTAAATTTCATTGATACGCCTGTGATATTCGTCCTGTGAAAATGGAGTGAGGCGTATTCCCCAAACTCCGAGACCTGCCCAATATACTGAACTGGGCAATCGTTTAAGTTTCTTTCCTGCTGTTTTTCCAAAGACGCCAACCTGATCGTCCGAATCCATCAGGGGCTGTACAAGGTCCCTTTCGAGTTTGTCAGCCTGAAATGCAAAGCTCTCCACGGTCAGTCGTTTCGTCTCTAATGAATCGTAAATCCATGGCACGAAAAGCATGTAACGAAGGCGGGTTTGAATCGTACTTATGCCGGGAAATAACTGATCAGCAAAACTGTCTCGAACAGAACCAAGCCCAAGCTCGTCACGGCTTTCCTTTTCCTGAAAAAGAGAAAGAATTCGAAGAGTACGCTCTCTCGCTTTCGAGTCGTGATCAATCCATGAAAGTAGAGACGCCATCTATATATCTCCCTTTTCTATCGGCAGTTCCTCCAGCTCGAAAAGGTCGTGTGACATGCGGCGGACACCTATGTTGTATTCCATCAGAAACGTGCCCCGGACATCAATACCGCCATCGCCGCCGTACTTGGTTACCTTGATGCTTTCAAAGCCCATCTCAGCCAGCAGCTGTCCAACGAGCTCCTCAAATTGAGCCGGGTTCAGGTCCATCAGCTGGGACAGCAGCTTTTTCCGGATCTCTCGATTGTACTTGGAAATTTGATAAGGCAGGCCGGTTCCCATCCATTTGACGAGGCTGTAATACCCGGGTGATGTGCGAACGAACCGTCCAGGCTCACCGCTGGCTTTTGCCCGTTTGAGTTCTGTCACCAATTGAGCGTTCATGGTTGCTTCGGGTGTCTTGCCTGAAGTGTTCAACCAGCCCTGACCCATGGCTTTGTCAGTTATGTCCCGGTAATGCATGGAGTTCCGGTTACCAAACTGATCCAGCACCTTTTCTGCGGCTTCCAGAAAGGAATACGTCTCTTTGGAATTAACCGAAAGGTCCACGTTCCTTGGTTCAGGGTCCTTAGCATCGCAAACAGCAACAATTTGAGTATCCCGAAGAAAGAACGTCTGAGACGCAACCTTCACGAAGGTCGACTGGTCCCCATGCTTTTTAATATCCGAGTAAAGGCGGGCACTGACAGTAGCTTCCGGCGTTTTGCCTTTTGCTATCCACAAACCAGCTTCAATAATCCGCTCGGAGATCTCTTTGGCATGGAGAGGCTTTCCAGCGTTCTTCAATATCTGTATGGCTGCGTCTTTAACGTTCATATTATTTGCCTTTATCCAAGTTTACGTCTTTCCTCTCCTGCTAATTCTGCAATTCCATCAAGGGCCTGGTCGTCCAGATCGAGATTCACAAGCTCGCTGCGGAGCTCAGCCCTTAAGTTCTTTGCTGCAGTTTCAGCGAATTCAAGTATGTAAGCCAAGTCAGTGCTTGAGATGTTGACTGTTGTTTCGATCAGGTTGGCTGACATTTTTTGTACCTTCAGTTTTGTTGTTCCTGTTGCAAAAGGTCCTTCCAACCTTCATAAATCATGACCATTGCCATGGTACCTAAAAGTTGCAAGCCCTCAATGGAGCCCTGAAAGTATAGGGTAGGGGACACCCTCAGCCGGATTTTTGAGCTAAGGGGGAGCAAAATTTTAGAAAAATTAGCCTACATCGGCTATGCGGGTATACTTTTTGTGCTACCTGTGTCTATCCATAGCCCTGACAAGCAACGTTTAGAC
>JAVEQI010000027.1:0-48674 GCA_034007745.1 Desulfobacterium sp.
CGAGATCTGCGGTTATGGTCCAGTATTCTTCGGGTTCAAAGGCCCGGATAACCCTTTCCCGGTCACAGATGATTTTGACAGCAACGGATTGAACCCTTCCTGCGCTCAACCCACCCTGGACCCTGCGCCACAAAAGGGGGGAGATCTGATAACCCACGAGGCGGTCAAGGGATCTTCTTGTCTGTTGGGCTTCAAACCGGTCGTGGTTTAGCTCCAGGGGAGTCTTGAGGGCCTCGGTTATCCCTTTCTGGGTCAGCTCATGGAACAGAACCCGGTAGAAAGTCCTTCCCTTTTTTTTTAAAACTTCGGCGGCATGGAAGGCAATGGCCTCACCTTCACGGTCAGGGTCGGGGGCGAGATAGACGGTATCGGTATCTCCTGCCGCACGTTTCATGGCCTGGATTACCTTGGCCTTTCCTTCGATGGTTATGTATTTGGGCTTAAAGTTGTCGTCAATATCAATGCCAAGCTCCTTGGGTGGAAGATCTCTTATGTGGCCGACGGTTGCCGTCACATTGTAATCTTTGCCAACGTACTTTGTAAGGGTCTTCACCTTTGTGGGTGACTCGACAATGAGCAGGGGTTTTTTCACGTTTACTCCTCTTTGATGGAAAACAGCTTGCCTGGAAGCTGTTTGACCATGCCGTTTAGTTCCAGATCCAGGAGCGCAGCAGATACGGCGCCGATGTCAAGATCTGTTTGTTCAACAATTTTATCAATGTGTTGCGGGTAGGGTTCAAGAACGCTTACAATGGCCTGCTCCACCTTATTGAGCTTTTGCTCGATTTTATCCCCTGAAGGGGATGGAGGAAAGGCAGGCTCAAGGTGAACCATGTGATGCAGCTCCTGGATGATGTCCCCGTGATTTTCAACAAGGGTTGCCCCCTGGCGTATCAGGGCATGGGTACCATGGCTTCTTTGGGAGGTGATGCTTCCTGGAACGGCAAATACCTCCCTTGAGAAATCTGCGGCAAGCCTTGCCGTTATTAAGGATCCGCTTCGGGCGGCAGCCTCTACAACAATAGTTCCCGTTGATATCCCGGCAATGATCCTGTTTCTGATGGGAAAGTTTCTGGGCTCGGGGCGGGTATAGGGTGGGAATTCAGAAATAACTGCTCCTGTCCGGCAGATTTCGTTGAAAAGAGGCAGGTTTCTTCGGGGATAGACCCAGTTAAGACCGCTTCCGAGGATGGCAACAGTTCTGCCCCTTGCGGCAAGGGCTCCCCTGTGTGCAGCTGTGTCAATCCCCGTTGCCATGCCGCTCACCACTTGAAATCCCCGGGTGGCAAGGTCATAGCCCAGGCGGTAAGCCGATTCAAGACCATAGGAGGTTGCATTCCTTGATCCAACTATGGAAATGCACGGTTGATCGGTATCAAGGGTTCCTTGAAAGGTGAAAAAGGGAGGCGGGTCTGGAATTTCCCTTAACAGCGGTGGATAGTTTACGTCATTCATGGTTGCAAATCCCAGGTTTGTCCGATTGATTGCATCAAGTTCAGCTCTTGCCTGAGCAATGACAGTACAATGGGTTATACCCTGAATCGCCTTTTGTGAGATTCCGGGAATGGTCGTTAATTCTTCCACCCCGGCTTTAAGAATTTTTTCGGGTGTTTTAAATCGATGGATAAGGCGCTTGTATAGATGATTGCCAATCCCGGGGATGGATTTTACGATAAACCAGGGGAGATATTTGTCGGTAGAGATCATTGATTATAGCCTTATTGAAAGGCTTTGAGTTTTTGTTCTGCCTTTTCACCTGCCTGTGTGAATGGATATCCCTTGACCACGAGTTTCAGATAGTGATGGGCCCTGTCCGAATCATCGAGAATGAGGTAGGAATAGGCTGTTTTTAAAAGTGCATCAGGAACCTTCTCCCTCTTGGGATAAAGCGTAACCACATCCTTGAAGATCTTGATTGCGGTTTGATATTCTCCCTGGGAATAGTGACATTCCCCAAGCCAGTAAAGGGCATTGTCTGCCAGCTCAGAATCTGGAAATTGCTTCACATACTCTTTAAACAACCCGGCAGCTCCCTGGAAGTTTTCTTCAAGGAGAAGACTCCTGGCTCTGTTGTAAAGCAGGACCGGATTCGTATACACAGGCTGGGGTTCCTGATTGAGAGTAGATTCTTCGTTATAGATTTTAGTTTTGACCGTTTTCTCAAGGGTCGTAACTCGTGTTTCAAGGCTTTCCAGGGCAGCGATGCGCTGGTCAAGGGTTGTAAGTTCTGTCTGGATCTCTTCAAGGGGTGTCCCAGGCTGCGGGGACTTTGAAACCGTCGCACATGAGGCAAGGAGCATCACCCCTGCGAACAGGAGTGATGCCGTAACCATCGATGTTGGTTCGTTCTTCATCAGGAGCGTTTACCCCATGCAAGAAGGATGGGACTTGCAATAAATATTGACGAGTAGGTACCGATGATGACCCCGAATATCATGGAAAAGGCAAAATCATGGATGATCTCTCCGCCCAGAAAATACAGGGAAAAAAGTACGATCAGGGTGGTAAGCGAGGTGAGCAAGGTGCGGCTTAAGGTCTCGTTGATGCTTCGGTTGATAATTGTTTCAAGGTCGGATTTGTGCATCTGTTTGATGTTTTCCCGGATACGGTCAAATACGATGATAGTATCATTTAGCGAGTACCCGATGATGGTCAAAAGTGCGGCAATGATCGTTAGTGAAAACTCAAGATTAAGAATTGAAAAAACACCAACAGTTATGATCACATCGTGGATCAGGGAAACAACCGCCCCCAAGGCGTATTTCAGTTTAAGATACCAGAACAGCACCAGGGTTACGGCAATGGCAACTGCTATGAGGATCACCATGCTCATGTTAAAGATCGACAAAAAGTAGACCGCCGTCATCAGAGCCCCTGCCGTTACCCCTGAAAGGATCCATTTCATCTCAAATCGTCCCGAGATGTAGATGGCAATAAAAAGCAGGGAGTAGAACACGGCAAGCAGGGCTTTTTTCCTTAAATCCTTGCCAACCTGGGGGCCGACCATCTCGATACGTCTGATATCGGGCTCAATGCCGGTGGCTTCCTTGAGGGCTTCTGAAATGGCGTTGGAAAAACCTTCACCAGCCATCTCAGATATGCTTGTTCGGATGAGAAAGTCGTTATGTTCGATGGGACCGAAGTTCTGGATCGATGAGTTGGTAAGCCCAATCTGGTTGAGGCCGTCACGGATATCCGATATCTCGGGCCTGTCTGAAAATTTGACCTGAACCAGCGTGCCGCCGGAAAAATCGATGCCGTAGTTCGGGCCCTTGTGGATGATGAGGGAAAGGATGCTGATAACGATCAGGATGAGGGAAAAGGCAAAGGCAATGCCCCTCCTGCCCGTAATGTTTAAATTAATGTCATTGCTGATAAACTGCATTGAATTGCAAGCTCCTTTTAGATGCTTAAGGTAGACACCTTTTTTCTGGATATGAAAAAATCAAACATGCTCTTTGACAGCACAAGGGCCGTAAAAAGGCTTGCGATGATACCAAGACCGAGGGTGACAGCAAAACCCTTGATCGGTCCTGTTCCAAACTGAAAGAGAACCACAGCAACAATAAGGGTGGTCACGTTGGCATCGAGAACGGTGAGGGTGGCCCTTTCAAAGCCCGCCTTGACCGAAGCAGCAGGTGTTTTTCCAGAAAAGAGCTCCTCCCTGATTCGTTCAAAGATAATGACATTGGCATCAACAGCCATGCCTATGGTGAGAATTATGCCTGCAATTCCAGGAAGGGTCAGGGTCGCCTGAAAGGCTGCCAGCCCTCCTCCAATGAGAAGAATATTCACAATCAGCGCAAGGTCGGCTATGAGTCCTGCGCCCTTATAGTAGACGGCCATGAAAAGTATAACCAGGATGCCTCCGACTATCATGGATAAAATCCCCATGCGGATGGAGTCGGCCCCCAGGGTGGGGCCGACGGTGCGCTCTTCAAGGATTTTTACAGGGGCGGGCAGAGCCCCGGCCCTGAGGGCAATGGCAAGATCCCTTGCCTCTTCTGTGGTGAAGTTACCGGTAATTCTGGCCTTGCCCCCTGCAATCCTGTCCTGGATTACAGGTGCCGAATAAACGGTCTTGTCAAGGACAATGGCCAGCCGTTTCTTTATGTTTTCCCCTGTGATGCGCTCAAAGATCCTGGCTCCTTTTCGGTCAAACTCGATACCCACATAGGGTTCGTTGTACTGGGAGTCGATCATCACCCGGGCGTCGGTCAGGGAGCTTCCGTCAAGAAGCACCCTTTTTTTGATCAAAAAAGGAGTTTTTACGGTTTGTCCGGTCCGGGGGTCGATCTTGGTCTGGTAGAGGATTACATCTCCTGGAGGGGGCGTGCCCTTGAGGGCGCTTGCCACATCCCCTGTCTCATCCACGAGCTGGAAGTTTAGTCTTGCAGTTCGGCCGATGAGGTCCTTTGCCCGCTGGGTGTCTGTGACACCCGGCAGCTGGACCTGAATTCGGTTCTCTCCCTGGATTCTGATGTCAGGTTCGCTTACTCCAAACTCGTCTATCCGGTTTCGGATGGTCTCAAGGGCCTGCTGGGTGGCCATTTTTTTTATGGAATCCCTCTCCTGGTCCGGCAGTTTCAGGAGCATGGAGGTTGTTTCCCCCTGCTTTTGTGTGGAGACTATAATCAGGGTGTTGAAACTTTTTGAAAGGATCCGGTTAAATCCGTCAATATTATCCTTGCCCGTAACCACTGCCGTGATGCTGTTGTTGGAATCAAGGGAGATGCCGTTGTGTTTGATATTTCCTTCACGCAGTTCGTTTTTCAACTCGTGGATGGTTCGTTCCACGGTCGTTTCCACGGCTTCTTCGGTTTGAACCTCAAGAACCAGGTTCATTCCGCCCTGAAGGTCGAGTCCCAGGTTGATTTTCTTGTGGGGCCAGCTGTCCGGAAAGACGGTGGGAATAAGATATATCAGTGCCACCCCCAGTACCGCTGTGATCAGGGTCCCTCTCCATGTAAGTATTTTCACTCTGATTGCTCCTGGAATCCGGTTTATTTATCTGTTTTTTTATCTTTTTTCTGGGGTGCTGCCCCTTGCATTGCCGCCCCCACATTGCCCCGGTTTATCTTGATTTTTACGCCGTCGGATATCTCAAGGTTGATGGTGGTCTCGTCAAGGGAGACGATGGTTCCGTGTATGCCGCCAGAGGTAATTATCCTGTCTCCTTTTTTCAGGCTGTCGACCATGTTCCGGTGTTCTTTGGCCTTTTTCTGCTGGGGCCTTATCAGCAGGAAATAAAAAATAACGAACATTAGAATCAGGGGTACAAAAGCGGTAAACCCGCCTGCCTGTCCACCCTCTGCCCCTGCCTGTCCCATTGCAAATGCTGTATTTATCAAAAAAAACCTCCTTGATTCATCGCCTTTTTATCGGGCTGTTTTTTATATGAAACACCCACTGAACCGCCATGGTTTGGGGAGTTTCAATGTTTGTTGTGGCCGGATGCCATCTATCTTTCCGGCCGTGCCGGTTGTGTGGGAATCCAGATGGTTTCTCCGTCAAACTGGATTTTGTCCACATTGTGATAATCGATCTCTTCTAAAAGAGAAAAAACCTCGTTCATGTTATAAACAACAATTTTGCTGAGGGGATCCAGAAGGTCGATATCCTTTACAACATTTTGTTCAAGTATATTGTAAACTATCACGACGGTTTCTGAAAATTTCAGGAGCTTTCCAACGCCTGAACTATACCCCTCGCCATCTGGTTGATCCGCCGTGGTTGAAATGGTGACACCACGGGTTTTGTAGTAATCCTGAATGATTCCAAAATGGATATTCCAGAGATTGTCTCCCCTCTGCACCACATGGATACCATATTCATCCGAAACTTTCGGAACGATCGCCCCTGATGGTTCAATTCTCTGCTCAAAGATCCGGTCTTTTTTAAGGAGGCTCTTTTTTAGAATATCTCCCATGCGCACAGTCGTTCTGCCCACCTTAAAGGATTCATCGGATTTTATTATCATATCAAGGCTTTCTTCAACTCCGAGCTTCTTTTTCCTTTGATCCATGAGCCGAGTGAGTCTGTTTTGTCGGTCAAGGTCTGCAAAGTTTATGTCTGGCGGCTGTTCAATATTTTTTGTTACTATTGACGTATTCTTCCCGGGTCCTGGTGAATCCAGTATGCTCAGCTCGACCATGGTAGACTTTTTCGTATCTGAAACCTGGCTTAGTACACCCCACAGGATAAGCCCCATTGCTAAGAGCGATACAAGGATCATGGGTGTAAAACGTCCAGTGCTGCTCTTTTTTCTGTTGCTTTTTCGATTGCTTTTTTGGGGTCGCAGCATCACTTCTCCTTGAAAAATAAGCTTGCGACTGTTTGAGATACACAAAACTAAAATGTATGTCAAGCGTCACATATGATTCTGCTCTCGCCAAGGGCCAGGGAGGTGTCACTTTCTATCACCAGGGTAATGTTTCGTTTTGCCTCGATATTCATGATGTCTTCTCTTTTTTTGTTGAGAAGGTAGTAGGCTATTTTTTCAGGAACCAGGGCCTTGACCGTAGTGTTGTCCGCTTTTATTGTTTCAAGGCTGAGTTTTCGTAAAAAAGCATGCCCCAGGGTTTCAGTGTTGGGTACAAGGCCTCTTCCCTTGCAGTGGGAGCAAACCTCAAAGCTGCCAAAGGTGATTGCTGATCTTATCTTCTGACGGGACATTTCAAGGAGTCCAAAGACGGATATTCCGCCAACCTTTGTCTTGGCCTTGTCTGATTTTAAAAATCGTTTCAGGGTTTTAGTCACCTCGGCCTTGTGTTTTGCCTCCTTCATATCGATGAAGTCAATCACAATCAGCCCACCCATGTCTCTTAGTCTCAACTGTCTTGCCACCTCTTCTGCGGCCTCGATGTTGGTGTGAAAGGCGGTCTGTTCAATGTTTTTCCGGCCCGTTGATTTGCCCGAGTTGACATCAATTGCCACAAGTGCCTCTGTCTGATCTATCACAATGGCACCACCTGATTTTAACAATACCTTTGTCTCGAAAATAGATGCAATCTGTTCTTCGATCTGGTGTTTGGTGAAAATCGGTTTTTCGCCCTTGAACTGCTTGACTATCTTGGCCTGCTTGGGGGCATTGACCTTCATGAACTCCCTAACCTCGTTAAAGACGTCGGGATCATCGATGAGAATTTCCGTAACCTCTGCGGTAAAGTAGTCCCTGAGGGATCGAACTGCAAGGTTTTGCTCCCTGTAGAGTAAACAAGGAGCCGGTTCGTTAATGGCCTTTTTATTGATCTCCTTCCAGGCCCGCATCAGGTAGCGGGTATCGTTGGTGAGCATGGTTTTTGTGGCATCAAGACCTGCGGTTCTAACTATAAGCCCGAATCCTTCGGGAAGCTTCAGGGTTTCGGTGATATCTTTGAGGCGTCGTCTCTCTGCCTCGTCGTCAATCTGGCGGGAGACCCCCCGGGTGGTACTTCCAGGCATTAGAACCGACAATCTGCCAGGGAGCGAGATAAAGGTGGTAAGCATAGCACCCTTATGCATGATTGGATCTTTGGTGACTTGAACAATGAGTTCCTGACCCTTTTTGATTGTTTTTGAAAAGGTTCTGTCACCGTCGTCATTGTCCAGAAAATAATCGTTGTGGATCTCCTGCTTTTGTAAAAAACCGTTTTTTTCCGTGCCATAGTCGACAAAAACTGCCTGAAGGCTCGGCTCTACACGGGTTATTACTCCCTTATAAATATTGCCCTGGGTCACTTGTCTACTGGCCGTTTCAATGTGAAATCCTTCCAGTTTATTGTCTTTTATCTGAACTATTCTGCACTCGTCAGAACCCAGAGCGTTGATTAATATCTTAGTTGTCATTAGGCGTGCTTTTGGCCTCCTGCTGCTGTTTAGGACCCCAGATTAATTCAACGTTATTTTAGCCTGATTTGTTCAATCGGCGGTCCTTATCAATGAGAATGATTTTTTAACTCTTTAAACTATTCGATCAAGCGCTTCAAGTCAATTTATTTTATCATGGTTATGCAGGCACCAGTCTTGCTATTTATACAAGATTGTGCCATTTATGAATTCTTTTAAATCATTTAAAGCACAACTTTTATCTATCATTAGTTAAGTGGGCTTTTAATTCAATATTAGACAGGAGTCAGGGAATGGCGTCTTACTCCCATCCCTGTCCCATTACTCGGAGGTTATCTAAGGACTATGGAGGAACGATACAACCCTGAAAAAATTGAGCCCATGTGGCAGGCTTACTGGAGTCAGCACCAGACATTTAAAGCTGTCCAAGACAGTTCAAAGCAGAAATATTATCTGTTGGAGATGTTTCCCTATCCTTCGGGCAAGATTCACATGGGGCATGTAAGAAATTATACCATCGGAGATGTGGTCGTCCGCTACAAACGCATGAAAGGCTTTAATGTTCTCCATCCAATGGGCTGGGACGCCTTTGGTATGCCGGCTGAAAATGCTGCCATTGACAACAATACCCATCCCGCAGCCTGGACTTATGAGAACATTCGCTCCATGCGTGTTCAGTTGAAAAAAATGGGATTTTCCTATGACTGGGACCGGGAGATTGCCACCTGCAGGCCAGAATACTATCGTTGGGAGCAGTGGCTGTTTCTAAAGATGCTCGAAAAAGACATGGTTTACCGAAAAGAATCCTATGTCAACTGGTGCGAACACTGTCAGACGGTTCTTGCCAACGAACAGGTGGAACAGGATCAGTGCTGGCGGTGTGGAGAGGTAGTCCAGCAAAAAAAATTGTGGCAGTGGTTTTTCAGAATAACCGATTTTGCAGAGGATCTTCTGGTTCACTGTGACCGGCTTCCTGGCTGGCCGGATAACGTGACAATGATGCAAAAAAACTGGATAGGCAAGAGCCGGGGAGCTGAGATTCATTTTCCCCTGGAGGCTCCTTCCAATGGGAGCTTGGGTGGAGGTTTGGATGGGCAAGGGGATGAAATCGGGCAGACGATTCCCGTTTTTACCACCCGGCCGGATACCCTTTTTGGTTCCACCTTCATGTGCCTTGCCCCTGAACATCCCCTTGTGGAGGCCCTGTCAAGGGGTACGGACCAGGCCGAGGCTGTGGCCAAATTTACCGCACGTATTCTCAATCAGGAACGTTCAGTAGGCGCCCTTGAAAAATATGAAAAAGAGGGGGTCTTTACCGGGGCTTACTGTATCAATCCTGCAACCAGGCAGAGAATGCCAATCTATACGGCAAACTTTGCTCTTATGGAATATGGAACAGGTGCCGTCATGTCGGTCCCTGCCCACGACCAGCGGGATTTTGACTTTGCACGAAAATATGGACTCCCCATCAAGGTTGTGATCCAGCCCCAGGGGGAGGTGCTTGACCCAGGAACCATGGAGGATGCCTATACCGGTCAGGGAATTCTTGTTGATTCAGGTGAGTTTACAGGGCTTGCCAATCTTGCAGCCATGGAATCCATCACACACTGGCTTGAAAACCAGGGTATGGGCAAGACCACGGTGAGTTTCCGTTTAAGGGACTGGGGAATATCCCGCCAACGCTATTGGGGAACGCCGATTCCGGTCATCCACTGTCCTGACTGCGGTATTGTCCCGGTCAACGAGGAAACCCTTCCGGTGGTTCTTCCAGAGGATGCAGCTCTTCTTAAAAACGGAGGTTCGCCCCTTGCAACCCTTGACTACTTTGCCAGGGCAACCTGTCCCGTGTGTAACCGTAAGGATGCAAGGCGTGAAACCGACACCATGGACACCTTTGTCGAGTCTTCCTGGTATTTTGCACGATACTGCAGCCCAAGGTATGAAAAGGGCATGTTTGACCCTGATGCCGTAGCCTACTGGATGCCTGTAGATCAGTATATCGGAGGGGTGGAGCATGCCATTCTCCATCTTCTTTACTCCCGGTATTTCATGCGGGTACTCAACACCTTGGGGCTGATAGACTTTAAGGAGCCCTTTGAGCGGCTTCTTACCCAGGGAATGGTGTGCAAGGAGACCCTGACCTGCCCTGAACATGGCTATATCTTTCCCGATGATGCAGAGGTGACGACCGACGGGGTGGTCTGCAAGCGGTGCAATGGTGATGTTGAAGTTGGCCGGGTCATCAAGATGTCCAAATCAAAGAAGAACGTGATCGATCCCAATTCCCTGCTCGATCAATATGGGGCTGACATCACAAGACTCTTCTGCCTTTTTGCCGCACCTCCTGAAAAGGACCTTGAGTGGAATGACGACGGGGTAGAGGGCTGCCATCGTTTTGTCAACCGTGTGTGGCGGCTTGTGAATCGTTGTAAATCAACCTATGGGGACCTTGGACCCTATAAGGGGTCTGTAACAGACCTTGAAGGCGACCCTAAAAAACTCTTTATCAAGGCCAATCAGACCATTAAAAAGGTCACGGACGACATCGAGGAGAGCTTTCACTTCAATACGGCCATTTCTGCCGTTATGGAGCTTGTCAATGCCATGTACTCGGTTGATTTTGATTCTGATGGAGCCGATCCCGGAATAGACTCCAGAGCCCGGATGGGTGAGGTTCTTCTCTTTTGTCTCGAGAATGTTGTGCTGCTTTTGTCCCCCATTATTCCCCATTGTTGCGAAGAACTCTGGTCTATTCTGGGGCATGAACCCTCAATTGTCGATCGACCATGGCCTGGGTTTGAAGAGGATGCCCTGAAGGGCGACGAGATTCTCATCGTTGTACAGGTAAACGGCAAGCTGCGGTCAAAGTTTTTCGCTGACCCCTCTGTGTCTGATGAATCGATCCGTGAAACAGCCCTTGCCGACGAACAGGTTGAACGGTATACCCGAGGCAAAAAGATTAAAAAGGTGATCGTTGTCAAGAAAAAACTTGTAAATATTGTGGTGTAGACAATGGGAAAAAGCTTGATGTCAGGGACTCTTGCGGCATTGGTTCTATTGCTCACCGGTTGCGGCTACACCCTTTCAAACAGCGGACCCTTTCCAGGGAATGTTTCCCGGATCAGCGTGACCATGTTTGAAAACCAGAGCTTTGAAACCGGGGCGGAAAGCATCTTTACATCTGCCCTGATCAGGGAACTGCTTCAAAAGAGCGATGCCATGGTTGTGGGCAGAGACAAGGCGGAAGCGGTCATCACCGGCACCGTTCGCTCCATAACCGTTGGGGCACTGACAAGGACTGCAGACGATGCCGTTGTGGAGCGCCAGGTGAGCGCAGTAATCGATCTTGATATGGTTGACTCAAATGGTGAGGTGATCTGGTCTGTGCGCAGTTTTTCATCCAGCGAGGTTTTTACCGCAAGGAGTGATAACGCCATGGACGAGGCAGGAAAGAGGGAAGCCATCCAAATAATAGCTGAACGGATATCTGAACGGATTGTTGACCGGATGCGGGATATGTTTTAGGGGCGTATGGGCAGTAGGGCGTAGATGGAAGGATTGTAGGGGCTCCCCTTGCGGGTGCCCTTTGCGGCGGTTCCAATAAAACCGGGACAAACAGGCTTGTGTTTTAAAAAAGAAACAGGATTTGTCACCTGAAAGTTGAACCTCAAGGTGTTATACAAATCCTGTTTTATTGCAAAAAGTAAGGTGCTGTCTACACGAGGCTTTTAGTGAGCCTTGAAATTTTACGTGCTGCTGTGTTCTGGTGAATAATGCCTTTTTTGGCAGCTTTTGAGATCAGAGATTTTGCCGAGTTCAGCAAATCCGCTGTATTGTCAGTGCCTGCCTCTTTTGCCGCCCTGACTTTTTTGACTGCTGTATTCATGGATGTTCTGGTTGATTTGTTTCTAAGTCGTCTTGCTTCACTCTGTTTTGCACGTTTTATCGATGATTTGTGGTTAGCCAACTTTGATTTGCTCCTTAAGATTTTAATCTGGTTTTAATTTGTATTGTGTATTGACTGAAAATTACTATAAATAGATGTTTATAATAGTTTGAAATAGTGGCTCTTGTCAAGGGTTAATAATGTTTCGTTTTGTGTCGAAAAACAGATCCCGGCTTTTAAGTCGATTCAGTCTTGTGGGGGGACTTACCCTGGCCAGCCGAATTCTCGGGTTTGCAAGGGATGCCGTGATTGCTTGGCTTTTGGGGGCGGGTCCTGGCAGTGATGCGTTTTTCCTTGCCTTCAGGTTCCCAGATCTGATGAGAAAATTTTTTTCAGACGGGTTGCTCACCCTTTCGTTTGTTCCGGTCTTTACCCTCTGCCTGATCGAACAGGGACGTAAGCATGCCTTTGCCATGGCTCGATCCTGTTTCTTGTCGGTTGGGGCAGCAGGAGCCATTCTGGCGATTGTCGGCATTGTTGGAGCACCATTCATCGTAAGGATTATAGCCCCTGGTTTTTCACCTGATCTACCCACCTATACCCTGACTGTTCAGCTGGTAAGGGTGATGATGCCCTATATGCTCCTTGTCCCTCTGCTTGCTTTGTCCATGGGGGTGCTTAACTCCATGGGGCATTTTGCCGCTCCCGGTGCAGGTCCCATTGTATTCAATCTGGCAATTATTCTTGGGGCGTTGTCCTTTGGATCTTTGTTCGCATCTCCGGTCCTGGGCCTTGGCGTGGGGGTTGTCATTGGGGGACTTATTCAGCTTTTTTTGCAGATCCCCTTTCTCTGGGCAAAGGGGTTTGCCTTTTTTAAACAAACATCTTTCTTTCATCCCGGGCAGTTTGAGGCAGGAAAGAAAATGGTGCCTTCCCTTGTGGGAGCGGCAGGATTTCAGATAAACCTTTTTGCTGTTACCATTATAGCCTCTACTCTCCCGTCTGGGAGCATCTCCTATCTATACTATGCCGAGCGACTGGTGCAGTTCCCCCTGGCGCTTTTTGCCGTTTCCTTTTCAACAGTTCTTCTGCCCGAACTTTCCAGGGAAAAAATTATGGGTTCTGACCTAGGGGTTGCCCGGATTTTTTCACGATCAATTAAAATAGTCATCTCTTTGGCTCTGCCTGCCATGTTCGGGTTGGCAGCTCTTTCCCTGCCCGTGGTCTCACTACTTTTTGAACGGGGAGCATTTGATCGGGTATGCGTTGTTGAGACTGCATCTGTGCTTGTGTTCTTTACCATGGGGCTATGGGCCTTTGCTGGAACCCGTATTTTTGTCAGCATGTTCCATGCCAGGGGAGACATTGAGACACCCTTGCGGGCAAGTGTCATGGCAATGGGGTTTAACCTTGCGGCGGGCTGGTTTCTCGGACAGGCAATGGGATACAGGGGGCTTGCCCTTTGCGTATCAGCGGCCGGTGCCATAAACTGTCTACTGCTTGTACCAGGAGTTTGGGCATTCATTGATCGGTCATTGAAAAAGAACATTGCTCTTTGGGCTTGCAGGACCCTTTTTTCCTCTGCTATAATGTTTGGTTTAGTTGGATATGGAGTGTCGCTCATACCTGAAGGTATCTCAAAACCTGGGCTTATGGCTTGGGTTGCCGGTGTCTTAATCCTTGGGGTTGTTGTTTATGCAGGTGTGTTTGTTCTAACTTTCAAACGGGGACTTGATCAGATCATGGAAGAATTAGGCGAAAACCAGGGCGATAATTTGAGTGGACAGGTGGAATAATGGGCAAAGGTTTCCTTCAACGTCTGGTGTTTTTTTCGACAATTTCAGTCATGGTGGTGATCCTTTTTATGATTATTTACAGTAAAAATGGGGTGAATGACTGGCAACACTTAAGCCGGGAGCTTTCAGATATCCAGGAGAAAAATAAAGAGCTTGATCTTGCCAACAGAGAATTAACGAGAACCATCGAGCGCCTTAAGACCGATATGGGCTATATCGAACATGTGGCACGCCATGAGCTTGGCATGACAGCCAGGAATGAAGTTATATTCAGGCTTAAGGAAAAATAAAGGGTGAATTCATTGATTGACAATAATATTAATACATTAGAGCTTGGCCGCATTTATGAGGAACAGGGACATTTAAAAAAGGCGGCGGCCCATTTTTCAGGGGCGTTGAAAAAAGATCCTGGGAATCTAATCCTGATCGAAGCTCTTGACCGGGTCAATACCAGGAAAACCAACCCCACAGATTCCATTGATCGTTCATCCCTTTCTGGAATTATTGAACAATGGGTTCATCTGGTTATCTTGCGACAGCGGGCAGCAAGACTTCTTCATACATCGGAATGATAACTTTCCATGGCCCAGGAACGCAATAAAACTGACCGAAACTTGGTCCAGGATTTTAAAGGCCTGGCAGCCTTGCTGATTGTCTCCATCTGTTGCGCTCTGGTCTTTAATTTCTGGTCAGACTCGGGCATAGCCCTGAAGGGCCAGTGGGACCGCAGTCAGGGGGTTGTCTCATCTAAGGAGAAAAACACGGTAGTGGACGCTTCACGGGAGATCAATGACCTTGATACAATGGTGGAGCTTGTTAATGCTGGGATGTCTACTCTGGTGGATGTTCGTTCAAAGGCCCAATTTGATGCTGGGCATCTTCCCGGAGCTGTTTCATTGCCCATTGAGGCCTTTGACCGGTTGATCGGAGACTTCTTTGTGGAGTATGTCCTTGATACTCGTCTTGTTATTTATTGTGCCGGACGTGAGTGCCTTGACAGCCACAGGATTGCCCATAGCCTGGAGACGTATGGATTTTCTGATGTCCGTATTTTTTCGGGTGGTTTTGCCGAGTGGATGGAGGGGGGATTGCCCGTTGAAATACGATAAAAGGCCGTTGCTGGCCATTTTGTTGAGGCTCTTTATCGGCATCACCTTTGTTGCTGCCTCCATCGATAAAATAGGCGATCCCGGGAAATTTGCCACCATTATTTACGGTTATTCTCTTTTCCCTGGCTGGATCATCAACCCCAGCGCCATTGTGTTGCCCTTTGTGGAACTTTTTGCTGGATTGGCCCTTCTTCTAGGAGTGGTCCCAAGATCGGCGCTGATGATTATCACCTCACTGCTATTTGTTTTTATAGTTGCCATAACCATTAATCTGCTGCGGGGGCACCAGTTTGACTGCGGCTGTTTTTCCCTATCCGAAACCAGCACAGCCCTGTCAGCGTTCTGGCTGCTTGTCAGGGACCTTGCCCTATTTGCCTGTGCAATTTATCTGTTGCAGAAAAATCAACCACACCGGTCAAGGTAAAGAGCATGATCGGTGTGGAGAATATTTTACAAGAAACTTGAAACAAGAAACAAGATCCTGACTCCCTTGTACTGTCGAGTTTCACTCTTCGTTGTGTCAGCCAGGACATGTGGGAATACTATAGGATTCATGGGGATACTGCAGGAATTGCTTGGGTTGTTTAAGGACCCTTAAATCTTAATCTTTAATCTGCATTGATAAGATCTCTGAGTTTTCCGGAACATTTAAAAGTGACTACCCGCCGTGCTGGAAGTATCATTTCCTCGTTTGTTGCTGGGTTTCTTCCCTTTCTGGGTTTTTTCTCATTTACGCAGAATTTACCAAAACCGCTGATCATGATATCTTCGCCCTGCTCCAGGGTTTCTTTAATTATTTCAAGCAGGTCCTCCATTACCTCGTAGGATGAATTTCGGGAAATATTCAGAGCATTTTGAAATTTTTCTGTTATCTCTGTTTTTGTTAACGCCATGTAAATTGTCTCCTGAAGCAAATCTGTTTAGGGGTCAGGAGATAAATAAGTTAAATCCTAACCCCATATTGGTGTCTAAGTTTGTATAATAAATCAAATTTACTTTGAAAACCGATTGTTTGTCAAGGAATTTGAATTGTTGAACGGGTTTGTTTACAGGTTCATTTCATATCGGTCCCCCATGGCAAGCACATGGGTCTCCCATACGCGGTTGAATCTTTCCAGATTTTTTTGGGGCTTTTTGATCATGGCAAGGCTCATTTCCATCTGTTTTGATGTGCTGTTCTCCTTGGAGTAGAGTTGGAGGGCATATTTTGAAAAATCACGGACCATGAAATCGAAAACCTGGTCGATGACATCGTTTTCTACATTCCTCAGCCTTGCATTCTCAATGATCAGCTGGCCATAGGCCACAAGGGAAAAGAGTTCTCCCATGATCAGCAGAAAATCAATATCTTTTGTCTGACTCTTTTCCGGCGGAGCATTCAAAAGAAGGGCCTTCAAGGACTCTATCTGGCCCCTGAAAACGTTGATGTTGGGAAGGTCAAGGCTCGAATAGGCGATTTCAAAGTCGTGGAACAAAGTTTTTGAAAGTCCCCGGGTGGGTCCCTGGTCAAAGAGAAAGTCGTCGTTCCCGGGTTGATCCACAACGGGAATTTCGGGCATGTCTGCAGGGGCAAAAAAGTAATTTGCCATGAACTTTACGATCAGGGCCATGTTCACATGGACGGTTCCCTCGAGCTTTGGCAGCCCCCTTATTTCGATAGCAGCCATTTCAAAATAGGTGTCTTTTTCAAATCCCTTGGCCGCAATCACGTCCCAGATCAGGTTGATCACCTCCTCACCCTGGGTGGTCACCTTCATCTTGGTAAGCGGGTTGTAGAGAAGATACCGGCGGTCGGTCTTTGAGGCGGTGCGCATGTAGTCGGAATTTCTCCTTGCAAAGAGCTTCATGGCAATGAGTCTTGACCAGGCATCGGTCATGAGGTGCTTTACATGGGGGAAATCTGTTACGTATTTCCCGTAAAGACTGCGCTTTGATGCGTGGGTGATTGCTTCAAAAAATGCGTGGGTGCAGATGCCGATGGCAGCCCAGCCAAGGTTGTACTTGCCGACATTGATCGTATTAAGGGCCGAATCCCAGGCATGGGGACCCCTTGAAAGGATGTCAGCTTCGGTTACAGGATAGGCACTGAGTCCGAATTCCGCCACATAGGATTGGTTGCTTACCACATTTTTTACAAGATCATAGTTTTTATGGGTGGGATCAGCCGTAAAAAAAACATACTCATCCGTGTCTGAATCTTTTGCAAATACAGATACAAGGCCCGCCTCGTTGGCGTTGCCGATGTAGTATTTCCCTCCGTCTGCCATGTAGCTGCCTTCTCCCATGGGGGTAAGGCTCATTTCACTTGAGTAAAGGTCTGCCCCGTGCTCTTTTTCTGAAAGTCCAAAGGCGAATATATCACCGTTTTCAAGGCGCTGGGCCGTTTCCCGTTTCTTTTCCTCATTATCGCCCATCCAGATGGGACCAAGGCCGAGTATTGTCACCTGCCAGGTGTACCAGTAGGGAAGGCCGTAAAAACCAAGGATTTCATTAAAGTCACAGATTCTAGCGGTGTCCCAGCGACACCCCTCTTTTCCATATTTTTCGGGGGTAAGAAGCTTTGCAAAGATTCTTTCTTTTTTTACAAACTCTATAAAATCTGCGTACCAAACCTTGCCGTGGTAGTCTTCTTTGAGTTTTGTCTTTCCCTTTGCCTCAAAAAAGGCAATGGTTTTTTTCATTATATCCTGTGAATCTTGATCAAGGTGGTCAAAGCTTTCCTCTTTAGGATTAAGAAGTTTCAATTTTACCTCCGTTCAAAAAAATAATTAACAATAAAAAAGACTGTTTAATCAGCTAGAACCACCATTCTATTTTTAGGTGGGATTGTCAAGTCTTTTTTGTCACAAGGTCAATGGGATTGACTATTCATCCATCTTGAATTTATAATAAAAAATTTGGGTTTCACTTTTTATCAGTTAATGTGTAAATAATTTGTAAGGAGATAACATTGGGGATCAAGGATCTTTCTGTTCTTGATGGCAGATACAGGGGGCTTACGGCAGAACTTGGCGAGCTTTTTTCAGAGTTTGGACTGATCGAACATAGGGTTCATGTCGAGGTTCAATGGCTCAGGTTTATTTTAAAGGATCTCGCCCTCACAGGGGTTGATCCATCTGTGCTTGAAAAGCTTGATCGGTTTTCCATCGATTTTACCGAGGCGGACGCAGCCAGGGTAAAAAAAATTGAGCAGACAACCAATCACGATGTCAAGGCTGTTGAGTATTTTGTCAAAGAACGTCTTGAATCGGCAGGTCTTTCAAGTCTAAAGGAGTGGGTTCATTTTGCCTGTACCTCCGATGATATAAACAATGTCTCCTATGCCCTGATGCTCAAAAAGGGCAAGGAGGTTGTTGCCGATTGTCTGGAAGCTTTGCTTGAGGTTATGGAAAAAGCAGCCCTTGAGCACAAGAGCGTTCCCATGATGTCAAGGACCCATGGTCAGCCTGCAACTCCCACGACTGTGGGCAAAGAATTTGTCAATTTTGCCTGGCGCATTCACCACGAGCTTTCCATTTTAAGAAGGGCAAAGGTCCAGGCCAAGATTAACGGCGCAACGGGTAATTATAATGCCCATTATTTTGTCTATCCTCAAATCGACTGGGCCGGGGCGAGCGAGCGTTTTCTTTCCCAAAACCTGGGGCTTGAACCCCTTTTATTTACAACCCAGATCAATCCCAATGCATCGCTCTCCTTTATTCTTCATGCCCTTGTCCGTTCAGCGGCCGTAATTGTTGATTTTGACAGGGATATGTGGGGGTATATCTCCCTTGGCTATTTCCGTCAGCAGTTAAGCGAAGGAGAGACCGGGTCTTCGACCATGCCCCATAAGGTTAACCCGATTGACTTTGAGAACAGTGAGGGCAACATGGGGCTTGCCATTTCCATGATGGAACACCTTGCCGTAAAGCTTCAGAAGTCCAGGTTCCAGAGGGATTTGACAGACAGCACGGTTCTGAGGAGTCTTGGCTCTGCCCTGGGATATTATCTCATCGGTGTTAAAAACGCAGTTAGAGGAATGGGCAAGGTTGCAGTAGATCCCCAGGCAATGCTGCAGGATTTAGAGGCCAACCCCGAGCTTCTTGCAGAACCATTTCAAACTGCCATGAGGGTCTTTGGTGAGGACAACCCCTATGAACGATTAAAGGCTCTGACCCGGGGAAAGCGGATCGGACGACAGGATATGAATCTGTTTGTTGATGGTCTTGAAAAGGTTCCTGAATCTTTCAGGCTGAGGATGAAAGAGCTCACCACAGTCCGGTACACAGGACTTGCCGAAAATTTGGTTGATCTCTACTTTCAGCGTAAGGATACTTAGGTTTTTAGGGTCCATTTTTGATAAAAGACTTAGCTGCCAGGATTTGCTGTTACCACCCAATCCCCAAAAACCAGCACCATCTTTTTCATATGAAAAAGAATTTAAGAAGGAGAGTCTGGTGGCAAGCGACTTGGAGCGGCAAATATAAATAGTTGTATTTTTAACCTCCAGGTTGACCTGTTGTTTATGTTTCGCTACTCTTGATTGAAACTGATTTTCCTGGATTTAAAATTTACAGGTGAGGGAACCCAATGGAAAAACTCATAGGTTCAGACGGATCAATCAGGTTCGGTGTTTTCGATGATCCGGTTGAAAGGATCAATTTCATAGACCATCGTCTTTTAACCTGTTCTGGCAAAAAGTGCCTGACAGGGTAAAGAGGTGGCTTTATAAGGGGTTCCATTTCATGGGTATCATCTCCCCTGACATCATGGCAGGGGTGGCCGTGGTTTGTCTGGGATATGTTGCCACAGCCTTTGCCTATGTATATCACAGGGATGAGGGCTGGCTCGAAGAGACGAGCGAACTTAAAGCTGTTCCAGGCTGGACAGAGGATCATTTTGCAAGGTGGTAGCAATCAAATGGAAAGTACAAAAATAGAATGTGGTTATTCAAAGGAACAGGGAAAGCTTCTTGTTCTCCTGGCAAGAGTTACAATTGGTGAACGACTCGGCATTGGTTTTGAAGATTCGGGGCTTGAAATGGCAGGATTGGGCGGTATGAGGCAGTTCGATTTTAAGCGGCAGTTGGAACATGAGGCATTTAGCCGCAGGCAGGGAGTCTTTGTCACCCTTGAGATTGACGGGCGGTTGAGGGGGTGTATAGGTTCCCTTACGCCCGATGGGACTGTCAGGATGGAGGTGACAACGAACGCCTTGAATGCGGCCTTTAACGATCCGAGATTTCCAGAGCTTACGAAAGATGAGTTCGCCAGGGTGGATCTTTCGGTGAGCATCCTTTCAAATCCTGAGCCCCTGTCATTTAGGACTCCGGAAGAGCTTGTTAAAAAGCTTGTTCCGGCAAAGGACGGGGTGGTCGTTCAAAAGGGAAGGGCAAGGGCTACCTTTTTGCCCCAGGTGTGGGAGCAGCTTCCTGTAGTGTCTGAGTTTCTTGCCCATTTATGCACCAAGGCGGGCCTTGCCCCTGATGAGTGGACCAGGCCCGGACTGGAAGTGAAAACCTACCGGGTTCAGCATTTTTCCTAGCATAAGGCTGCCTATAACCCGCATGTCCTTGTGGACACAGTGAAAACCAAAGAGGGCTCGAAAGTAGAGGCTCCCACAGTGATGTTTCGACAGGAGTTCCTTATAAAAAAAGCCTCCAGATTTGGATATTTGCGGTCCTTACTTCTTTTCTTCGACGGCAAGGGTCTTTAGCACGTCTTCCTTGCCAATGATTCCGACAAGTTTGAACTTGTTCTGTTTATCCACAACCGGAATGGTGTGGAAGTGTTTTTCCACCATGAGTGCCGCCACCCGGCTGATGGGTGTATCAGGTTCGACCGTCACAGGATCATGAACCATGGCCTGTTTAACCGTGGTTGCGGCAATTTTCTTGAATTCTTTTTCGAGTCTTTTGGACGATGACAAGGGGATTATACCGTCCAGAAATGTCAGGATTGGCGGCAGGGAGACCTGTTTCTGCTGGAAGATAAGGTCACTCTGACAGATGATTCCCTTGAGGTCTCCATTCTCATCCACAACCGGTACACCGTTGATGTGATTTGAGAGCAGAATGTCGACGGCCTTTCCGATTTCCCAGTCTGCCTGAACAACAATAACCTCACGTGTCATGATATCTTCTGCTTTCATAATACAATCTCCTAGGTTTAAAGGGTTATATCTTTGAGAGTTGGTTTAAAGATTATAACCCAGGGGGATGAAAATCACAATCTTTAAGCAAGTGAAGGAGGGCGGTGGACAATCGGGTTACAGCAAGGGGAATTTGCCAGACGGACTTGTCTCGATTCCCAACCCTGTTGGAACCTGTCCTTATTTCCATGAAATCGATCTTGTAAAGGGCAGCCACCTGGGCTGAGGCCGCCCCCTCCATGGCCTCCATGCAAGGTTGGTGAAAGTTGGAAAAGAGCCATTGTGCTGAAGCATCGCTGGCCGTGACCGTGGATACTGTTATAATCCCAGCTTTCATGATAGTTAATTTTTCCCTGGAGAATCCATGTTTTAAAACTTTAAGTGCATGGTCGGCATGTTTCTGGCTTACGGGAAATCGGCCCTGGCGACTTTCAGGGTTCCCAGGTATAAGATCAAAGGGGAGGGAGCTGACTCCCTGGGAGATATGCGGGTTTTCAATGCCCGTATGGACATAGGTTTCCCATTGGGCAATCCCAATGTCCCCTGGTTCGAGGCCTGCCTGTTCAAATACACCTGCAATGCCCGACTGGATGACAAGTCTGGGCTTGAACCTCTCCAGGGCCATGGTCAGGGCCTGGGCTGTATTGACCAGGCCGGGTCCTGTCACCATGACCAGAATCCTCTGTTGTGCAACACCAAGCTCAATTATGGCCCTTCCAACAGGTGACAGAGTCTCCCTTTTGAAAGTTGCAAGCCTGAGAAAGGGGTCGATCTCCATCCTAGTTGCCGCAAGTATCACAACTTCAGGGTTCATTTCATAAGCTCTTTTAAGGCCCTCAAGGCGAGACTGTACCCCAGGGAGCCAAGGCCCGTGATCTGGGCGTTGACCACACCTGACACAAGGGAAGTATGCCTGAACTTTTCCCTCTTGTAAATATTTGAGAGATGAACCTCGATCACGGGACAGGCGAGAAGTAAAAGGGCGTCCCTTATGGCAACGCTTGTATGGGTGTAGGCGGCGGGGTTTATAATCACACCGTCGATATTTTCTTCAAACACCCTGTGTATGATAGACACAATGGTACCTTCAGAGTTGGACTGAAAGGTTTCTACCTCGATGTCAAGTTCGATGCCAAGGGTTTTTATTTCCTTATCTATACAGTTAAGGGTTGTCCGGCCATAGGTCTCAGGTTCCCGCCGGCCGAGCATGTTAAGGTTCGGGCCGTGGATGACAACTATCCTGGGGTGTTCCTTCTCAATAGTCATATTATCATGCCTCAGTGTCGATTTTAGCAAGATTACGCAGATTTCCAATGGTCTCACCATAGTCGGGTGTTCCAAAGATGGCCGATCCCGCCACAAACGAGGTGGCTCCCGCCTTTGCAACCTTGTCAATTGTGGTCTCGGAAACTCCGCCATCCACCTGGATGATTGCTCTTGAGCCTGTTTCCTCAATCAGGGAGGATAGCTGTTCGATCTTGTCAAGGGAAGATTTAATGAACTTTTGGCCGCCAAAGCCCGGATTGACACTCATGATCAGCACAAAGTCAAGCTCTTCAATGATCCATTCAAGGCAGGTGAGGGGGGTGGCAGGATTTAAGGCCACCCCGGCTTTGACATCTGAGCCCTGGATCATCTGGATGGTTCTGTGAAGATGGGTGCATGCCTCGGCATGGACTGATATGAGGTCAGCGCCTGCCTTGATAAAATCGGGAATCAGGTGATCCGGACGTTCGATCATGAGATGCACGTCAAGGGGCAGGGAGGTTATCTTTTTGCAGGCCTTAACAATTATTGGCCCATAGCTTATGTTGGGGACAAACTGGCCGTCCATAACGTCAATGTGTATCCAGTCGGCCCCACCCTTTTCTACGGCCGAGATCTCTTGTCCTAATATGGTGAAGTTCGCCGACAGTATGGAAGGTGCAATAATTGTCATGAAAATTCTCCTGAATTATATTCTTTAGCTTTTAGCTAACAGCTGACGGTTGTCGTGTTTCATTCTTCGTTGTGTCTATTCGTTGATACTTCTTTTCATGGTGGCAGAAAAAAAGCCGTCCATGCCAAGGGTGTGGGGATAGGTTCTGAAAATCCCATCCTGGTCTGCCAGGGGATGGGTGTTAGAAACAGGGAAAAAATCTTTTCTGGTTTTTAAAAAATGGGCAATTACCTGTTCATTTTCCTCGGGCTCGCAGGAACAAACGGCATAGACGATGATCCCGCCGGGTTTAACAAGGTCTGCAATGTTGTTGAGGATCTTTTTCTGGATAGCTGCAAGGCGGCTGATGTCCTTTTGTGTGCGGCTCCATCTTGCGTCAGGGTTTCTTCTCAATACCCCAAGGCCGGTGCAGGGAGCGTCGACCAGGATCCTGTCAAAGGGTTTTCCCCGCTCTTTTGGATTGATCTTCAGGGCGTCCATTGTTTTAACCGTGACATTGAAGATGCCGAGACGTTTCATCTCCCTTTCAAGTACTGTAAGCTTTCTTTCATCAAGATCCCAGGCTTGAATTTCTCCCAGGTTGTCCATGATCTGGCCCATGTGGCCGGTTTTTCCGCCAAGGCCTGCGCAGGCGTCAAGAATTCGCTCTCCAGGCTTAGGGTCAACAAGTGTGGTGATGATCTGGGTCGCCTCGTCCTGTACCTGGAACAGCCCCTCCTTAAACGAATCTGTAAGATGTAGAGGTGTCTTTGGCCGGGTAACTGATAGACCGTCAGGGGCGTGGACGGTTGGTAGAATTGTTTCAACCTGTTCTTTCAGTGCTGCTGCAAGGGTTGCCCTGTCGGTCTTCAGGGTGTTGGCCCTAATTGTGATGGGGGGAATGGAGTTGATGGAATCAAGGAGAGTGAGGCAGGTTTCAAGGCCGA
This sequence comes from Desulfobacterium sp., assembly GCA_034007745.1. Lineage (GTDB taxonomy): Bacteria > Desulfobacterota > Desulfobacteria > Desulfobacterales > Desulfobacteraceae > Desulforapulum. Next base: position 23,613 of record JAVEQI010000027.1, read on the forward strand.
ACCTTGTTGTCCAGCGCCGGGCGAGCCATAGGGGAATGGAGCGGCTTTTTGAGACAAAGAGGGCCTGGTCTTTCTCTGGATCGGGCATGGCAACCTCCATATGCCGGGTGGTTGCCTTTCTCAGTACGGCATTGACAAAGCCTCCGGCTCCGGTGTTTGCGATTTTCTTTGCCATGTTTACCGCCGTATTTACAGCGGCCGACACTGGAATTTTCTCCATGAAAACAGTCTGAAACAGGCCCATGCGAAGGGTGTAAAGGATACCTGGTTCGATCTCGTCTATTCCCCTCTTTGAAAAGGGGGCGATCAGCCAGTCAAGGTGCTCCCTCCATCTGAGGGTCCCATAAATAATGGCATTGGCAAGGGCCCTGTCACGATGGGCCAGGGATTCAAGCTCAGTTGAGTAACGTTCAAGGGTTCTGTCCAGGGGAAATTTCGAATCGTTATTTTCAATAAGTATGGTTAATGCCAGGAATCGAGGGTCATTTTTTTTATCCATGGAACACCGCTCCTGGTTTTACCGGCCTTCCCCTGAGGAAATCAAGGGCTGTCATCCGTCGTCCCGAGGCCCCTTGAAGTTCTATAATGGTTACGGCTCCACTGCCTGCCGCAACCCGGATGCCTTGATCGTCACAGCCGATAACTGTTCCCGGATCAGCCGCTGAAGGCGTTGTGTGACAGGTAACCTTAAAGATCTTGAGGCGTTGACCGTTTAAATGGGTAAAAGCCCCGGGCCATGGTGTCATAGCCCTGACATGGGCTGAGATTTTGTCTGGGGACCAGGCCCAGTCAATTCTGCCGTCGGACTTCTTCAACAGGGGGGCAAAGGTGGCAAGGGTGTGATCCTGGAGGATTGGTGTGAGTTTGTTTTCAGCCAGCAGATCCAGGGTCTTAACGATCAAATCCGCTCCCATAACTGCCAGTCGATCATGGAGGTCCTCGGCCGTATCCGACTCATGGATGGTTGTCTCGGATTTAAGAAGTATGGCACCCGTGTCGAGATCCTTATCCATGAACATGGTGGTCACACCGGTCTGACTGTCCTGGTTGAGGATGGATGCCTGGATCGGAGCTGAGCCCCTGTGGGCAGGGAGCAGGGAGGCGTGTATATTGATGGGGGTTATGGCCGGGATGTCAAGGATCTCCTGGGAAAGCTTATGACCAAAGGCCACCACCACAAAGAGATCGGGTTTTAAATTAACTAGGGTTTCTTTGATTTCTGCTGAATGCATGTTTTCAGGCTGGAGAACCCTTAGCCCCAGGTTCTGGGCTGCCACCTTGACCGGAGGCGGAACCATTTTTTTCCCCCGCCCCTTTGGTCGGTCCGGCTGGGTTATCACAAGCACAATCTCATGACCCTTTTCAGCCAGAGCCAAGAGGGGAGGCACGGAAAAATCAGGGGTTCCCATGAACACGATTTTAAATGGTTTTATCAATTGCCGATTAGCCCCTTTTTTATTTTTTTTTTATACATGTTTCGTTTGAGGGTGCTGATTCTATCAATATAGAGAACACCGTCCAGGTGATCAATCTCATGCTGCATGATCACGGCCAGAAGGCCATGGGCATCAAACTCAAGTTTTTTCCCCTCCAGGTTTAACCCCCGTACCGTGACGGTTTCAAATCGTTTAACATCGCTGCTGTAGTCGGGCACGCTCAGGCACGCTTCATTTTCCGATATAATGCTGCCCGATGATGCTATGATTTCAGGGTTGATAAGGGCCTTGAATTCTTTTTGCTCCTCTTTTTCACCTTCTTCTTCACCCTCTTTTCTATCGGGATTTGCCGCATTAGGGTTGTATACGATGATCCTTTTAGATGCCCCCACCTGGGGGGCAGCAAGTCCTACGCCAGGTGCATCGAACATGGTTTCACCCATGTCGCTCACAAGTTTTTTTAACCCATCGTCTATGGTTTCAACAGGCAGCGCTTTTTTAAGAAGAACCTCTGCCGGGTATTTGCAAATTTCAAGTAAAGCCATAATGTTTAACGTCCTTTAAACCTCTATATTAAATAAGATGTTTCCTTCAAACCATTTAATCTTAGGTCTTTTAATCAGGCCAGAATTTTCCTTGCCAGGTGAATGTCTTTTCGAATTTGTTGGGAGAGCTCTTCAAGGCTTGAGAATCTCTTTTCATCCCGGAGTCTTTTTATCATGTTTACACGTATTCTGGTATTGTATAAATCCTTGGAAAAATCCAGAAGATGAACTTCAATGGTAAAAATATGGTCGTCAAATGTGGGGCTGTAACCTATGTTTGCAACAGCCTTGAACTTGCCAGCTTCGGTTTCCACAGTAACGGCGTAAACCCCATTCTTGGGGCAAAGTTCATCGTGGAGCTTTATGTTTGCCGTGGGAAACCCAAGCTTGCTGCCTCCCCGGGCACGACCCTTTACCACCTTGCCCCTGATCTGGTAGAATCTGCCGAGAAATTTTGGAGTTTCATCCACCCGGCCCTCTACTACTAACTCTCTGATCCTTGTGCTGCTGATTCTCTCCAGTCCGTTTTCCGTATCGTTGATCCAGTTGGCAGTGAGGACTTCAAAACCAATATCCTTGCCTGCCTTTTGCATCACATCGAGGTCTCCCTCCCTGTTTCGGCCAAACGTGTAATCTGAACCTACTACAATTGCCTTCATCCCCAGCTTCCCCACAAGTAGGTCCTTTATAAAGCTCTGGGCAGAGATGGCTGCAAACTCACGAGTAAACGGAAGGCAGAGAATCTTGTCAATGCCGGTTGCCGAGATCAGCTCTATCTTTTGATCCTTTCGCGTGATCAGGGGAGGCCCATTATTGCCAAGCACCTTCAGGGGATGGGGCTCAAAGGTAATGACCACCGATGTCCCGTTGATTTCCTCGGCCTTTTCTATCACCTGGTGGAAAAGTGCCTGGTGGCCCTTGTGAACCCCGTCAAAATTTCCAATGGTAATAACAGCCTTGTGAAAGGGGGTTTTTATTAGTTTAAGGTCTTCAATCAGTTCCATATTTCCCTTTTCTATTAAAAGCATAAATGGGCTTGACAAGGCCCATAAATCTCTATATATAGAACACCTGTTGATGCAAATCAATCCTTTTTTGGACTCCATTATGTTTGAAACAAAGATTGAAATAAAGCCTCAGCCGAAGTGGCGGAATTGGTAGACGCGCTAGTTTCAGGGACTAGTGGACGTATGTTCGTGGGAGTTCGACTCTCCCCTTCGGCACCATTTTTTATTTCGATCTATTTTTGTTTAAAAAGCATTAGCCGAAGTGGTGGAATTGGTAGACACGCTAGACTTAGGATCTAGTGCCGCGAGGCGTGAAGGTTCAAGCCCTTTCTTCGGTACCACACAATAACCAAAAGGCCTTTCAGGAGTTTAGATGATACTCCTGAAAGGCCTTTTGTTTGTTGGGGGGGGGTACAATTACACTAGGGTTTTGGCGGGAAAATCAGGAACTAACGTTTTTGGATGGATCTATAACAGGAAAAGTGCTACCCTATATCATTCATTAGCACCCCGTGGATCTCTCTATCCTCTATTCCAAGATAGCGCATTGTTACAGCTGGGTTGCTGTGATTGTATCTCTCGCACATTAGTTCAACCCCTGCGCCAAAGGCGGTACGCATTTGATATCCCCATGTCTTTCGTAATGTATGAGAGCTGTACTGGCCTGGTAGATTTATGGCCTGACACCACCCCTTTATCAGTCTGCCCACTGTTTGACTGGTTAAGGGGTTGTTTGTTCCCTTCCTTGATTTGAAAAGATAATCACTGTTTTTCGGCCTGCATTTTTTCAGGTAGTTTGCCAGGGCCTTATGGGTGGTTTTGTTAATCACAAGGATATTTTGCTTTTTTGTTTTCTGTTCTGTGATATCCAGAGTGTCCCCTACTTTCAAACTCGACACCTGCTTTACCTTCAGCTTTACAAGATCGCTTGCCCTTAATCCGTTATTAATGCCCATTGTCCAAAGTAATAGATCTCGGGGTTTGTCGGATAGAAGTTTTGAGATGGCCTTGATGTTTTGTACGCTCCTTACCGGTTCTGCTGTGACGTTTGATCCCTTTTTCAGTCCTTGGGATCTGCCCTGCATTGCTGCCATGTTTTACCTCCTTGATTATTTCACCCACTACTTACTTAATTTGTGGTCTTGAGCATAATTTCGCCCATTTGTTATAATGACTGGGTCAGGCTTTTGCTATTGGAGGCTGAATCTTCTATCAGATTTCATGCTTTTGATAAAAGACTGTAATAGCTGAGAATTTCAGCAAAATACCAATAACCCTAAGCTGACCCATCCCAGGTAAGTTTTTATTGGTCAAAACTTGGTCGAAATGATGATCAAGGCCTGATATGCAGTGAATGTTTAGTTTCTATTGTTAACCATATCAAGGTAAATATTCAAACACAAGGGGTATTATCAAAGGGCTTGAAAGTCCCTACTCATGCTTACCCTTACCGGGTTCGGTCAAATGCCAATATTTAAAAGATACTATATTGCAGACATACCCGGATTCTGGTGGCTTGCAGAGTTCTATATCACACATTATTTACACTACCTTAGTGCCGCCGTATTTCTTGTTCTTTCTGCCTATGCGATTGTTGATTACTTTTTATCAGGGAAAAAACGTGGGGTAAAAATTACAACTTCCGGGTATGTAAAAGCCTTAACTCTTTCAGGGATAATAGTTAAGGGAATTCTTTTGGTTATAAAAAACTTTGAAGGTTACCTTTTTTCACCGGGGATCATAAGTCTTCTGGATATCGCACATTTAGGGCTTGTAATGGTTCTTTTAGCAGCTTCTCTTTTAACTCTTGTTTTAAAAAAAAATGGATTAATCAAAACATCGAGAAATAACAGCAGTTCCACTTTTGAATAGCAGAGTGGAGATACTGGTTGCCGCCTGAAGGATAACATATGTCGCTGTGGTCATGTTCGCGGATTCGTCGGACCGACCGGGGGTAACCCCATGACAGGGTTGTATTACCCAAATGAGGACAGGTGTAAAATATATTGTCCCTTAACTTTGGCTATGCTAATGAATAAAGTTTGAGTTGTGTTCCTGTTAGCGATTTTGTTGGGGATAATCAGAACCAGGGGGATTGATAATGGCAGCCTATCTATGGAAGGGGAAAAACCCAAAAAACAGGGTGGTCAAGGGGGAGATGGAGGCCGAGAGTGTTGAACAGGTGAGATCAAGCCTTGTTCGCCGAAAGATAACCCCGGTCAAGATCAAGCTCAAACCCAAGGATCTGTTTGAGAATATTTCGTTTCTGCAGCCCAGGGTCAAGGAGTCGGATGTCATTATCTTTTCAAGGCAGTTTTCCACCATGATTGATGCAGGTCTTCCCCTTCTTCAATGCCTTGACATCCTCCATGCCCAACAGGAGAATTCAACGTTTAAGAAAATTTTGAAAAAGATAAAGGAGTCGGTTGAGTCCGGTGAGACCTTTGCAGATGCCCTGGCCAAATTCCCTGATGTTTTTAACGAACTTTTTACGAATATGGTGGCAGCAGGAGAAGCAGGCGGTATCCTTGACATCATTTTGAGAAGACTTTCCGCCTATATGGAAAAAATGGCGAAATTGAAGAAACAGGTAAAGGGTGCCATGACCTATCCAGCCATCACCCTTGCCGTTGCCGCTATTGTCGTGGGCATCATTCTGGTTTTTGTCATTCCGGTTTTTGCCGAGATGTTTGCAGATTTTGGCTCCACACTCCCGGCCCCGACCTTGCTCGTGGTCTTTATGAGTGAATTTGTCATTGACAATATTTTTTATATTATAGGTGGTTTTGTGGTTCTTACCTTTATCGTCCGGAGAATCTATGCTTCAGAAAAGGGCCGTATCCTCATGGACGATTTGTTTTTAAAGATGCCTGTCTTTGGCATGCTTATTCGAAAGGTTGCCGTAGCCAAGTTTACAAGGACCATGGGCACCATGATGTCAAGCGGAGTTTCCATTCTTGAGGCCCTGGATATCGTGGGGAAAACAGCTGGCAATAAGACTGTTGAGTTTGCGATCCAAGACGTAAAACAGGGCATTTCCGAGGGGCGGTCCATGGCCGATCCCCTCCTTGAAAGCGGGGTTTTCCCCTCCATGGTCTGCTCCATGATTGCGGTTGGAGAATCTACAGGCGCCCTTGATAACATGCTCAGTAAAATCGCCGATTTTTATGATGATGAGGTGGACCAGGCTGTAAAGACCCTCATCGACATGATTGAGCCTTTCATGCTCGTGTTCCTTGGAGTGGTCATTGGCGGGCTTGTGATAGCCATGTATTTGCCCATATTTAAGATGGCTGCGGCCGTGGGATAATTTGAGAAATTGAAAAGTATCTCAGGAACAGAATCGATTTACACGATTGATATGGTTAAAAGGCTTGGCTGGCTCATCTTGTTCAGGGTGATATTTGCAGTAGTTGTAGCTTTTTCAACCTTTCTTTACAGTAAAGGTGAGCACCTTCCCACAACCAGCCAACCATTTATTGCCCTTTACTCTGTTTCAGCCCTTCTTGTGGTTTTTTCCCTTATGTCAGCCGCTGTTCTGCCGCAGATAAAAACAAAGGTTCTGTTTGCCTATGGGCAATTTATGGTTGACACTCTCTTTATAACGGCCATTATTTTTGTTACTGGTAAATCAGAGAGTATTTTTACCTTTTTGTACCTTGTGGGCATTATGGGGTCAAGCATGCTGCTCCCAAGGGCTGGGAGTATCATTATAGCGGCCTTTTCCAGTGTGTTGTATGCTGTTCTTGTTTTTTTTGAAAATTATTACATGTTTGATTTCCATGGTGCTGGTTCCGGTCTATCCATGATGACGGCCTGGTCCCAGATGGTTTACCGGGTTGTCATCATTGCATTGGCCTGCTTTGCCGTTGCCTTTTTGAGTGGAATTCTGGCCTTCCAGGTTAGGCGTGCCCGGCGGGACCTGAGGGTTGTGGAACGCCATCTTAAAAGGGTGGAGCGTATGGCTGCCATGGGTGAAATGGTTGCCGGCATGGCCCATGAGATAAAAAATCCCCTTGCCTCCATATCCGGTTCCATTCAGCTTATGGCCGAAAATACGGAACCTGGTTCACCCGATTCACGACTCATGCAGATTGTTCTAAGGGAAACCCAGCGGTTGAACGCTATTGTGACGGATTTTCTCCTGTTTGCAAAACCAAAGAGCGGCAATGTGAAAGAGATGAGGCTGGATCTTGCCATTGGAGAACTTGTATCACTTTTCCGGCAGGATCCCCTATGCGTCGGCCGTATCGAGATAAGAGTCAAACTTGACTCTCCGGTGATGATTACCATGGATCCCGGACATTTAAAACAGGTGCTGTGGAATCTTTTAAAAAACAGCGCCGAGTCAATTGAGGGAACAGGTATAATCTCAATTCGTTTAAAGGTTTCTAGGACTGATGGAATTTATCTTACAATCTCTGATACTGGCTGCGGTATCAAGGAAGAGTCCCAGGGGATAGCCTTTGATCCTTTTTTTACCACCAAGCGGTCCGGTTCCGGTCTCGGTCTCTCGATAGTTCACCGAATTATCGACAGCTACCAGGGTGTAATTGATTTTGAAACAATTCCGGGTAAAGGGACGACATTTACCCTTATATTCAAGGATGTCTCCCCAAGTAGATCTTGACACCAGGTTATGGAATAGGGTAGTTTATTCAATTTTATTGACCAAGGCCTGTAAAATAATTAAGATAAGGCTACAGAATAGGGTCATCTACTATACGACTAAGGCTATAGATTAAATAAGATCAACAACCTAACCATTATATAAAGATACTTAAAAATGGATGATTCAAACGCATTGCTTGCGGCAAGAAAAGAAAAGATAGATGAGATCCGGGCTATTGGTATTCCTCTCTATCCCAATGATTTTAAAGTCTCTCATACCGTGGAAGAGTTGAAAAAGCTCATTGAGGAAAACAGCGACGGGCTAGGCGTGGAGGGTCCCCGATTTTCCGTTGCAGGAAGGATGATGGCTGTCAACAAGTTCGGCAAATCATCTTTTATCCGCTTTAAGGACAGGACCGGTCAGATCCAGGCTTATGTTCAGAATAACAAGGTCGGTGGTGAGGTTTATGACCTGTTCAAGAAACTTGACATTGGTGATTTTGTAGGAATTTCGGGTGCCCTTTTTCAGACAAGGACCGGAGAATGGACCCTTCTGGCAGAGACATTTCGACTTTTGTCAAAATCCATGCGGCCCCTGCCTGAAAAATTCCACGGCATCAAGGATCCGGAAAAAAGATACCGTCAGCGCTACCTTGACCTGATCATGAACAAAGAGGCAAGGGATATTTTTATCCGGCGTAGCAAAACCATCGGTCTGATGCGGTCCTTCCTAGAGCAAAGGGACTTTATGGAGGTAGAAACCCCCATGATGCAGCCTGTTCCAGGAGGGGCCGAGGCAACCCCTTTTAAAACCTGGCACAATGCCCTCGGCATGGAGCTTTTTTTGAGGATCGCCCCCGAGCTATACCTTAAAAGGCTTATTGTGGGCGGGTTTGAACGGGTCTTTGAGATAAACCGGAATTTCAGGAACGAAGGGGTGTCTACCCGGCACAATCCTGAGTTTACGATGGTCGAATTCTACCAGGCCTATGCAACCTATGAAGACCTGATGGACCTCACCGAGGTGATGTTCCGTGAGATCTCAGAAAAGGTTACAGGCTCCCAGATCATCCAGTACCAGGGGGACACTATTGATTTTTCAAAACCCTGGAAACGTATTCCCATGATAGATTCCCTGGTAGAGATCGGCGGGATCGAACTTTCAATCCTCGAAGATAGTTCGCTTATTCGCGCCTTTGCAGGAGAGAAGGGGATCAAGATCATAGACCAGGACCGCCACGGAAAGGTTCTCACCAAGCTGTTTGATCTCCTTGTTGAACCAAAGTTGATCCAACCCACCTTTATCACAGGCTATCCCGTAGAGGTGTCACCACTTTCCAGGAAAAGTGAGACGAATCCCGAACTGACCGACCGGTTTGAGCTCTTTATTGCAGGTCGGGAGATTGCCAACGGTTTTTCCGAGATTAATGATCCCATTGATCAGTATGAGCGTTTTCTTGGCCAGGCAGCCAAGCGAAGCAAGGGAGATGTTGAGGCCCATGTCATGGATAACGAGTATGTTGAGGCCCTTGAGTACGGCATGCCCCCGACGGCTGGAGAAGGCATCGGTATTGACCGGCTGGTAATGCTTTTAACCGACTCTGCATCCATACGTGAGGTAATCCTGTTTCCCCACATGAAGAACATTGCCTGAAAATGCCCCTTGAATTTTTCATAGCGGCAAGGTACCTAAGGGCAAAGCAGCGGGAGGGGTTTATCTCTCTTATCACCCTCCTGTCGGTTGCAGGGGTGACCGTCGGTGTCATGGCCCTTGTGATCGTCATTGCGGTGATGAGCGGCGCTGAATCTGAGTTCAGGCGGAGGATTCTGGGTGTTGAACCCCACGTCCTTCTGATGAATCATTCGGCAAAACCCTATGACGTGGATGAAACCGTCAGGAGAGCCATGGCTGTTTCAGGTGTTGCGGAAGTGTCTCCCATGGTTTTTGCCCAGACCATGGTTCGAACCAGCCACTCCCTTTCCGGCGCAGTTGTCCGAGGAATAGACCCTCGCTCTTCGCTCAGCCTGGTCAAGGGATTTACCCCATCAGAACTTGAAATGTGCCTTGCCCGGGATGGAGATGGTCTGATCCTGCCGGGCATCGTTCTCGGTAAAGAGCTTGCAAAGAATCTTGCCGTTGCAGTTGACGACAAAATTGTTCTTATCTCCCCAGGTGGAATGATCTCTCCTGTCGGTCATGTTCCGGCCCTCAAACGGTTCAGGGTTACCGGCATATTTGAATCGGGCATGTATGAGTATGACAGCTCTCTTGCCTATGTACACCTCATCGAAGCACAGAAAATCATGGGCATGGGTGACAGAATCTCGGCCCTTGGCGTATGGGTCGACGATCTTTTCAAGGCCGACAGGGTTAAGACAGCCCTTGTAACGGAACTCGACTATCCCTTTTATGCCAGGGACTGGATGGAGATAAACAAGAGCCTGTTTGCCGCTTTAAAACTTGAAAAAACGGCCATGTTTGTGATTCTTACCCTGATAGTTCTGGTTGCCGCCTTTAACATTGCCTCAGCTCTTATTATGATGGTGATGGAAAAAACCCGGGACATTGCCGTGTTAAAGGCCATGGGCGCCACGGATGCCCTGGTTCGAAGGGTATTCATGGTTCAGGGAATGGTGGTCGGTCTGTTTGGCACCTTTTTGGGCACTGTTTCAGGGGTTGGAGTCTGCCTGATGCTTGAACGGTATAAGTTCATCGAGCTTCCCCCGGCCTACCCATTTTCAACCATTCCTGTGCAGTTAGAAACCATGGATGTCTTATTTATAGTAGTCTCTGCCGTTGTTATCTGTTTTATTTCGACCATCTATCCGGCCCACAAGGCATCCAGAATGAACCCTGTTACGGCCCTGCGCTATGGATAATAACAGCATGGAAGAAAATCAGGTAAAACCCTGCCTGGTACTTGAAGGCATTTCCAAGGGCTTTGCCACAAAAGCCGCCAGGATAGAGATCCTGAACAAGGTGAATTTCACCATTTTACAGGGGGACTCCATCGCAGTTGTTGGTGCCTCTGGAATTGGTAAATCTACCCTGCTCCACATAATCGGGACCCTTGACAGACCGGATCAGGGACGTCTTTTGCTCGGGAACCAGGACCTGTTCAGGCTTGATTCTGTTGCCCTTGCAGGATTCAGAAACAGGTCCATAGGTTTTGTGTTCCAGTTTCATCATCTCTTAAGGGGGTTTACGGCAATGGAAAATGTCATGATTCCCTGCCTGATTGACCGGATGAAAAAATCTATTGCTGGTAAAAAGGCTTCGACCATTCTTGAAAGGGTGGGTCTTGCCCATCGCCTTGACCATCGGGTGGAGGATCTTTCCGGCGGGGAACAGCAGCGGGTTGCCCTTGCAAGGTCCCTTGTTATGGAGCCCATGCTGCTCTTGGCCGATGAACCTACCGGCAATCTTGATAGCAAGAACTCTGAAGCCGTTCATAGGCTGCTTATCGAGCTGAATAGAGAGCTTGGCATGACGGTTATTGTGGTGACCCATAACCCCGGCCTGGCTGGGCTCATGAACCAGAGATTGACCCTTAAGCAAAGTGAAATAGTGGCCGTAGAATGAACAATAAACCAATACAACCGAACAAGTTGAGACAGATACTATGAATATAGGTATTTTAAAACAGACATCCTTGATGGTGATTTTTTTTGTTTTTTTTTCATGTGCAACGGTTTTTGCCAGAGATAAGATTACCATTGGGATTCTTCCCTTTACCGTTCATGCCGATAAATCCCTCAATCAACTTGAAAACAGTCTTCCCAGGATGCTCTCAGAAAAATTTCAGGCAGACGGAGCTGAGACTATTCTGCTTGATAAAGTCGCCCTGGAAGGAATTTTAGATTTCCGCAAAATCAAGGAACTGGCCATTCAGCACGGGGTGGATCATCTGATATGGGGCTCATTGTTCATGGCAGGCGATCGATTGAGCGTTGATGCCCGCATGGCCGCAGCCTTTGATACACGGTCCCCGGCCGCTTTTTTTGTGGAGGCAGACGGGGTTGAAAACATCTTTCCAGCGGTCAACCGCCTCTCCCGGGAGATGTCTAGTGTGATTTTTAAACGAGAGTTCATCACAGGGGTCAGACTTGAGGGGAATCGCAGAATTGAATCCGATGCCGTTTTGAGAATCCTGGCGGTCAAATCCGGTGAGATCTTTACCCCTGCCACCCTTACAGATGACATTAAAAAAATCTACTCCATGGGATATTTTGATGATGTTCAGGTTGAAAGTCACCCAAAGGACAAGGGAGTTGATCTGGTCTTTAAAGTCGTTGAAAAACCCAGTGTTCGACGTTTGAAAATTAAGGGAAACCGGGTGTACGATGAAAAGGGAATTACAGAGGTTATCAGGACCAGCACGGGTTCCATTCTCAATATTTTTAAGCTCGATGCCGACGTGGCAAGGATCAAGGCCCTTTATACTGAGAAAAATTACCATAATTGTGCGGTCCACTACGAGATTTCCCCCCTTGACAACAACCAGGCTGACATCGAGTTCATCATTGACGAGGGAAACAAGCTAAGGATAGAGTCCATCGTATTTGAAGGGAACAGCTATTTTCCAGACAAAAAACTCAAAAAAACGATGAAAACAAAGGAAAAAGGGTTATTCTTCTGGGTAACCTCTTCGGGTGACCTTTCCCAGAACGAGCTTGACCAGGATGTTTTTAGATTGGAATCCTATTATAAGGACCAGGGGTTTGTGGATGCAAGAATTTCTGACCCTGAGATCGAGTATGGAAAAAAGAGCATTTCTGTTAAATTCAAGATTGACGAAGGACTTCAATATCGAATCGGCAAGGTTGATTTTACGGGTGACATCATCGTTCCCGTTGAAACTCTGTCCGATAAAATCAAATCCCTGGCGGGCGAGCTTTATTCAAGGAAGCAGCTCAGAAGCGATGTGATTTCCCTTACTGACATCTATTCAGACAAGGGGTATGCAAATGCCGAGATCTCGCCTGTAATTGAACGTGATTCAGAAAAAAACCTTGTCAACTTAACCTTTAATCTTGAAAAGAAATCTCCGGTTTATTTTGAACGCATCCTTATCAGCGGTAATACCAAAACCCGGGACAAGGTTATCAGAAGGCAGATTAAGGTGTATGAGCAGGAGCTCTACTCCATGTCAAAGCTCCAGACGAGCGTGAACAACCTAAAGAGAATCGACTATTTTCAGAATGTTGAGGTCAGCACCTCCAGGGGCAGTCAGGAGGACCTCCTCAATGTCCATATGGAAATAACGGAAAAGCCAACGGGTGCATTCAGCTTTGGCGGTGGGTATTCCAGCGAAGACTCCATGTTCGGAATGGTGTCTGTAACCGAACGGAATCTTTTCGGCAAGGGACAGATTGTTTCGGTAAAGGCTGAGATCTCGGGTAAATCCAACCGTTACACCTTAAGTTTTACAGAGCCGTGGCTCTTTGATATTCCCCTTAGTGCAGGTTTTGACCTTTACAACTGGGACAAGGAGTATAACTACTATGACAAGGAGAGTCGGGGAGTAGCCCTGAGGCTCGGGTACATGATATTTGATTACACCAGCATTGGCTTAAGGTACCGTTTTGAAGATTTTGAAATTTCCAATGTCGAGGATCTTTACACCTCGGTTGATGCGGGAAATTATATCACAAGTTCCTTGACCGCCTCTCTGAGATACGACTCAAGGAACAAAAATTTCAACGCCACCGAAGGAATGCTCCATTCTCTTTCTGTGGAGTACGCAGGCGGACCTCTGGGCGGTGAGATTGAATTCATTAAATATATCGCTGAGTCAGGAGTTCATTTTCCAATTTTCAAGAAGCTGACTGGACTTATCCATGGAAAGACAGGTTTTCTAGATGACAAGTCAAGCAATGAAATTGAAATTGACTATGAAAAGTTTTACCTTGGCGGCATCAACTCTGTTCGTGGGTACGACTGGCAGGACATCAATGCCGGCAGAAATAGTGAAGGCAAGATCAGGGGAGGAGAAAAGTTTATTCAGTTCAACGCCGAGCTCAACTTCCCGCTCCTGGAAGATGTGGGGCTTGCCGGCGTGGTGTTTTTTGATTCAGGAGATGTGTTTGCTACGGGTCAAGATATCAAATTTAACGACCTTAAGTCAAGCTATGGTGCCGGTATCCGCTGGTATTCACCCATGGGGCCCATCAGGATAGAGTACGGCATCACCCTGGATGACACGGAAGAGTCAACGGCTGGAGACAGCCGGTGGGAATTTTCCATGGGTAGTTCATTTTAATAAAATAAAGGAGTACATTATGAAGTTCATGACTAAAACAGCTTTGATAACGGCAGGATTATTTCTCCTGTGTACTGTCTCGGCGTTTGCGGCCGCTAAGAAGGACAACCCAAAGATAGGCATTTTCAATTTTCAGAAAATTCTTGTCACCTCAGCTCCTGGAAAGATTGCAAAGGAAGAGATCAACAAAACGGGAATGGAGATGGAGGAATCCCTTAAGGCCAAAGGACAGGAGCTTGAGGAGCTCAAAAAAACAATCGAGCGTGAAGCCCTTGTGATGAGCAAGGAAAAACGTGATGAAAAGGAGCGTGAATTTCGAATCAAGGTAAACGATTTTAAAACTCTTCAGGCACAGTACCAGGATGAGTTTAAGACTTTTGAGGCAAGGTTTATTAAAGAGATCAACAATGATGTATTGAGCCTTGTCCAGGACATGGCCAAAGAAGAGGGTTACACCCTTATCTTTGAGCAGAACGCAGCAGGGGTGGTCTATTTTATGGACGCCCTTGATATGACCGACACGATCATTGACAGGTTCAATAAGAGCAGCCAGAATAAGGCCAAGTAGACCACAGCGATGACATTTACTAATATAAATCGCAACCCCACTCTTAAGTTTAAGCTGAAAGACCTTGCTGCGATGATCGAATGTGAGGTGGTGGGCAACGGTCAGCTTGTGGTTCTGGGGGTCTCTTCATTTGAAGGGGCAACAGGTCAGGATATCACCTTTGCCGATGATTCTAAGTTTTTAAACCGGCTGAGCCAGACCCGGGCAGGAGCTGTTATTGTGCCCTGGGATTTCATCGATTTTGACGGGAAAACCCCTGCAGACTCTCTTACCTGTCCTCTTGTCAGGTCAAAGAATCCAAGGCTTGATTTCTTCAGGATAGTTGAACTGTTCCATCCGATAAAAAGGTCTGAACCAGGGATTTCCACCAGGGCTGTTATCGGTGCAAATTTTATCAGCGGCAAGGGTGTTACCATTGGCTCCGGCGCAACCCTGGGTGACAATGTCACCCTGGGTGATAATGTTCATATAATGCCGGGAGTCTTTGTGGGCGACGATGTTACCATTGGCAGCAACACAGTTATCAAACCCAACGTCACAATTATGGACAAGACAAAGATCGGTCAGGGGGTGATCATTCATCCGGGAACGGTAATCGGCAGTGACGGGTTCGGGTTTACACCAGGCTCTGGTGGCCATGAAAAGCTTGTCCATGCAGGATTTGTTCAGATTGATGACCAGGTGGAAATAGGTGCATGCAATACCATTGACCGGGGAACCCTTGGCCGGACCTGGCTACAGAGGGGGGTCAAGACTGATAACCTGGTCCATATCGCCCACAACGTCATTATTGGTGAAAACAGCCTTATAGTTGCCCAGGTGGGCATTGCAGGATCTTCCGTTCTTGGCAAAAATGTTATAGTTGCCGGCAAGGCCGGAGTCTCCGGGCATCTCACCATTGGTGACAACGCCATAGTAGGGCCGGGTGCAGGCGTTTTATCGGACGTTCCCCCAGGCGAGGTCGTCTCAGGCATTCCCCATATGCCCCATGGGCTCTGGCTCAAGGTCGGCCGAATTATTCCAAGACTTCCCGATCTAAGAAAGCGGCTTCTGGCCCTTGAAAAGCGGGTTAACACCAAGGAGAATACCCCATGAGTGTTCCAACTCTGATTCATCCAACGGCAATCATCGATTCCAGAGCCGAAATCGATGCAAGCGTCACAATCGGTCCCTATGCAATAATAAAAGGGGAGGTGCATATAGGTTCAGGCACCGAGATAGGTCCTTATACAACAATTGATCAATATGTGACCATCGGTGAGGATTGCCGTATATTTCAGTACGCATCCATTGGTGCCGCTCCCCAGGATCTGAAATTCCACGGTGAGAAAAGCCGTCTGAAGATCGGTAGGGGTACGGTTATTCGGGAATTTGTGACCATCAACCGGGGTACTGAATTTGGCGGTGGCTACACAGAGGTTGGCGAAGAAAACTATCTCATGGCCTATACTCATATTGCCCATGACTGTAAAACCGGCAAGCAGGTTATTCTGGCCAATAACGCTACCCTTGCCGGTCACATTGAGCTTGGGGACAATGTGACGGTGGGGGGGCTTGTGGCAATTCACCAATTTGTCAAAATAGGTGATTTTGCATATATCGGTGGAAAGTCGGCCGTTGTAAAGGACATTCCTCCCTATGTGATTGCCGCAGGAGATCGGGCAACCCTCCACGGGTTGAACAACGTTGGTTTGAAGCGCCACAATTTTTCAAAATCAACTATTCATGAGCTTAAAAAAACCTACAGGATTGTCTTTCGCATCGGGCTTACCGTGAAACAGGCAACGGAGAGGGTCAAGGCCGAGGTCGAGCAGATTCCAGAGGTGGTAAACTTCATGACCTTTATCAAGGAGTCCAACCGTGGAGTTACAAGGTAACTCCATAAAGAAGATAGGCCTTATTGCAGGGGGCGGTCAGTTCCCCCTGCTCTTTGCCAGAAAGGCAAAACTCAAGGGTTATGAGGTCCATGCCGCAGCCTATGTGAACGAGGCAGATACGACTTTGGCTGACCATGTTGACTCCATCCAGCTTATGCACCTGGGACAGATTGGACGACTTTTATCCTTTTTTAAACGCCGGGGTATTACCGAGGCTGTAATGCTTGGAACCATACAGAAGACCAGGATTTTTACCGATATCAAGCCGGATTTAAAGGCCTTGGCCTTTATTGCAAGGATGGGCCACACGCATGATGATTCAATTTTGCGGGCCTTTGCCGACCTTATTGAAAGTCATGGAGTTGCCATAAAACCCTCCACCTTTCTCTTTCCCGAGCTTGTTTCCCCAAAGGGGTGCTGGACAAAGCGTGGGCCTGACAAGGCGGAAATGAAGGATATTAAGGCGGGCTGGCCCATTGCAAGGCAGATAGGCAAGCTTGATGTGGGCCAGGCCATCGTGGTTGGAAACGGGACGGTGCTTGCCGTTGAAGCGGCTGACGGAACCGATGCTACCATCCGCAGGGGGGGCAGCCTTGGAAAGGGAAAAAGCGTTCTTGTTAAACTTTGTAAGCCTATTCAGGACCGGCGGTTTGATCTGCCCACAACCGGTGCTGAAACTATAGAAATAATGGCCGAATCAGGTTTGTCTGTACTGGCGCTTGAGGCGGGAAAGACTATCTCCTTTGACAGGGAACGAATGATCGCACTGGCAGATGAACATGGAATCTCAATTGTTGCCATGGACGAGGCAGAATTCAAATGACCGCCGGGAGCGACTCCAAACCTCCGCCCTATCATGTGATGATTATAGCCGGAGAACCCTCCGGGGATCTTCATGGGGCAAATCTTGTACGTTGTCTCCTGGAGATTGATCCCTCTCTTTTGATCACCGGCCTGGGCGGTGACCTGATGCAGGCCCAGGGCATGGATTTGTTCTTTCATATTAGGAACTTGTCCGTCATGGGTGTGACCGAGGTGATCGCACAGTTCAGGGTCATCAACAGGGCGTTTCGCCGTTTCAGACAGAGGGTTAAGATCACCCGGCCCGATCTCGTCATTCTTATAGATTACCCTGGTTTCAATCTCAGGGCTGCGGCTTTTGCCCGACGATCCGGGGTTCCTGTGCTCTACTACATAACCCCTAAGGTATGGGCCTGGAAACGATCGCGTCTTAAGACCATACAAAAGGTGGTCGACCATGCCGCATTGATCTTCCCCTTTGAGGTGCCGCTGTTTCAAAGAGCCGGAGTTCCCGCAACTTTTGTGGGTCATCCCCTCCTGGACTGCTATCCCGAGGTTAGCGTACAGCGCAAGTCTTCGGCAGAAGCAGGTTTTGTCATCGGACTCCTTCCCGGCTCCAGGGAGACAGAGATTTCGACCCTTTTGGACCCCATGCTCAAGGCAGCCCTGTTAATCCGCAAAACAGATGAAAATGTTCGTTTCCTTGTCTCTCTGGCAGGGTCGGTTGACCATCAGAGGATTATCGAGAACCTAGATTTTTACAACAGGAAGTTTCCTGATATATCGCCTCTTTTTGTTCCGGTTAAAGGACCTTGCAAGATTCTTTTTGACCGATGTGATCTTCTCATTGCAGCCTCTGGAACGGTAACTCTCGAGGCCGCCATCTGCGGTGTTCCCATGATTATTGTTTATCGTCTTTCTAAGCTGAGCTACCTTATTGCCAGAACCTTTGTCCGATTGAAGCATGTTGGTCTTGCGAATATAATTGCAAAAGAAGAAATTGTGCCCGAACTTCTTCAGGATGATGCAACAGCTGAAAATATTGCCCGCAGGGCCTTGTCTCTCTTAAACAGAAAATCACTTGATCACATGCATAAAAGACTTATGATTATTAGAAAACTTCTGGGAGGTCAGGGTGCATCCAGGAGAACGGCAAGGCTTGCTGTGGAGCTTTTGAGGGGCCGAAGCCTTCCTGACAGTAGAAAATGAGAACGCAGACCTTTCAAAGGCATTGTTTTTTTCCATTGTTTTTTGATATAATCTTTTAACTGGATCCGGGTGCCAGAATAACCGTAACACTAAGGGCTGTATTTGCAGTCCTATCCCGTTTAAAATAAATAGGAATAGTTAAATTCATGTCTATCCAGTTGTTTTTGCTTGTAATGTCTCTTTTTTTATCCGCTTTTTTTTCATCATCTGAAACAGCGTTGTTTTCCATATCCAGGGTAAGGGCGCTTCATCTTGCCAAGGAAGGAACCAGGATTGACAGGCTGATTTTTCGCATGAAAAGGGACTCTCACAGCCTCCTGACAACCATTCTCATTGGAAACAATCTTGTCAATATCGGTGGTTCATCCCTTGCCACGTCGCTAGCGATGGAGAGGTTTGATTCGAATGCCGTTGGAATTGCAACGGGAATAATGACCTTTCTTATCCTTGTTTTTGGGGAAATTTTCCCCAAATCCTTTGCGACCCATAATAATGTACTCGTGGCGAGGATTGTTATTTATCCTATATTCTGGCTTTCAAGAATTTTTTTCCCCGTCATTGTTGTCTTAAACTTCATCCCAAAGGTGTTAGGTCCCTTTGCAAGTAAATCCACGGTAACAGAGGATGAACTCATGACCATGGTGGAGGTTGTTGAAGAGGGGGGGGAGATCAAGGAGGGGGAGCGCCAGCTTATCTCAAACATCTTTGAGTTTGACGATACCTGCGCCTCGGAGATAATGACTCCCAGGGCTGACATGTATACGATCAACCTTAACGACCCGGTTGACATAAAGGAAATTTTGGAATCGGGTTTTTCACGGTTCCCAGTTATTGATGAGAGCATCGATAATGTTGTGGGAACTCTCAACGTCAAAGACCTTTTTGCAAAATATCATGAAAGTTGTGTCTCAGAGGCAGATGCCCTAGTTGATGTGAAGGAGATCATGAGGGAACCGTTTTTTGTTCCTGAATCCAAAAAAATCGATTCTCTGCTCCACGAGTTCAAGCAGATGAAAAGCCATATCGGCATCGTCATTGACGAGCATGGTGGTGTGGAGGGGCTCGTTACCATGGAGGATGTTCTGGAGGAACTTGTGGGTGAAATTATAGATGAAACAGATCGGCTTGATCCCCATGTTGTGAAATTAAAAGATAAACGCTGGGTGGTTCTCGGCAAGACTGATATTGAGGAGGTAAACAAGAAACTTGGCCTCCACATTGAAGATTCCAACAATTATGATACTTTCTCAGGTTATATTCTTGAGCAGATAGGGAAAATCCCAGAGGTTGGGGAGAGTATCCAGGTCGATTCCTATACGGTAACGGTAAAGGAGAAGGACGGTAACCGTATAAAGACCTTTGTATTTAAAAAAGAACAGCAAGATCCGAAATGAGGCATAAGAATTTGATCTTAGGTATATAGGAGAAACCATGTCGGGCATTGAAGAATCAGCAGACCCTGGCGCGTTGGGGGTAAAAAACGAACTCGCACAACTTCGAGTCGAGATCGATGTCCTGGACGAAGAGATGGTTTCTCTGATAAACCGTCGCCTTGAACTTGGAGAAAAATTAGGTGCAGTCAAGCAGGAGTTAGGGTCTCAGGTTGTTGATCAGCAACGAGAAAATCAGGTCTTGGAACGTCTTTGCCGGATAAATCAAGGACCCTGCAACAACGATCTTCTCTGCCACATATTCAGTGTCATCATGACGGCAACCCGTCAGATTCAAAGGATCCGCCGAATATCCTATCTTGGTCCGGAGGCAAGCTATACCCATCTTGCCTCTCTGAATCATTTCAACCATTCAGGGCAGTTTATCCATGAGCCAACCATCAGGGATGTTTTCGAACAGGTGGAGAAACAGGAGAGCAGCTACGGGGTTGTTCCGGTTGAAAATTCAATTGAAGGTGCGGTCAATCACACCCTAGATCTTCTATACGAATTTGAACTGACTGTTGTTGCCGAGCATTATGAACCCATATCCCACGATCTTCTCTCCCTTACAGGCGACCTTGACGGTATTAAAACAGTTTACTCCCACCCCCAGGCCCTTGCCCAGTGCCGGAATTGGCTCCAGAAGAAACTACCGGGGGTAAGCCTTGTGGAAACAACCTCCACTTCCTTTGCCGCAACAATAGCCGCCGGGGAAAAGGGGGCTGCCGCTATTGCAAATTCCAGGGCTGCTCACCTCTATAATCTACAGGTGGTCGAGTCTAGGATCGAAGACCGCGCCGGTAATGTGACCCGTTTCCTAGTTATCGGCAGGGATAAAAGGGAAAAGACGGGCAGGGACAAAACCTCGATAATGTTTGCAACCTCCCATGTGCCTGGCGCTCTTTTTAAGGTTCTTGAACCTGTGAACCTTGCGGGGCTCAACATGGTAAAGCTTGAATCAAGGCCAAGCCGCCACCAGAACTGGAGCTACTATTTTTTCATGGACATTGAGGGTCATATGGACGATCCTCCTGTTAAGAAAGCGGTTGAAGGGATGAAGGCAAACAGCCTTTATTTGAAATTCCTTGGTTCATACCCCACTTTTAGTAGGTAGGTAGTAGGTAGATAGTGGATGGTAGGCAGTCTATTCTCGGTTGTGTTGAGGAACGAAATCTAACAGTGGTCTAATTTAATTGGTTTAAAGTTAAAAATTATGGATGCAATCTTTAAGTTCAATTCAGCTACTCGCCTGTACGCCCTTTTTGGCGACCCTGTCGCCCATTCTCTAGGGCCTGTGATGCACAATGCAGCCTTTCAAGAACAAAAGATCAATGCCGTTTACCTTGCCTTTAAGGTGCCAAGTGTAGATAAAGCAATCGCAGCCATCAAGACCCTCGATATTGCCGGGGCATCGATAACCATTCCCCACAAGGAGGCGGTGATTCCCCTGCTCGATGGTGTTGATGACTTTGCCCGTTCAATGGGAGCTGTAAACACTATTGTTAATCGGAATGGAAAGCTTTTTGGTTATAACACCGACTTCATGGGGGCGGTCGACCCCATTGAAAGATTATGTGACCTTAAAGGTCGCAGGGTGGTTGTGTTTGGAGCTGGTGGGGTTGCCAGGGCGGTTATCTTTGGGGTCAAACAGCGGGGAGCAATTCCCTTTATCGTGAACCGTTCAAAGGATCGAGGGAAAAAACTTGCAGATGAGTTGGGGGCGGATTTTATTTCAAGCGATGATGTTCAAATCGTTGATCCTGAAATTATTGTTAATGCAACAGCCCTTGGCATGGCACCGGCCACGGACGGGATTCCCCTTGACCCTGAAATTCTGAAGCCCTCCATGGTGGTAATGGACGTGGTTTACACTCCTGTAGAAACTGCCTTGATTCAGGCTGCCCGAAAAAAGGGATGCACCGTCATCGACGGTATGTCCATGTTTGTCACCCAGGGAGCTTTGCAATTTAGGTTTTTTACCGGTAAAAAACCATCTGTAAAAACAATGAAATCTGCTTTGCTCAAGGCTTTGGAGAAAAGATGATACAGATAAAAAAGAGAAAACTCAACTCCTGTACTGTGGCGGTTCCGGGTTCTAAAAGCATTTCCCACAGGATGGTTGTGTGTGCGGCCCTTGCCGCAGGAAAATCCACAGTAGAAAACCTTTTAAGCTGCGAGGATACCGAATTGACCATGGAGGCCCTCACCTGCATGGGCGCCTCGTTTAAAATGAATAACGAAAATTCCCATCCAGTCCATTCGGTGTATGGATTTAACGGGACACCCACTCCATTTCAAGGCGAGATTTATCTCGGAAATTCAGGTACATCCATGCGTCTTGTGGCAGGTGTCGCAGCCCTTGGCGATTCTCCCTACCACCTGTGCGGAGATGAACGTATGGCCCAGAGGCCGATGGATGCGCTTTTGTCATCGCTGGCAATGATCGGAATTTCTGCAGACTCCCTTTATGGAAACGGCTGTCCACCGGTGATCATCAAGGGTGGGGAGCGAAGAGGCGGTCAGGTCACCCTGGATTGTTCAACCAGCAGCCAATATCTCTCAGCCTTGATGATGATAGCTCCATTTCTAAGCAGCGGACTCGATATAACCCTTGTATCACCTCCAGTGTCTTCTCCTTATATTGATCTTACCATGGATGTGATGGCAAAGTTTCAGGTTGAAGCCCGGCGAATTACTCCTGTCCGTTTTGAGGTTAAAGGTGGCCAGACCTATGTTCCCGGACATTTTTCGGTAGAACCTGATCTTTCTAATGCCAGCTATTTCTGGGCAGCAGGTGCTGTCACTGGAGCCCCTGTAACGGTAGCAGGGTCAAGGCTCGACTCCCTGCAGGGGGATCTTGAGTTCGTCCATATCCTGGAACGCATGGGGTGCAGAGTGATGGCAGCAGACATGGGGATCACGGTTCAGGGGGGAGATCTGAGGGCAGTTGAGGTGGACATGGGCGACTGCCCAGATGTGGTGCCGACTCTTGCCGTTGTCGCCGCCTTTGCAAGGGGTACCACCCGGATTGTTAATATTGCTCATTTAAGGGAAAAGGAGTGTGATCGAATTGGGGCGGTTGTGTCTCAACTCTCTAAAATGGGTGTTCAAGCGGATCAGGGAAGTGACTGGCTTTCAGTTACAGGTGTTAATATCGAAGAAAAGGAAAGGGTTAAGAGTTCTGATCACGACATTTTATATGGTAAAAGTTGTATCCGAGGCGCTTCCATAGAGACCTTTAACGACCACAGGATCGCAATGGCCTTCAGCGTTGCAGGTCTCATGGTCGATAACGTCATTATTGAAAATGAATCCTGCGTGAATAAATCCTTTCCAACATACTGGGAAGTGTTCGAGACCCTTAAATGAATGTGATTCTGATCGGTTATAGGTGTACTGGAAAGAGCACCACGGGGGAGATTTTTGCCCGTGTCACGTCCCTTCCTTTTGTGGATACGGATCGAGTCATTGAAAGTACCATGGGTTCAAACGTTGCATCCATAGTTGCCGACCTTGGCTGGGAAGAGTTCAGGAAAATTGAATCCCAGGTGCTTAAACAGGTTTTGACCTCTGACTCCAAGGTCATTGCAACTGGGGGTGGCGTTGTTCTTGACAAAAAAAACTTGGCTGCCATGGAAGAATCGGCCGGGACGGTGATCTGGCTAAGGGCCTCGGCTGATACGATATTGAGACGGATGTCCGGGGATATCGCAACCCCTGGTTTGCGGCCGTCCCTCACCGGCAACAGCCTTGAACAAGAGGTGGTCGAAACCCTGGCGTTCAGGGATCCCCTTTATCGAGGAGCTGCCGATCTGGTGGTAAATACCGATCTACACGATCCAGCTGAAACAGCCACAATCATACAAAAAATACTTGATAAAAAGGGAGTTGGCTATGGCGGGTAGCAGTTTTGGAACCTGTTTCAGGGTTACCACCTGGGGTGAATCCCACGGCAGGGCACTAGGTGTTGTCGTGGACGGCTCACCTCCCGGGATTCCCCTTGATGAGGCGATGATTCAGAGAGCGCTTGATCGTCGAAGGCCCGGGCTAACATCTGCGAGTACGTCAAGAAAAGAGCCTGATACCCCGGTTATCCTTTCGGGTGTTTTCGAGGGGGTTACAACAGGTACTCCCATCATGATCGAGATAAAAAACCTTGATGCTGATTCAAGGGCCTACTCAGACATTGCAGAGGTATTCCGGCCGGGTCACGGGGACATTACCTACCAGGCAAAATACGGCATTCGTGATTTTCGAGGAGGCGGCAGGGCCTCGGCCCGGGAAACAGTATCAAGGGTTGCTGCAGGTGCCGTGGCCCAGGCAATTCTGGACAAGTACGGCATCAGAATCGAAACCTGCACCCTGGAGCTCGGTGGGGTAAGGGCTGAAAAGATCGACTGGAATGAAACCCGGAACAACCGTTTTGAATGTCCTGATCCGGCCATTGTTCCAGCAATGGAGGCCAGGATAAAAGAGATGAAGAGGCAGGGCGATTCCATTGGGGGGGTGGTGGAGATAAGGGCGGTCAACGTTCCACCGGGACTTGGAGAACCGGTGTTTGAAAAGCTTGACGCCATGCTTGCTGGGGCCCTAATGGGCATTGGAGCTGTAAAAGCTGTGGAAATCGGTGCAGGTTTCAAGGCGGCACAGATGACGGGATTCCAGAACAACGACCAGATTCTGGAGCAGACACCACAATCTAAGGCCCATGGAGTAAAACAAAGCTCAAAAAACCTCAATTCACCCGTTGTAGAACGGTTTGAAACAAACAACAGCGGCGGCATCCTTGCCGGTATCTCCAATGGAGATGAGATCGTTGCCAGGGTGCATGTCAAACCCATTCCCTCCATCTCAAGGGAACAGAAGAGCGTTGATCAAAAGGGAAGGGCGACAATTATTTCCACCCGCGGCCGTCATGATGTATCGGCTATTCCCAGGATCAATCCCGTGTGTAAAGCTATGGTGGCAATCGTTCTAACGGATCTTCTCCTAAGGCAGAAAGCGGTTCGATGAGGTTTAGCTTAAGGTTTTATTCTATTTAATTCAGGTAAATATCGAATTGTGTCGTTTTTAATTAAAAAAAGAGTTGACATGGCAAACGAATCCATGTAAATATACTGAGTCTTTGGGGCACAGGGTTTTCGCAAAGGCATTTCTAATTTTTTGTTTTGCCCTGATCTATTGAACCCGATCTATTGATCTTTGAAAACTGGTTAGTGACAAAAAAGAGATGAAGCGTGTTTTTTGGGTGCTGTGAAAGCACACAAAAGATATTCAAAGAATTTAACTGGAGAGTTTGATTCTGGCTCAGA
>JAVEQI010000050.1:0-10489 GCA_034007745.1 Desulfobacterium sp.
CGCTCTTTACGGATGCAGCTCAAGGCGGTTTGGTATCTTCTCCTGATAGACGACACCGAGAGGCCTACTCTCATCACTGATATAGCATGACTAAACTGATTAATTTGGCTTAGTCTTCATGGCACACCGACAACTATCCTGCCACATAGGGCCTTTGTCATGGAATACATAATGAAAATGTTGTAATTGAGCAATTACCCCTATATCCTAAATATTTTCCAAACTTTATAACAAATTATGTTCAGAGGTGAGCAAGGTAAAAAAATGTTATTTTTAAAAAAAGGAGAAATATTATGAAAATTAAAAAAATGTTAGTGTTGATGTTCGTTGGATTTTCACTTTTACTGTTTGGCTGTGAAAAAGAAGGTCCAGCTGAAAGTGCGGGTAAAAAAATCGATAATGCTATTGAAAATTCAGGTGATAAAATTGGTGATGTCGTTGAACAGGCAGGCGATAAAATTAACGAATTGGGCGACAGTATAAAGGATAGCACAAACTAGGACAGGAAAGGACAAATGAGGATTAAAACAATAAATGGATTTATATTTAGTCTATTTGTCTGTCTTCAACTGTGCGGTTGTGGTGCGTTTATTGCCGGAACTAAGGCGCCAGAGACAACATATGTCTATACCATGGGCTGGGTGGAAAGAAATTACACCGCCAATATCCATCAGGTCTATAAGGCATCTTTAAAAGCCGCTGAAAAAATGGGGATGTTTGTTGAGATAAAAACCCTAGCTGTAAACACAACCAATATTAAGGCTGTAAGGGGTGATAAGGATTATTGCTTTAAAATGGAAGAAAAATCAAAAAATGTAACAACCCTTTCCATTCGAGAAGGAGTTCTTGGGAACAAGGAAGCATCCGAGATAATACATGAAAAGATCGTAAGTCTGCTCTGATTCCCGCCATTCACCCCTTCTGGATCAAAGATCCAGAAGGGGATCTAAAACCTGCAAAACCAAATTCGCATACTGATAATTAAACGGCCAGAGTGTGACTTGCCTACCATATCAGGCTGACATTATCCTGGTTCTTCCTTGACTTTCATTCCATTTGTGTTAAAAACCCATCTTTGTTTTTACGATTAGCTTTGGTTTTTATCCCCTGATAGCAGCATGGTTCGTCCCCGCATTATTGTCGACCTACCCCACTACATCACTCGATACTCCAACTAAATTTTATTTTTATTGTCTAGGAGCTTGTTATGGGTTTCAGTTTTGTTCCAGAGTCCTTTTCCGCATTTGGAAAAGATTATTCCCGTGAAAAATTTGTAAACGATATCATGGCCGGAGTTATTGTGGGCATCGTCGCACTTCCCCTGGCCATTGCCTTTGCCATTGCATCCGGTGTTAAGCCGGAACAGGGTATTTATACTGCCGTGGTGGCGGGCTTTCTGATTTCGGTTTTTAGCGGAAGCAGGGTTCAGATCGGCGGACCTACTGGTGCGTTTATTGTTGTTCTATTCTCAATTGTGCAGGAATTTGGATTTCAAGGGTTGATGGTGGCCACCATAATGGCCGGAATAATACTTGTCATCATGGGGCTGACTAAGTTTGGTGAGGTGATCCGATTTATTCCCTATCCCATGACCATAGGGTTTACAGGCGGAATTGCATTGATCATCTTCACAACACAGATCAAGGATTTTTTAGGCCTTACGATTCCCAATGTATCCCCGGATTTTCTCGGCAAATGGGTAGATTACAACCATTACTTCATGACTTTCAATGGGCAAACCATGGCCATGGGCCTGGCCACCCTCATGATAATGATCGCCTGGCCAAGGGTGACTAAAAAAATACCAGGGTCGGTTATTGCGATCATTGCCACCACAGCGGCTGTCTCTCTATTGGATCTCCCCGTGGATACAATCGGGAGCAGATTTGGGGCCATTCCCACCATGCTACCTAAACCGTCGATCCCCCAGTTCAACCTTGAGTTGATCAAGCAGCTGGTTTCCCCCGCCTTAACTATTGCCATGCTTGCGGCAATAGAATCTCTTCTCTCGGCAGTTGTGGCAGACGGTATTACAGGAAAGCGTCACAATTCAAATATGGAGCTTGTAGCCCAGGGTATTGCCAATATCGTGGCACCCCTTTTCGGGGGAATCCCTGCCACCGGTGCCATTGCCCGGACCGCCACCAACATCAAGAGTGGTGGTACCACTCCCCTGGCAGGCATTGTCCACGCCGCTACCCTGCTCATGATAATGATCTGTTTCGGACGATGGGCCACCCTCATTCCCATGGCCACCCTTGCAGCAATACTAATGGTGGTGGCCTACCACATGAGCGAATGGCGCTATTTTGTAAAGCTTTTCAATAGTCCTAAAAACGATCTTTTTGTAATGCTAACTACCTTTTTTCTTACCGTGTTTGTGGATCTTACCATTGCCATCCAGGCCGGTGTGGTTTTAAGTGCCATTCTGTTCATGAATCGCATGGCAAACACCACCATCATACGAAGAAGCACAACGGACATGGAAACTGATCATCACTCCTTAAAGGACCGGGTCGTGCCTGAAGGCGTTGAGGTGTTCGAAATTCATGGTCCCTTCTTCTTCGGTGCAGCCAACAGGTTCAAGGACACACTTCAGATCGTGGGCAAGACACCAAAGGTACTGATTATCCGATGCCGACATATCCTTTTTATTGATGCCACCGCCCTCCACGCCCTGGAGGAGTTGGTGGACAAAACCCTGCGAGACAGAACCACCCTGATTCTGTCCGGTGTCCATGCCCAGCCCCTGATAACCCTTGAACAGTCTGGATTATATTATAAAATAGGTGCAGACAATATCTACGGAAACATCGATGCAGCTTTGAACGGGGCAAGGCGATTGCTGGGAATTGCTGAGCTTCCCCTTCCCAGTCCATTTGTTCCCACCGTTAAAAGAGAGGGTGAAAATTTAAAACAATCCTTTTAAATTCAGATCGTTTCGTAGTAAGTTTTGCCAGACAAGCAAGCATCCCAGAGTCAACCGTAGCGACCTGGGGCAGCAATCATAAGCGGAAGAATGGATGTGAAATGGATTTTAAGAAACAGACACGTCGATGGTCACCTGGCCAGAAATTTGATCCTCAAAAAATGCAGAAATTAAATAATCCACAAAGATTGATCGATATCCCTCCCGATTATGTTTGGGGAAAATTGAATATGGAAAAATCAGGAGTCTTTGTTGATATAGGCGCTGGAACAGGATTTTTCAGCGTTGCTTTTCTCCAGAAATCCAAACTTTCGACAGTTTATGCTTGCGATTCATCCGAAGTAATGAACAGCTGGTTAAAGGCAAATATTTCTTCAGAATATCCAAATATTATTCCAATAAAAGCCGAAGCCCATTATCTGCCCCTTGATGACGGAATCGCTGACCTGGTGTTTATGATAAATCTCCATCATGAATTAGAAAATCCATCTTTGACGGTTGAAGAATCCAATAGAATCTTGAAACCAGATGGAAAAATCTTTATTGTTGATTGGAAAAAAGAAGATATGCCAGAAGGCCCTCCTGGAGAAATAAGGTTTTTGCCTGAACAGGTTAAGGAGCAACTGGTAACGCCGGATTTAAACAGGTGGATATTTACAATGAATTGAAGAAGCATTTTCTGGTTGTCGGAAAAAAGGATTCACTTTCATGAGGTGAGAACCTGAGTTTTTTTTGTTTTTCCATTTGTTCCAACGGTTGGAAGGGCCTTGATCATAATGCCGATCACTTGTTATAAAACAAGCCTGACCCTTCTTAGTAAGAACTATCCTGGCCGAAACGATGATCAAGGCCGTTGAAAGAGAGAGAAAAAAGTTGTAAGTCAGGTACTTGGAATAAGTTAATCTAAAAGTTGTAATGTTCAGGGAACAAAAGGGGATAAGCATGGCCAGAATTAAAGATAGATTTATCAATTTTAAGGACAGGCTAATCCGCATCAACGACAAAGAACCCCTTAGCAGATTATCTTTAATCGTTATAATCATTGTGGACCTGTTCATCTTATCTGTTATTTTCCAGGGCTTAGATGAACATACAGGGCAGTTGACATCCCCTGATGAATACTTCCCCCATCAATGTCGGGAAGTCTTTATTCAAAAAGATTGGATGGATGCGGTTTTTCTGGCTCGGCTGCAAGAGCTTGTCCTCTCAGATTATAACAACACCTCATATCGCTACGACGGTGAACTCCAAGGTGCAGAAACAGAGATCATGCACCCCTCCTGCAGGGCGCTTTTCGAAAGATTAAACAAAGTTGCCACGGATCAGAACCTGAACAGATTGTTTGCTGATCGTCAAACCCTGGTCAAAGAAAAAGAGCAGGTCACCCTGGAGTTGAACAAATCAAAAAACGTCTATGACACTTTTTTGCTTGAAAATATCGCCACCAACGGCAGGGAGAGTTCAAATCTGCCAGCACTCAAGGATACGATAGATTCACACTCCAAAAGGATAGAGGCTGTTACCCGGCAACTTGTTGAGATAGATGAACAGATCAATGGCCACGATCTGATCATAGCTCTGAGAACAATGATTGAAGAGGATCGGCAATATCGCGAACGACTGATTGATGACTATAAAAATTACCAGTTCACATATCCGTTAAAAGAACTTGCCTGGCAGCTTTTATTCATGCTGCCGCTCTTTGTTGTCTTTTATATCTGGAGTTCCCGAAGCGTTCGGAACAACAACCGGATACAGGCGCTGATTTCAACCCATTTACTTGTGATCTCTTTTATACCCATTATCTTTAAAACCGTGGAAGTTGTTCTGGACTTGATTCCAAATCACTTCTTTAAAGATCTCTTTAAATTATTAAAGGCGCTTCACATAATAGCTCTTTGGCACTATATAGTTATCATTGTAGCCATCGCCACAGGGTTATCAGCGGTTTATTTCATCCAGAAAAAGATTTTTAACATTCAACGGATTCAGCAGAAAAGGCTGGCAAATAAAGAGTGCTACGCCTGCGGGAAAAAACTTCCCAATACGGATACTATCTGCCCATTTTGCGGTGTCAGTCAATTTACCCGTTGCGACAAGTGCCAGCAAGAAACCTATGTTGCAGGTGAGTATTGCAGACATTGCGGTCATAAACAGACAAACCTCTGATCTTAGAATGTTTTCTGAGATTTGGATAACTTTAAGGAAATTTCCTGCCAGAATGTCATCAATGGTGGAGTTTTATCACTCGTGGTGGCGGTAGCGATACCAAGTTCAATCCATGGCGGTTATAATCAATGAAGTCTGGGTAAAAATGAAATTCAAACAAGAGTGGGATTTTGATGAAATAGTTGACAGGAGCAACACAGGTTCCATGAAGTGGGAGCCTGAGGTCTTGCGGGCAAAATTTGGACCAGGAGGAGAAAATCTCTTGCCCCTGTGGGTTGCTGACATGGATTTTAAATGTCCCCCGGCCGTTGTTGCTGCCATGGAAAAACGTCTGGCCCATCATGTGTATGGGTATACAATCCAGGACCCTGATTACAATAAGGCGCTAATCGCCTGGTATCAGCGAAGGCACAAGTGGGAGATCAAAAATAGTTGGATAATGACCTGTCCCGGCATAGTTCCCGCTACCAACTATATTATCCAACGATTTTCCAAGCCTGGTGACAAGGTCCTTATCCAGACACCGGTTTACTATCCATTTGCCCGGTCCATAACCCTGAATGGACGAAGCGTTGCGGATAATCCTCTGAAAATTGTGAATGGCAGATATGGGATGGATTTTGATGACCTTGAAAAAAAGGTAAAGGATCCCAGGGTCAAGATCGCCATTTTGTGCAGCCCCCACAACCCGGTGGGTCGGGTTTGGACCCAAGAGGAGCTTGAACTCTTTGGAAAAATCTGTATCGACAATAATGTCCTTGTATTTTCCGATGAAATCCACTGCGATCTTTTAATGCCCGGTTTCAGACATATCGCTTTTCAGTCAATATCTGAAAGTTTTGCACAAAATTCCATTGCGGCTAATTCCGGGAGCAAGACCTTTAATTTAGCAGGGCTTAATCAGTCCAACCTCATCGTTCCCAATGACCGGATCCGCAATGAGCTTTCAATCTATTTTGAAACCCTGGGCATGGGTTCCCGGGGCGGCGGCAGTCTGTTTGGTGAGGTTGCCACCCTTGCTGCCTACACAGGTGCAGAAGGCTGGCTGGACGATCTTCTCGTATATCTGCATGAAAACTTTATCTATCTTAAAAAACAGCTGGAAGAGCAATTGTCCGGTGTCAGGGTATTTGACCTTGAGGGGACCTATCTTGCCTGGGTGGATTTAAGACCCCTTGGATTGTCACATGAAACGATCATCCAGAAAATTGAACGTACCGCCAGGGTGGCCCTTGACCATGGTGACTGGTTTGGTGAAAATGGGGCAGGGTTTGAGCGGGTAAATCTTGCCTGCCCAAGATCAATTCTCGAAAAAGCGGTTGAGGCCATTGTCGCCGCCCTTAAAGGCAGTTCCTGAGTTTGTTTCATAATTTAAAGGCACCATCGGGAACAAATACGTAACCGCATTGGAGAGCGGCATTATCTCGTCCACAAGAATTTTGATGGCCGCAGTTCTGGGAATTTTTCTCCCCTATGATCTGCCGCTCTCTTTGCTGGGATGGATGGGGGCATTTCTGATATTTGGCGCCAACGTTTATCTGACCATCCGAAAGGTAAAAAACCCCCAGGGATTATAGTCGACAATGAAAAACGATCTCCTTCCAGCAGATAATGAGCAAAGGCCGTTCCGGCACCATCTTGGAGCCCTCGTCTTTTTGGTGGCTATTTTTTTCTTGAATTTTATTGCCAGGGTTATTCCGGCACCATTACTGCCTTCCATTGAAAAGGATATGCAGCTCAGCCACAGCGCTGCTGGTTCTTTTTTCCTTTTTATTTCATTAGGATACTTTATCGCACTTGCCGGATCCGGGTTTGTCAGTTCCCGTTTGACCCACAGGAGGGCCATTATTTTGTCTTGCGAGGCCGTGGGCCTGGCCCTGCTTTGTATCTGTGTGAGTCAAAATCTGTGGACAATTCGTCCGGCCTTGGTCCTTCTGGGGCTTGCAGCCGGCCTTTACCTGCCGTCGGCTATTGCCTCAATTACCCATATGGTCGATTCCAGGCATTGGGGAAAGGCCCTGGCAATTCATGAACTGGCACCCAATTCAGGCTTTATGCTGGCCCCTGTACTTGCCGAAGCCATGTTGATATGGCTTTCCTGGCGCGGTATTCTGGGGGTTCTGGGTATAAGTATTCTCTGTCTGGGTATTGCCTATGCACGCTGGGGCCGTGGCGGGCGATTTGCGGGCCAGGCCCCTGATCTAAATTCCATGAGACGGCTTGGGGCGGAGCCGGGTTTCTGGATCATTATGCTTTTATTCGGTCTGGCCATTAGCAGCACCATGGGCATCTATACCATGCTACCCCTTTATCTGGTTGTCGAAAGGGGCATCGATCATGGCTGGGCAAACACCCTCATTGGGCTTTCCCGAATTTCCAGTGTGGGTATGGCTTTTTTAAGCGGGTTTGTAGCGGATCGATTCGGCTCCCGGGCGACCATGATAGGGGTGTTTCTTTTAACCGGGACGGCGACCCTGGGATTGGGAATGGCAAACGACGACTGGATGATCGTGTTTCTCTTTCTGCAGCCCATGGTGGCGGTGTGCTTTTTCCCGGCCGGTTTTGCGGCCCTGTCAGCCATTGGACCGCCTGAAACGCGAAATGTTGCCGTCTCCATGACAATCCCTTTTGCCTTTCTCATGGGCGCCGGTATAGTTCCTGCTGTAATCGGGTTTTTAGGTGATATGGGGAAATTTTCCCTGGGCATAGAGCTGACAGGCGGGCTGATCCTTTGTGGAACAGGCGTGGCTTATTTACTCAAACTTCCGGCCAAGTGATTTTTTCCCATCTTATTAGGGGATGCCCTTGGTGGGTTTTGGCGGTTTGCGGAAAGATTGCGGCAATTTTATTCCCTTTTGGTCTCGAATCTGTGCTGTCAGAGTCTCCACGGCAGAGCCTGGGTTTACATTTAACAGCTTTCTCTATTTAATTTTCCGGAAGAAAACTTTCCGATAGCAGAAAATTCAGAAGATGAAAGGGACCCATGAACATCCTGGTATTATTTTTGAGTATCACCCCACCCGTGCAGGTGATGCTGCTGTTGCATTTTTGCAGGGATACAAAGGTGTTGTTCAGACAGATGGGTATTCTGGCTATGGTTTTCTGGATAACAAGTTAAATGTCTCCCACATGGGCTGCTGGGCACACGCACGTCGTAAATTTATGGATGCCCTTAAGGCTGGTGGACTCAATAAGGATGGTAAACCCAGAGCTGGTGCTGCCGACCAGGCCCTGAAATACATCCGAAAGCTCTATAAGATTGAAAAAGAAGCCAAACTTATAGAGTTAACCGGTGAAGACCTTATTGAGGAACGACAGACACAGGCCAAACCGATACTTGATGAATTCAAACGCTGGCTGGATGTTAAAATTGAAGAGGTGCCACCCCAAAGTTTATTGGGAAAAGCTATTGGTTACGCCTTAAACCAATGGTACAGACTCATTGTATGAGTGGAAATCAGCCATGTAACCCCTGACAACAATATGGCTGAAAACAGCATCAGGCCCCTTACACTTGGTCGAAAGAATTGGTTGTTTTCTTGGATCACCAGAAGGGGCAACCGCCAGTGCAGGAATCTACAGCCTTATTGAAACTGCCAAAGCAAAGGGCCTTGAGCCATATTGGTACCTTCGGTTCCTTTTTGAAAATCTTCCCCAGGCCATTACTGAGGTTGACTTTAAAGCATTATTGCCACAGTACCTGAACCCGTCCCAGCTCTCAGGCCCTCCTAAGATCTCATAACCGGCCTGGGTTGACAAGGTGCGGTTTATAGAGTGCTTACGCATCCGCTGAATTGCCTCATCAGCTCTTGTGCAAATCTTCAAAAGGAACATGTTGTAAATGGTGAGTACGCATTTTACATCCTCAAAACTTAAAATTTGTTGACACGGTTTTTCCTTTTTTATAGCTTGCTGACAAGCAGCGTGCAAACATTACAGGGGATAGACAATGAACGAAATGGGCAGAACAAAGGGGAAAAACATGTCAACCGCTGATCATTTTACCAAATTAGAAAACATGATGCATTCTGGATCGTTCATGCAGTGGAACGGCGCCAGAGTTTCCATTACAAAGGGAGCGGCTCAAATCACATTTCCTGTCCGCAGAGATTTTTATCATTCCGCCGGCGCAATGCACGGTGCCATGTATTTCCTGGCGTTGGACAACGCTGCATTTTTCGCTGCCAACTCACTGGTTGAGGATGTCTTCGTGCTGACCACCAGTTTTACCACCTATATTACCCGCCCTGTTTCCGAGGGAATTGTCACAGCCTTTGGTAAAGTTGTGAATTACAATCGTACCCAGTTTATTGCCGAATCAGTCATGTACAATGACGATGATAAAGAGATTGCACGAGCCAACGGCATCTTTGTCAGAAGCAAAACTTTATTGTCTCCTGAAATAGGGTACAGGTAATAAAAAAGATGACTCTTGCAATCCCAGATCGTATGGTTTGATTTTCTAATGTTATTCATTGGGAGTCTCCCTTTTTGTGATCTTTGAGCGGTTAACAGTATTGAAGACTTTTTTTATTCCTGCAACAATTGCAAACAAGCTAACACCTCAATAAGTAAAGGTTGTCTCAGTCAAAGGAGCATTTACATGTGGATTATTAATATAAGGCATTGGCTCAATGATAGTGGAACTGAAGCTGCTGTGCCTCAGTTAAGAAACAAGGTCAAGAAAATGACCGAAATAATTGCCTATGCAACATCAGTCTACGCTAATTTTTCAGCACCCCCAGTGCCCAAATGCTGGAGACGACCAAAAAGAAAACCATGCCCTGGCGAACTTGATATCTTCCTTGATATCGACGAGAAAACGATTCATTACCATTGCCCGGTCTGTAGAGATGAGGGTGTAATCAGCGGATGGGAAGACTTGATTTGGGACATGTCAGGGGACAACAATGGCAGGACAAACGATAGAGCGATCAAGTTCTCCCCGCGCAGGTCTCCATCCAACCGATAATCGATGAGTTGCAACAAGGGTCGGGAGAATGTTTCCAAAGATGCATCATAATCTGCCGGGTTTTTGAGTATGACAGCTGAAACCGTGAACATCAGCCCGCGTGGTACCAGTCCCTGCGGAGACAGAATGTTGTGTATCAGAAACCGATGGATTCGCCCGTTTACGCAGGTCAGACAAATAGAATTTTAAGCACCCCTGCAAAAATCATTATTCTGCTGTAAAAACGATTACAATAAAGCTTTCGGCTGCAAAAACCATTACAAAGACCGCCAGTGTAGAAACCCCTTTCTACGTTTTCTACTATCTGACACTCATGATCCGGCTCCGGTAAGTAACGGGAAGAAAAACAAACCCTAAATTCCGGAGGTCAGCGATGATGCCGGACGTGTGACCGCCTCCTTCACGGTGCCGACGGAAGC
>JAVEQI010000003.1:0-152792 GCA_034007745.1 Desulfobacterium sp.
GCGAAGTGTCGTTACGGAGGAACATCACCTGGGCCCCGATCTTGAAGACAAGGTTTTCAGGCGTGGGGTGGATGTGGTCGGGAAATTCTCCGGTTATTGAGGCTTTAAAATGGTGTTCATTGCCCGGCAGGTCCCAGAGCCTGTCATGGTTGGTGGCATCTGCGCTGTTGTTGTGGGTTGTCAGGGTTATGTATCCCTGGTCTTCCCGGGGCACAAAATTTTCCACATAACGCTGGTTCAACTCGTCAAGGGCGGCAGAATCAAGGAGGTTGCTGCGAACACGGTTTAAAAGATTTATAAAACGATCGTCGGTCTGGCGGTAAATATGGTTCAGCTCGACGGTCAGAAGCTCGGTGCGGGCAAGGGCGTGGCTGCTGAAAAAATAGACGGATTCATAGTGTTCGTGCAGGAGCTGCCAGTCCGACTTTTTGGCAACCGGGGAGAGCTGGTGAAGATCGCCGATTAAAAGGAGCTGCACCCCGCCAAAGGGTTGGTCGTTTCGGCGCTGCTGGCGCAGAACGGCATCCACAGAATCGAGCATGTCTGCCCTTACCATGCTGATTTCGTCAACGACCAGAAGATCAAGGCTCCGGATGATCTTCCTCTTTTCCCTGCTGAAGCTGAACATTCGCTGTTTGTTCTGCTGCACGTTCTCAGACCCGGGAATGTACGGGCCAAAGGGAAGCTGGAAAAAGGAGTGCAGGGTGACCCCGCCGGCGTTGATGGCCGCAACACCCGTAGGAGCCGTTACGACCATTCTTTTTGCCGTATTACCTTTGAGGCCATGGAGAAAGGTGGTCTTGCCCGTGCCGGCCTTGCCCGTCAAAAAAATATTTTTTCCCGTGTATTCGACAAAATCCCTGGCAAGGGCAAGCTCATTGTTTTGTATCGGTTTTGAATCTATTTTTCTTCTCCCGAAAATTAAAATTGCACTTCAGATTATCATTTTTAATTTTCAAGTCAACAAAAACAAAAACCACTTTCCCGATGCTTTTCCGCTATGGTTTCAGCAAGTTGATCAAGGGCCTTGAAATCCTCCTCCTTTGGTGTCCCCTTAATGAGCAATGGCTCGATAATCTCCACCTTGAGGTTGGGAATAAGGGAGGCAAGGGTTTCCACTGTTTTTCCTCCCCAGCCATAGGAGCCTATGATTGAGAGAAATTTTGCCTTGGGGCGAAGGGCGTTTGCAAGGCAGGTTGCATACACCACATTGGGGTGGGGACCGGCAAGAACAGTTGGGCTTCCCACCACAATGGTTGCCGCATCTACAAGTGCTATGGCAAGCTTTCCGATATCGGTCACGGTCAGGTCGAACAACTCCACGCTGACTCCCTTATCCACAAGGGAGGCCACAAGGTGATTCACCATCTTTTCCGTGCTGCCGTGCATGGTTATGTAGGGCAAAACCACGAGGTTTTTGGGCGGGCCGTTCACCCATTGGTCGTGGGCCTCCATGATCATGGCTGGTCGGTCATGGATGGGGCCGTGGCTTGGCGCAATGGTTTCAATCTCATAGGCCTTCAGCTTTTCCAGGTTGCGCTTGATGATACTTCTAAAGGGCATCATGATTTCGGCATAGTAGCGTTTTGCAGCCTCGTACACACGGCCCTCATCTGTGGCATAGAGATCTGTGGTGGCAATGTGGGAGCCGAAAAAATCACAGCTGAAAAGCATCTTGTTTTCCCGGAGATAGGCCACCATGGTTTCCGGCCAGTGCACCCATGGCATGTGGATGAACTCCAGGGTCTTATCCCCCAGGGAAATTTCGTCTCCGTCATTGACCAGCATAAACGAGGTTTCAGGAATCGGCATCAAATCCATGAGCATGGCCTTTGCCTTTGGCGTGGTAACCACACGGGCTTCGGGGTAGCGGGCAAGAACGGTTGGAATTCCCCCTGAATGATCCTGTTCCGCATGGAGGGAGACAATATAGTCCAGTTTTTCTACGTTTTTCAGCTGGGACATCAGTTTGTCGATCATGGGCGGATCCACCGCATCAATGAGCATTGTTCGTTCGCTGCCCTTTATCAGATAGGCATTGTAACTTGTGCCGTCGGGCAAGGGAATCAAAGAGTCGAACAGCCTTGAGTTCCAGTCGACTGCGCCCATCCAGTAAATGTTGTCTTGAATTTTTCTCGGGTTCATGACTTCTCCTTTTTTTGTTTAGGACCAGAATTCAATCCGGTTTTTTTCGGGGTCGTATATATAAAAGACCCTGGAGCCCCAAAGAGGTTTGATCCTTGTGGGGTTGAGTTTTTTTTCTTCAAATTTTCTGTGCTTTGCCTCAAGATCGTCCACCCTGAGGCTTATGGTGAGACCCCTGCCGTTGGCGCTCTTGATCGAGCAGTGTGATTCATCGGCAATGCTCAGCCTGGCCGAATCGGTCAGGTAAAATTCCACAAACCACCCACGGTCAACAAGTTGTTTAAGGTTCAGCCCCGAGGCGTAGAAATCCACCGTCTCTTTCCACCGGGTGCAGTACAGGATTGTGTTGGCGGTTTTTATCCTCATATGGGAATTTCCATTTTTCCGGGGCAATTCTACCCATGTCTCCGTCTCTGACCATGGCCCTGCTTTTAAGAGAGTTTATACTTTGTTTTTAACATTTTAGAAAGATCCTTTAACTGGTGAAAGGCCTTTTCAACGGTTTGCTCCCCGTCCGGGTTGACAAGGCAGCAGGTGGCAGGCGATAGCATGCTTTGCGCAAGAATCTGGTCCATGTCAATCCCCTTTTTGACAAGCTCTTTCCAGACAAGTTCCAGGGTCATTGCCTGGAACTCGAGGTTCTCCTTTGCGTAGGTTTCAAACCCCGTTGGTATGATGCCCCACACCAGGATCCCGCCCCGGTCAAGAAATCGCTTTATGGACTTATGACAGGCGGCAAATATCTGAGCGTTGGTGTGGATATCCATGGACAGGACATCCATGTCAAGGTTCAAAAGAAAGTCCCAGTCCGGGTTGCCGCACAGATGGATGCCCCTTGGAGAGTCGATCGTCGAGAAAAAAAGATCCAGATCTTTCTTTGCCTTAAGGTCATCATAACCGGACATGGCTGAAAAAATGAACTGCATCCCAGGCTCATCAATGAACATGAAAGCATTGGGGTTAAGCGTCTTGAGGCGGCTCAACTGCGCATTGATGCGTTTGGCCATAAACTCAAACAGGAAAGGTCGAACAGTATCATCGAACAAGATGGGTCGATCATCCTGGTCAAGGACGTTGAACCCAAAGCTTACGGGGCCTTCAATCTGGCCCCTTATGGCCGGTCGGTCGGCGAGATCCTGGGCCAGAAATCGATGGTATACAACAGAACCTTCCTCGCTAACATCAAAGAAGTCCGTGTCATCGAACCGTTCCATGGTCTGTTCAAATTCCTGGATGAATTTATCCATGGAGAACCGCACGGTCTGTTTGTCCATATCAATGATTATGCCGGGGAAATGCTCTGCCGCCTGGACATACATATCCTCCCTGTAGCTGAAGTTGGGCAGCTGAGGCCAGAACGGCACATCAAGGCTCATTGCTGCTTTAAGTGCCTGGTCAACGTCCTTGTGGGGCATTACGGCCATTGCCGTTGTCAATAGATTCCCGGGAATGGGCATGGGAGCTCCTCTTTTTTCTGATGTACATCAGCTTGTTTACTTTGGCGACGGTTTCACCCTGTTCGTCCAGGATCAAGACCTGGTAGTGGGGCAGGTATTTGTCGCCTGCGGCTGTTTGTTCAATGATGTCCGTGACCATGGCCTCGGTGATGGAAAACTCTGCGGTCATGGTCCCTCTGCCGGGTTTTATGAAATCAATGGTTGCAGCCTTGTCCCACACCACATAGTCGTTGCCCAGAATGGGGGTGAGCATGAGCATGTAAAAGGGGTCTACCATGGCGTAGAGGGAGCCGCCGAAATGGGTGTTCACGTAGTTGCGGTTATACCAGCGTTGTCGCATTTCAACCTTGAGGTATCGGTAATCTTTAGCGATGGCTCGGACACTGATCCCAGTTCCCCAATAGGGAGGGTAGAGGTTCATTATAAATTTGAACGTCGAAGCCTTCATTGTTCAGCCCTTTCCCTGGCAATGAGCGCAGCTCCCAGGGCTCCGATGGTATCGGGATTCTCAGGGATCTGTATCCTGTCGACCTTGAGTATCTCTTCAAGGGCACGGACAACGCC
Source organism: Desulfobacterium sp. (assembly GCA_034007745.1). GTDB lineage: Bacteria > Desulfobacterota > Desulfobacteria > Desulfobacterales > Desulfobacteraceae > Desulforapulum. The sequence goes on from JAVEQI010000003.1 coordinate 4,167, forward strand.
CCTGTTCCATGCGACCCCGCCGGACATGGAAATAGTGAGTCCGTCAATGTTCTGGACCACCCTTTTTACCAGGGCATAGATCCTGGACGCTATGGATCGGTTCAAGCCTTTTGCTATCTCCCGCTGATCTGTACCTTCGGCAATGAGGCTCACCACCTCGCTTTCGGCAAATACTGTACACATGCTGCTCAGGATAAGATCGCTTCTGGCGCCCGTGTCAAGGTCGCCGAGGTCCAGGATGTCCACCTCCAAGGCCCTTGCCATGGCCTCCAGGAATCGACCGGTCCCTGCTGCACATTTGTCGTTCATGGCAAAGTCCAGAACCTTGCCGTTTTCGCCCATGTAAATAACCTTGGAGTCCTGACCTCCGATGTCGATGAGAATGTGGGTGCCCGGGATCACCTCCTGTATGCCCCTGGCGTGGCAGGTGATTTCTGTGACGGCATAGGTTTTATTCGTAACCCGATTTCGTCCATAGCCCGTGGAGACGATGACCTTAATGTCTGCTTCAAGAATTCCGGACAGATCAAGGACTTCGGCCTTGACCCGGTCAATGGCCGCAAGGTTTCTCACCCCGGTGGGAACAACAGACCATGCCACCACTTTTTTTGCTTTGTCGATGAGCACCGCATCACACGAAAGGCTTCCAACGTCTATTCCAAGAAAATACATGATCGGGGGAGGTCCTTGGTTTTTTAAATTTATCGGTTCCATAATCGCCCTTTGGCATGGTATTAGTTAAGATCATACGTATGTGGGTTGGTTTGTCAAGAATAATTGTCCGCACTAGGACCAGTGGTCAGGATTTGAGAGGTATAGGATACATGGGGTTTTTTAAACTATTGGCTGGATCATCCATTGTTCTGGTTTTTGCAGCAGTTGTTTGTTTGTTTCTCGGTTTGATTTTTATGGGTTTTGAGTCTGTGCCCCTTGTGCCCCTTGAGCGACAGTTGAAACAGGAGGATATTGGCAGAATCAAGAAGTTCATCAAGCAAAACGATCCCCGCGGATTGCATGATGGTCAGGTTAAAAAGGTTACATTTACCCAGGAGGAGTTGAACCTTCTCCTGGACTATGCCTTTATTTCCCTGGGTTTAAGGGTTGGTACCCGGGTTGGTCTGGATCCAGAATTCACCATGGTGGAGGGTTCTATTGCTCTTCCTGAAAAATTTATAGGCGATTATCTGAACTTTACGGCAAAGATAGCCTTTGATGGAAGGGGGATAACCCTGAGCCGCATGGGTGTGGGGAAATTACCCGTGCCGGTTTTTCTGGTGAACCCGGCCATGGGGCTGGGTTATCGTTTGCTTGAATCCTCTGGGTGGTTCAAGACCGTGAAGGATGCCATGGACTCAATCAGAACTATTGAGCCTGGGAATAAAGAGATGACGGTGGAATTTCAATGGGACAGGGGGGTTGCAAAACGATTCCAGAACCAGGCAAGGGATTTGTTTGTTTCCCCGTCTGACAAGGAGCGAATCAAGTTTTATTCCGGGGAAATAACTCGATTATCCCACTCCATGGACGGCTCTTCGGTTTCCCTGGCAGCCTATTTAAAACCGCTTTTTTTAAAGGCCCGGGAACGGTCAGAAAGGGATGAACCTGCAAAGTCGGAAAACCGTGCCTTGATATTCAGTCTAACACTTTATGCCATGGGCTGGTCCGATAAAATACTCACCAACAACCCCAGCGATTCCTCCGGTTTTTCTTCTGGAAGGCCGGCATTGGCAAAGGCGCTAGGGCAGTGTTTGACCCTGGGGGGCAGGGGCGATCTTGCCAAGCATTTTCTGGTTTCAGCGGCCATTTCCGCAGGTTCAAACAGCGGATTGTCATCCATTGTGGGAGTGTTCAAGGAAATGGAGGACTCCAGGGGTGGCACAGGGTTCAGCTTTGCCGATCTTGCTGCAGACAGGGCCGGGATAGAGTTTGCAAAGCTTGCAACTGAAAAGGAAGACACTGCCCTGAATCTTCAGCGGTTCATGGCGCAAATCCTTGATGAACTTGAGTTTATGCCTCCTGTGGATCATCTGCCTGAAGGCATAATGGAGCTTGAGTTTAAGCGGAGATTCCATGACCTTGACAGCAGAGAATACGCCCTTGTTGAAGCGGAGATTGCCCAGAGAATCTCAGGCTGTAAACTTTACAAAAACCGGCCTTGATCAAGGCTTGTCAGTAACTTTCATTCAGGCCAGGTCAACAGGATGATGATTTTCAATACTATTGGTTGGAGCAATCAGCTTTTTGTTCATTGTGAAACACTAGGGCTTTATTTTGACTGGAATTCCCGCCACCATCCAGATCACTTCGTGGGCAACGGCGGCGATTTGCTGGTTAACAAATCCGGCCATGTCCCGGAATTGTCTTGCCAGGGTGTTTTCCGGAACAATTCCCGTCCCAACCTCATTGGAAACCAGTATCACTGGGCAGTGTGAACGGTTAAGGCTTGATGTAAGGCCTTGGAGGTTGAGTTCAATGGCCGATTGTCCAAGGTTGTTGAACATCAGATTTGAGGTCCACAGGGTAAGGCAGTCCACCAGAATCACGCCTGAACTTTTTGACAGCCTGTCAATGGTGTCTGCGATCTCCAGGGGTTCCTCCACGGTTGTCCAGAGCTCTCCCCTCTCCTGCCTGTGTCTTGTCACCCTGTTTTCCATCTCCTTGTCCGTGGGTACAGAGGTGGCAATAAAGATTTTTTTACTGCCGGGGAGCCCATCGGCCAGACCCAGTGCATGACTGCTCTTTCCGCTGCGGCACCCACCGATTACCAAAGTTGTCTTTTTTTTCATTTTTCGATGCCGATCCTTGCCTGTACCCCTTTGTGGTAATAGTGCTTTATCTCCTGCATTTCCGTAACAAGATCCGCCCGTTCGATGAGCCTGGGGGTGGCACTTCGGCCCGTGATCACAAGTTCCACATGGTCGGGTTTGAGGTCAATGAGTCTTAAAAGTTCCTCTTCGGAAAACAGGTTGCACATAACTGCGACATTCCCCTCTTCCACCACCACCACATCGTGTTCGCCCCGGGTTAAAATTTCGACCACACGTTCATACCCTTTTTTGCCGGACTCTATATCCTCGGGGGAAGGTTTGCCCTTGATAAAGCGGCCAAGACCGTATTGCTCAACGGTGATGAGGTCTGAAAACCTTTCCAGGGCCTTGATCTCCGCATAATCTCCCTGTTTCAGGAACTGAACGATAAAAACCTTGAGGCCCGCCCCTGCTGCCCTGACGCACAGCCCCAGGCATGCCGTTGTTTTTCCCTTGCCGTTTCCCGTGTAAACCTGAACGTAGCCTTTCATTTCTTGTCTCCAAAGGTTTATCCATCATTTTGGATGAAATTTTAATCTGTGGCTCTAAGAGCCTAATGCTTTGTTTATCATAAAATTGGATACTAAGGCCAAGCTTTTTTGCCAGGGATGAAATCTCCCCCTGGCCCTGCTTCACCTTGGTCATTCCCAGGATTAATATCTATGCATGGGACGTGTTCTTGTTCTGGGATATCAGGGTTGAAAATGTATGGATTTTGTCCATCTGTTTTTCCTCTGTTGCAACCAATCCTACGACCAGGGTGGTGGGTTGAAGTACAAACGTTCCACGTGGAACGTTTGTTTGTGTATCTGTTCATGAAGTCGCTGGCCTGTTTCCATCGGGCTTACCAGTCGTTCTTAAATAAGGGGGGGGAAGAGACTAAAGGGGCAGAACTTTAACGGCTTGCCCCTGGTAAGGGCTGGTTTTGTCGCAGCCATTATCATTTCTGCAAGAAAAAAAGAGAACAGGGGCACCAGAAGCCCTGTTCTCTTCTTCCATATGGCGATAACCGGTAGATTCACTTCAATGCCATATTCCCACAAATGTTCCATGTGAAACAAAAAATCCCATGTCGATTTTTAATCGATATGGGATTCCGTATTTATCCGCATTATTTTATATTGATCCAGCCCAACCGCGCAGGCACACAGGAACATTTTATATCAGGCAGGTTTTCTGACTCCCGGATCATCTTACTTGCTGCGTCTTCCCATCCCCTTTAACGATAAAGCTGGGGGACAGTGACATAAGACAGCGTTCATTCCCGGTTACAGCGGCGGGTCCGTTCCTGAATTGCACAGGATTCCCTCTTTACAGCACTATCACCTGAATTTTTTACAACAATAGGACGCTCCTGTTAAAAAGTCAAACGAAATATTTATTTATTAAAATAACCTCTGATGTTTTCGATTACGATGTAAAAGCAAGGCACCAGGGCCAGGGTGATGAGGGTCGTACTGATGGGTCATATATGGCTGGTGGTAAGATGGAAAAGTCCACCATGGTTCGGCTACTGCAGCGGCAGATGAGGTAGCCATAATATTCCCAGGGTCTGGCGGCCCGGAAAGAAACCTGGCCGGGGATATCCGAAGGGCCAGGATTGTTACAGCTTTTTTTTGATTCTATTGTTCGGTCTAATGGGCCTTATGTTTTACTTTGGGCTTGAATTTTATTCGCAGGAAGTTGCAGGGGTTAAGTTAATATTCGGAAACGAGTTTTTTTTTCAAAACCAGACGATTGCCCTTTCTGTTGTAGCAGCAGGAAGAAGAATAGTTTGCCATAATGGCAAGCCCCCTTCCGTGGTCGTCGTTGGCCATAGGTGGTGATTCACCGGCCTTTTGCCAGTCAAATCCTTCCCCCTGGTCTTCTACAATTATCCGGATCCTCTTCTTTCGTTCTATTTTAAGAAAAAACTTAACTTTTTTTTCAGGATCAAGGCGGTTGCCGTGGCGAACTGCATTGGTAAGGGCCTCACGTATCACAAGGTTGATGGGAAAAAGATGTTCCTCCATGTCCTTAAGGTTCCGGTCAAGGAATCGGGAAGCTTCGTCACAGATTCGGTCAATGTTTCCCAGGGTTGAACTGAAGGTGATGGAAAGAGTGTTGGGTCTGATAGTCCGGTTAAAAACTTTTGACATGTTTACACCTCCACGCACAGAACCACGATATCGTCTTCAGGAACTGCACCCCCGGGAAAAAGGTTTTTAACAAGGGCTGAAGAGGTTTTTGAAAGGGGGAGATTTCTGATCTTTTTGAACTTTGTCAGAAGGGTTTGAGCCCCGGTATTCCACGTGATCTTTTGACGGGTAGATTCCACAAGACCGTCCGAATAGATGAAGAATCTGTCTCCTGGGTTAAGCCTCATGCGATGCACCCCGAATTTTGCGTCCTTGAACATCCCAAGGACATCTCCATCCACCTGTATCAGCTGGGGGTCACCAGTAACAGGGACAAGGACCACAGGTGGGTGGCCTGCGCTAACGATGCAGAGGTTACCCGTGGTACGGTTTAAACGGGCATAGCATGCGGTCAAATATTTGTTTTTTGAAAGGATCTCCATGAGAACGTCGTTGATCATTTTCATGGTTTCAAGGGGGGAGTAGATCGGGTTGCTGTTCTGGGCCAACAGGGCCTTGATCGAGGCCGTCATATAGCTTGACTTGATATCATGGCCTGAAAAATCGGCAACAAAATAACCGGTGATTTTGTCTGAGATGGAGAGAACATCGTAAAAGTCGCCGCCTGCCTCATGCAGGGCACTGTAGTAGACTCCGAACTTTGCCTGGGGGAAATCTTTGGGCAGGGGAAGCATTGAGGTCTGGGCCTCGGTGATCTCCTTGAGGCGCATGGCCTGGTTGGCAATCAGAGAGTTGGTTGCAATGGAAAGTTTAAGATGAATCGCTACACGGGCAAGGACTTCAAGGGGATGAAATGGTTTTGTGACATAATCCACGGCCCCCAGTTCAAATCCCTTGAGCTTTGAATTAACATCGGTCATCCCTGTGAGAAAGATAACCGGGATGGTGCTGGTAATGGGGGTTCCTTTTAAAAAGCGGATAACCTCAAATCCATCTCCCCCCGGCATCTGAATATCCAGAAGGATAAGGTCTGGTCTTTTTTCCATGGCAAGGGTTCTTGCATCGGTCCCGTTATTCGTCGTGATAACCCGATACCCCTCCTTTTGAAGGGTCTTTTCCATGAACTTGAGGTTTACGACATTATCATCCACAATGAGGATGGTAAACGTATGTTTTATGTCCATGGTTAGTAGCCTTTGTCCCCAGCTATTTTGATGAGGTCGAGATTTGCCTTCAGGGCTGCCGCCTTTTCTTTGATTTTATCCATGCTGCCCGCATTCCCCTGGTTTGCCAGAGTTTCCATTTCCCTGGCTAGGTCTGCCACATGCATAAATCCAAGATTCCCTGCAGCCCCCTTGATCGAGTGTGCTGCCCTGCTGACCCCGGCACTTGAGCCAGCGGCAAGCTCTTTTTCAACGGTCAGGAGTTCTGACTGGGAGGTGGTGATCAGGAGCCGAACGATTTCAACAAAATCTTCCAGGTCAAAACCGAGCTTTGAAGCCATTGCCTTAAAATCCATTGTTACTTCCGGAAAAAGGGGTTCATATCCAATCATTTTGATCCAGGCCGTAAAAGTTCTGTAAGGCGGGTCTGGCTTTCAGGGTCAAGTGTGTTGTTCTGTTCAGCAATTTTGAGGGTGTGCCGGCCAAGGGTTTTATAAAGTTCCAGGTAGTCAGGTCGTTTTTTTTCCAGGTCTGCCAGGTGGGCCGCAACGATTTTATCATCCCCCCTTGCCACGGGGCCGGTCAGGGCCGCCATGGTTCCCTTGCGGCCAATGTTGGCAAGGGTGCCGGAAATCAGGGGCTCAAGAATCTCATAGGCCCTCGGTTCTGAAAGATCTGCCTCTTTTAAAAGCTCCACGGCAAAGTGTTCAATGGTCACAAGGTAGTTGGAGGCAACGACTGCTGCGGCATGGTAGAGGGTCTTTGCCTGGGTCGGGATGGTAAAGGAAATGCCGCCAAGGTCTCTTATTATTTCTGTTCCTTGAACAACGGCAAGGTCGTCACCTTCAACGGAAATGTTAACTCCCTTGAACGGGGATGGCTGGCCTGGTTCGTGGGGGGCAAAACTCTGGAGGGGATGGATGGAGCCCCTGGCTAAATCCGGAACCTTGGAAAAAAGGGATGAGGACAGTGCCCCGCTACAGTGAAACACCACCGTTTCCGGCTGAAAGGCCTTTTGCTTTTGGGCCGCAAGGGTTTCAAAAACCTCCTGAATAGCACCGTCTGGTGTGGTAATGAAAACGATCTTCCCCCTTTGAGCTGCATCGCCGGCATGGGCAAAAACCTGGCCTGTTCCGGCAAGGGCTGCGGCGTTTTCAGCGGATGCAACTGTTTTACTTGCCAACCCTGCAATAGGGTACCCCGCCCTGGCAAGAAAAACGGCAAGGGCCGTTCCCACACGCCCGCACCCGATGATTGAGACTCCGTGTTTCATTTATACTCGTGTTCCTTTGAGGGGAAACTTTGGTTCCTGACCTCGTCCCTATATGCTTCAAGTCCTTTGAGTGCATGGGTCTTAAGGTCTGCAAATTGGCGCACAAATTTTGGCAGGTGTCTGTCATGGAGGCCGAGCATATCGTGGATAACCAGGATCTGACCGTCACAAAGGGGACCTGCGCCGATGCCGATGGTGGGGATTTCAAGCCTGGCTGTGATAGTTCCTGCAATGTCCGAGGGAATTCCTTCGAGCACAACGGAAAAAGCACCGGCATCCTGGACCTTGAGGGCGTCGGATAGCAGGCGTTCCTCGTCCCGCTGAACTTTGAATCCGCCCATCTGGTGAACGCTCTGGGGGGTAAGACCAATGTGAGCCTGGACCGGTATGCCGGCCTTTGAAATGGCCTCAATCACCCTGCATACATCTGCCCCGCCCTCTAGTTTTACGGCCGAAGCATCGGCCTCCTTGATAAACCGTCCCGCATTTTCAACGGCCATATCAACAGAACTCTGGTAGGACATGAAGGGCATGTCGCCCACCACCATGGCACGTTTGCAGGCCCTTGAGACCATGGAGGTGTGGTAGACCATTTCGTCCATGGTCACAGGAAGGGTTGTCGTTTTTCCCTGGACAACCATACCCAGGGAGTCTCCCACAAGTATCATGTCAATGCCAGCCCTGTCGACAAGGGTTGCAAACGGGTGGTCATAGGCGGTCAACGCCGTTATTTTTTTTCTTTCCTGCTTCATTTTGATTAGACTGGTAGTGGTCACCCTGGGTTGCATATCTTCTCCTTTTATTCTGCGAGTTGTTTTTATCCGTCTATTTCTGTTACCATTATTTCCAGCCGGGTTCAACCTCTATTCCATCGGAATAGAATTAATCGTTGACTAACAGCGGCCTGTTTGAGTATAAGAAAGGGTTATTTTAATTGGATATATTTACATTTAATTTTTTGGGCAACACAGTAGACTATATATAATGATACAGACCATCAGAGGCTTTCGAGACATTTTGCCAGGGGACACACCCCTGTGGCAGGCCATTGAACAAACCGCATCACGGCTGTTTGAAGATTTCGGCTTTAAGGAGATACGGCTTCCCCTTATTGAACAAACCGAGCTGTTTGCAAGGAGCATTGGTGAGGTGACCGATATCGTTGAAAAGGAAATGTACACCTTTCCCGATCGTAAGGGCGAGAACATCACCTTGCGACCTGAAGCCACAGCTTCGGTGGTTCGATCCTACATTCAGCACAAGATGTATGCGGCCGACCCTATCCAGAGGCTCTACACCATGGGGCCCATGTTCAGAAGGGAGCGTCCCCAGAAGGGCCGCTACCGGCAGTTTTATCAGATCAATGCCGAGGTGTTCGGCATTGCGGCTCCCCATATTGATGGAGAGCTTATTCTGATGTTGAACGAGCTGTTCGGGCGTCTGGGGCTGACCGATCTGACGACCCACCTGAATTCCCTGGGGTGTCCCGAGTGCAGACCCTTGTTCCACAGGGCATTGACAGAATTTCTCCGCTCAAAGCATGGGGGGCTGTGCAGCGACTGCACACGACGCATGGACAAAAATCCCCTGAGAACCCTGGACTGCAAGGTTCCCGGCTGCAGAGAGGCCATGCTTGACGCCCCCACCACCCTTGACCATCTCTGCTCTGAGTGTTCGGACCACTTTGATAAGGTAAAGGAGATTCTTACCCGCCAGGAGGTGGATTTTCAGGTTGATAAAACCTTGGTCCGGGGGCTTGACTATTACTCAAGAACCGCCTTTGAGGTGCAGACCACGGCCCTGGGTGCCCAGAGCGCCGTTGCAGGCGGCGGCCGCTACGATGCTCTTGTTCGCGAGCTGGATGGACCGGAGGTTCCGGCCATTGGTTTTGCCATCGGGCTTGATCGGCTTGCCGGTGTGATGGAGCAGTTGCAGGAGCCGGTAAAAACCAGAGAGCTGGATCTCTTCGTCATCCCCCTCGGGCCGGGGGCCCTGGACCAGGCCTATTACTGCTGTTCCCGGTTGAATCTTGCGGGCATCCGCTGCGACACAGATTACAGTGGGAAGAGTCTTAAGGGCCTCATGAAACGTGCGGATAAGCTCAATGCCGGTCATGTGCTTATTCTGGATATGAGGAAATCGGATAACAAGGAATCAGCAACCGGCGCAGTGCTCAGGAACATGAAGACCAGGGAGCAGACAACGCTTTCCATGCAGGCCCCGGACATGCAAGTCCCATATGATGAAATCATTAAAATTTTAACCGACAAAGGAATGCCACGTGACTGATTTACTTGGAGATATGAGAAGAACCCACACCTGCGGAGAGTTAAGGGAAGGGCAGGTCGGCACCGAAGTAACTCTGATGGGATGGGTCCAGCGCCGCAGGGACCACGGCGGCGTGATATTCATCGATTTCAGGGACAAGTCCGGCATCACCCAGATAGTGTTCAACCCGGAGATCAACCCCGGTGTCCATGACAAGGCCCAGGTGATAAGGAACGAGTATGTCCTTGGGGTCAGGGGAAGGGTGGTACCAAGACCCGATGACATGCTCAACCCCAATATGGTCACGGGAGCCATTGAGGTCCTGGTGGATGAGCTTAAAATCTTAAATCAGGCAGAGACCCCGGCATTCCAGATTGAGGACAGGATCGAGGCGTCGGAGACCGTTCGTCTCAAGTACAGGCACCTTGACCTCAGGCGGCCAAAGCTCCAGCAGAACATCCTTGCAAGACACACGGCGGCAAAGGCTGTCAGGGATTATCTCAACGATCTTGGTTTCCTGGATATTGAAACCCCCTTTCTCACGAGGAGTACCCCCGAGGGAGCCAGGGATTACCTTGTACCGAGCCGGGTGAATCGCGGGCAGTTCTATGCCCTGCCCCAGAGCCCACAGCTCTTCAAGCAGATGCTCATGATCGGAGGGTTTGACCGGTACTACCAGATTGTCCGCTGCTTCAGAGACGAGGACTTAAGGGCAGACCGCCAGCCGGAGTTCACCCAGATTGACATGGAGCTTTCGTTTGTGGGTGAAGACGATATCATGGCGATCACCGAGGGACTGATCAAGGCGGTATTTAAAAAGGTGCGCAACATTGACCTTGAACTTCCCTTTGAGCGGATCACCTATGCCCAAGCCATCGATCGTTTCGGTATTGACCGGCCGGACATGCGGTTTGGCCTTGAGCTTGTCAACCTGTCCGATCTCGTGGAAAACGCCGGATTCAAGGTGTTCTCAAGCGTTGTCAAGCAGGGAGGGCTTGTAAAGGCGATCAATGCCAAGGGTTGCGCTGTGTTTACCAGAAAACAGATAGATGAGCTTACCGAATTTACCGCAATTTACAAGGCAAGGGGGCTTGCCTGGGTCAAGGTAAAGGAGGATGGCACATGGCAGTCTCCCATTGCAAAGTTTTTTACAGACGACGAGAAAAAGGCCATGGAGGCCCGTCTTGACATGGAGGTCGGCGACATCGTCTTTTTTGTGGCAGACAACCCAATGATCACAAACGAGGCCCTTGGCCAGCTGAGGAACGAACTTGCACGCCGCCTTGAACTCATCGACAACCAAATTTTCAGGTTTGTATGGGTCACCCATTTCCCCCTTGTGGAGTACGACGAGCAGGAAAAGCGCTACCAGGCTATTCACCACCCGTTTACCGCTCCCCTGGAGGAAGATCTTGACCGCCTGGAAACAGACCCTCTTACCGTTCGTTCCCGGGCCTACGACATGGTGCTCAACGGCATCGAGATCGGCGGGGGGTCCATCCGAATCCACTCGCCGGAACTCCAGGAGCGGGTGCTTAAAACCCTCGGCATCGACAAACAGGAGGCAGACGATAAGTTTGGTTTTCTCCTCAACGCCCTTGGGTCGGGTACGCCGCCCCACGGCGGGCTTGCCTTTGGGTTTGACCGGCTGGTAATGCTTCTGTGTGGGGAAGAGTCGATCAGGGACGTGATAGCCTTTCCCAAGACCCTGCGGGCCACCTGTCTTCTGACTGAAGCACCCTCAAAGGCTTCTCCGGCCCAGCTCCAGGAGCTTTCGATAAAGGTAACTAATTTTGAAGAATAAAACACGATAGCTGTTAGTAGTTAGCTCTTAGCTTTTAGCTAACTGCTAAAAGCTAAAAGAGACAAGATGAAAGAACTCAAGGATCTTATCGAGGCCAGGGCCGAATACCTTGGAAACGGAATACTCAAGGCCGACAGCTTTATCAACCACCAGCTTTTGCCGGGGGTCTCCACAAGAATGGGCCAGGCATTTGCGGCCGGGTTCAAGGCCCGGGGAGTTACGGGGGCAACCAGGATAGTCACGGCCGAGGTGAGCGGTATTGCCCCGGCCCTGGTCACGGCCCTGGCCATGGATATCCCCATGGTTTTTGCACGGAAAAAACGGCCTTCCTTTATGAACGACCTTTTGCTTGAGGCGTCTGCCACGAGCCGCACCAAGGGAGAGGATGTTTCCCTTTACATCTCTTCCAAATACCTTGGCCCCACGGACAGGGTGGTCATTGTGGATGATTTCCTTGCAACGGCATCCACACTTGAGGCTCTGTGTTCCATTGTTAAGCAAAGCGGAGCGACACTTCTTGCCATCGGGTGCATCATCGAAAAGGTGTTTGAAAGTGGCCGGCAACGCCTTGAACACCTCAATGTGCCGATCATCTCCCTTGCCAGGATTGATCTTGTTGACTCGGGCAGCTCTTTCATTGTAAGTTGAGGTCATATGAAAGCGACCTATTCAGAGTTGCGCAACACGGCCAGAAAAATTGTGGGAACCCTTCCACAACCCGCCTTTTGTACGCTTTTCCAGGAGGAGATTGCCCGATCGAAAAGTCTTTTTTACTCCCACCATCTGTTGAAGGAGCTAAAATACCAGATAGCCCCCCTGATTGACGATGACTTTGGGCATGGCAGGCTTCATTCGGAGCTTGTGGCCATTGATGGGGGTGCCATTGTTCAGATTGAAATGGGGCTTGGCCCAGGTGCATCGGAAATGGTGAGAACCATGGTGCTTGTCCAAGTGGCGGGGTTGCTCCATGATATCCGGAGAAAGGAAAAAAATCATGCGCAAAAAGGGGCTGCCGTTGCTGAAAAGCTGCTTTTAACCGGGAGATATGGGCTGACTCAAACGGAGATCAAAATCGTGTGCAACGCCATTGGCAACCACGAGGCATTCCAGGCAAAGCCACAACCTTCCCCCCTGCCTGAATCCCTTGCCTCCCCCTGGGGCCTAGCCCCAACATCAACTCCCGAAATTCAGGCCATTGCTCAACTGGTCTCGGATGCCCTGTACGATGCGGATAAGTTTAGATGGGGACCAGACAATTTTACCCACACGGTCTGGGACATGGTCATGTTTGCAAACATCCCTCTGTCCGAGTTTTTGAGACGTTTTCCAGTTGGTATGCATGGGCTTGCCCAGATTAAAAATACTTTTCGGACCGAGACGGGCAAAATCTATGGCCCTGGTTTTATCGATCTTGGGTTGGAGACGGGCAGGCGCCTTCTGCTGCAGCTAAAGGCGGATTATTCAGAGTTTTTTTAATTCAGGCCCTGTTCCTTCTGACGCACAGAATCGGGGTATTAAATACCAGGGCTGAGGTGTCAGAACCTTTTTTCACTTCTAATTGAAGCGAGGAGCGGTCAATCTCAAAATATTTTGAAATTACCTCTACAATGTCGTTTTGAAGGTTTGTCAGGGTTTCGTCATTCACCTCAAGCTGATCATAAACAAGGGCGAACTGCAGCCGTTTTTTTGCTGTCTCCCTGCTCGATTTATGGCCGGTGAATTTTCGGATCAAAGCGTTCAGCATGGATAGTTCCTTATTTTTTCAACCCAAATTTATGGGTAAATCTGTTCCATAATCCCGTCTTGGCCCCGGGCACCTCAATCGGCAGGTCTGCCTCGCCGTTAAGTCTTCTTGCGATCCTTCGAAAGGCCTGACCGGCTTTGGACTCATTGCGCATGACAAGGGGAACGCCCGTGTTGGTTGAAATAACCACCTGGTCGTCCATGGGCACAAGTCCTGCAAGTTCGATGGAAAGGACCTCCATAACATCCTCATGGCTGAGCATGTCTCCCTTGGCAACCATGGCGGGCATAATCCTGTTCACAATAAGCTTGGGCGTAATCGAACGGGCGTAGAGTAGACCGATCACCCTGTCTGCATCTCGGACAGAGGAAACATCGGGTGTGCAGATCACAAGGGCCTCGTCGGCCGCTGTAACCGAATTTTCAAATCCGCGTTCAATACCGGCCGGAGAATCCATGATAATATAGTCAAACTCTTTTTTCAGCAATGAGGCAATGCGGTTGACGCCGGTCGGGGTCAGCACGTCCTTGTTGTCGCTCTGGGATGCGGGGATAAGAAAGAGGTTTTCGATCCTTCGATCCCTGATGGCTGCCTGTCTTACAGTGCAGCGGTCATTGATAACATCCACAATATTAAAGACAATCCTGTTCTCAAGTCCCAGAACCACATCCAGGTTCCTCAAGCCGATATCCATATCCACAACGGCGACTCTGTTTCCTTCAAGGGCAAGGGCTGCTCCAATGGAGGCTGTTGCGGTGGTTTTGCCCACACCTCCTTTGCCGGATGTTACTACGATGATTCTACCTTCCACGTCACACCTCTTGTGATTGCCTGGCTATAGGTTGCAGATATCTGTACTCTTTTGTTTGGGGCCTTGCCTAGGACCGTAAATTAATTTGAGCTGCGGTCCTTATACTACTTCGGGCCATGGAAGTCGTCCAAAGGGGTTTGCTCCCAGATAATCCTGAACAAGCACAGTCTCATCTATCACGGATGCAAATTCAACCCTGTCCGTTTTTTTGTCGTCAAGACCTGCTGCTGCATATTCTCCGATTTGAACCTGGGTCGGTCTGAAATCCAGGGCAAGGATAACGGCGGATGGGTTGTCCGGATATCCGGCATGGACATGGCCGAGCAATCTGCCCATAATCATGACATCTCCACCGGCTATTATCAGTGCACCGGGGTTGACATCCCCTGTTATGAGAATATGTTTTTTTGCCTCAATTTTCTGGCCGGATCTTATCCTGCCCCTGAGCATGAGCACCTCGCTCCTGTGGCGGGTCCATCCACGGTCCAGGTCTTTCTGGCGAATACGCTCCACAGCCACCTGACGCTTTTCTGGAGGTTTTGAAACAATTCCTACATCAAACCGGGTTTTGAGAAAATCACCCAGGTTCTGGACGAGATCATCATATCCCTCTGTTCCGCCAGTATCAATGACCACCCTGGCATTGACGGCCAGATGTTTGAGGCGTTCAAACAGCTTTATGAGCTGGTTTTTTAAAAGTTGTTCCGGTTTTGAGGGGTCCAGGGTTATCCAGAACCCATCGCCCACTCCTTTGAGCTTAACCGGAGGATCGTTATCAAGTATCATGAATTAATTTCCAAGTCCCTTAAAGCTGCAATGCAATTCAAGACTATAAAAAAAGAGAGACAAAGTGTCAAGAACTTTAAACTTTGTTCAAGTGTCAGTGTTGATCCAGAATTTCCCTGAGTTTGCGGGCAAAGGCACCCATGGTAAATGGTTTGAGAATAAATCCTCTGCATCCGGATGCGAGCATGGTCTCGGCGGAGGAGTCAATGGTGTGGCCGGTTGTGAGGAGCACCTTGATATCAGGGTCAATGGCCTGTAGTCGACGAAAGGTTTCAAGACCGTCCATATCATCCATTATCATGTCAAGAATCACCATATCAAAGGCTTTAACCTCTGTGTAAACCTTGATGGCCTGGGCCCCGCTGTTTGCCGTTATGACCTCGTATCCCAGATTCAGCAGCATTTGCCGCCCCATTTCCAGGAGAACCTCATCGTCGTCAACAAGCAGAATACTTTCAATACCCTTGGGCAGGCCCTTGACCTCCCTTTCGAGGTCAAGCTTGACAGATGTTTCAAACTGGGGGAGGAAAATGGAAAAAGTGGTTCCCATACCCCTGGTGCTGCATACGTCAATGACACCCATGTGGTTGAGAATGATACCGTGGCAGGAGGCAAGCCCTATTTTTTCTTCAGGATCATTCACCTGGGGTATTCTGGTGGCAAGGAACGGGTCAAAAACCCCGTGCAGGGTGGTGTCATCCATGCCCACTCCTGTATCCGTGATGATTATTTTTACAAACCTACCGGGCATGAGACCCTGGCGTCTGGCCGAATTTTCGAGGATAAGTTGAGACG
Source organism: Desulfobacterium sp. (assembly GCA_034007745.1). Classification (GTDB taxonomy): domain Bacteria; phylum Desulfobacterota; class Desulfobacteria; order Desulfobacterales; family Desulfobacteraceae; genus Desulforapulum. The sequence goes on from JAVEQI010000003.1 coordinate 19,696, forward strand.
TTGTGGTAATGGTAAGCTGTCCACCTCGGGGCATTGCAGCAACGGCATTCTCAAGGACGTTCATGAGGACCCGGCGAATCTGGAGTTTGTCCACCATGGAGGATAACGGAGCGGGGGTTAACTCTTTTTCAACCATGATATCCCCGTTGGGCAGGGGTATTTTTTTTAAGCATGAGAGAATCAGAGCGTTAATGTCAGTGGGCCCCACATGATATTTTCCCATCCTGGCATAACCTAAAAGCCTGCTTGTAAATCTGGCCCCCTTTTGAACGGTCTGCACGATTTCAGACAGTTGGGAGTAAAAGGGGTGGGATGGTTCCAGATCCTTGAGAATAAGGCATGCTCTGCCCTGTATTGTCATGAGAATGTTGTTGAATTCATGGGCGATTCTTTCGGTTGTTATTGCAGGTTCATCCTGAATTCCTTTTTTCAGACCCCTCAATACCATGCATGCCTCCTGTCGTGCTTCAGATCCTGTGAATCTCAAGGGCAGGAGCCCCTGGCTCACGGTTTTCATTGGCAGCCCTGAGAAGCTCTTTCCCTGAAATAACAGCCGTTCCCTTGCCTGTGTCAGCGGCTTTGAAATATCGCTGGGCACAGGCTTTGATAGTGGGCATATCAAGGGCCAGGAGTTCGGATTTAAAGGATTTTCTTCGTTCATCGGTCAGCATCAGGACATCCCTGTAAAATGCCTTTATGGCCGCGGGACCCGGGGTCTCAGGCTTGTCTATCTCTGCACACACCTGGAGGACTGCCTCTTTGATATCCTGTTCAGAATAATCACCCGTAAGTATAAAGTCACAGGCTTCCTGAAAGACCTTGATGGTTCGACGGATATTGGGATCACGATAGGAGCCAAAGGAAAAGATTCCCTCTTGGGTGGAGTAGATGGCAAACCCGCCATAGGCCCCTCCCTTTTCCCTGATTTCCCGGTGAAGATACAGGGAACGCAGCATCTTGGCAATGACCGCAAGGGCGGGTGCGTCCCTGTGGCCCATGCGCACGGTGGTGAAGGCCTGGGCCACAAACGACACCTGGGTGCTTGTTATCCACCCCTCAAAGGGCAGGGTTCGCTCAAAGGGGAGGTTGGGCGGCAGGAGCTGGTCCCCATGGTTGACGGGGAGCTTGTCGACCATGGCGGAGATCAGCCTGTCACCAACAATGAGGGAATCAGGCTCTCCCACAATGGCGGGTCTTAAATTGTCCCGCCGGAACAGAAGCTCGGCCATGGTGGAAAGGTCCCGGGCAAGTTCGGTCATGGCCTGTTCGCCCGTTTTTTCGTTGTCAAGCCCTTGGCAGAGATCCTTGATGTATTGGTACTGGTGGATTCCGTGCCACATCTCGGCAAGATGACCCGTAGGGGACAGGGTTCTTGCGGCAAGGGATATGGCATAGCTGTGGCCGCTTGCAACAATGGAACTTTCCAGGGATGCCCTGTATTGGAGCAAAAGATTTTTGAGCCTTGTATGGTCTTTAAAGCTGTACTGGGAGACAAATTCTGTTATGATTTCGAACATTTTGGTGATGTTCCGGTCCAGGGCCTTTGCCTGGAGGGCCACAAAGGGAAGACACTCACCTACCTCGCCAAAACCTGTCCCGCTCACAGGGCTTAGACCAACTCCGCCGGTGTAAAGATCCATACGCTCGGCCATGTCGGCATAGTCCCTGAGGGCTGTTCCTGCTCCTGTAAATGCCTGGCAGAAAAAGGGCACCAGGGGAAACAGCCTTTGGGGCAGCCTCCCAAGACCCGTGGGGCAGGAGAAGTAGACAATTTCCGAGGTGGTCGCAGCATAGGCGGTTGAATGGGTTACCCCCTCTATCTTGTCCGGCCGTATGATTTCAATCTCGGGCGGCACATCGGTAATCTCCAGGGTGGGGAGTACGGAGAGGTCCTCCTTTGCATCCTGGAGGCGGGCAAGGGTTGCGGCATCCTTTTTGATCGTTTCAAGGTCCCGGGGGGATAGTGCTGAAAGGGCTGCAGCAAGCTCTTTACGGCAGCGATCCTCTTCGATCTTTTCCATCTCCTGGTCCGGTGCAAGGGTAAATAGCACCCTGTGGGGATTATCCAGAAAATAGCGCCTTATTCTTTCTTCAAAAAAACCTTCATTGGTCATCTCCCGGTTCAACCGCTCAAGATCCTTGTTAAAGCTGAGGCAGGAGAGGATATCTCCTTCGTGAATCCAGGGGCCGGTGAATGAGAGCAACAGCTTTATGCCAAAGGGGTAGGGGGTGTTGGTGATCTCTTTTCTGTGAAATTCAATCTGGTGAATGGCCGAGGCCACCATGCTCTTGTCAACTCCCTGTTCAACTATACGTTCAAGGGTTTCAAAGATCAGACTTTCTATCTTTGGGGCCGCATCCTCCGCAACTTCCTTGAGACCGCAGGCAAACATGGTATCACGCATATCTGGATCAAAACCTGAACCATCGCTCAGTGCTGAACCCAGATTGGAATCTATCAGGGCCTTTCGAAGGGGAGAGGCTGCGTTGCCAAGGAGTACCTGCTCGAGAACGCTCAGGATCAGAGTTTCAAACGAATCTTTTACATCGGCAGTAAGCCAGGCAACACAGGTCTGGAACTTGTTGGAGGCGTCTTCGTCCCGATCAAGGGGATAACGGGCTTCGGCCTTTTTCGGCGTTTTCCACCTGGGCTGGGAAGAAACTTCCGAGTCCGGATTGATCCTGTTAAACCGGGACAGCACCTTATTCTCGATGAATCCCAGGTGCTCGGTCAGGTCAAGGTTTCCATAGGTGTAAAAAAATGCGTTGGAGGGATGATAAAAACGTGCGTGGAAGGCGCACAGATCCTGGTGGGTAAGGGTCGGGATTTCCCTTGGTTCACCGCCGGAGTTGTTGCTGTAGGTGGTGTCGGGGTATAGTGATGCAACAAGGGATCTGCCCATGATTTGGCTGGGAGAAGACATGGCACCTTTCATCTCGTTGTACACAACGCCTTTATAGACGAGCTCCACATTTTCACCGGGATTTGAGGCGGGTTTGATCTCCAGGCGGTGGCCCTCCTGTTTGAAGCTCAAGGGGTCAAGCTTTGGGAAAAAAGCAGCATCCAGGTAAACCGCCATGAGGTTGTAAAAATCCTTGGGGTTCTGGGTGGAAAAGGGGTACATGGTCCAGTCTGATGCCGTAAGGGCATTCATGAAGGTGGAAAGTCCCCGTTTGAGCATGGAAAAGAATGGATCCCTCACATCAAAGCGTTCAGATCCGCACAGCACCGTATGCTCCAGAATATGGGCAACACCGGTGGAGTCTGAAGGAACTGTCCTAAAGGCCACCCCAAAGGTGTTTTCCCTGTCATTGTTGCCAATGTGGACATGCCTTGCCCCGGTGGGGCCATGGATAAGCTGGATCAGATTACTGTTGATCTCTTCTAGAGGTTCAGTGCGCAGGATGGTGTAGTTGCCAAGGTTGTCGCCTGGCTTGAGATTCTTTAAATCAATCTGATGCTCGTTTGGCTGACTTTTATTCTGCCTAGGCTCGTTTGTAGATTTCAAGTTTTACCCTTTTGTTTTTTTTCTTTGTTGGGGCCGCCATAAAGGGCGACTGCAAGGGTCGCCCCTACACTGGCTCCGGCTTATTTTAAATTGCAATTTGCAAAAATTACCCATTTGAATTAATAGTAACCATGGTTACTTTACCAAATTACAACTACTTGCAGTCAAAATGAAAGTCAAGCGGTAAATTTTTCAAACCCTTTACGGCTCCATTGAGGTAAGGCTTGCACCCACAACAGGTAAAAATTAAACAACAGGAGACCCTATGACCTATCCCGGGACATTGCTGAAACAGCAGCGGCTCATGGCAAGAAAAGAGCTGGGTCAAAATTTTCTCAGCGACCCCAATGCAGCCCGGATGATCGTCATGAGTGCCGGTATTTCAGACCGGGACCGGGTACTTGAAATCGGCCCGGGTTTAGGGGCTTTGACTATTCCTGCTGCAGGCCAGGCTAAAACAGTTGTGGCCGTTGAAAAGGACACAAGGCTTGCCGGGGTTCTCCTTGATGAGTTGAAAATCGAAGGAATTGATAATGTTGAACTGATCAACAACGACATCCTGCGCCAGGATCTTGCCGCCCTTGCCCAGGGGGAAAAAATGATAGTTATCGGGAACCTTCCCTACAACATATCCTCCCAGGTACTCTTCAAGCTTGTGGAAAACCGTCACCTTGTAAAACGTGCCGTTCTCATGTTCCAGAAGGAACTTGCTCAGAGAATAGCGGCCCCGCCGGGTGGAAGGGAATATGGCAGGCTATCGGTTGTGATGCAATACTGCTCGACCGTTAAAAAGATTGCGGACCTCCCGCCCCACCTCTTTTTCCCGAAACCTGCCGTGGAGTCAAGGGTGATCGAGGTTACTTTTTTTGAAACCACAGCCTTTTCCGGTGCCAAGGAACTGTTTCTGTTCAAAGTTATCAAGGCGGCTTTTTCGAAGAGAAGAAAAACCCTTAGAAATTCCCTTGCAGGCGGAGAGCTTGGCATTGATACAGGTGGGTCAATAAGGGCACTTGAATCAGCGGGAATAGATCCGGTCAGAAGGGCGGAAACCCTTGATGTTAAGGAGTATTTAAGGCTGGCAGATGCCCTCTGGCCCCTGGATATCGAAGGATGATTAATACAGATTAAAACAATAAAAAAGGATGTTAAATGATAACAGCAAATCCACACTATGAAAAACTAAGGGCCTCTTATCTTTTCTCTGATATTGCAAAAAGGGTGTCGGCTTATCAGCAGAGCTGTCCGGATGTTGACATCATTCGCCTGGGGATAGGTGACGTGACCCATGGCCTGCCCGATGCCTGTGTCCAGGCCTTTCACAGGGGAGTCGATGAAATGGCGGTTGATGCCACCTTTAGGGGGTATGGACCGGAACAGGGGTATTCGTTTTTACGCGACAAGATTGCGGCCGAAGATTTCAGGGCCAGGGGGGCCGACATTGACGGCGACGAGATCTTTGTGAGCGACGGAGCAAAGTGCGACACCGGCAACTTCCAGGAGCTTTTCAGCACCGACATAAAGATCGCCATTCCAGATCCTGTTTACCCGGTATACCTTGATACCAACGTAATGGCCGGGCGGACCGGCGAATTCAACAACGGCAGGTATGGCGGGGTCTGCTACATGGAATGCACGGCGGAAAACAATTTTGTCCCTGACCTTCCCGAAGAACCCGTGGACCTCATATATCTCTGCTTTCCCAACAACCCCACGGGAACTACCATTACAAAATCTGCCCTTAAACGCTGGGTGGATTTTGCCCGGGATACCGATGCCCTGATCCTGTTTGATGCGGCTTATGAGGCTTTTATAAGGAACGAAGACCTTCCCCGCTCCATCTATGAGATAGAGGGGGCAAGGGAGGTGGCCGTGGAGTTCAGAAGTTTCTCCAAGACCGCAGGCTTCACCGGGACCCGGTGTGCCTACACCGTGGTCCCTAAGAGCTGCAGAGTCTTTGATCAGACGGGAAAACCAGTCCTCCTCCATTCCCTTTGGAATCGACGTCATACAACCAAGTTCAACGGGGTTGCCTATCCGGTTCAGCGGGCAGCCGAGGCCGTCTATTCCACAGAGGGCAAGGCCCAGGTCAAGGCTCTTGTGGATGGTTACCTGGAAAATGCAAAGATTATCCAACGGGCCATGGACTCCATGGGATTTAACTATGTTGGCGGAACAGACTCCCCCTACGTCTGGATTAACGGTAACGGCCGTGATTCCTGGGAATTCTTTGATCTGCTCCTTAAAAAAGCCGGGGTGGTGTGCACTCCCGGCACGGGCTTTGGACAGTGCGGTGAGGGGTATATCAGAATCAGTGCCTTCAACAGCCGGGACAAGGTTGAGACCGCCATGGCCCGTATGCGGGAAGCCCTGGGATCATGAAAAGTTTTTTTAAGGTAAGAACTCTCAAACAGGTCATGGCCCTGGTCGATACCTTTGATCCGGTTGAACAGGAGACGGTTTCCATTGATGAGGCTGTTTTCAGGGTCCTTGGGCAGACCATTGCAGCGGATCAGGATCTTCCCGGGTTCAGGCGTTCGACCATGGACGGGTATGCTGTCCGGGCAGAATCCACCTTTGGGGCATCTGAATCAAATCCTGCCTGGCTCACCTTGGCCCAGACCATTCCCATGGGTAAGGTGCCGGATTTTGCTCTTTTGCCGGGCGAGGCTGCAAGAATATCAACCGGGGGTATGCTGCCGGAAGGCGGGAACGGCGTTGTGATGATCGAGCATACCGATCAGGTGGATGATACCGCCATCGAGGTGTACAAGAGCGTTGCCCCCATGACTAACGTCATAGACCGGAACGAGGATTTTAAAAAAAACGAAACTGTCCTCCCCCAGGGCACGAGGATGAGGCCCCAGGAGACCGGTCTTGCAGCCGCCTTTGGCCTGGATCGTGTCAGGGTTTTTAAACGGCCGGTTGTGGGCATTATTTCCACCGGTGACGAAGTGATCCCAGTGACCGAGGCACCCGCTCCTGGTGAGATCCGGGACATCAACACCTACACCCTTGCGGGTCTTGTCAGGGGTGGGGGGGGCATTCCCATCTGCTACGGCATTGTCAAGGACGATGAGGATGCGCTTTTTACTGTGTGTAAACAGGCGGTTGAAAGTTGTGACATGGTTTTAATTTCCGGGGGAAGCTCGGTGGGTGTCAGGGATTTTACCGTGGACACCCTTACTAAACTTGCAGATACAAGTCTCCTTGTTCACGGCATCTCAATCAGCCCCGGAAAACCCACGATACTGGCACGATCGGGCAAAAAGCCCGTGTGGGGACTTCCCGGCCATGTGGTGTCAGCCATGGTGATCTTCCAGGTGGTGGTTCTCCCCTTTCTGAACCGGCTCCAGGGTCTTTCCAATCCCCGGGGAGCTGGCATTACCATACCGGCCCGACTTTCAAGAAACATTGCTTCAGCCCAGGGCAGGACCGATTTTATAAGGGTCTGCCTCAAGACAGATGATCGGGGCATTGTGGCGGAACCTGTGCTGGGTAAGTCAGGCCTTATTCGAACCATGGTTCTGGCCGACGGTCTGCTTGAGATCGACGAAAACCTTGAGGGCCTTGAGAGGGGGGAAATAGTTCAGATTATACCCCTGACGAGGTAGTAGGCAGTGGAGTGGCACCATATGGCGGTCTCGTTTAACTGGCCGAAAATCCCCCGACTTTTTTGGTCAGGCAAGGGGATACCGACTGTTGCCTCTAATTCAAAATCAAAAATTACAATTGCTGTACCCCTAGGGTGGGTTGAGGAAAAAAACTTAACAATTGCAGTCGAGCAACCAGTGATAAAAATAAGGAAAAATTCATGGCTTTGAAACGAAATATATATCTTGAGATGAAGAGCATCCAAGAGGCAAAAAAGATCATCTTTGACAAATTTCCAGTTATGCCGTCCATGGATATTGAGACCATTGCGTCGGTTGATGCTGAGGGACGGGTTCTTGCTGAGCCTGCCGTGGCATCGCTTTCGTCGCCTAACTTCCATGCTGCAGCCATGGACGGTATTGCCGTTTCAGCCTCGGTAACCTTTGGCGCAACTCCCGAGACACCCATAATTCTAAAACCAGGGGTAGATGCCTTCTGGGTCAATACAGGCCATGTCATGCCAGACGGCACAAATGCCGTTATCATGATCGAAAACCTTAATATCCTTGACGATAAGGGTGTCGAGATTGAGGCTCCTCTCTTCCCCTGGCAGAATGTCAGAAAAATGGGCGAAGATATTGTAGCCACGGAACTCTTGTTTCCAAGGGGTCACACCGTCACCTCCTATTCCATAGGGGCCCTGGTGTCAGGGGGTGTTTTTTCTGTTTGCGTCAGGAAAAGACCAAACGTGATGATCATTCCCACGGGTAATGAGTTAAGACAGTGGGAGGATATAGACAAGAGCGGGATGATGCCGGGGGATGTGATTGATTCAAATTCCCATGTGCTTGCCGCACTTTGCCGGAATAACGGGGCCACCAGCGTTTGTCACACGCTTTTAAAGGATAACCTTGAGACCATGACGGCTGCGGTTAAAGAGGCTGTGGTCAAGGGGATCGATATGATTCTCATCATAGGAGGGTCATCGGCAGGATCTGAGGATTTTGCTAAACCCATTGTCCAGGCCCTTGGTGAGATCCATCTCCACGGGGTTACCATGATGCCTGGTAAACCTATTCTTTTCGGAACTGTTGAGGGCAAACCCGTTTTCGGAATTCCAGGTTACCCTGTTTCAGCCATCGTAGCCTTTGAAGAGTTCGCAGGTCCTTTGCTTGTCGCAATGCAGGGACTTTACAGGCCTGCCCGGGAAAAGGCCATGGTCGTACCCGGCAGAAAGATAGCGTCAAAGTTAGGTCAGGAGGAGTTTGTCCGGGTAAAGATAGGATCTGTGGATGAAAGGCTTGTCGCCTCCCAGCTTCCCAGGGCGGCCGGGAGCATTACCACCCTGACCAGGGCTGACGGCGTCATCCGCATCCCGGCCTACAGCGAAGGGATCCAGGAGGGGGTGGCGGTCGAGGCGGAACTCTTGAGGCCCAGAAGCGCTATTGAAAAGACCATCGTGATAACAGGTTCCCATGATAACACCCTGGATGTTCTTTCCGATCAGATCCGGCGAAATTCCAATGAAGTCAGCCTCTCGTCCACCCATGTGGGCAGCATGGGCGGCCTCATGGCCATCAAACGAGGAACCTGCCACATGGCGGGCTCCCATCTCCTCGACCCGGAGGACGGCTCCTACAACCTATCGTACATAAAGCGATACCTGCCCGACGAGTCAGTGTGGGTGGTAAATCTTGTGATGCGGGATCAGGGGCTGATTGTGGCCAAGAAAAACCCAAAGAATATAAAGGGCCTGGAAGATCTTAAGGCAGAGGATCTAACCTTTATAAACCGTCAGCCTGGATCGGGAACCCGGGTGTTATTTGACTACAAGCTGGATTCCCTTGGCATTCCCTCCAGGGATATCAGGGGATATTCCAGCGAAGAGTACACCCACATGTCGGTGGCCGCAGCTGTTCTATCGGGCAGGGCCGACGCAGGGCTCGGCATCCATGCGGCGGCAAAGGCCCTGGACCTTGATTTTATACCGGTTGTGACCGAAGAGTATGACCTTATCATCCCGGACCGATTCTTCACCACGGACAAGGTCCAGGCCCTGATTGAGACCATAAGAACCGATGCCTTTAAGGATCGTGTCATGGCCCTTGGGGGCTACGGCACTGAAAAAACCGGCGAAATCATGTTCCACTAATAAAATAGCTGTTAGCTAAGAGCTGTTTCATATAGTTGACATGAATAAAATCAAAGCAAAGGATTGTTTCTATTCCCGTTCGTCAATGGGGACGTAATCGGTCAGGGGTTCGCCGGTATAGATCTGCCGGGGCCTTGATATTTTTCCCATGGGATCATGGTAGTCCTCCTGCCACTGGGCAAGCCACCCGGGCAGTCTGCCAATGGCAAACATGACGGTGAACATATTGGTGGGAATTCCCATAGCCCTTAGAACGATTCCCGAATAAAAGTCCACGTTGGGGTAGAGGTTTTTTTCCTGGAAATAGGGGTCTTCAAGGGCTGTATGTTCAAGCTCCATGGCGATATCCAGGAGGGTATCCCCTTCATTGTTACCGTTGGGCCGCTGCTTTTTAAGAACAAGATCGCACATCTTTTTCATGATCCTTGCCCTGGGGTCATAGGTCTTGTAAACCCTGTGACCAAACCCCATGAGTTTAAATGGGTCGTCCTTTGCCTTTGCCCTTGCAATTACCTGGGGAATGGTCAGCCCTTCGTTCTGAATCTGTTCTAACATTTGGATAACGGCCTGATTGGCGCCCCCGTGGAGGGGGCCCCACAGGGCCGAGATTCCGGCTGAAATCGCCGCATAGACGTTAACCTTCCCGCTGCCCACGACCCTTACCGCAGCAGTCGAACAGTTCTGCTCGTGGTCGGCATGGAGAATCCAGAATACGTTCAGGGCCTGGACCAAGTCGTAATCCATCTCATAGGGAATCACGGGGTTGTCAAACATCATGTGGAGGAAATTTGCCCCGTAGGAGTAGTTGGGCCTGGGGTAGACCGTCTTGTGGCCCCTGGAAATCTTATAAGCCATGGCGGCCATGGTTCGGACCTTGGATATGAGTCTGAGAAAGGTCCTGCTGATATCCTCCTCAAGATCTATGAGTTCCGGATAAAAGCTTCGCATGGTATTGACCATGGCCGAAAGAATTCCCATGGGATGGGCCTTGCTCGGATAGTTCTGGTAAAAGAACTTCAAGTCCTCGTGGAGGAGGGAAAAATCGTTGAGCATCACACTGGTGCGGGTCAGCTCTTCCCGGTTGGGAAGCTTGCCCGTGATCAGCAGGTAGGCTGTCTCTACAAAGGTCGATTTTTCCGCAAGCTGCTCAATGGGAATCCCCCGGTAGCGAAGTATCCCCCGTTCACCGTCCATAAAGGTAATGGCACTTGCGCAGCTTCCGGTGCTGCCGAATCCGGGATCAAAGGTGATAAGCCCCGTCTCCCTTCTAAGGGCTCGGATATCTATGGCTCTTTCGCCTTCGCTACCAGTTATAACGGGCAGTTGAAATGTCTTACCATCAATGGTGAGTGTGGCATGCTGGGTCATGGAAATTTCCTCATAAATGTGCAACTGTGAAGTGCTAACCTCGGCTTTCCCCGGCAACATTATAGGTGGTGCACGAACCGCTGGAACATGTCCTCTCCTGTTTGGTGACTCCTTTGGCCGGGCCGCCTGAAGAAGAGGCTCCCATGGCGTAGTTGGTTGCGCTTACAACTCTTTCAGCGGCAGAAGAGCTGCATTTGGGACATTTGATCTCGTGTTCTTCATCGTTTTTCATCACAAGAACCTCAAAAAACGTTTCACACTCTGAACATTTAAACTCATATATTGGCATTGTAGAATCCTCTTTCTTCTTTTGCGGGTTGCTGTCAAATTGTTCGCTGCCTATAGTCACTTAACTTTTTAAAATAATGGCAATGCTGGAGATGTCAATGCAACAGGGGTGATTCGCAGCAATTCTAACTTTAATTTTGAATTATAGGCAGCAGTCGGTATCCCCACCGCTGACGTTTCTGCGAATCCCACTGCCTACTGACAAGTAGTCAGCATTTCCCTTGCATGGGCAATGGTGGCATCGGTGATTTGTTCTCCGCCGATCATGCGTGCGATCTCGATCACCCGGCTCTCCATATCAGGGAGGGGGGTGATGGAGGTGGCGGTTCTGCCGTTCACCACGTTTTTTTCGATTTTATAGTGACTGGTGCCAAACCTTGCGATCTGGGCCAGATGGGTGATGCAGATCACCTGGTAGGTATCGGCAAGTTTTCTCAGTTTTTTACCCACCTTATCCGAAGTCCTGCCTCCTATTCCTGAATCCACCTCGTCAAATATCAGTGTGTCAAGGGCTTCTGTCCTGGAAAGAATGGTCTTGAGGGCAAGCACCACCCTGGAGAGTTCACCACCTGAAGCTATGCGGCTCAAGGGTCTTGGTTCTTCACCTGGATTGGGGGAGATGAGAAAGGATACCCGGTCGATTCCCGATGGGGAGATTAATCGCTTATCCACGGTGAAATAATCGGCCGTGTCTGAAGGGGTGCACTCAAGAGAAACCACAAACCGTGTGTTACCCATCTCAAGCTCGCCAAGCTCCATTTCTGCAAGGGATCCCAGACGTTCAGCACCTTCCATACGCCGTTCGGAAAGGATTAGAGCCTTTTCCCGGAGTGTGCTGGCAAGGGTCTCGGCCTTTTGTTCCAGACGGGCAATTCTTTCTTCCACATTGTCTGTAAGTTCCAGCTGGGATTGCATGTCTGTATATTTTTGAAAGAGCCGTTCAAGGGTTCCGCCATACTTTCTCTTGAGGCGCTGGATCAGGTCCAGCCTTTCCTCGGTCTGGTCCAGAAGTCCTGGATCAAGGTCTATCTTTGATGCATAAACCCTGAGCTCTTCGGCCAGGTCTTCGAGATCGAACAGGGATTGAGAGGTCTTTTCCATAATGGGGACAAGGGCGGGGTCCAGGGTCGATCTCCGGTCAAGGTCGTTCCTGATCCGGCCCAAGCGTTCGAGGATTGAATTCTCCCTGGCGTAAAGTTCGTCAACGGCTGCGGTCACACAGGTCAGGATGTCCGTACCATTTTTAAGGCGAATCCGCTCCTGCTGAAGAATTTCATCCTCATCCTCAAGGATGGCAGCCTCTTTTATTTCGTCTATCTGGAACCGCAGGAGATCGTTTTCCTGGTCTGCCTTGTGGGCATTTGTCCTAAGCTCCTGGATCTGGCGTTTCAGGGGGGCAAGTTCGTTGTAGACCTTTTTCACCTCGGCCGCAAGGTTTTGCGTTGCGGCAAACCGATCCAGGATTGAAAGGTGATTCTCCTCGTTAAAGAGGCTCTGGTGGGCGTGCTGGCTGGAAATGCCGGCAAGGTTTCGAGTCACCTGTTTTAAGAGCTGCATGGTCGAAGGTTTTGAGTTGATGTACACCTTGTGCCGTCCGTCGGCATTGATTACCCTGCGGATCATGAGCCCTTCTCCGGGGTCCATCTCCTGGTCTGCCATGATCAGGGCGGCAGGGGAACCGGGGTCAACCTCAAAGATTGCCGTGAGCTCAGCGTTTTTTTCGCCGGTTCTTACCAGGTCAGCCGCAGCCCTTGCACCTAGAATAAGGTTGACCGCTTCGATGATGATGGATTTTCCCGCACCTGTCTCACCGGTGAGAACGGAAAAGCCGTTGGAAAAAGAGATTCGGATATCATCGATGATCGCAAAATTTTTTATGGTAAGCTCGTTTATCATATTCCCAGGTAGGCCTTTTTAACGTCTTCGTTGGCAAGGAGGTTCTTACCGGTATCGGTCATGGTTACGGTTCCGGTCTCCATCACATAGGCCCGATCAGCCACTTTAAGGGCAAGATTTGCGTTCTGCTCCACGAGAAGGATGGTGGTTCCGCTCTCCTTGTTGATTCTTCTAATGATTTCAAAGATCCGTTTAGTCACGAGGGGTGCAAGTCCCAGGGAGGGTTCATCCAGCAGCAGGAGTTTTGGCCTTGACATCAGGGCCCTTGAGATGGCGAGCATCTGCTGTTCTCCGCCTGAAAGAGTCCCTCCGGGCTGGCTGCGTCGTTCGGCAAGGATCGGAAAAAGATCAAAAATATGATCCATGTCGGCCTTGATGTTATGGGTGTCTCTCCTTAAAAAGCTTCCCATGTCAAGATTTTCCGTGATCGTTAGATAGGGAAAGATTCTGCGGCCTTCTGGCACCTGGCTGATGCCGAGGGCCACTATTTTATCCGGGGGCATGGCCGTTATATCCTTTCCCTCAAACGTGATTTTACCGTGGCGGGCCTGTATGACTCCGCACAGCGTCATGAGGGTGGTGGATTTTCCGGCCCCGTTGGCACCTATCAGTGTTATTATCTCCCCCTGCTCCACGTCCAGGGAGACCTTTTTCAGGGCCTGGATGTTGCCGTAAAATGACTGAACGTCCTTCAGTTTAAGCATCGATTTCTTCCCCCAGGTAGGCCTTTATCACAACATCATTGTTCCTGATCTGTTCAGGTGTTCCCTCAGCTATCTTTTTACCGTAGTCCACCACATGGATATTGTCTGAAAGACTCATAACAAGCTTCATGTCGTGCTCGATTAAAAGTATGGAGATGTTGTCCTCGTCTCTTATCCGGATGATCAGATCGTCAAGGGTTTTTGTCTCCTGGGGATTCATGCCTGCGGCGGGTTCGTCCAGAAGCAGCAGAAAGGGGTCAGTCGCCATGGCCCTTGCAATCTCAAGCCTTCGCTGGTCTCCGTAGGGAAGATTAATGGCAAGCTCGTTTGCAAAGTTTTCAAGGCCGATTTTTTTAAGCAGGGCATAGCTCCTTTCGGCAATGAATCTTTCCTCAGCCCTGGTTCCAGCTCCCCTGAAGATAGCTCCAAGCACACCGGCTTTTGTCACCGGGTGGCACCCGATCATGACGTTCTCAAGAACGGTCATGGAGCTGAACAGCCGGATGTTCTGGAAGGTCCTGGCAAGTCCCTTTTTAGTTACGATGTTGGGTTTGAGACCGTTGATGCGCTGGCTGCTGCCCCGGGGCGCGATAAGAATATCGCCGCCAGTGGGCTTGTATATGCCGGTGATGCAGTTGAAAAATGTCGTTTTCCCTGCACCGTTTGGTCCGATCAGGGCTGCAATTTCTCCCTCATGGATAGAGATGTCCAGGTTGTCAATGGCCCTGAGCCCCCCGAAATCCATGGTCAGATTGCTCACATCTAAAATTTTTTTCATTTGGTTTCCATTTTTCGCTTGAACGTATAGGTTCTCCTGATGTTTTCAACTATACCTCCGGGGCGGAACACCATCATGAGAACCAGAACCGATCCAAAGGTGATCATTCTGAACTGTCCAAAATCCCTCAGGTATTCGGGCAAAAGGATGAGGAGCAGTGCACCTGAAATTACGCCCAGGATGGAACCCATTCCGCCGAGGACAACCGTACACAGGATGATTATTGATTCCCAGATGGTAAAGCTTGCCGGATTGACAAAGGTTGTCTTGGCCGCAAAGATCACACCACCCATGCCGGCCCAGGTGGCCCCCAGGGCAAAGGCTCTGAGTTTTGTCTTTGCCTTGTCGATTCCCATGGCCTGGCAGGCGATCTCGTCGTCTTTAAGGGCTATCCAGGCCCGGCCGATTCTGGAGTCCTGGAGCCGATTGATCACAAAGATGGTGAAGATCACCAGAGTAACCAGGATGTAAAAAAGATATACGGTCTCCTGGTCCAGGCTGAGGTCAATTCCAAACAGGGTGGGTTTGGGAATGTTGGCGATTCCGCTGGGTCCTTGGGAAAACTCGCTCCAGTTTTCCAGCACCAGCCGGATGATCTCTCCAAATCCCAGAGTCACGATGGCAAGGTAGTCGCCCCTTAAGCGCAGCACAGGGTAGCCGAGGATAATACCGGAAAACCCCCCTAAAAGTCCGCCCAGGGGAAGTGCGACCCAAAAGGTTATTCCGAAGTTTAAGTTGAGAAGGGCAAAGGAATAGGCGCCCACGGCAAAAAATGCCACGTATCCAAGGTCCAGAAGCCCTGCAAGCCCAACCACGATGTTGAGCCCCAACCCCAGCATCACATAGATGAGGGCCGAAATCATGATGCTGGTCTGGTACATGGAAAAAAGATGGGGGAAAACAAGAATAAATACCCCGAGACCCGTAAGTGCAGGGATGGAAAACCTTCGGTTTGCAGCAATTGTCTGAATTATGCCTGGTTTATCCCCAACCTCTTTCTTGCCGCCCGTCTCCTTTCGCAGCAGAAGATAGCGCCAGAGCATGGAGAGGAAAAATGCGCCGATTCCTACCCAGATCATGTTTGCCCATCTCCATTCCACGGTATTAGTTACCGTGTTTACCTTGATCACCATGATGGGGAAGGTGAGGAACATGAACCAGATAGATGCTGCAAACGATCGTTTTATTTCATTGCCAGCTGTCATAATTAATTTTCTTATACCTTCTGAGTTTCAGATTTTCCCAGGATTCCAGAGGGCCTGAAGATAAGGATAACCACCAGGATAACAAAGGCGAACACATCCTCGTAATCGCTCGAAATGTAGCCTGTGAAAAAACTTTCCGTCCAGCCGAGGACAAAGGCTCCGAGAACCGCCCCGGGGATGCTTCCGATTCCTCCCAGGACCGCCGCCACAAAGGCCTTGATTCCTACGATGAACCCCATGTAAAAGTTGATCTGTCCGATGTGGGAGGCGATGAGAATCCCGCCGATGGCCGCCGTGGCAGATCCCACCACAAAGGTGATGGAGATAATTTTGTCCACGTTGATGCCAAGAAGGGCCGCCATGATCTTGTCCTGGGAGGTGGCCCGCATGGCCTTTCCGATCCGGGTAAACTTGATCATTATGGTCAGGAGAACCATGACGACAAAGGTGGTGCCGAGAATAACAATCTCGGGGGAGCTTATGATGTGGGCATAGGGCTCCCAAAAGGCAAAATCGGGAATTAACGATGGAAATGGGAGAAAATCCGATGTCTGGGCAAGGAGCACATAGTTCTGGAGAAACAGCGACATGCCAATTGCTGAGATCAGGGCCGACAGTCTTGGTGCGTTCCTCAGGGGTCTGTAGGCGATTTTTTCCATGGTAAAGCCATAGGCGCTGGAATAAATAACCGCCGCCATTGCCGCCATGACAATCACCCCAAGGGCGGGCATGCCCGCCATGGTCAGAACGCTGGAGACGATAAGACCGGTAAAGGCCCCGATCATATAAATTTCTCCATGGGCAAAGTTGATCAGCTGAATGATGCCGTAGACCATTGTGTATCCAAGGGCGATGAGGGCGTAGATGCTGCCCCGGGTCAGCCCTCCGAAAAAGAGCTGCATAAAGTATTCAAAATCCATAAAAACCTGCTTTTTAGGTTCAGGGCATTGTTCAGTGAAGGTTCTTTACAATAGTTTCATTCCGCCCGCTTTGGTCGCCCTGACCGGAACTGTAAACGTCGGGGGAATTTTTCTCCTTCCAGTCTAAAGCGCAGGAACTGCGGGCTAAAGTCCTCAAACAGCCTGCGCTTCTTAACGCCTGGAAGGAGAAAAATTCTAAACCCCTTTGGTTTACAATGTTCCGGTCAGGGTGACCAAAGCGAGCTCTGAAGTCGAGGCTCACACAGTGATGTTTCGACTGGAGTTTCAACGTTAATTTCTCAATCAGGTTTCTCGGCTATTTCTGCTCTACAAAGGCGCCGTTTTGAACCTGGTACACGGAAAAACCGATGCCCGTTGCATCCCCGTTCTTATCAAATTTGATCGTGCCAAGGGGGGTGTCCACAGGTTCGGTGTGAAGGGCGTTGACAATGGCGTCATAGTCCGTGGAACCGGCCTTGTCAATGGCGTTTAGCAGGGCAAGGGCTGCGGAATAGGCTGCGTCGAAAAATGCGCCCGGATCGGCCCCATAGGCATCCTGGTGCTCTTTTTTTGCCTGGATGGCAAGGGGGTTGTTTGAGATGTCCATTGGACCCGTGGCATAGGTACCTTCTGCGTATTTGCCGGCAACCTTTATAAAGGTGTCGTCCTTTACGCCGTCACCGCCCATGAAGTCAATTTTCAGCCTTTTTTTCTTCATCTGGGAGATGATCTTGGAGGCCTCAGGATGGTAACCGCCCCAGATCACGAGTTCGGGTTTTGCCCGGCTGATTTTAGTTACGATGGCAGAATAATCCATGGCACCGGGAGTGACCCCTTCAAACAGGACAACCTCAACACCTGCCTTGGTAAAATGTTCCCGGGCAAGTTCGGCCTGGCCCTTACCGTAATCCCCCTTGTCATGGAGCACCGCGATCTTTTTTACCTTGAGTACTCCTGTGGCGTATTTGACCTGGAGCTGGGCCTGGACCGCATCATGGGCAATGGTTCTGAAAAAATTGGGATACTCTCCACTCAGGGTGAGATCTGGAGTGGTCGCGGATGGGGACATGGTAACGATGTCAGCGTCTTTATAAAATCCAAGGGCGGCCTTGGTGGCGCCTGAGCAGATGTGGCCAAGGATAACATCTGCACCGTCTGAGACAAGCTTTGTGGCTGTGTTCCCCGCTACCTCAGGTTTGCACACGTCATCTTCCACCAGCAGTTCCACCTGTTTCCCCAGAACTCCTCCGGCGGCGTTGACCTTTTTAGTCACAAGTTCGGCAGCCTTGACCGTGGGCAAGCCATAGGATGCAAGATCTCCGCTGTGGGCTCCTGCCACGCCAAGCTTGATAGTGTCTCCGGCAAACAGGTTCCCAGTCAGGGCAACATATGCAAACAGCAACATGGATAAAATGGCCGATGCTTTTCCCATCTTTTTCATAGCTCTCTCCTCGTTAAAATTTGTTTAATAAAAAAATGTTTGAATTAACCTATCTTCTATACTGAGACAGGGGATAAGAGTCAATGAAAATCAGGGTATTAGGTTAAAATCCTTGGCCCTTGACTGACTTCTTGGACAATGAATTTTAAATAGGTCTTGCCTATTTGCCGCCAGGTTCGATAAAAGATCAACAGTAAACTGGGTCGGAGGATCGGCCCATGACATTTAAATCGAGAAAATAGGCCCAGGTTATGAAACAATGCATAGGTCTTCTGGTAAAGAGGGATGAACGGGCACAGGACAAAGCCCGCGAGCTTGAAAAATGGTTGAACACCAGGGGGGCAAAGGTCGTGTTTGTAGATAATACCACGCCGTCCGGAATATTGACTGATCTCCTGTGTCTGATTGTCCTTGGCGGTGACGGCACTTTTCTGAGTGCGGCAAGGCTTGTTGGCAGCAACAGGGTTCCCCTCATGGGCATCAAGTTTGGTGAGGTTGGATTCCTTGCTGAAACCGTTGAAGATCACCTATTTGAGGCAGTTCAGGCGGTCCTTGAAAACAGGTTCTCCATCGAAGAACGCATGCGCCTCAAGGTTACCGTTGAGAGGGATGGAGAAATAATATCCTGTGTCGATGTGCTCAACGACCTCGTGCTCACCAAGGGTGCCCTTTCAAGGCTTGCCTATTGCGGGGTCGAAATCAACGGTAAGTATCTGACCACCTACAAGGCCGACGGGCTTATTGTGGCTACCCCCACCGGATCCACTGCCTATTCCCTTGCGGCCGGAGGTCCAGTGATCCATCCTGCTGTTCCCGGAATAATCCTCACCCCCATCTGTCCATTTACCCTGACCAACCGCCCCTTGATCATTCCGGATACCTCCCTTGTGACACTGGGTCTTGACGGCGACCCCACCGACATAGTGCTCACCTTTGACGGCCAGGAGGGCCTGGACATAACGGGCCGGGACAGGATTACTGTTCAAAAGAGCGACAATCCGGTCACCATGATCTCCTTGTCCGATCAGAATTACTTTAAGGTTTTGAAGGCTCGGCTGATGTGGTCGGGGGGACGGGGGTAGGGGTTAGTGGGTGTGGGTGGTGGAACGTAGGGGCGATCCCTTGCGGTCGCCCTTTTGGACTTGATAATCGAGTAACTGGGTGTAATCAAACAGCAGGAACGGTTTTTCGTGTTTTGTGCTGGCTCAGGAAGATCCCGCCAAAGACAAGGGTGCAGGCAAGGTATTGCTGAAAACTCAGGGTTTCGCCAAGGACCACCATCCCCATGACAACGGTGAATACGGGAATCAGGTTGATGTAGGAGCTTGCCTGGCCTGCCGGTATTTTGCTCACCCCATAGTTATAGCAGCCATAGGCCCCAAGGGTTACCACGGCTCCAAGGTAGAGAATGGCAAGGGCGGAAACCGGCTCAAAGCTTGTGGGTAGTACGGTTGAGGGAAAGAACAGGGCCGGAAAAAAGAAGATGCTTCCAGCAAAGGCCTGGATGGCTGTCAGGAACAGCGGATGGAATCCCCGGTTGGTAAGCTGTTTTAATATAATGCCGTAGCCTGCGGCGCAAATCATGGCAAGGAATTCAAAAAAATTACCCAGGGCCGGGTTGGGGCTGCTTTCCGTGATCTCACCCCCCAGGCTCAGCCAGCATGCCCCCACAATGGAAATAATCATGCCGGTTATGATTTTGCCGGTCAATCGTTCGCCTAGGATAAAAAAAGCTCCCGCCGAAACCATTAGGGGACAGAGGGCGGTTATGACTCCTGCCTGGGATGCTGTTGTGAGCATGAGAGCCTTGGCCTCGAACACAAAGTAAAGGCAGGGTTCCACTAAAACCATGAGAAGAAGCGGTTTGATGTCTTGCCTGGTGATTGTAACTCCCCTGAATACATGGGGAATAAAGATGAAGCAGAGGCTGCCCACCATCATCCGGCAGGCAATTACCACCATGGGATCGTAGTTTGCAAAGGCAAGCTTGAGGGCAACGAAGGAGCTTGCCCACAAGATGCTTGCAACCATAAGGGTTGCATGGGGTAGGAGCCCCGACATTCGTTCATTCATTTTCTAACTGTTCCTAATTTTTAAAGCAACTATCTTGTTTTTCATTGATCCAATTGCTCATTTTTTAAAAGCTATCAGCTGTTAGCAGAAGAACCACAGATACCCACGATTTTTGTCTGACCCGGATAATCGATGGTCTTGTACTTGGTTATCTCAGAGAGTTTTTTTTCTCATTCAGGAGGGCTATAAAGAAGTTCTCCACGTTGAGAATTCTGCCAAGGGATCTGTGGATGACATCGAAGAGTTCTTTAAGGTCAAAGGTGCTTTTCACCGTATTCGAGATTTCGAACAGCACATCAATTGTGGTCTTGGCGTCCCTGCTGGTGGGCTTGGTTGTCATCCTCTATTTCCCCCATAAACGGCACAGCTGGAGCGAGGCACTGCTCCAGCTACAACTAATAATTCAGCCAGCCAGCAGTGATGACCGGCAGTACTGTTTGATAAAACCCTTCGCCTTAAATAAATTTCTAAAATAACCAGGGTCGAATCAGTGTTGAAAAGTTTGATTAATATTGCATTAATACTGCTTAAAATCAAGATTTATGATAAAGTCATGCCTAGAATAAAAACATGCAAACCCAAGGAGAAGAACTCTGGTGTTCCAGTGAAAAGGCCTTTAGCGAGTGGGGGTACAGGACCATTAAGAGGGGGTAGAAGTTGCTCGGAACCATTGTCAATGCTGTTGCCATAATTGCAGGCGGTTTTTTGGGTCTGTTGTTCCGGGGAGGTATACCGGAAAAATACAATCGAACCATAATGAACGCCATCAGTCTTGCCGTCCTTGTTATCGGCATAAAGGGGGCTTTGAAGTCGGACGATCTTCTGGTGGTGATCTTCAGTCTGGCCTTTGGGAGTCTCCTGGGGGAAATGGCAAGGATCGAAGAGCGCCTTGAATCCCTTGGTAAAAGTCTTGAACGGCGCTTTGCAAAGAACGACAAGGGGTTCTACCAGGGGTTCATCACCTCAACTCTTCTCTTCTGTGTAGGTTCCATGGCCATTGTTGGTTCCCTTGAGAGCGGTCTTACCGGGGATCACCAGACTCTTTTTGCAAAATCAGCCCTGGACGGTATAACCTCGATCATCCTTGGTTCGACCTTTGGTATAGGGGTAGCATTCTCTTCTGGCCCCCTCTTTATTTACCAGGGAGCCATCACCATGGCAGCCGTACTTATCAAACCCCTTTTAACGCCCCAGGTTGTGACCCAGATGAGTTCTGTGGGAGGCGTTTTGATCATGGCCATCGGGTTCAATCTGCTTGGCACGGCCAAGATCCGCATAGGAAGTATGCTGCCTGCTGTTTTCCTTCCACTTGTCTGGTTTGCCCTTAAGACACTTGTTGCTTAAGCTGTTCGTCAGCGGTATTACATCCCGATCATTCCAAGTCCCTCTTCAATTTCCAGGTAGGTTTTGATCTCGTAATTATACCCGGGAACACCTATGTAAACGGCCATGCTGTCGCCAACTGCCATCAATCCTTTGGCAAGCTTTTCATTTTCAAGCTCATAAAGGGTTATGGAGTGTACCCCTCTTTTTACATCCGCAGAAATATAAGGACCTTTCTTGGTAAGAAAATCGGGCAGCACAGGGGCTGTGAGGAATCGACGGGCAACCTCCTTGGCGCTCTCAGGCGGGTAAGTTACGTTTGATATGATAATCATGGGCTCGCTCCTTTTATTATTGTTTCCCCTTTATGTCTCGGTACCGTGCAAACTGTCAAGCAGAACCTGATCTGTCTCGGATTTTAATGGGCGGAGAGCCAGCGGGCATAGCGGTACATTCCGGCCATGGCCTTTACAGCCCTTTCCGGGGAGGGGAAAAATACCCCCTGGTACTTGCAGTCCTCCAATCGGTAGAGGGTACGGCTCTTCTCGTCGGTTAGAAGGCTCACCCCAAAGACCGGTTTTTGATACTTTTGCGTCAACCTTATCACATGGTTGACATAGTCGTCTTCGGCCTGGAAAAGGGCGTCCCGGATGCCTTCCATGGTTTGTTTTGAGTAGTCCGGGTCCACCTGGGAAATGGAGTCAACCATTTTTTCCACAAAGATTCGTTTACCATGGATTCCTAGGTGAATCACGGCATCACAGCCGTCCCATTTTAAAAGTTCCTCCATGGCAACCCTCGGGATATCTGGATCATTTTCCCCCACTATATCGACGGGATTGGCCCGGCTCCAATAGGCGGGCAGCATGGTATCGAGGCGCTCGACAATCTGTGTCGAAAGTTCTGAAATCTCGAGACCGTTGTCCATGCAGAGATCTGCAGTCACAACTCCCCAGCCTCCCCCGAGGGTCATTATGGCCACCCGGTTGCCCCTGGGCAGGGGAAGCGATGAAAACACGGCGGAAAGATCCAGAAGTTCCATGGGCTGATCCACCTGGATTACTCCGGCCTGTTTGAGTGCTGCCTGCATTACTCTGGCATTGGACGCCATGGCTCCGGTATGGCTTGCCGCAGCTTTTCCACCGGCCCTGGTGCGGCCCCCGTTGAGAACCACCACGGGTTTTTTCCGGGACACTCTGGTTGCACTTTCAAAAAATCGCCGTCCATCCTTTACGCTCTCAAGGTAGAGTACAACAGTTTTTGTCAAACTATCATTTTCAAAGGCCTCCATATAATCCTCGATGGTGACCATTGCCTCGTTGCCAGAACCTGAAAAGGCCCGAATACCGATATCCTGCTGGGTGGCAAAGGCCAGAAGCTGTGTGCCCATGTTGCCAGATTGGCACACAAGGGCGGTTGAACCGGGCATGGGATGGACATGGGCACCGCTGCAGAAAAATTTTTTGTGGGGATTGCAGATGCCCATGGTGTTAGGGCCAAGAACAATTATGCCGGCCCTTGATGCCTCCTCTACCAGCTCCCTTTCAAGGACCAATCCCCCAGGGCCTGTTTCTCCGAATCCAGAGGTGATGAGGAGCATGCTCTTTACACCCTTGTTCTTGAACTGGGGGATCAGCTGCATGACCCGGTCTGCCGGAATGGTTACAACGGCAAGGTCCACCTTACCTTCGATCTCGGCCACGGATCTGTAAACCTTTCTGCCTGTGATGGTTCCTCCCTTTGGATTTACCAGGTAAACATCGCCTTGAAAGTCGCCGCCAAGGGTGTTTGTCAGCAGCATGTGGCCCCATTTACCAAGGGTTGACGAAGCCCCTACAAAGGCCACGGAATCTGGATAGAAAACCTCGCCCAAAGCCCTAGGGTCCACCTTTGGTCTGGTATAGGTGGATTTTAAAGATTCACCCACTACCACAAGGGCGTCCACTGCAATGATCGCTCCTTCGGGTGTCACGATCAGGGGATTTATGTCAATCTCTTTTACCAGGGAAAGGTGTTCTGCGATATTGGACAACCCCTTGAGAACGGCTCGTATGGCTGTTTTGTCCGCCCCTTCTTCCCCCCTGAACGGACCGATGAGCTTCTTTGACACAAGCTCCCCAAGCATCTCGTCCATGTCAAACCTGGAAAGGGGGGCAAGCCTGAACACCACGTCGTTAAGGGCCTCGGTAAAGATCCCGCCGAGGCCGAACATGACAACCGGTCCAAACTGGGGGTCCCGGAAAATTCCTGCGACAAGCTCTCTTCTTCCCGTGATCATGGGCTGCACCAGAAGAAATTCAAGGGCGCTGCCTGCAATCTCCATGAGGGAATTCACAGCTGTCCTTACCTCGTCCTCATCTGTAAGCCCCACCCTGACAAGCCCTTTTTCGGTCTTGTGGGCAAGTGTGGTCCCCATGGCCTTGACAACGACTGGAAACCCAATTTCATAGGCCGCCATGACCGCTTCATCTTCATCGGAAGTCCGGTATTCTTTTACAACCGGAATTCCAAATTCCTTTAAAATTTTTTTGGCGTCGTCCTCAAGCAGCACATTTTTTCCCGATTCCAGGGCATTGTTTATCAGTTCATTGGCCTTATCGAGCTCGTTCATATATTTTGCACTCCTTTGAATAGTATTCTGCATATTGCGTCTGAGACCTGTCGTGTATCCATGGTTGAACCAAAAAGCACCTGACCAAGGCAGGCATGTTCTATGGCACCGAGAATAACCTGGCGAAACACGTAAGGATCAACATCCTGGTCTATTTCTCCGTCTGCCTGGCCCTGGCGGATAATTTTAAGAATAGTGGCGGCATAGATCCTGACCAGGCTGTAGGCGTCACAGTTAAAATAGTCGGGGTTGTTTCTAACCTCGATCAAGAGAATTCTTGCAAAAACCCGGTTGGCCGCATAACTTTCAATGGTGGTTTTGATGATGATGGAAAGCCTTGCAAGGCTTGAGCTCTCGTCGTTTATGGCCCTGTCTATTCCAACGAGAAAAGATTTAAAATGATCGTTTAGAACCTCGTAGAGGAGGTGCCGTTTGTCTTTGAAATATTTGTAGATCAGCCCCTCGGTTACTCCGGCTTTGGCCGCAATCTGGGCTGTCGTAATGGAATTGAAGTCCTTTGCTTTCAAAAGTGTAGCCAGGGCTTTCATGATCTTGGTTCTGCCTGGAGGCGAGGGCTTTCTGGGTGTTGGTTTTTGTGGTTCTGGCTTGGTCATAAAATTTTTACTTGTTTGAAAGAATATCAGTTTTAGGTTTAAAGTTTTGTTGTCCGGAGACAAAACAAAGTAAGTGCAGCTTACTTACCTTCAAATCCTGAGCCCTGTCAAGCAAATTTCAGCAAGTCTCATTTTGACAACCTGTTTTTTCCCTGGTAGTCTTTCCTAAAGCAATCTCCACCTGGATTTGACATATATTAAGCTGGAGGCAGTAATGGAAAATGATAAAAAGATTCTCATTGCAATGGATGCTTCTCCCCATTCCCTGGAGGCTGTACAGTATGCCGGGGGGTTCTTTTCACCTACTAATACCCAGATAGAACTTTTTCATGTGGATACCCATATCCCTGAATCTTTCTGGGACTTGAATCTTGGCACGGAACTTCAGCGAAGAATGGCTTCGGTGAGTTCCTGGGCCATGGTCCATACAGAGGCCATAAAAAATCAAATGGACGCGGCAAGGATGATACTCCTCGAACTGGGGTTTCCCTACGATTCCATAACCCTCAAGTACCAGGATTCCGTCAAGGGGGTTACAGGGGACATCATTGAGGAATCAAAAAATGGGTTTCATGCGGTTGTTGTTGGTCGCACCGGTGTAAGCCGAGTCAAAGATTTTATCATGGGCAATGTTGCAACAAAACTTGCTTATAAAATTCTGGACATGCCCGTCATCATCGTGGGCGCCTGCACCATCCCTAAAAAGGTGATCGTTGCATTTGATGGCTCTGAGAGTGCCCAGAGAGTTGTGGACAGCATCAGCTGGATGATAGGCAAGGAGGCTAACAGTATCAAGATCTGTTATGTCACAAGAAAGATTCATGAGCTTTACGGGGCGGCTTCCCAGGAGATTGAAATGGCTGAAGAGGAAATGCTCAGTCAGAATCGCAAGGTGATTCAGCCCATGATCGATGAGGCGGTTGAACGGCTTGTGGATGCAGGGGTTAAACGTGAAAATATCTCCTGGGAAATCAAGGAAAATGAATCTTCAAGGTCCAGGGCCCTGGTAAAGGATGCAGAGGCAAACGGGTTTGGTACCATTGCCGTTGGCCGGCGGGGATTGAGCCGTGTGGAGGAGTTCTTTATCGGCAGGGTGAGCAAAAAAATCCTCCAGCTTGCTGTCAACTCAACCGTCTGGATTGTCAACTGATTCCTGAAGGATTGCCTCAAAGGCGTTGATAAAGGTCAGGACATCCTCGACAATGCAGAAATCCGAGTGGTTGAAGATGGCGGCATTGGGGTCTGAATTGATGCTGATGATGGTTTTTGAGCCCATGATGCCGGCCAGGTGCTGGGTGGAGCCAGATATGCCGCAGGCTATGTATACCTCGGGTGAAACTCTTGCGCCGGTGATGCCCACCTGGAAGCGGTAGGCCGTCCATCCGTCATCCACCAGAGGACGGGATACACCCACCGCTGAATTGGAAAAAATAGAGGCAAAACCCTCAATGGCCGTGAGGGTTTCCCTTGTTCCAAGTCCCCTGCCTGCGGCGACAATCACCTTTGCCAGTTCAAGGTCATCCCCCCTGTGGTCGGGGTTTTTAACTCCAAGGCGTTTGATTCCATGGCCGGGAAATGCAACTCTGACTGTCTCCACGGGACCTGGCGGGACAGGCGATACTTTTGTTTCTATTGGTAAATTCGGTGGTACAAAGGCATTGGGCTGCACCATGGCAATGCAGGGGTTTTTCGTTGCCAGAACCAGGGCGTTTTTTGCACCGTTAAAAACCGGCCTTGAAAAAAGAGGTTGTCCGTCCTCCCAGAAGAGGTTGTTCACCCCGGCAATGGACGTCCCGTTCAAACGCAGGGCAAGGCCTGGGGCAAAATCCCTTGCCCGAGCCATATGGGCAACCAGGATGTGGGAGGGCGAAAGGGCGGTGAAGAGTTCCGACAGGGCAGTTTTGTATGCTTCGCCGTTGTAATCTTCCATGCCTGTTATGGCAAGGTCGATGGTCCTCACTCCTGTCAGGGCAAGTTCGCCTGCCATGTCCGGGAGGCCCGGGCCTGGAATTACCAGGACAACGGATGAATGGGTCCCGGCTGCCAGAAGGTTTGCCAGGTGTATCAGCTCATGGGTGACCGGAAGGACCTCCTTCCCGTCATGTTCCACAACAACTGCAATTGGCCTCATAGGACACCCCTTTTTTTCAATATGGAAAAAAGTTCGCCCGCCTTTTCAGCCGTCGTTCCCCTGATAATGGTTCCTGAACGGCTCTTTGCGGGCTCCATGAACCTTAAAACGGTCTGGTCGGCTCCGGGGATTTTGTCCGGGGAAACGGTAACGGTCGTAATCTTTTTTGTTCCGGCCTTGAGCAGATTGGAGAGGGTGGGGTAGCGGGGGATATTGATGCCCGCCTGAACGGTCAACAGGACCGGAAGTGTTATGCCAAGGCTTTCCCGGTCGCCCCTGTCAAGCTCTCTTTCAACTGTTAAATCAAAGGTTTTTGAATCAAGGCAGATCTTCACAACCCCTGTGGAACAGGCAATGCCCATAAGTTCGGCAAGAATAGGTCCGGTCTGACCCTCCATGGCATCCTGGGAGATCATGCCGGTAAGCACCAGATCGTAGGCAGGGGGTCTGGGCGGCGGCTCCTGGCTCTTGTCGCGATTCTGGTCTAATGTTCTGTAGATCAATTCCGCCGTCACAGCCGCTGACAGGTCTCGTTCCACAACAATGTGAAACCCGTTATCAGCACCGATTCCAAAGGCACGTTTGATTATCTCTTGGGCTTTTTCCCGACCCAGGGAAACCACATCGACCACAGCTTCACGACCCTGGTCCAGGAGTTGCTCTTTGATCCTGACAGCCTCCTCAAGGGCGTACTCGTCAAATCGGTTCATGGCAAAGGTGTTGCCGTCAGGGGTCGTTACAACCTGTTTTATGCATACAAGAACATTCATGGTTTCAAGTATAAGCATATAATCTTATCCTGATCAAGATAAACGAACGAACGTTCTTTTTTTGCCGAAGCCATGACCCGGGCCTAAAATTTGATCATCGAGTAAAAGAGCTTGGTTAGCGAGGACACAGGTCAAAAAAAATTGACATTGCCAATATCGTGTAAAAAATGTACTTACAAACTGAAAGCGTCTGCTCGCCAGGCATTGCTAAAATAAACCTATGCGGCCAGAGTGAGAGATGGCATCCGGCCACAATAAATATTGAAACTCCGCCAACTATGGCGCTTCGGTGGAAGTTTTATATGAAAATCCACCAGAGGACTTTTAATAATGATCCAGAGCATCCTTGACAACGACCTGTACAAGTTCACCATGCAGCAGGCCGTGCATATGCTGTATCCCCGAGTGGATGCACAATATGACTTCATCAACCGTTCCAATACTCCTTTCCCCCAGGGGTTTGCAGAAAAGCTCCAGGTTGAGGTACAGAGAATGAAAACCTTCAGGCTGACTCCGGAGGAGAAGTGTTACCTTGGGAAGACCTGTTACTTCATGACCCCCGTGTATCTGGACTTTCTTGAACACTACACCTTTGATCCTGATGAGGTGATCATCTCCCAGGCAGGCAACGATATTTCTGTCACCATCAAGGGACCATGGTACAGGACAATTCTCTGGGAAGTGCCGCTCATGGCCATCATCAGTGAACTCTACTTTGTTATGACCAATGCCCGCCCTCTGCCCGACGATCAGATCCGGGAGATCAATCTCAACAAGGCAAGGATTCTGAGCCAGAACAACATCAAGTATGCCGATTTTGGAACAAGGCGAAGGTTTTCATCTTCTGGCCACGAGGCATTGATCCGGGATATTCTGGCCCTTGAAAACAACACCCTCATCGGCACCAGCAACGTCAATCTTGCAAGACTTTTCAGCATAAAACCCATAGGCACCATGGCCCACGAATGGATCATGTTCCACGGTGTACTCAACGGCTATCGAATGGCAAACCTCACTGCGGTTGCGGCATGGGCAACGGTGTTCCACGGCCACCTGGGCATTGCCCTGACCGACACCTTTACAACGGATATTTTCCTTTCCACCTTTGACACCCTCCACGCCAAACTTTTTGACGGGGTGCGCCACGACTCCGGAGATCCCATTGCCTTTATCGACAAAGTAGTAGAGCACTATAAAAAACTCCACATCGATCCCATTACAAAAACCATTGTGTTTTCAGACGGGCTTGACATTGACAAGGCAGTAAACATTCACAACCACTGCATCGGCAAAATACGAGACTCCTACGGCATCGGTACCAACCTCACCAACGATGTCGGCGTCACCCCCCTTAACATGGTTATCAAGCTTACAAAGTGCCGAACAGCACCTGAAAAGGCCTGGCACAACGCCATCAAGCTTTCTGATGACCAGGGCAAGCACACCGGGGACAGTGAAGAGCTGGCCCACTGCATCAAGGTCCTTGAACGGGGAGTGTGAGGCCAGTAGGCAGTAGGTCTGATCCACATGTCCTGGCAGACACAACGAACGATAAAACTCTATAAAATAAGCTGAGTCGAGTGTAGGGGCTCCCCTTGCGGGTGCCCTTATGGAGGCCAGTTTGGCTGGAGCTTTATGTGAAAAAACGAACGTTCGTTCTGTTTTTTGTTGACTTGGAATCACCAAGGGGATAGGGATGGTAATTAGTAGGTAGTAGATAATAGGTAGTTGTTAGCGGGATAGGCTGGCGGTGGTGTATGGCAACAGACAAAAAAGGAGAGACGAATGGATTTTTCCGTGTCAGACAAGATTTCCACCATTGTGGAGATGATTAATGAGTTTGTGGACAGGGAGCTCATTCCCCTGGAACCCGAGTTTCTTGTCAAGGATTTCAGGGACATGCTGCCCGTGTTAAAAGAAAAACAGGCCATGGTCAAAAAGATGGAACTCTGGGCACCTAATTTTCCAGTTGAATGTGGCGGCATGGGGCTTTCCCTTCTGGAACACGGGCTTGTATCCGAGGCCCTCGGCAGATCCCCCCTTGGTCATTTTGTGTTCTGGTGCCAGGCCCCGGATGCCGGGAATGTGGAGATTCTCCACCTCTACGGCAGTGATGCTCAAAAGAAACGATATCTCAATCCCCTGGTAAAGGGGGATATCCGATCCTGCTTTGCCATGACCGAGGTTGATATGCCAGGCTCCAACCCCGTGATGCTCGAGACAACCGCTGAAAGGGACGGCGACGATTATGTGATCAACGGCCACAAGTGGTACACATCTTCGGCTGACGGGTCTGATTTTTCCATTGTCATGGCCGTAACCAACCCCGATGCATCCCGTTATCTGCGGGCAAGCATGATCATCGTGCCCACCAACACCCCGGGATTTAACCTTGTGCGAAACATTCCCGTGATGGGCCACGAGGGAAGCGACTACTACAGCCATGCTGAAATTCTTTTTCAGAGCTGCAGGGTTCCCCGGGAAAACCTTCTGGGGGTGGAAGGTAACGGTTTTGTAATTGCCCAGGAACGCCTTGGACCCGGCCGTATCCACCATTGCATGCGATGGCTGGGAATCTGCAACAGGGCCTTTGATCTCATGTGTTACAGGGCCAACCAGCGGGTGGTGACGCCGGACGGCAAAACCCTTGCCACCCAGCAGACTGTCCAGAACTGGGTTGCCGAATCAAAGGCCGAGATCGATGCCGCAAGG
The DNA here is from genome assembly GCA_034007745.1 of Desulfobacterium sp. GTDB lineage: Bacteria > Desulfobacterota > Desulfobacteria > Desulfobacterales > Desulfobacteraceae > Desulforapulum. Next base: position 49,782 of record JAVEQI010000003.1, read on the forward strand.
CTCATGACTCTGAACGCAGCCTGGCAGATCGATCAAAATGGCGCCCCCGCCTCCAGGGATGCCATCTCAACCATCAAGTTCGTGGTTGCCAACACCATGAACCGGGTGGTGGACCGGGCCCTTCAGATCCACGGCGGCCTTGGCATGACCGACGACACAATTTTGGCCTTTTTCTATCGCCACGAACGGGCGGCAAGGATTTACGACGGGGCCGACGAGGTTCACAAGATGAGCCTTGCAAAGAGAATTTTACGAACCTATGAACGATGACCATGATCATGAGCATGAGCATGACCTGAAGGCTGAAAGCGTTAGCTGGAATGAGTTTAAAAGGAGTATGCAAAGCCTGGAAGAGACCATCTGCAAGGAGGTGTTTGAAGTAAACCAGGATTCCATCCGTATCAAAAAAGAGAAGACAGCTGTTAAGAATTTCAAAAAAATTTTTGATGCCGTGTTTCAGATCACCTATGAGAAGGGATTCCAGGCCATGAGTATGCGGGATCTGAGTGCAAAGACCGGTATGAGCATGGGCTCCCTGTACGGCTATTTCAAGGGAAAGGAAGAACTCCTTGCCATTATTCAGCGCCAGGGCCGCACCATAATCGAAAGGGTGCTCGAATCCTCGTTCAACCGATCGGACGACCCTGTTATACGGCTGAAAAATGTGATCAAGGCCCATCTGTTTTTGAGCGAAAAGGCCCGGCCCTGGTTTTACTTCACCTTTATGGAGGCTCGAAATCTTACCAACGGCGCCCTTGAATCGGTAATCCGCCTTGAGGAGTACACCGAAGATATCCTGGTATCCGTCCTGGAGCAGGGGGAGCGCCAGGGTGTTTTTACCTCGAGGAACCACAGGCTCACGGCCAGCATCATTAAAGCCATGCAGCAGGATTGGTATCTTAAACGGTGGAAGTACGGCAAACGCAACATCTCCGTTGAAGACTATTCAGACTATGTGCTTGAGATTGTTGATAACTTCTGCATTCAATCCAAATAAAGAGGAGAGAGACCATGGGAGTGATAGACCAGCCCGTAGAGGTAAGAGAGGGGGAGGCCCTTGACCTCAAAAAGGTGCGGCTCTTTTTAGATGGGGCCCTGCCTGATTTGACGGGCGAAATAACCATCCGCCAGTTTCCCAGCGGATTTTCAAACCTCACCTATGAGATCACGGTGGGTGATAAAGAACTTGTCCTGAGACGGCCGCCCGTGGGTGCCCGAATAAAATCGGCCCATGACATGGGCCGGGAATTCAGGATTTTGACGGCCCTCCATCCGGTGTTTCCCCTTTGCCCCAGACCCCTTGCCTTTTCTGAGGACACCTCGATCATGGGATGTCCCTTTTACATCATGGAGCGACTCAAGGGTATCATCCTCAGGAAAGAATTGCCCGAGGGCGTAAATATCACACCTGAAAAGGCCCGGGAACTCTGCATAAATCTTGTCCGCCTTCAGGCGGAACTGCACGGCATTGATGTTAAATCGGCAGGGCTTGAATTCCTGGGTAAACCCCAGGGTTATGTGGAGCGCCAGGTCAAGGGGTGGCAGGAGCGTTTCAGGAATGCGAGGACTCCGGATGCACCTGACTTTGAAGGGGTCATGGCCTGGCTCAACGATAAGATGCAGCCAGATACGGACTATCCAACACTTGTGCACAACGACTACAAGTTCGACAATGTTGTGCTCGATCCCCAAAATCCCACACGGATCATCGGGGTTCTTGACTGGGAGATGGCCACCTATGGTGATCCCCTCATGGATCTTGGCAATTCCCTTGCCTATTGGATCGACCGGGCTGACCCTGAAGAGTGCCAGCTCATGCGGCAATCTCCCACCCACATTCCAGGGGCTCTGACCCGCAGGGAGATCATCGATCTCTACGGCGAAATCACGGGCCGATCCACAGCCGCATTTGATTTTTATCTCTGTTTCGGTATCTTTCGCCTTGCCGTCATTGCCCAGCAGATCTACCAACGCTACCACAAGGGGATCACACGGGATCAAAGGTTCGCCATGCTCATAGGTGCAGTTCAGATCCTTGAAAGAACGGCCCTCAGGCTCATGGACAACTCAAACCTATAAGGAGGAGTAAAGCATAATTATGGAACCCGTAACCATTAAACTGGCAGACATAAAAACGATACTCGTTGCAGGGGCCGGGACCATGGGGCAGCAGACGGCCTTACTTGCCGCCATCAACGGCTATCGTGTTGTGATGTATGACATCTCAGATGCGCTACTCGCCCGGGGAATGGAACGAATCAGAAAAAACGGCGACCGGATGGCAAGGATGAAGGCATGCTCCATTGAAGCCTGCAACCTTGCCCTTGCAAGGATAACCTCCACCTCTGATATTAAGGCTGCGTCCGAAGATGCCGACCTTGTGATGGAGAGCATACCCGAAGATCCCGAACTCAAGGGGAAACTCTTTGCTGAGCTCAACCGCCATTGTAAGCCCCACACCATCTTTACCACCAACACCTCTTCCCTTGTTCCGTCCATGTTTGCCGATAAGACCGGGAGGCAGGAGAAGTTTTGTGCCCTGCACTTCCACGATGTGGCCATCTCAAAAATCGTAGATGTCATGCCCCATCCTGGGACCTCGAGGCATACCATGGCCCTTGTCAGAGAATTTGCCGAATCCATGGGCCAGATTCCCATTGTCCTGGCCAAAGAAAACAACGGGTATGTGTTCAACAACATGCTCATGGCCCTTATCGCATCGGCCCTCTCCCTTGCCGCAAAAGGTGTGACAACCATCCAGGAGATCGATCGATCATGGATGGGGGTTATGCACACTCCGGTCGGCCCCTTTGGCATCATGGACAGCATCGGTCTTGATACCTGCTGGAAGGTGACCGACTATTGGGCAAACAGGCGCAACGATCCCCAGGCAAAGGCAAATGCCGCCTTTTTAAAGACCTATCTTGATCAAAACAGGTGCGGCATAAAAACCGGACAGGGGTTTTACACCTATCCGAATCCAACCTTCGCACGACCTGACTTCATGACAACGAATTCATGATGATATGAGGAGACAGAATGGGCACCAGATTTATCAGCGAACGAAACCTTGATTTTCTGCTCTATGAGATGTTTGACGTTGAAGCGCTTACCCGGTCAAAGCCCTATGACCAGCACAGCAAAAAAGTCTTTACCATGGTTGTTGATGCTGCGGCAAAGCTTGCCGGCTCAGAACTCTACCCCATCCTTGACGAGATGGACAAAAATGGTCCTGCACTTGTTGATGGAAGGGTAGTTGTCCATCCCCGGGTTCGAAAACTTATGGCATCCTATGGCGAGGGCGGCTGGATCGGGTCAGGCTTTCCAGAAGAGCATGACGGGGAGGGGCTGCCTGCTATCATCGCCAGCGCCTGTCGGTTCATATTTGCCGCAGCCAACTATTCGGCCTCGGTGTTTCCCGAACTCACGGCCGGGGCTGCCGAGCTGATTCTCACCTTTGGCAGCGAAGATCTTATCAAAACATATCTTCCCCCCATGCTGGCCGGTAAATGGCAGGGAACCATGGCCCTGACCGAACCCCAGGCCGGGAGTTCACTCTCGGACATCACAACCACGGCCTTTCCCACGGACATGGGATATTATTCCATAAAGGGTCAAAAGACCTTTATATCGGCTGGTGACCACGACGGGGTGGACAACGTTGTTCATCTGATGCTTGCAAGGATAGAGGGAGAGCCGCCAGGCTCAAAGGGGATCTCCCTGTTTGTGGTGCCGAAATTCCGCCCGGATGAAGGAGGAAAGCTTTCGCCAAATGACGTAACCGTTGCGGCTGTCTACCACAAGTTAGGCTACAGGGGAGCCCCGATCACCGAACTTTCCATCGGCGAAAAAAATGATTGCAGGGGTTTTCTTGTGGGTGAAAAAAATCGGGGTCTCGCATGCATGTTCCAGATGATGAACGAGGCAAGACTGGGTGTGGGGCTCGGGGCAACGGCAATTGCCACAGCCGCCTATTATGCGGCTTTGGACTATGCCATGGAGCGTCCCCAGGGAAGAAGGCTGTCCGAGAAGAATCCCTCCACAGCCCAGGTGCCGATCATAGAACACGCCGATGTCAAACGCATGCTTCTGTTCCAGCGGGCGATCGTGGAAGGTTCGTTGAGCCTCTGCCTCCAATGCTGCCTCTACTCCGACCTTGCAAAGATCACTTCGGGAGAGGCGAAGGAACGAAATCTGCTCCTCCTGGATCTTCTCACCCCCATTGCCAAGAGCTATCCCAGCGAAATGGGCATTCTTTCCACGAGCCAGGCCATACAATGCTTTGGCGGGTACGGTTATTGCGAGGATTTCCCGGTCGAACAGTACTTCAGGGACTCAAGGATTCACCCCATCCACGAGGGAACCACCGGGATGCAGGGGATGGATCTTCTGGGACGAAAGATGGTGATGAACAACGGACGGGCAGGCCTCTTGTTTGTGGAAGAGGTAAACAAGGCCATTGCAGAGGCCGTTGACGAACATGCCCCCTATGCAGAGCTTCTGTCCCAGGCACTTGAACGGCAAAAGGAGGTGACGGCTCACCTGTTCGCCCTTGCAGGCGAAAAGGGTCCGGAAACCTTCCTGGCAGACGCCACCCTTTTCCTTGAAATGACCGGAATCATTGCCATTGCCTGGCAGTGGCTTGTCCAGGCCACCAAGGCCCACAAGGCCCTTGAAGGAAAATGCAGACCCAGGGACGTCGCCTTTTACCAGGGCAAGCTCTTGACCTTTCGTTATTTTTTCAGGTATGAACTTCCCAGGACCCTGGGCCTTGGAAAGCGGCTCATGGACAATGATTTCATCACCATGGAGACGGCCACACAGCACTTTAACGATTAAAACTTACGGTTTTAAGGAAAACAATAATGACTTTATTCTTCATTGACCCCGAACTTTGTGACAGGGACGGCATCTGTGCAAAAGAGTGCCCGGCAAGGATCATCACCATGGCCGACGGTTTGCCCCAACCTGTGGATCAAGCTGAAACCCGATGCATCAACTGCGGCCACTGCGTTGCGGTCTGCCCGACCAAGGCCTTTACCCACAAGAACCTCAAGCCCGAAGAGTGCATCGAACTTGATGGCATCCCTTCCTTTACCCCGGAACAGGCGGAGATCTTCCTTCGCCGGCGAAGATCCATCAGAACCTACAGAAAAAAACCCGTGGAACGAACCCTCCTGGAACGGGCCATCACCCTTGCAAGCCATGCTCCGTCCGGTCACAACAGCCAGCCGGTCAACTGGCATGTGATCCACGACACCGACCACCTGAGGGAGCTTGACGAAAAGGTGATCGACTGGATGCGCTGGATAATCGAAGAAAAACCAGAAGCCGCAGCATCCATGCACCTTGACATGGTTGTTGCCGGATGGGAAAAGGGCATAGATACCATCACCCGTAAAGCCCCCCACCTTATCATCGCCCACGGCAATAAAAAAGATCCATCGGCCCAGACTGCCTGCACCATTGCCATGACCTGGCTTGAACTGGTTCTGCCTTCCCTTGAGTTAGGCGGATGCTGGTGCGGTTATTTCAATGCTGCAGCCGTCTTCTGGCCCCCCCTCCAGGAGGCCCTTGGTTTGCCGGAAGATCATCTGAGCTTTGGCAGCATGATGGTCGGTCATCCTACTTTTACCTACAGGCGGATTCCCCCGAGGAACCCGGCCAGGATAACCTGGAAGTAGAACTTCCAAAAGTAAGGAGAAAAAGATGAGGGAGATACGCTTTGACGGCAGGGTGGCCATCGTTACGGGTGGGGGACAGGGAATCGGCAGAATGTACGCACTGGAACTTGCCCGCAGGGGGGCTAAGGTAGTTGTCAACGATCTTGGTGCGAGCCGGGACGGAGCCGGGGCCGACACCTCGGCCGCAGAAAAGGTGGTTGAAGAGATCGTTGCAGCAGGCGGTGAGGCTGTTGCAAACTTTGACTCAGTCGCCACCATGGCAGGCGGAGAAAAGATCGTAAAAACCGCCGTGGACGCCTATGGCAAGGTTGATATCCTCATTAACAACGCCGGTATTTTACGGGACAAATCCTTCATGAAGATGACCGAGGAGGAGTGGGACCTTGTGATAGGAGTTCACCTTAAGGGCGGGTTTTGCGTGACCCAGCCGGCCGTCAATGTGATGAAGGAGAACAATTACGGCAGGATCGTTTTTACGGCATCAACCTCCGGTCTTTACGGAAATTTCGGACAGACAAATTACGGGGCTGCAAAAATGGGGTTGGTGGGAATTATGAACTCTTTAAAGCTTGAACTTGCCAAGTATGACATAAAAATCAACACCATTGCCCCCACTGCCTGGTCCCGCATGACCCAGGATGTCTTCCCCCCTGAATTTGAGCAGAAAATGAACCCCCAGTTCAACGAACCCATGGTGCTTTACCTCTGTTCGGAGGAGAATAAGGTTTGCGGAAATATCTACGCCATGGGTGCCGGCTGGTATGGCCGCACGGCCATCGTTTCAGGAGATGGGGTTTGCATCGGCGATGCAGAACGATCGATCACAGTTGAAGAGATCAGGGATAACTTTGACAAAATTTCTGATGTGGAGAACAAAAGGGAACACGGAAGCGCACTTGGCATATTCGAATATATGGGGCCCTTGCTCTCCTAAGAGCATCGGAGCCACAGTAATTCTTCTTTTGCATATCAGCGTGGAACACTGGTTGCTGCCTATAGGATAGAATCAAAATGAGAATTCCTGCCAAAGCCATGCTTTAATGCTTCTTGTCGTTGATAAACCGTTCTATCTCCTTCCAATAGGAGGGAAAGGCAGATATGTCGTTATGGGTGGCCCCCTTGATCGCAAGGGTTTCAGCCGGGCCGCCCCAGGCATTTACAAGGTTGAGACTGTTGGCGGTGGGGATTATCTCGTCCTGGTCTGCAATGACGGCCAGCATGGGCGTCTTAATTCCCGGAGCAGCGGACACGGAGTCGAATCTGTGGCGTAAAAGTTTTCCAACCGGCAAAAAGGGATAGATCCCCTTTGCCACGTTCACAAGGCTGTCAAACGGGGTAACAAGGATAAGGGCACCCACCTGCCTGTGGGCCGCCACATGAACGGCAACCCCGGTGCCAAGGCTTCTTCCCATGAGTATCACCCTGGAAGGGTCAATGCCCTGCCCGGCAATGATCCAATCAAAAATAGCAAGGGCATCGGATAGAAGCCGCTGTTCAGAGGGCCTGCCCTGGCTTTTGCCGTATCCCCGGTAGTTCATGAAGAGCAGGGAGGCAACCATATTTCTCCGGGCCTCTTCAAGGGACCCTGAAACCTCTTCGGCATTTCCACCATAATAAACAATCAGGGGGGAAGCCTTGGAACCGGGGGCATCCACAAACCAGCCGTAAAGATCCTGCCCCTGGTTCGTAACTTTGACCTCATGGGCCTTAAGGGATTGCTCCATCCCGACTGGGGTCTTCTGGGGGAAAAATATGAGTCTTGACTGGAAAAAATAGACAAAGGCCACCAACGCAACTGCCAGAATCACAACGAATTTTATTGTTTCAAACAAAATGTCCATCAATCATCTTCATGTGCTGTACAGCCTTTGGGGATCGTTCCACAAACGCAGTTGTTCCACCTTCTTTGCAATATATTGAACAACTTTGGAAGTCGGCTGTTTTTTTTGGTTGCTTCAGGGATAGCACATGTGTCCAATAAATTCCATGCAAATCAATTGACGTTGGGGGGCAATATAGGTAGGTTACAAACCTGAAGAATTGTGGTCTTAAACTCACGCCGTTTTCAGTTTGCGGGCTTGATGAAAGACAACTGGTCTTGGAGGTCAAGCTGGGAAATCGGCAAACACCCAGATTGATGATGTACAAAGGATAAGATGCAAAGATGGAGCCTGCTATCGTGCCCCCTTTCAAAAGCATTAAGGAAACAAACCAATAATGGTTAAAAATAAACTCACCCTTTCAAAACTTGAAAACCTTTTATTGAAAGCCTGTGATGACCTTCGCGGCAGTATGGATGCAAGCGAATATAAGGAATATATTTTTGGCATGTTGTTTTTAAAACGCGCCAGTGATTTATTTGATCAGCGCCGGGAAGAAATTAAAAAAGAAAAAGCAGCATTGGGGATGTCTGCCCAGGACATAGAAAAAGAGCTGGTTGATCGTGATAATTATTCAGGAAAATATTTTTATGTGCCCGAGCGGGCAAGATGGAATGAAGGCTGGGATGAAGAGATAAAAGACAGGGAAAAAGGTAAAATAAAGATTGTTCATCATCCGGCCTTAAAGCATGTGAAGGAAAATGTCGGCTCCCAGCTGAACAAGGCCCTGTGGGCCATTGAAGATGCTAATGTTGATGCTTTGCAGGATGTGTTGAAAGGAATCAATTTTAATCGGAAGATTGGCCAGCGCACCCTGGATGACGACACCCTGGCTGATTTTATCCAAAACTTTGAAAAAATCCCCCTTAGAGACGAAGACTTTGAGTTCCCGGATTTATTGGGTGCGGCCTATGAGTGGCTGATCAAGTTCTTTGCCGATTCAGCCGGTAAAAAGGCCGGTGAATTTTACACACCTGCCGAAGTCGTACGCATTTGTGTCGAGATCTGTAATCCCCAGGAGGGTATGAGCATTTATGACCCAACAGCGGGGTCGGGGGGCATGCTGATACAGACACGGGACTATCTGCGCGAATGCAACGGTGATGCAAGTGAGGTGTCCCTCAACGGTCAGGAAAAGATCGGCACAACCTGGTCCATCTGCAAGATGAACATGCTGCTCCACGGCATATCCCATGCAGATATCCGCCAGGGAGATACCATCAAGGAACCCCAGCATCTGGGTGAAGACAACGAATTAAAGAGGTTCGACCGGGTGCTGGCCAATCCTCCATTCAGCTAGAACTACAGCAGAAAAGAGCTGAAATTTCCCGGCCGGTTTCCAGTGATGATGCCTGAAAAGGGCAAAAAGGCCGACCTGATGTTTGTCCAGCATATGCTTTCGGTTCTCAAACACGACGGCCGCCTGGCAACAGTTATGCCCCACGGCGTTTTGTTCCGTGGTGGTGAGGAACGTGCAGCCCGGAAACACTTCATTGAAAAGGGTTATCTGGAAGCCGTCATCGGCCTGCCCAGCAACCTGTTTTACGGGACCGGCATTCCCGCCTGTCTTCTGGTAATGAACAAAAAAGGGGCCAGGGACCGGGATCATGTATTGTTTATCAATGCAGACAGAGAATTTCGGGAGGGCAAAGCACAAAAACATCTGCGGCCTGAAGACATCGACAAGATTGTTCATGCCTACAGAAAAGGAGCTGAGATAACAGGCTATGCCCGCAGGGTTGACAGGGCTGAAATAGCAGCAGAAGATTATAACTGCAATATCCGTCGCTACGTGGATAACGCACCGCCGCCAGAGCCCCACGATGTGCGTGCCCATCTCCACGGCGGCATCCCCATAACGGAGATCAATGCTCTGGAGCAGTTCTGGCGTAACTATAATGGGTTGCGTAATGATTGTTTCATCCCAAGGGATGAGACCTACATGGATATTGCAGAGCCCATTGCCGATAAACGCAGCATTGCGGATTTTGTGACAAATCATCCAGGTGTGGTAACCCGCCACAAAGCGTTTATGTGTCAGCTTGAGACCTGGTGGCAGGCCAACCTGCCCACTGTAGAGTCACTGGCCCCTGATCAAGAAACCCAGCATCAAGGCTCAGGCAACGTCTATGTAATGAGACGCAGCCTGATAAAGAGCATTGAAGCCGAATTAAAGGATCAGTCTCTGCTTACCCCTTTTCAGGTACGTGGGGCCTTTGCCAACTACGTGAACCAGCTCAAGGCCGATTTTAAATCCATTGCCGCAAGCGGATGGGGAGCGGTACTGATCCCCGATGATGAGATTCTGCAAAGCCAGTTCCCCGAAATCCTGGAAGAGATGGAACAGGCCCAAATCCGCCTTGCCGAACTACAGGCCCTTTTCAGTGCAGCCGGTGGAGAAGATTTTGAAGACACGGAAGATACCGGTGTCCTGCCAGCCGCTGACGTCAAGAGTAAAAAGGACGACCTTAAGACCCTGAACGCTGAATGGAAAGCCCGGCTAAAGGAGATTAAAGCTCTTGCTGGAAATATCTTTTCTGAAATCAAAATAGCCGGATTACTGCCGAAAGGTGAAAAAAAGGGCTACTTTTGCACCGAAGGGTTGACACAAAAAGAACCGCAGTTTGATAACGGGCAACGGATTCTCGACCTGGCCCATGGGGTGAATCATCACTCCGAGTTTGCCAACCCACTTTTGACAGCCATGGAACAAGGGGCTCTGGCACTGGGACGAGCCACAGACATCGAAAAAAACCTTGCCCGGCACAGGGCGCTGGAGGATGAAGTTACAGCCTTAAAGGCAACCCTCAAAAGCATCGAGAACAAACGGGATGAGCTTGTGGAAAGCGCACGGGCGAAGATCTCCACGGACGAGGCTCGCACCGTGATCATCGAGCGTCTGCGCCAGGTGTTAATGGACACCTATCAGGCATATCTGAGGGCCGACCAGCGCGCCTGCATCAAGGCCATTGAAAACCTGTGGAATAAATATGCCGTAACTGCCAGGGATATTGAAACGGAACGTGATGCGGCTTCGAAACAGTTAAAAGCGTTTTTGGTGGAGTTGGGATATGAGTGATTGGGCAATAGATCAATTAGCTGATTTGGTACACATCCAGAAGGGCAAAAAGGTTGAAACGAGTGAATTTCAGCTACCAGGCTATGATGCCTATTTAGGTGCAAGTTCATTAGCTGGTGTAAATAACACCTATGCATCCATTCATCTATCAATCACTGCAAATGAAAATGATGTATTAATGCTTTGGGATGGAGAGCGAAGTGGTTTGGTTGGTCATAATTTAAAAGGAATTGTGTCATCAACGGTTGCAAAACTATCGCCCAATGGAAAAATCATAAGCACGTTACTCTACTACTATCTGCTACATAGTTTTGAGTGGATTCAAAATCGAAGAACTGGTACTGGAGTGCCACACGTACCAAAAGATTTGGTGAGAATACTGAAGCTAAGATATCCTAAAGAGAAAAAATATCAAAAAAAAATATCTGTAATTTTAGAAAAGATAGACCAAAGCATCAAAAAAACCGAAGCCCTGATCCACAAATACCAGCAAATCAAAGCCGGTTTAATGCACGACTTGTTTACCCGTGGCGTTACCGCAGATGGCAAACTCCGTCCCCCTAGAGAACAAGCCCCTGATCTTTACAAGAAAACTCCCATTGGCTGGATTCCGAAGGGGTGGGAAGCTAAAAGACTCGGTAACATTTTAGAAGATTCTGGCAGTTATTTACAAACAGGCCCTTTTGGTAGCCAGTTACACGCTCACGAATATACATATGAAGGTGTTCCAGTGGTGATGCCGCAAAATATTAATGACGGAAAGATTGATAGCACTGACATTGCCAGAATTCCTGAAAAACGTGCACAAATTCTTTATAAACACAGACTGAAAATTGGCGACATTATTATCTCAAGGCGTGGAGAATTAAATAGAGCAGCTGCAGTAACCGAAATCGAAAAAACTTGGGTTTGTGGAACTGGCTGTTTTTTGTTGAGATCTGGGGGAAGTAAATTGGATTCAACTTTTTTTTCTTATATATACAGTCATGATATCGTGCAACGCCAAATTGCAGGATTAGCTGTCGGATCAACAATGCCAAGTCTTAACAATACTGTTATGAATGTTTTATATTTCCCATGTGTAGAAAAAAACGAGCAGAAGAGAATTTCTGAAAGGCTAAAAATAGTAGAGCAGCACATCGAAGCACTGTTTGAACAAAAATTTAAACTTCTAAAACAAAAATCAGGTCTCATGGAAGACCTCCTAACCGGCAAAGTCCAGGTAAAAACAAACCAGGAAGAACCCTGCCATGTCTGAATACACCGAAGTGGAACAGCCTTTTCTGGAACAGCTTGAATCGCTTGGCTGGACAGCCGTTGACCAGGGGCCGGACATTCCCCATGATTCCGGCAAGAGCCTGCGCCAGACCTTTCGCCAGTGGATTTTGCCTGACCTGTTTGCAGGGGCTGTTGCGGACATCAATAGAACAGCAGAGGGTAAAACCTGGCTGACCAACAGGCAGCTCAATGATCTCCAGGAGCAGATTCTGCGCCAGCCCAATCAAACCCTGCTTGAAGCCAATGAAGCCATCCAGAGGCTGATCTTTAAAGCCCAGGTGGATGTCAACGAGGTCACGGGGGAAGAGGATCCTGTGGTTAAGCTCATTGATTTTGAGACTCCGGAAAACAACCTTTTCCACGCCATCAACCAGTTCCGCATTGATACTCCAGGGTGTGTAAGGCAGTTTATCATTCCTGATATTGTCCTGTTTGTGAATGGAATCCCCCTGGTGGTGGTGGAGTGTAAAAAGGGCGGGCCAACCTGTGCCAATCCCATGGATGAGGCCTTTGTGCAGTTGCAGCGGTACATGAACCAGCGAAGTGCCACAACGGCCCAGGGATTAAAGGAGGGGGAACCCCGGTTGTTTTATACCATACTTCTATTGATCCGCACCTGCGGCCTTGGGGCGGATTTCGGGACCATCACATCCGGTGAGGAGCATTTTTTCCCCTGGAAGACCCAGTGGCCTGATGACGAGGATACTGCAAGGGGCAGAACAGAGCAGGAGCAGCTGATTGCCGGGATGCTGAACAAGAAGAACCTGATGCAGATTCTGCGGACATTCTCGGTGTTCATGGATACGGACACAGGCCCCCGGATCAAGGTGGTCTGCCGGTACCAGCAGTTTCGGGCAGCCAATAAAATTTGTGAACAGCTGAGAACCGGAAAAACACCTGCCCAGCGAAGCGGGGTGGTCTGGCACACCCAGGGATCGGGCAAATCTTTGACCATGGTCTTTGCGGCGAGGATGATACGGGCGTCAAAAGATCTGAGTGATTTTAAAATCGTGCTCATCAATGACCGAGTTGATCTTGAAGAGCAGCTGGGTAGAACTGCGGCCCTGATCGGCGGTCGGGTCAATATGATCGTCAGCACCAGGGATCTGCGTCGGAAGTTGAGCCGTGACACCTCGGACATCAATATGGTCATGGTGCACAAGTTCCAGATAAGAGAACAGGCTTTAACTCTTCAGGCGGCCGAAGTCCTGGCCACCTACCAGGCCATGCCGTCGGGAAAAAGCTTTGGCGAGATCAATGATTCCCAGCGGATTTTGTTGATGATTGACGAGGCCCACAGGACCCAGAGTTCAGACCTGGGGGATAATATTGTGGAGGCCTTTCCCAATGCCGCCAGGATCGCATTCACCGGAACTCCCCTGATCACCAAACGCCATGGAGAGAAAAAAACTTATAAACGGTTCGGCCACTATATCGATACCTATCGGCTGATGGATGCGGTCAATGACGGTGCCACACTCCAGATCCTCTACGAGGGGAAAACCGCAGACACGGCATTGAATGAGAAGCATGGCTTTGAAACAGCCTTTGAAGACATGTTCAGGGACCGGTCAGAGGAAGAGCTCCTGGCCATTAAGAAAAAGTATGGGGTCACCGGTGATATTCTCGAAGCCCAGGAGCGGATCAACGCCATTGCAAAGGATCTGGTGGACCACTATATCAACAATATCCTGCCCAACGGATTCAAGGCCCAGGTGGTCTGCCATTCAAAACTTGCGGCCATCCGGTATCAAACGGCCATCCAGGATGCTTTAAAGGCCCGTGTGGCAAAGGAAAAGGCAAAAGAGGCTCCTGACCTTGAATGGATCAAAAAGCTGAAGTTTTTAAAGGCAGCCGTGGTCGTATCAAGCGATGGAACCAATGAAGCCGCCTGGATTACCCAGGCAAATAAACAGGCCAGGGCCTGGAATGCAGTAAAAAATTTCTGCAGGCCCTTTGACTATGATGATCCGGACAAGGAATTTACGGGGATCGCTTTTTTGATTGTCTGCGATATGCTGCTCACAGGATTTGACGCCCCCATTGAACAGGTCATGTATATTGACAAAAAAATCCGGGAACATACCCTGCTCCAGGCCATTGCCAGGACCAATCGGGTGGCAAAGGGGAAGAATCGGGGGCTTATTGTTGACTATATCGGGCTTGCCAACCATCTTACCCAGGCCCTGACCCTGTATGCGGCCACAGATGAACAAGAAGAGCTGGCCCAGGGGCTGAAAAGCATCACCTCTGAGATGCCGGTCTTAGAAGAGCGGTATCAACGGCTGGTGCAGTTGTTTGAAGCCCATAAGGTGAAAGGAATAGCTGATTTCGTCCAGGGGAAACTGCCGGATATGGGAGCCGATGCCGGGGTGGTCCATGATGCCGTGACTCTTCTCAAGGATGAAAAGATAAGATCGGATTTTCATGTCTATTTGAAAATGTTTTTAATGAGCATGGATATTATTCTGCCCAACCCTGGGGCACATCCCTATCGAGTCCCGGCCAAGAGGTTTGGCTATATTTTAAGGGTGGCAAAAGAACGGTATAAGGACACCAGCTTAAACCTTGGCGATGCAGGCCAAAAGGTAAAAGAACTGATCAATGCCCATTTGATCAGTTTGGGAATCAATCCGATCGTCCCCCCTGTGGAATTGCTGGCAGATGATTTTATTGAAAGGCTGAACCACCATGCCAGGGGAAACAAAGAGGCCAAGGCAAGCGAAATGGAACACGCCATCAGAAAACATTGTACGGTTCATCATGATGAAGATCCGGCATTTTATGGACAGCTTTCGGAAAAAGTAGAGAACCTCATCGATCAGTATCAGGGCAATTGGGACATCCTGGCCGAAGAGCTTGAAAAATTGAGGACAACTGCCGTTGAAGGACGTAAAGTTGAAAAATACGGAATGGGCAGGGAAGCCGCCACTTTTTATGACCATATCGCCAATGAAGCCTTTGGCGGAAAAGATATACCGGATAAGACACATAAAAAGATGAAGGAATTGATGGAAGCCATTGTTGAAACCCTGCAAACCAGCATCGGAAGCATTGATTTCTGGACAAATGCAGACAAGCAGAAAAAGACCCGCAGCAAAATAAAGACTGCGTTGACGCTTACAGGGATCGATGAAATCAAAGACGGCCGGGAACGGATTGCCGTTGAGATCATGAAGCTTGCCAAAAACAGACATGATGCATTGCTGAAAGGCGGTTCATCATGAATGCACGACGGGTCAAAGATATCGATTATATTCTGCTGCCGGGAACCCGGCGAAAAACCACGGATATTGTGATTGAACGAAATGGTGTTGTTACGGTCCGGCCTCCCAAAGGAGTTACCCCGGAACAGGCCGATGCGGTCGTGGACAGTAAACGCATGTGGATTTATCGCAGTCTGGCCGAATGGCGGGATTTAAATGCCACGGCTGTGGTGCGTGAATGGGTGAATGGTGAATCTTTTCTTTACCTGGGTCGAAGTTACCGCCTGTCATTGAATGCCGTGCAAGCGGAGGATTTAATATTAAAACAAGGCCAATTCTGTCTAAAAAGATCCCTGATTGACCAAAAAGGTGAAGGGGCTGCCAGAAAAGCATTTGAGTCTTTTTACTGCACCAAGGGTGAAAACCGGTTGAACAGGCGGGTCGAGTTTTTTGCCCCCAAAGTTGGCGTAAAACCAAGTGGATTGAAAGTTAAAGACCTGGGATTCAGGTGGGCAAGCTGCACAAAGGGCAATCTACTGCAATTTCATTGGAAATGCATGATGGCGCCGCCCAAAATAATCGATTATATGGTGGTCCATGAGCTGTGCCATATGCACCATAGAAACCATATGGAGTTGTTCTGGAATGAAGTCGACAAGGTGATGCCGGACTATCAAGAGCGAAAGCTCTGGCTCAAAAAGTATGGTGCAGGGTTGGATCTATAAGGGGAGGAGGCCATGAACGAACAGAACCCATCTACTGGAACCAAAGATTTGACGGTTTCAAAGGTTGACCGTCTCAAAATAGTTAAGAAATCAATTTCAAGCCTGGATATTCCCGAAACAGATTTCGGGAACATCGCCCAAAGCCCTCAATTCGATGGGATGGATTAACAATGGGTGCTGTTAGAATTCCATATGAGCAATTATCTCCCGAAGCTCTTCGTGGTGTTATCGAAGAATTTGTTACCCGTGATGGGACCGATTATGGAGAAAGGGAGGTCTCGGTTGAAACCAAAATTAAACAGGTTATGGAAAAGATAAAAGCCGGGAAAGTAGTCATCGTTTTTGATGGGAAATCAGAAACCTGTAATATATTAAGAGGTGACGATCCTCTTTTGAAAAGGACGATGAATGAAAAACAAATCTTTTATTCGCAAAATTAATACTTTGGTCCACCACATGAGCTGCAACTCTGCTGCCAGAGCTTCTTCTCTTTATTATTGTTTTGTTGCGGCGATTAACAACCCCTTGACCTGATTTCCTGACTGCTTCCTGATTACGGCTTTGGCCGCTTCCATCAGCTGTAATCCATGCCGGTTCAGGCAATCTTCAATATATGTCTGTGAGTGTGCATAGCGGCCAGAGGGAAAGAGCTGAAAATCAACGCCGTTGTTTTCCAGTCTTTCTACGGAAAATGTAATTATCCCTCCCCTGACAAGATATGCGGCTGCGGATCTGATGATCGGATCCAGATTCCCGAAATATACAAACACGTCAGAGCTGTATATCAGGTCAAACTTTCTGGGAAACTTCCACTCCCCGAGCAGGTCAAAAACCTCGAGGCTCGTGTAGACTTCCTTTGCATCGGCTTTTTCGAGCATCCTTGACGATACATCGACTCCTGTGAGGCTTGTTGCAAACGGCCGATAGAGCTCGGCGCCCAGACCGGTGCCGCAGCCAAGGTCCAGAACGTTCATCCCTTCCCTCAAATGGGGGCACACAAGATCAAACAGGAGCTCAGGGGTTTTGTATTCCAGCTCTTTGACCAGGATCGTTTCAAAATTTTCGGCACATCGGTCAAAGATACTGCGCACATGCTCCACAGGGGCTGCATCGGGTGTGTTTGAACCTCCCAGGCTCTGGAGCATGAATTTTGCCGTTTTATTGTCCGGCTGTATCTCAAGCACCTTGGTGTAGTGCTCCCTGGCCTCCTTGAATCGTTCTGACTTTTGAAGGGAAATCCCGAGGTTCAGGTGGGCGGATGCATAATCGGGCTGTATCTTGATGGCCTTTTTATAGGAGTCTGTAGCTTTTTTGCCCAAATTGAACTCGTCCTGGGCAACTCCAAGGTTGTTCCATGCTTCGGCCATGTAAGGAGCGAACTTCACTGCCTTTTGAAAGCAGGACAGGGCTTTATCCTGTTGTCCGGTTTCCCTGTATGCCACACCCAGATTATTCCATGCTTCACCAATATCGGGCTGCCTGTCCAGCATGGTTCTGTAAATATCTATGGCACCCCTGTGGTCGTTTTCCATCTGTTTCTGTCTGCCCAGGCTGTAGCACGCCGGTAGATGGGGTGGATTGAGGTCAACGGCTTTCTGGAATATTTTTTTAGCCTTATCCGGTCGGGACTGGTCCAGAAACAACGATCCAAGCGCATTCAGAGCATCACCCCAGTCAGGCCTTGTTTTTAATACTTTTTCATAGCCTTTTTTTGCCTGGGCAAGCCTGCCCTGTCTGTGGGCTGAACAGGATTTTTTAAAAATGTGTTCAGTGTGTTCAGAGTTGTCGTTTGTGTGTGTTTTCAGAATCGGTTGTTTTTTTGAGTGATGCAAAGTCAGATGTCCATTTGTGATAATTGATGGTTCGCCGGGGAACCCCTCCCGGATATTCCCATTGATTTTTGAGTTTGACAGTATCATATCCATTTACCATGAACAATGTCAGAGAGCTGGAATAAAATAATAGAGGTATATTGTGGGGGAATTTTTGTTTTGATTTTTTACCTTGGGAAAGGTAGTATTCATGGTGACGAATTATCCTTTTGTAATTATTCAAAATTGAGTCTCTAACATGAGGGGAACGATGCGCGAATATCCGCCAAAACCCGACAGGGTGTATTTCTTCGGTACCTGCTTGATAGATATGGCTTATCCTGAAGCTGGAATGGCTGCCATCCGGCTGATTCAGAGGGAAGGGGTGGAGGTGATCTTCCCAAGAAAACAGTCCTGTTGCGGACAGCCGGCCTATAATTCAGGCTTTTCAGATGAAGCGCGCAGGGTGGCCGCAAAGCAGATGGAAATTTTTCAAGAACCCTATCCTATCGTGGTACCCTCGGGTTCCTGTGCGGGCATGATGCGCCATCATTATCCGCGACTATTCGACAATGGCGCCGACAGATCCCGGGTTGAGGCGTTTTCTGAACGGGTCTTCGAACTGACGGAATTTCTCGTTCATGTGTTGAATGTAAAATTAGAGGACCGGGGAGAGCCGGTCACTGTCACCTGGCACTCCTCCTGTCATGCGGCCCGTGAGATGGGGGTCATAGAGGACAGCAAGTCCCTCATCCGTCAGCTCAAAAGAGTAACCCTGGTGGAACTTGAAAATGAGGATCAATGCTGCGGGTTCGGCGGAACTTTTGCAGTCAAGCAACCGGAGATATCCGAGGCCATGGTCGAGGACAAGATCGACGACATTCAGAAGACGGGCGCCGCCCAGGTCCTTTCCGGGGACTGCGGCTGCCTCATGAACATTACCGGTGCCATGGAGCACAGGAAGATACCGATCACCGGCCTGCATCTTGCCGAGTTCATATGGGGGCGCATCAATGGATAACAACGGGGCAGCCGCACATTTTGATTTTAAAGCCAATGTCAGAAAGGCGCTTAAAAACAGCCAGCTGAGGTCCAACCTTAAATTTGCCATGGGAAGCATGACGGCGAAGAGAAGGGTCATCTTCAGCGATTCCGAGGCATTCGAAGCCTTAAGGGTTCAGGGAAGCGCCATTCGCAGGCGGGCATTGCTTAAGCTGCCTGAACTGCTGGAGAGGCTCGAAAAAAAATGTACCGAGAACGGGATTTCGGTACACTGGGCAGAAACTACCGACGAGGCCAACCGGATCGCTCTTCGTATCGTCAAGGACCACAATGCCGTCAGGGTGGTCAAGGGCAAGTCTATGGTATCCGAGGAGATGCATCTGAACCATTTCCTTGCCGAGCACGGCATCGAGTCCCTTGAAACGGATCTGGGCGAGTTCATCATCCAGCTTGATGGAGAAACTCCGTCCCACATCATCGTTCCTGCCATCCATAAAAACAGGCAGGAGATCGCCCGTACCTTTCAAGAAAAAATTCCCGGAACCCCTTACACCGAGGTTGTGGAGGAACTCAACGCCATTGCCCGGAAAACCCTGCGCCGGAAATTTTACGAGGGTGAGGTCGGCCTGAGCGGGGTCAACATGGCCGTTGCCGAGACCGGGACCTTGTGCCTGGTCGAAAACGAGGGCAACGGGCGCATGTGCACCACGGTGCCGCCCGTCCATATCGCCGTCATGGGGATAGAAAAGGTCGTGGAAAAACTCGCAGACGTGCCGCCGTTGGTGCGGCTTCTGACTGGTTCGGCTACAGGGCAGCTCATCACCACCTATGTCAATATGATCACATCCCCCCGCCGTCCCGGAGAAAAGGATGGTCCCACCGAGGTCCATCTTATTCTTCTGGACAACGGCCGTTCGTCCATCCTGTCCGATCCGGAGCTGCGCCAGACCCTGCAGTGCATCCGGTGCGGCACCTGCCTGAACCACTGCCCGGTTTACACACGCATCGGCGGCCACGCCTACGGGTTTATCTATCCCGGCCCTATCGGAAAAATTCTGACCCCCCAGATGGAGGGCCTCGAAAAGGCCGGCGCTATCTCAACGGCTTCGACCCTCTGCAACGCCTGCGAGGAGGTCTGCCCGGTCAAAATTCCCATCCCCAATCTGATCCGGCGGATCAGAGACGAGAGCTACGACCCAGAAGGATCGATTCCCGGACACGGATTCAAGCGGACGTTTGCCGAATCAGCCGTTTGGAAGGGATGGGAACTTGTCAACCGCCACCGGATGCTCAATGCCGTCAGCACACGACTCGCCGGTATTTTCGGGCCCATCCTGCCCAGGATCGGCCCTCTTAATGCGTGGACCCGAATGCGGACCCGACCGGTCTTCGCCAAAAAAAGCCTCCATGACATGGCAAGGGAAGAGGGGATCAAAAATGACTGAAAACACAAGGGAAAGGATATTAAAAAGACTCCACACAGCGGTGAGTGACCGACAGGATCTTCCCGTCGTTCCCCCTGTTTTGCAGACGCCGCCCCTCAGCCGGGATGAAAAGCTTGAACAGTTGAAAACCCTCATGACGGCCATGAGGGCCGAGGTGCATGTGGTGCCCAGTGAATCCTGGACAGACCGCCTGAAGGAGATTCTCAGGGCAAAGGAGCTTGGGCAGATGCTCTATGCGCCTGGAACGCCGGTGGGGGATGCCGTGAAAGAGGCCTGGGCCGGGGGGGGCGAGGGCCTGCCCGGCCTCAGGGCCTATGATGCGGCGGTGGAAACCTTTAAGGACGAACTCTTCACCATAGATGCTGGTATTACAGGAACTGCGGGGGGCATTGCCGAGACAGGGGCCTTGATCCTCTGGCCGGACGAGAAAGAGCCCCGCCTGATGTCCCTGGTGCCTGGGGTTCATATTGCCGTTCTTGACGCAGGCCGGATTTACGAAACCTTTGCCGAGGCTCTGGAGAAAGAAGACTGGGTCAACCGGATGCCCGCCAATGCCCTTCTTATCTCTGGACCATCTAAAACGGCCGACATCGAGCTGGTTCTGGCCTTCGGCGTCCATGGACCCAGGGAGCTCATCGTCCTGGTGCTGAACTAAATCCAACCAGTATTTTGTACAGGAGAGTCTACCATGCAGAACAATCGTTCCAGGTCCCTTTTCCCCCTTCTTCTTGAACCGCTGGATCTGGGATTTACAATACTTAAAAACCGGGTGCTCATGGGTTCCATGCACCTTGGCCTGGAAGAGATGCCCAACGGGTTTGAACGTATGGCCGCATTCTATGCCGAGCGGGTTCGCGGCGGTGTGGGGCTCATTGTCACGGGGGGCATCGGACCCAACAGTGTGGGAGCGGTCCATGCAGATGCTGCACTCATGGCCTCACCCCAGGATGCGGCCAACCACAGGATAGTCACCGATGCCGTACACAAGGCCGGCGGCAGGATCTGCATGCAGATTCTCCACACCGGTCGCTATGCCTTTAATCCAGACCTGGTGGCTCCTTCCCCTGTGAAGTCGCCCATCACTCCCTTTGATCCCAGGCAGTTGACCGAAGATGATATAGAGCAGCAGATTTCTGATTTTGTCCGCTGTGCTGCGCTTGCAAAGCAGGCGGGTTACGACGGTGTTGAGATCATGGGGTCTGAGGGATACCTGATCAACCAGTTTATTGTGGCCCGCACCAACCATAGATCCGATCGCTGGGGGGGTGATTATAGTAACCGGATCAGGTTTCCCCTGGAGATTGTGGACCGGGTTCGACGGGCTGTGGGGGTTGATTTTATAATCATATACCGCCTTTCTATGCTTGATCTCGTGGAGGGGGGCAGCAGCTTCGATGAAATAGTGACCCTTGGCAGGGGAGTTGAGGATGCCGGAGCCACACTGATCAACACGGGAATAGGCTGGCACGAGGCCAGGATCCCCACCATTGCCACAAGGGTGCCAAGGGCTGCCTTTACCTGGGTCACGGCAAAGGTGAGGGCTGAACTTAACCTTCCCATCATCACCTCCAACCGGATCAACATGCCAGAGGTGGCAGAGGCTGTTCTTGCCAGGGGCGATGCCGACATGATCTCCATGGCCCGTCCCTTTCTGGCCGATCCGGAGTTTGTAAAAAAGGCCCGGCAGGGTCGAACCGATGAGATCAACACCTGCATCGGTTGCAACCAGGCGTGCCTGGACCATATCTTTGCCGGAAAACTCACCTCCTGCCTGGTAAATCCCCTTGCCTGCCATGAAACCGAGCTTTTGATAAAGCCCGCCGGACAGACAAAGAAACTCGCCGTTGTTGGTGCGGGCCCGGCAGGTCTTGCCTTTGCTGTGACCGCTGCACGGCGGGGACATGGGGTGGTTCTCTTTGATGCAGGTCCTGAGATCGGCGGTCAGTTCAACATTGCAAAGCAGATTCCCGGAAAGGAGGAGTTCCAGGAGACCCTTCGTTATTTTAGTCGCCAGCTTGAGCTTGAAGGCGTGGATCTAAGACTTAACACCACGGTCACCCGGGATATGGTCGAAAATGGAGACTTTGACGAGGTGGTCGTTGCCACTGGAATTGTTCCAAGGGTCCCGGATATTGAAGGAATTGACCATCCAAAGGTGATGACATATCTTGCGGCCATGAAAGGGGCGGAGGTCGGTGCCACGGTTGCCGTCATCGGTGCGGGAGGGATAGGGTTTGACCTGTGTGAAAAGCTTGTCCACAAAGGACCGTCCACCAGCCTGGACGTTCCAGCTTTCATGGCCGAGTGGGGGGTGGACATGACCCTTGCGGCCAGGGGGGGCGTTGAAGATGTTGTGCCCAGGGTTGAACCTTCGCCCAGAACGGTCTTTCTGTTACAGCGAAAGACCACAAAGGTGGGTGCGAGCCTGGGCAAAACCACCGGCTGGATACATCGCATGGATCTTGCCAAAAAAGGGGTCCATATGATTGGGGGCTGTGATTACCGGCGAATCGATGACCATGGGCTGCACCTTGTGGTTGAGGGCGAGCCCAGAGTCCTTGGGGTGGACAACATCGTGATCTGTGCAGGCCAGATGTCAAATCGAGCCCTTGCAGATGAAATTTCAGGCCTTCCAGTGCATGTTGTGGGAGGAGCCGATGTGGCGTCTGAGCTTGACGCCAAACGGGCCATTAACCAGGCCACCCGGCTTGCTGCCACAATTTGATGATGAATATGACTTCCAGGGATAGTTCAGACCGTTCCACTATTTTTTGAGACACCCTAGAGGCAGTTGATCTTCTTTATGCGCTCCTTGAGGGTCTGTCCTATCCCTATACAAGCCCCTGGTCAAGCATGGCGTTTGCCACCTTGACAAAGCCTGCGATGTTGGCTCCGGCTACGTAGTTTCCGGGCTGGCCGTACTCGTCTGCGGCATTTGTACATGAGGTGTGAATGCTTCTCATGATTTGCCGCAGGCGTTTGTCCACCTCGGTTCTTGGCCAGCTGATGCGCATGCTGTTCTGGGACATCTCAAGGCCTGAAACGCCAACGCCTCCGGCATTTGCGGCTTTTCCCGGTGCGTACAGGATCTTGTTGTCCATAAAGATATCCACAGCTTCCGGGGTGGTGGACATGTTGGAGCCTTCGCACACAACTGACACCCCGTTACGGATGAGGTTGGCCGCATCCTTTTGGTTGATTTCGTTCTGGGTGGCGCTGGGAAAGGCGCAATCGGCCTTGATATCCCAGAGGGGGTTGTGGTCCATGGTTGAATTGAGGGGTGTGTAACAGGCCTCGGGATAGGCATCCACGTATTCCTTTATTCTGCCTCTTCTGACATTCTTGAGGGTCATCACATGGGCAAGTTTTTCCCGGTCTATTCCCTGTGCGTCGTGGATGAAACCCGTTGAATCGGAAAGGGTGACAACCCTGCCGCCAAGGTCCAGGATTTTTTCAACGGTGTATTGGGCAACGTTGCCTGAACCTGAGACAAGGCAGGTTTTGCCCTCCAGGGAGTCGTTTCTGGTTGCAAGCATCTCTAGTGCAAAGTAGACGCAGCCGTAACCGGTTGCCTCTGGCCGGATCAGGCTGCCGCCCCAGCCTAGACCCTTGCCCGTGAAAACTCCTGAAAATTCGTTGGTCAGTTTTTTATACATGCCAAAGAGAAAACCTACTTCCCGGCCGCCCACTCCAATGTCCCCTGCAGGAATGTCCGTGTTCGGTCCGATGTGGCGGAACAGCTCTGCCATGAAGCTCTGGCAGAAGCGCATCACCTCGGCGTCGGATTTGCCCTTTGGGTCAAAATCAGATCCGCCCTTTCCTCCGCCCATGGGAAGGGTGGTCAATGCGTTCTTGAACACCTGCTCAAAGGCCAGAAACTTCAGGATGCTCAGGTTGACAGAGGGGTGGAATCTCAGCCCGCCCTTGTAGGGACCCAGTGCGCTGTTCATCTGGATTCTGAATCCCCGGTTCACCTGTACCTCGCCCGCATCGTTCATCCAGGCAACCTTGAACATGATCGTTCGCTCGGGTTCTGCCATGCGTTCAAGGATTCTTGCCTGGCGGTATTCGGGATTGCGGTCCAGGACAGGTTGAACCGTGTCGATAACCTCATGGACGGCCTGGTGAAACTCTTTTTGTTCCGGGTCCCTGTCAATGATTCGGTTTAAAGCTTGTGACATGTGTTAGTCTCCTTTTACAATTATGCACCATGAACTTCGTCCATCTGTCCTGATCGTGCTGGGTATCTTGTGTTACATGGTGTAAAAATATGGTTTCACCTATTGTTGCCAGACTCTCCAGTCATTCCCGGTCAAGGTCCTCTTTTGGAGGCGCTCATCAGACCTGTGGGGTTTTGCCTGTGGGGTTTTGGCCATAATGATAATGCGATGGTTTGCTTATGCATTAAGACCTGATGTTTTTATTCTATTTTAGACATTTATGCAATGCGATAAAAAAGCGGATATAATGCGTGGAAAAATATCGTAGTCATTTTGTTCGATCCCATCACGGTCGAAGATACAGGGAGGGCTGTAAAATCGAGACTCGGACAATTATGTTTCGGCAAGAGTTCCCTATAACCCCCATGCCCATACGAACACAACGAACTATGAAACTCGATAGCTGTTTCTAATAAAAAAAATACCTGGGGCAGGCTGAAAAATGTTGTGCTGTAGAAACTGGTAGTGCTAATGTGGTGCAAGCAAGGAACCTTCAGGTAATATGTTCAACTTTTTGAAAATGAGGAATTTTCCGTTGAAATCAAAAGTCTTGTCCCGGATTGCAGCTGCCCCGATCGGTTGTGCCATGGTTGTTCTGTCATTGGTTTTTTCCTTTTCCCCCCTCCTTGGTCATGCACTGGCCCAGGAAAAGACAAAAGGGGTTGTAGCCGAGCCTGCTGCACAAACCAGAGAAGAAAAATATCTCCTTACCCTCAGGACCATGATCGAGGATATGCAGAATCTGCGAAATCAGATTGCAGTAAAGGAACAGTCCCTTTTGCAGGCCCACCTCCAGATCAATAAGAACAATATTACCCGGGAGATCAATGAAATAACGGGCCGCCTCCATGCCCTGGAGCGCGATTTCGGCCAGATTGCAACGGGTATTGATCTTTCGATGTTCGATGAAAAACCCCAAACCGCCTTTAAATGGCAGGATGAGGTCCTCGAACTTTTGCAGCCGATCATTCTGGAAGGTAAAAAAATGACGGCAAAGCCGCGCCAGATCGAAAAACTGCGCAACGAAATTGCCTTTTATGAGGCCAGGAGCCCCATTCTTCAGAATGCAGTTGAAAATATTGACCATCTCATGACCCGGGCCAAGGATCAAACACTTAAAAAAGAGTTTCAGGAGCTGAAAAGTATCTGGTCAGAACGCCAGAAACAGACCCTCAACCAACTGACCACGGCAAGACTGAAACTGGAAGAGCTGACCCAGGACAAAAAATCGATCATAGACTCGTTGAGCGAGCTGTTTAAGCTCTTTTTTAAAAGTCGAGGTAAAAATCTGCTGTTAGCCGTTGGTGCCTCTGTGGCCGTTTTTTTGCTGCTCCGCCTCATGCACAGGGTCATCTATCGCTTCAGCCCCATCCACAGAAATCGGCCGGTTTATATCCGTATCTTTGATGTGCTTTACCATCTTGGCACGGGCCTTGGAACCATTGCCGCCTTTCTCATGGTGCTTTATGCCTGCGGGGACTGGGTCCTCATCACCCTGGTTTCCCTGTTTCTTCTGGGATTTGTATGGACGGCCAAGAAAAATATCGTCCAATTCTGGAAGGAGATCAAACTTTTGCTCAACCTTGGGAACGTGAGGGAAAATGAGCGCCTTGTCTATCAAGGGGTTCCCTGGAAGGTGGTTACCCTGAGCCTCTACAGCGAGCTTGAAAATCCTGCCTTGAAAAACAGGATCAGACTCCCCCTGAAAGAATTCATGGGTCTTAACTCATACCCCTGCAGTGAGGATGAGCCCTGGTTCCCCTGCCGGGAAAAGGAGTGGGTGATCCTGGCGGACGGCACCCGGGGAGAGGTGGTAAGTCAGACCCATGAGATGGTAAAACTTGCCCTGCGTGGGGGTGCCTTTAAAATCTATTCAACTCAGAAGTTTCTAGGTCTTACCCCCTTGAATCTTTCCCATAATTTTCGATTGAAGGTGGCCTTTGGCATTGATTACAAACATCAGGCGGACTGTACCCGGAAAATTCCGGAACAGCTGGGGAAATCGGTCACGGAAAAACTTCTGACCAATGGTTTTGGCGACGATCTCATTTCCCTGAGGGTGGATTTTAAAACAGCCGCAGCATCGTCCCTTGATTTTGAATTTATCGTAGATTTCAAGGGTAGTTCAGCCCCTCTTTACGGCAGATTAGGCAGGGAAATTCAACGCTTTTGTGTGGAAGCCTGCAACGAATTCGGCTGGGAAATACCCTTTACCCAGGTGACCCTGCACCAGGCATAAAATAGGAATTCCTCTGATTGATTTGCAGCAATTTTGATTTTCTACTATAGGCGGCAATCGGTATCCCCTTTGTTTCTTAATGTTCAGCAAGGGGATACCGATCGCCGCTTCCCCACTCTGAAATTCAGAAATAGAATTGCTGATAGATTTTCCGGGGCTTGACCTTTCCCTGAATAAATTCCATAATTATAAATCGTAAATGGTCTGCCCTGAAAAAAAGAGGGGTTGACCTTTCATCAATATTTAATAAGTTTCATATATGAGTCCCTTATGAGTCACTTTTTCTCCATGGGGATGGGAATCTGCTATTAAGGAGTGTTTTACATGGCTGATAACCGTTTGATGCGACGTCCCCCGAATAAGTTTTTAATCAACATTTTTAATCAATTTTTTAATTAAGGAGATTTAAAATGAATGAGAAAAAAAACGGCCGGAAAAAAAACGGCCGGAAAAAAACTGGCCGGAAAAAAATTGTATTTACCTTCCACGCCCCTGAGGCTGTTGAAGTTCAGATCCTGGGGG
Source organism: Desulfobacterium sp. (assembly GCA_034007745.1). Taxonomy (GTDB): domain Bacteria; phylum Desulfobacterota; class Desulfobacteria; order Desulfobacterales; family Desulfobacteraceae; genus Desulforapulum. The sequence continues at coordinate 76,873 of JAVEQI010000003.1, forward strand.
ATTTCAACCGGTGGAATGGGAAAAAACACTCCATGAAAAAGGGAAGCCGTGGGGTCTGGACCAAGGTCATGATGCTTATGCCCGGAACCTATGAATACAAGTACAAGGTTGACGGCATCTGGATGGAGGACCCAACAAATCTTTCCAACCGGGTGAACCCCTTTGGAACCTATAACAACATTTTAAAGGTGGGATAGGTTAGAGAGCCGCCTTTATCAGCTCTGCCCGTTCCTTTATCTCTTCCATGTCGCCGGGTTTTATCGTCCAGCTGGTGATGGGCAGGGGCGGTCCATCAGCCTTTCTTGGAACCAGGTGAAGATGATAGTGCATAACCTCCTGGTGGGCGGCCCGGCCGTTTAGCTGCATGCAGGCGATGCCGTCGATTTTGAGGGCCTTTTTGATTGCCAGGGCTATTTTTCTGGAGGTGCACTGCACGGCTATCAGGTCTTGCTCATCAATATCCCAGATGTTTTCGGCGTGATTTTTTGGAATTACAAGTGTGTGGCCCGGTGAGATGGGGTTGATATCTTTAAAAGCGAGCACTCTTTCATCTTCATACACCTTGACGCTCGGAATTTCGTCCCTGACAATCTTGCAGAAAATACATTCGTCCATTTGTTCCTCCCAATGGTTAGTTTTTACAGAGTGAAAAGAATTATGACACAGGGCATGTTTTCATTCAAGTAGGATCAAGAATTGACAGTAAAACAATAACCTCCTTGACATCTGAGTCAAAAAAGTTTCTATTAAGTCGTTTTAAGATAAATTGTGTAATTCAACCTGAAAATTAATGAAAGAAAGGAAACGAAACATGTTAAAGAGAAACTTGGTTTTGTTTGTGGCTGTCATCAGTTTGATAGCGGGTGGTTTTACCACCGCCTTTGCCGGTAAGAAGATCGTCAACGGAATAGATGCAAACTTTCCGCCCTTTGCCTATATTGATAAGACGGGCAAGCCTGCGGGTTTTGATGTCGAGGCAATGGAGTGGATCGCAAAGGATCTGGGATATGAGATCGAGCACATGCCCATTGACTGGGACGGGATCATCACGAGTCTCATGACGAAAAAAATCGATATCATAGCTTCGGGCATGAGCATTACGCCGGAACGATTGAAAAAGATAGATTTTACCATTCCCTACTGGACAATAAACATTGTCATGGTGGTTAAAGAGGATTCAAACATAACTATGGCCGAACTCATGAAGGGCAACAACAGAATCGGTGCTCAGCAGGGTACGCCAGAGGCCAAATGGCTCAAGACCGAGGCAGAGCCAAGGGGTTGGAACTACAAACTTGGCTACTACAACTCTTCGCCCCTTGCCGTGGAAGATATCCTGAACGGAAGGATAGTGGGCGCTGCCATGAACGATGCCCCTGCCTATGATGCCGTTGCCAAAAAGCCGGTCAAGATTCTGGGTAGTTTTGGGATGGAGCCTGAAGACTTTGGCTATGCCGTCAGAAAGGATGATACCGAACTTCTTGAGAAGGTGAATGCAAGTCTTGAACGATTGATGGCAACACCCTATTGGGATGAGCTTGTCGCAAAATACAATCTGAAGAATTAAATGAAAAAGGCGGGGTGCCGGATGTCAGAGGTCGCCCCGCCCTTTTTGTGTCTGGTCTAATCCATGCTTGAAAGCCTTATAGTCATAAAAGATGCCCTGCCCTTTTTGATCCAGGGGTCATTCACCACTGTTGTCATCGTTGTTGGAGCCATGTTTCTGGGGCTTGGCCTGGGGCTTGCCATGGCCTGTGGCATGGTCTACGGGCGTAGATGGGTTCGCTTGGTCGTTGGGTTTTATGTCTGGTTCTTCCAGGGGGTGCCCGTCCTGGTCCTTTTGTTTCTCTTTTATTTTGGCCTGTTCAACTTCATGGGCCTGACTTTGACGGCCGTTGCCGCCGTCACCATTGTCCTTGGCATGACGACTGCAGCTTACCAGGCAAACATCTTCAGGGGGGCGATTCTCTCGATTCCCAACGGCCAGTTTAAGGCGGCAAGCGCCCTTGGTATGGGCAATGTTCAGGCAATATTGTACATTGTGCTGCCCCAGGCGCTGCGCATCTCCATTCCAGCCTGGTCCAACGAGTTTTCCATCATCCTCAAGGATTCGGCTCTGGCCTTTGTGATCGGCGCTCCTGAAATCATGGCAAGGACCCAGTTTGTCGCCTCAAGAACATATCAGCACCTTCCCCTTTACATCACGGCGGGCATCCTCTATTTCATCCTGACCTGGTCCGGTGTCAAAGGGTTGCGGGCGCTGGAAACCAAGGTCCGCATACCGGGCTTTTCCCTTCATGGAAATTAACAATGACTCCTTCTGAACCCATCCTTAAAGTTGAAAATATCACTAAATCCTTTGGGGAGACCGCCATCCTCAAGGGGGTTGATCTTGCCATCTCCAAGGGAGCCATCAAAATTCTCATAGGCCCTTCCGGAGGGGGTAAAAGCACCCTTTTGCAATGTCTGAACTGCCTTGTCACCCCGGATACCGGAACCATCCGTTTTAACGGCAAGGTGGTTAATATACATAAGAAAAAGGAACTCTACGCCTTTCGTCAGAAAATGGGCATGATCTTCCAGGATTTTAATCTCTTTGACCATCTGCCTGCCCTTGAGAACATTGTAATTGCCCTTCGCAAGGTCAAGGGGATGAAGAAATCAGCTGCCGTAAAACGTGCCATGTTCGAGCTTGACCAGGTGGGCCTGGCAGACAAGGCCCATCTTTATCCCGCCGAACTTTCCGGCGGCCAGAAGCAGCGGGTTGCCATTGCAAGGGCCCTTGCAATGGATCCCAGGGTGCTGCTCCTGGACGAACCCACATCCGCCCTTGACCCCGAGCTTGTGGGCGAGGTGATCGCTGTGATCCGAGCCCTTGCCCAAAAGGGGATGACAATGATCCTGGCCACCCACCAGATCAGCCTTATCCGCAACCTTGCCGATGAAATTCTCTTTATGAAGGACGGTGTTATCGTGGAGCAGGGAACCCCGGATGAGCTTCTTGGGGCGGAGTGTATGACCTTCAGCCAGGGTTTTTGCGACCGGCTCAACGAACTTACCGGAGAGGATGTGTGATCATGGGGGATTCTGCGTTTCTCCAGGAACTTTTCACAGCCCTTAACCGAGGTCTTGGCATGAGCATTCTGCTCATTATCCCCTCGGCCCTGGGTGGTATCATCATCGGGATTACGGCCGGGTCTGTAAGGGCCTTTGGCTCAAGGACCATGGCGAGGATAGGCGACGGTTATGCGGCCCTTTTCCGGGGGACTCCCCTGGTGGTTCAGCTTTTTATTCTTTACTTCGGGCTTCCCAATATCGGCATTTACCTTTCACCCTACTGGGCTGCTGTTACCGGCTTTATGCTCTGCAGCGGTGCCTACCAGTCGGAGTATGTGCGGGGTGCCCTTGTCTCCATTCGGCAAAATCAGTATCTTGCAGCCGAAGCCCTTGGTTTCACAAGTATCCAGACCCTTATCTGGGTGATCATTCCCCAGGCCATGCGCCGGGCCCTTCCCGGGTGCGGCAATGAGATCGTCTATCTGATCAAATACTCATCCCTGGCCTACGTGGTAACCTTCATGGAGCTGACCGGGGAGGGCAAGACCATTGCAACCGAGCATTTCCGCTTTACCGAGGTGTTTCTTGTAATCGGATGCTACTACCTGGTGCTTGTATCCGTGGCAAAGATCATCCTGAGAAAGGCGGAACAACGACTCCATGTGCCTGGTTTCGGATAGTTCCGCAGAACGAACGTTGAAACTTGAATAGAACCGCACCTTGTTTCTTGTCTCTTGTTTCAAGTCTCTTGTAAACGCTGTCTGCCCGAATAAACGTAGAGCCCCTCTTCACGAACCGACGCCAGGGTCATGTTAAGCTGATTTGCAAGGTCAAGGGCCAGGCCCGTTGGCCGGGACATGCTGATAACGATTTCAATCCCGGCCCTGGCAGATTTCTGGATCATCTCATAGCTCGCCCTTGACGAGAGAATGGCCATGGCCGCCTGGGACAGCTTCCGCTCAAGGAAGAGCTTGCCAATGGCCTTGTCTAGGGCGTTGTGCCTGCCCGCATCCTCGGCCGTGGAAATCTGCTCAAGGCGATTGTTTAAAATCGCCACGGCATGGGAAGAGAAACATCTTTTCCTCAGCCTTTGAATCTTCTTTAGCTGGAACACTGCCTCCATTGCAGCGTCAAAGGAGATTGTCGCACTTGACTCTACAGGGGTCAGTAATTTGCCCAGGTCCTCGATGATTTCCCTTCCGCAGATGCCGCAGCTTGTCTGACTCATTCGATTCTTGCCTCCAAGAAGCGATCTTACCTTTTCGTAGCGTTCCCGGGAGAGCATGACGGCTGCAACATTGGAGTAATCACCGTCACAAAGGGCAATGTCCCGGATATCATCTAGCTGGTCCACGATGCCTTCGGAAAGGCAGAATCCTGCGGCATGGGCACGTTCAGCTCCCGGAGTTCTCATGACCGTGGCATAGGTCTTGCCCTGGACGTTGATGGCCAGGGGTTCTTCCTGTATCAGCTCCAGATCGATGGATTTTACCCCGACTGAACGGTAATGCCAGGCAGGTGTGGGTGTCAGCATCCGGTGAAATTCATCTTTTTTCTCCATTTTACATTCCGTACTCCCTGTCATAGGTATCGGTGATCCCATCTATCACCTTCTGGAGTGTAGGTGGAACAAAGCTGATGTCTGGAAGCTTGTACTCTTTGATGGTATTGGTCATTTTTTGATTCCTTGTTGCATATAGGGTCAATAGTGTTTCTATGTGTAGAATCAATACAGGATGGAAGATCAAAAATCAACCTTTTTACTAGATAATCGAGTAATAGGTGTCCTATCCAAAAACATAAAGGGCTTACAAATTTCTTTGTAAGCCCTTTATTGAAGATATGGTCGGGGCGAGAGGATTCGAACCTCCGACATCCTGCTCCCAAAGCAGGCGCGCTACCAGGCTGCGCTACGCCCCGTTAAAACAATCAGAACTTTATATCAATTTAAAGGGGGGAAATCAAGTAAAACATTTTTATCAGAAATTCCCATCTTATATGCGCCCCTTGCCATGTTCAACTCTGCCATGAGTCGTCGAATAGCGACTTCCTTGGCCTTTGCCTCCACCTCAACGGTAATATCCATTGAAAGCCAGGTGGGAGGAAAGTCGTTTATGTCAATAAAATCATGGTGCTTTTTGATGTTTGAAGCGTTCCAGCCATCTTTGGGTGAAGAGATGTGGAACAGGGGCTCTCGATCCCAGGTTCCCAGGCTGATTTCCGTTGCTTTTTCGATTGAAAGATCATCCGGAAGGCACCTGTGATGGTGCACATCATAGACCAGGGGGATGTTCATATCACGGCACACGGCCAAAAGATCCCGGGGTGAATAGCTTCGGTCATCATTCTCAAGGGTCAGCCGTTTCCGAACTGAGTCTGGAAGGGTCTCTATTGTGTTTATAAGTCTCTTGATTGCCGATGGTTTATCGCCGTAAATCCCTCCTGCGTGTATATTGATAACATCACCGTTTACCCATTGGGCGACCTGGGCCTGGTATGTAAGATCTGCAATGGAACGTTCGACCACACCGGCATCCGGAGAAGAAAGAACGATAAACTGATCCGGGTGAAATGTGGTTCTGATATCATTTTTCAGGCTGTATTCCCCGCAGGCTTTGAATGCCTGAATGATATCTTCTGACCCTGGCAGATCCTCAATGTCATACCCCACATTGGGGTGTGTTTTTAACGGCAGTATCTGGCTGTTGATCCTGAAGTCACCTATTTGATTCTGGTTACAGAACTTGAGGGCCTTTAAAAGACTTTCAGCATTGATCAGGCAAAGTTCAGCCAGGCGCTCTCTCTGCTGCTGTTTTGAAAACTTTGAAAGGTACTTAGCGGTTGTCCGTCGAAATTTTATGGGTTGCTCTTTAAATATGCAGCACAGGCCGAATCTGATCATTCTAATTCCGTGAATCTACTTGTTTGAGTTTAAGAGAGGGATTGTGCTACTCACAGATGAAAAGAACATATCAGAATATGTTTTTACAGGAAAGAAATTTTTATGTCGTCAAGAATTCATAGAATAATCCCGTTGATGAAAAAGATGCACAGCACCACATCTTATCTTTAAGGCTAAGTTTTATAATGGATGATGATAAATATCGTTTATAGATGGTTTTGAACAAAACAGTTGTTGTTTGTTGGGTTTTTTTGTTAACAAATGTTATTTGTCAGGTTGTAAAAATTTTAATTAAGCCTAGGTGGAGTGTATATGACTATTCTTGAGGAAACAAAAGATTTGGTAAAAGAAAAAATCGGCAAAGAATATAATTCGTTGTTTGTTGAAAAAGCGGTGATCGGATTGTTTTTCACCGCAGTCAAGCTGTCCAACGGGGTGGGCGGGATCTGCTACACACCTGCAAAGGAGATTCCGGCTGCTGTCTGCTGCCCCAGTTCAGCCGGCCGGATATTCAACCCTGAACAGTTGAACGGTATGCCCGTGTCCGAGGCCCTTGCCGGGCTGTCGTCAAGCGAACCCATCAAAACAGCACTTTCCATATCTGTGTTGAACGCCTTGAGCACGATTTGTCGCCGGAACGGCGTGGCAGGAGAGTATAGGGTCCTGAAACAGACAGATGCCCAGGATGCGGTCCCCATGCCGGCGGAAAAATCCGTGGCCGTGGTGGGGGCGTTTGTTCCCACTTTGCAGGCGTTAAAGGCCAGGGGCGGCACCTGGTGGGTGATCGAACAGAACCCGGAAACCCTTCTGCCCGAAGAGATGCCCCATTATATCCCGGCGGCCGAATCCCCTGATATCTTAGCACAGGCAGATATTCTCGTCATTACCGGTGTGACCTTGATCAACCATACCCTGGAGGGCATTCTTTCGGCGGCCCGGCCCGGCGCAGATATCGCTGTTATGGGGCCGACAGCGAGCGGGCTTCCAGACCCGTTTTTCAACCGGGGGGTTCGGGTGGTCGGCGGGGTGGAGGTGACCCACCCGGCCAAGCTGCTGGAAATTATTTCTTTGGGCGGTTCCGGATACCATTTTCTGGATCGTTATGCCGACCGGATTGTGACACTGAAACATTCAGAGGGATAAATATTGCGTGTTCCGGGTTAACCCGGAACACGCAGGATCAATATGTGTCCGTTCATCGTTCCTGTTTCTGAAAGCAGAAACGGGGATGCTTTGGTTTCGGCTGACTCCCGCAACAGCTGCCGGTGGCGCAGCATCTATGTGGTCATGAGCATCACACCCGTGACAGCGGCAAGGAACAGGTAAGCCCGGGGCAGATCCGGCCGCCCGGGCAAGAGAAACACGGCCAGAAAAACAGCGGCCAGAAAAACAGCGGCCCCCACCTGGTGGGCCGCCTGGATGAAAATGGAAACCATCCATATCCAGTAGGGGCGGTCACCGGTCCGTCCCAGACGGGTTTCCGGGGTGCGACATGTCTGTTTTCTGTCAGTCATGCATGTCTCTTTGTTTTTTTTCGTGATAGTTTCGGGTTGTCTGCGATAAATCCGGTTGGGTCACACAAGTTTTGTTTCATCACATGTCCCAGTAAATCAGGGCGGACCGGTTGCCGGGGGGCCAGACATAGGTGCCGTCCGCCTCCATGATCACATCCGGATAGATATCCATGCCCAGAAGGATGTTGTAGGCGATCTGGAAATTGGGGCTGTCATAGGGTTGGCCCCAGACGTGCATGGCGGCTTTTGCCATGATCGAGTCGGCAAACGGGACCCGCATCACCAGGATGCAGCCTTTGACCGCATTGGCACACATTTTTTGTACAAAAGCGGCAAAATCCGGAGTCCCGTACATGGAATGGGAGGCCAGGATAAAATCATGGGGCCCGGGGTCATCTTTGGGCCAGGTTCCGGTGAAAATATCGATGTTGGTGAGTTCCATGGCATCGATTTTTTCTTTGAGTACGACCTGCATGGTTTCAGAAGGGTCCAGTGCCGTGATTTTTGCGGCGTAAGGGGCGACCAGTACTGACCATTTGCCAGTGCCGGCTCCTATGTCCAGGAGAGAGGATCCAGGGTTGGCCGAAAGTTTATCTAAGAAAAATTGCCGGGAAGAATCGGGTTTGGCCCAGCGTTGTTCCACTTTTTTGTCATAATTTTTGGCTTTGTCCTGCCACCAGCTCTCCTTTTTTCATGAGCAGAACCGTGTCAGCTATGGCAGCGGCGGCATTGGGGTCATGGGTGGTAAATACCACTGTTCTGCCTTGTTGTGCGATGGTTTTCATCAACACCAGCATCTGCTGGGAATTGATCAGGTCCAGGTGGGAGCAGGGTTCATCCAGCAGGAGAATTTCCGGTTCCTGGGCCAGGGCCCGGGACTGCGTGGGCTGAAACGGGAAACAGCGGAACCAGAAAAGTGACCAGGCAGACAAGGGCCATAAAAACCAGGGAAAGTCGGCAAAAGGCGGCCAAAGAGGTAGTGACTGGACGGATTATGGCCGGATGAAAGGATTTTCGAAAAAACCCCCGGGTGGTTCATGATGCCTCCTTGACAAGGGTTCCGGTGTGCGGGTGCAGCACCGGGGTGAGCAGCTGCATGATGCATTTGAACAGGGTGGATGTTCCGGATCCATTGGGTCCCAGCAGGCAGAACACCTGGCCCGGTTCCATAAAGCTCATAAAAACATGACCTTATGTAATGGGTTTGGTTGTCATTGTCAATGGTTGGTTGTGGTTTTTAATCGATAACAAATGCATATAGAATAACAATAACTGTTAACAACTGAAAATTACATAGGATAGCCCATGGCCTGAGGTTTGGGATTTGAAATGACAGTGATGTCTGGTTAGGTTTTTGCCTGTAACGGGTGTAAGGAACTTTAAGCCCATATTAAGCTTGAACAAAACTTACTGTAATTGTAGGTTCCTTCCGGGGATTGATTTTTATTGTGCCTTTTGCCTGCGGTTCTTTTTAGGTTGGGATCGTAGATTGCAATTATAAAATAATGGGAGAAGAATCATGGGAAAATTATTACAAATAGATTTTGATTTCACAGGTCCATTTGGTGAGGAAATGACAGACAAGTTGAGGGGATTAGCTGAGTCCATTGCAAATGAACCGGGTCTTATTTGGAAAATTTGGACCGAAAATCAAAAAGATCAATCAGCCGGAGGTATCTACCTGTTTGAAGATGAGGCCTCTGCCGATTCTTATTTGAAAATGCATTCAGCCCGGTTAAAAGAGGTGGGGGTAAAGGAGATTCGGGCACGGATCTTCGACGTGAATATTCCTCTGTCTGCCATTACTAAAGGTCCTGTAGCCTAATCAAGAAGCAGCAGCAATGAAAAAAAACAAAACGCTTCAGTGGAAAATCAGGTCAGCAGTCTGTTTCTCACTGAAGCTTTGCAGTTAGCATCTAATTTATTCCATATAGACTAATTTGGGTTGGTTTAAGTACAGTTGGATTATTGTGAAATGGATCATCTGTATCTTTGGTATGATATTCGGGACATTTTACTTGGGTCCTTGGGTTGGCGAAATGTCCCAGATTGCACAAAACAAAGGGATGGAGGCTTTTACTGACTCGCTTTACTTAGTGTTTGAACGAAAACTCACCCACCTGCTGCGTTGCTTCACAAAGCTAAAATCCTCACGTACAACAGTACGCTCCGGTTTCAGCTTTGCTCGCGCCTTGCATCTGGGCAAGTTTTCATCCAAACACGGGTTTTCGGTCACCCACTACTTAAGTACTCGATACAAGGTTTTAACGTTTGGAACTTTACAGACATCCACCGTTATTTTTGCAGTGTTTATTTCCACGTTAAAGCCCTGGAAAAAGAAAAAATAGCTATTCCATCAATGTTAGAATTGTTTTTGAACAGTATTCCCCTACATCGGCAAGCCCATCCACCGGTAAAAACAACTGTGCATTATTTGAATATAGGCAAGTTACTGAAGGGGGAAAATCCTCATCAGCTTCATAAAAGATATAGCACAGTGCAATTTTAGGCAGGGGATAAACAACAAAGGAGAAATCCCCGCCTGTCCCTTCAGGAGCTTTCTCCCCCTTGAGTGTTTCTAAAATTATTGGGATTGATTCTTTTATTTTTGCCACATAGGGGACAAGCAGCTGTTCGGTATGTGTCGTAAAGGCTCCAACATAGGGCATGGTGTCTGGAAACTCCTTAAACGCTTTTAACGGTAAGGGAATACATATGTCAGGGCGGGCATTCAAGGCATAAAGAGATATTAAAACACCAAAAATGGAAGAATGTTCTTTAGCTCCAAGTGTTATTCCTTTTGGTTCAATGATGCACTTCTTTCCAAATGCATCAAAAACAAATAGGTCTCCCTCCTGATCGGCCGGAAGGTTGTTTGCCAGGTCTTCCGGCAGATCAGCGTATAGTTTATTAAGATTGTCCTGAACGATTTTTTTATAATTGTCTATCATTTTTTACCCCAGTTATCATTGATCAGCAGGTACCCGAACAGAAGACTATGCCCTTGGCAAGTCCTGCCTTTTTACCCCGAACGTTCAGATTTGTAAACTTTTTCTGTTTGTTGACAAAAGGCAAAAAAGCATTTACGTATCATTCTTAAGCGTGTCTTCGATCTTGTGCACCCCGCAGTTAAAGAAGGTGTGCCCGCACCGGTGTGATCTTCCCTTCCCAGGATTATAGATGGCCTTTGGTTTGGAAAAATTGTTAAGTTTAAACATGGAGGTGTTGATATGATGAAGTTCGGAGGAGTTATTGAGGTTTGTGTCACCCACGATGCGGAACATTGCTGCACTTTAAGGATGACCGAGTCGTCAAGGTGACTGGAGACCTGGATCATCCGGTCACCCAGGGCACCTCGGGCACCTACTATTCTGAAGATATAGATCCTCAGATGGTGGATTTGCAGCATGGCTGGTGGTTCCCGGAGCGTGATGCAAAACTGCCGGAACTCTTTGGCGTCTTTGACTCTAATGCCAACATTCTTTGCCCGGATGGACCGGAATTTTGCAGCCCGGAAATCGGCAGCTGGCCGCATTCAGCTTTGTTTTGCCGTGTGGAAAAAGAATGAGGGCTTAATGCAAATTACCAGACTTGTCTTCACCATATTAATTTTTTTATCGATAATCTGTGGTGCCCACTATCTTTTATATACTTCTTTCATTCGTTTTTTTTTAATTTCCGACCCTGTAATGAAAAAGGTATTGTTCTGGATAATGACTTTTCTGGCCCTGAGCTTTTTACCGTCGGCCATTCTACTTCGCATGAATAACAATATGCTTACCAGCATCTATTATATTATCGCCAGCACCTGGATTGGGCTTGCCGTTTATTTGGTTTTTGCAGCAGTGGTTATCTGGATTATATTTCTTGCCGGAAAACTGATGGGCACAATTCCTGACATGGGGATGATCAGCATTGTGTGTGTTACCATTGCATGCTTAACTGCTGCTTATGGGATCTGGCGTGCACAGTATCCTGAAATAAAAGATGTGGACGTCAAAATTGAAGGACTGCCTGCTGCCTGGCAGGGTAAAACTATTGTTCAGCTCTCGGATGTGCATCTCGGTTCAATTAACCGGACTGGATTTATGAAGCGTATTGCTGAACGAGTAAATAGTGTTAACCCGGATCTTATTTTGATTACAGGGGATCTTTTTGATGGCATGGGAGGGGATCTGCCATCATTTATTGAACCGCTTAACGTTTTGAAAGCCTCAAAAGGTATATTCTTTGTAACCGGTAACCATGAGGGATATCTTAAGCTCACAGAACCGGTTTCTATAATCAGAAAAACAAATATCAAAATTCTGGATAATGAGATTGTCGATATTGATGGGCTTCAAATTGTCGGCATCAGCTTTCCTGAACATAATCTTAAAAACAATGTTCGTACCATGCTTGAAGCATCAGCTGTTTTTGACCCTGCCCGGCCCAACATTTTAATGTATCACACACCGACCAATATCTCCGACCAGTACAATAACCGTGCTGAACAGCAGACACAGACCTACTGGCACCCGGATACCAGTATGACCCTGGCAAAAGAGATGGGAATTGACCTCCAGCTTTCAGGTCATACGCACAATGGTCAGTTTTTCCCCTTTAATCTGCTGACACATTATATTTATAATGGCTTTGACTATGGATTGCACAGAGACGGCAGTTTTCAAATCTTTATTTCAAGGGGTGCCGGAACATGGGGACCGCCAATGCGAGTTGGTTGCCCCCCGGAAATTGTTGTGATAACCTTACGGTAAAATCGGTCGCTCAGTTGAAAACTGCAACACGCTGTAATAAAGTCAGGAGGCCAATATGATTGAAAATAAAAAAGAATCTAAAAGTGTTCTGCCCTATGGATGGTGTGGGAAAATTTTAAAGGTTGATCTTTCTTCTGAAACCATCACCGAGATTGATACCCAACCTTACGCAGACCGGTTTTTAGGGGGGCGGGGAATTGCCACCCGCCTTTATTGGGAGCATGTTCCTGCTGCAGTCAAGGCCTTTGATCCGGAAAATTATTTGATCTTTATGACAGGAGCGTTAACTGCAACCGGTGTACAGGGAGCTTCCCGGTTTGAAGTAGTGGGCAAATCACCCATGCTGATGCCCGAAGGTTTTTGCTATGGCAACCTGGGAGGATTTTGGGGGGCTTCATTAAAAAGAGCAGGTTTTGATGGAGTGATGGTTTCAGGAAAGGCTAAACAACCGGTTTATTTGTTGATTTCAGATGGAAACGCAAGGCTTGAAGATGCCGCCGGCATTCACCTTGAGGGGGTTACCCAGGTTGGTGAATATTTAAAACAAAAACATGGCAAAAAAACACACTTTATCACAACCGGTCCAGCCGGGATGAATCTATGCCGAACGGCCAATCTGATGACGGACAATGAGGGAAGTGCAACCGGCGGTTTTGGTGCGGTTATGGGGTCTAAAAATCTAAAGGCCATTGCTGCAATCGGAACCCGGTCTCCAAGGGTCTATGATCCGGCCGCACTCAAGAAACTCAATCGCCTGACCATAAAGCTGAATAAGCGGGACACCTCATTCAATCCATTTCCTCCGGATCAAATTACCCGAGCAGGCAAAGCATCTTGTTTCCAGTGCGGCCTTGATTGCGTTATGCGATCCACATTCCAAACCCAATCCAACAAGGCGGTTGTTAGAAAGTGCCAGTCCATGTTTGTTTATTTTCCCTGGGTCATGGGACGCCCGGGCGAACCTGCAGAAACTGCCCTGGATGCGACAGGGCTTTGCAACGATCTCTCCCTGTGCACCATGGAGATGGCCAATGTGGTTCAGTGGATCAGTGAGGGGTACAAGGCAGGGGTGTTGAGTGACGCACAAACCGGTCTTGAAGTTGAGAAACTGGGTACATGGGAGTTTTTTGAGACCCTGTGTCATATGATTGCCCATCGAAAAGGGTTTGGTGCCATCCTGGCCGAAGGACTCCTTAGGGCCGGTGAAACCCTGGGCCTGGACGCCAAACAGCTTTTTGCCAATGAAGTGGCAGGTGTGGGTGACGGTGCCACCTATTCGGCAAGGGAATATCTGGTGAACGGCCTGCTCTACGCCTTTGAGCCCCGGCAGCCCATTGCCATGCTCCATGAGGTCAGCAGGATTATCGGCATGTGGGTGATGAATCTGCAATATCCCGGATCAACACCGGTATCTGCCGATGTCTATCGGGCCGCCGCAGCCAAATTTTGGCGCCATGACAAGGCCTGGGATTTGAATTCCCATGAGGGCAAAGCCATGGCAGCCACCTGTACCATAGATCGTACCTATGTTAAGGACAGCCTGGGACTTTGTGATTCCTGCTGGCCCTTGATGTTTTCACACCATACACCGGATAATGTGGGCGATTCCACCCTGGAGGCCCGTACCTTCAATGCCGTAACCGGAAAAAAGCTGGAAGAGGATGACCTGCTCAAATTTGGTGAAGTCATTTTTAATCAGCAGCGGGCCATACTCCTTCGCGAAGGTTGGAATCCAAAGCGAGATGATACGATTGCAGACTTTAATTTCAAAGATCCGGTTCAATCTGTTTTTATGAACCCTGATGTACTGATTCCGGGTGAGGGGGATGTTGTTTTAAGCCGTAAAGGACAAACCCTGGACCGGGACCTGTTCGAAAAAATGCGCGAAGAATTTTATCAGTTAAGAGGCTGGGATCCTGAAACAGGATATCCCAGGCCGGAAAAATTTCAGGAGCTTGGGCTTTCCGAGCTCCTGGATAACAGAATGCAGGAATGACGGAGATGCTTTTTTTGAAAAAACGTAACCGCAATGCCAGGACTGCTGAGCAGGATCGTTGCAAGTGGGATATTTACTTTAATAGAACCAGGAAATACCCAATCTCAACTCATCGCTTCTGACATTGTAGTCCCGGATAACCTCGCCGTAACCGTAGAAATACTGCAGGTAAAGGGTGGGATTGAACGTTGTCCAGCGTTGGATCCTATATTGCAACCCCGCAGTGACATAGCCTTTATCAAAAGGAATGCCGTGTTTTCCGGAGTTGAAATTAAGTTGAAAATCCAACCCATCTCCCGATTGATGTTTAAGAATGTTTTTCAGCCAAAACCCAAAACTCCACCAGCCAAGATAATCACTAATGTCTTTATTTTCTCTACCCTCATAGAGGGTTACAGGCCAGATATGGGCATACCAGTACAATTTCATGTCGGATATTTCTGTGGTTTGCATAAGCCGGACGAACAAGCGATCCCATGAGCGTGCGTTTGGTCCAGACGTACCGTTGGAGAGGTGCCAATATCCAACATCAGCCGACAGAAACCACCTGTTCTCTTTTACAAAGCGGTAAAAAAGTTCTGGTTGATAATTGTTATCATAGGCTGGATTCTGGTCTTCATAGATATTCCAGAGGATGAGATTGGTAAAAGATCCATACAAATCGGCTTTGGTAAAGAAACGGTATTTAAAGCTATACTGTAGCTTGAGGTCATTGCTGCCAATGATAGCGTAGTTTGGTTTATGCATGGAAAAGGGGGTTTTGCGGTAATTTCTAAACACACGCTCTTCGATTAACTGTTGGCGTTTTACTGCATTCTCACTTTCTGCAAAGACAGGCACAGCCAGAAAAATTAGGGCTAATAAAAAAAAACAACTTGATTTGTTAATCTTACCCATGGAAACTGCCCTCGGAGCAAGGTGAAAAAATTTGAGCCAGTAAAGCAGAAACTACACAATCACTTAGGAGTGAATAAAAAAAATTGGTTCCAGAAGCCTGTATCAATATTCCTAATACCTGTAAAGATGTTTCTGTTCTTGATCATAGCAAAACAAAGAGGGTTTCCGTAATATCTTTTTGTATTCCACATAAAAAAGCGCACGAATCAGCATAGAAAATCAGCAAAGCATCAGAACAGTTTAACAAAAAGCTCATACATGGTTCCATGCAAGAAGAAAAAGAGCAAATTATAGTACTGTTCAATACTCAACTTTCGGCGTTGATTAATTCGGGAGGGGTTACATTAAGTCCGAAGGTTGTATTAAAAAATTACAAAACAATCTAAATTTCGGAGGATGATAATGAATTTAAAAGACAAGACACTTTTCATCACAGGTGCCAATGGCGGCGTAGGTATGACAACGGTGCTGTATGCGCTTAAGAACAATGCAAAGAAAATTTACGCCAGTGCAAGAGATACCTCATCATTAGAGACGTTAGCGGCAGCAAACCCATCGATAATACCTTTGACGCTTGATATCACAGATGCAAAAAGTGTAGGTGACGCAGCTGGGGAAGTAGATACTCTCGACATGTTGATAAACACCGCAGGGGTAAATACAAGAGCCAGAGTATTAGAGGATAACATCCTGGACTTTGAGGTAAATATACTGGGAAACCTGAAGGTGTATCAAGCGTTTGCAAACAGGGTAAATGAGGGTGGTGCAATCGTCACGATCACATCTATCCTGGCTCTTGTCAATATGCCTGTCCTAGGGCTTTATTCTGCTTCAAAAAGTGCTCTTCGTTCAATTATACAAGCCCTTCGTGCAGAGCTGTCACCAAAAAAAGTTGAAGTGTATGAAGTGCTTGCAGGTCCTATAGATACAAGGATGACAGAAGGGCAGAATATGCCGAAAGCAAAACCTGAAGCCATTGTAACCGAGATGTTTGCAGGAATTGAGTCAAAAACATTTGAGATCTATCCTGATGGTTTCGCAAAATCCATACGCGAAGGTCTTTTAACAGATCCAAAAGCGGTTGAAGCTGACTTTGCAGATAGTATTAAATGAGAAACTGCCCCAGGGGTAAAAATTTGATTCTCTGCACCCACTGTTTTCAAGTTCATTGTAATCGGATTTGTTGTTCAGGTATATTGCATAGACTAAGGACCGCAAATTTTATAAAGTAGACCAAATTACTTACCCTTTGGCCCATCTATTTCGTTTGATCCAAGGCCCGATAGGCCTCTGCTATAGGAAATTTAATGCGCCTTCTATGTGAGCCAAAGTTCTGCGTCATGTTGGTAAACTTTAAAAGATCCATGGCCCTGCTCAGCTTTATCTCCGTAGTTCTGGTGATAAAAATCCTTCCTGTCCAGGAAACATTCGAGGTCCCCAAAACACCGGTGAACATCTTTGTCCTGTTCCGGAGCACGATGCAAAGCCGTCATGGGAGAGGCCATTTCCTGGCCTGCCATGGGTGCTATGGCAGCCAAAGAAGGGAAAGATTTCCGTCAGGGATCCATGATGGGGGTGTTCAACATGGCCATGAATATAGGGGTGTTTATCGGGGCCATGGGTGTGGGTGTGCTTTCCCTCTGCAAGTAAAAAAATAAATAATGGGTCTTTCTGGCAGGTGCAGGTCAACCGTCAAACCTCGGGTTGTGTGGTTATCCATGGTGTTTAAACGTTATTCCTTGCAGATTGCCCCTTGTTTTTTATCAATTTAAAGGTTAATATATGATCTGATTATGATGGGTTAAATCAATCCTGCAATGGAAAAACAATGGAAAAGACACTCTCCATCAACCAGTCCATCCCCTTTGAAATCTGGGGGTGGGAGAATCGTTTAAGCGACCTTGCCTGGCTCGACCCTGGTCGGTCAGAAAGGATTGAATACTGGAAGGCAATGGAACTCATGGGCAGATGTTCGTCTGTGAACCGTTATATTATTCACCAAAGTGTGTTGAACCATCTGGGTGCGGTTTCGGTCCTGACCCTGGAAAACCATCACAACTTTGCGTGGAAAATGCAGTGTGGGGATGAGGAGGTGGTTGTTCACCACAAAGGAGCGACTCCTGCATATAGGAGTTCTAAGCGTCACTAGGTTTCAGCAGGACTGGATGGAGTTCCATGGCATACAAGGATATCCTGGATGTCAGGGTCCATCAGAAGGATCTTGGGGAAACCAGCCCGGTTTGATCCAAAGTTTGTTAAAATGACCGAACCCGATGTAAAAAGACGAAAACGACAGAATTCGGTTGTTTTCAGTTAAAAACTGATTCAAGGAGAAATCATGTCAAAGATATTGAGAATAAACACAACAGATAAAACATATACATTCGAAGAAACCCCTGGCGATCTGGCCGGTCTTGGAGGCCGGGCATTAACGTCAAGGATGGTACTCAATGAGGTTCCTGCCACCTGTCATCCCCTGGGGAAATCCAACAAGCTTGTGATTGCTCCGGGCCTTTTATCAGGTTCTCCGGCTGCCAACTCGGGCAGACTTTCAGCTGGTGCAAAATCCCCCCTGACGGGCGGCATCAAGGAAAGCAATTCAGGGGGCCTTGTCTCCCAGAAACTTGCAAGGCTTGGCATCAGTGCGGTTGTGCTTGAGGGCAAACCTGAAGACAACAAATTCTCAATGGTCATCATTAAAAATGACGGTGTTGAGATTGTCCCGGCCGATGAGTATGTTGGATTCGGGACCTACGATACCGTAGAAAAACTCTGGGATCGATTCGGTAAGCGAACCGGTGTAATGTGCATCGGCCAGGCAGGTGAACAGCGCCTCAAGGCCGCAAGCATCCAGCTGGCCGACCCCCAGGGAACAGCGGGCCGGGCACTGGGCCGCGGCGGTCTTGGTGCGGTCATGGGATCCAAGGGAATCAAGGCCATCATCGTTGATGACAAGGGTGCTCCCCGACTTACCATAGCCGATCCAGAGGCGTTCAAGGCGGCCAACAAGCATTGGGTCGAAATGCTCACCAGCCATCCCGTGTGCGGCCAGGGCCTTCCGGCCCTTGGCACGGCTGTATTGGTAAATCTCATCAACGAAGCAGGAGCCCTGCCCACAAAGAACTTCCGGACAGGAAGGTTTGACCATGCCCAGGATATCAGCGGCGAAAAGATGGCTGAGAACATCGAGGCCAGGGGCGGCGTAATTTCGGAAGGCTGCCACCCGGGCTGTGTCATGAAATGCTCCCAGTCCTACAATGACAAGGACGGAAACTACCTCACCTCCGGGTTTGAATACGAGACCCTCTGGGCGTTTGGTGCCCACACCCTGATCAAGGACCTTGACGACATCGCCATAATGGACCGGCTCTGCGATGACTATGGCATCGACACCATTGATACGGGCGTTGCCATCGGCATGGCCATGGAAGGCGGCCTCCTTGAGTGGGGAGACGGCAAGGCAGCCATTGAGCTGATCAAAGAGGTGGGCAAGGGAACACCCATGGGTAAGATTCTTGGCAATGGAACGGCATTTGTTGCCGACGCCCTGGGCGTTGACAGGATTCCCGTTGTTAAGCGCCAGGCCCTTCCCGCCTATGACCCGAGATCGGTCAAGGGCGTTGGAGTAACCTATGCCACCACTCCCATGGGTGCAGACCACACCGCAGGCTACGGCGTCACTGCAAACATCCTGGCCGTTGGCGGGACTGTGGATCCCCTGAAAAAAGAGGGTAACATTGTACTCTCCCAAAATCTCCAGATTGCCACGGCAGCCATTGATGCAGCAGGCTTATGTCTTTTTGTGGCCTTTGCAGTCCTTGACAATGAGGACGGGGTTCAGACTATTGTAAATCTTCTCAACGCCCAGTACGGGCTTTCCCTTACCCCGGATGACGTAATGAGCCTCGGTAAAGCCATTCTCAACGATGAAAAGGAGTTCAACATAAGGGCTGGTTTTACAAAGGCTGATGACCAGCTCCCTGAAATGTTCAACGAGAGCTTCCCGCCCCATAACACGACCTGGGACTTTTCCACGGACGAACTACAGGAGGTCCTTAACTTCTAGAGTTAAGAGATAAATACCAGGGGCAGATGTGACATCTGCTCCCGGTCATTTGAAATGTTCCTTATTGCTTTAGGGGTCTGGTTCAGGTAGGAGGTGTGGATTGCATGCTACATTAGATCTTTGTTTTTAAATCCTAAATGGACCCTGTATGGTCCAGGGGTCCCAGGGGGAATAAGGGCCACCCTGTCACCATCCTGAATAATAGTGTTGAAAGGGGCAACCTTACCGTTGATAAATGTCACTTCCACATCATCCCTAGTCAGAGCCATTGTTTTAAGAAGATCATTCGGCGTTGTTCCCGGGCCGACTTCCATAGCTGCGTTACTGTATTCTATCCCCCTGTCTTTTAGTTTTTTCTGAAGAAATGAAAATGCATTAAAAGTGATCGTTGCCATTAATTGTCTCCATCTGTTTATTGTTGCACAGATTTATATGGTTGTGTCATAATTAACTCGTTTAATATCAAATAACGCTACAATGGGAAAGTGGTAATCTAAAATGATTGAAATTGAAGTCAGACTGTTCGCAACCCTGGTAAAATATATTCCCAAAGAATCCGACACATTTAAACTCCCGGACAAGACAACTATCGCAGGGCTTCTCGCCAAGCTCAATATTCCTGAAGAGGAGACCAAACTTATCTTTGTCAACGGAAAAAAAGAGCACCTGGAGTATGAAGTGCAGAACAGGGACCGGGTGGGTATCTTTCCCCCCGTGGGCGGCGGTTGAGCCATGGAGCGTTACAGGCGGAACTTCAACACCCTTTCCCCGGTTGAACAGGTCATCCTTTCAAACTCCCGGGTGGCTGTCATCGGCCTTGGCGGCCTTGGCGGCGGGGTGGTGGAGATGCTTGCAAGGATCGGGGTGGGCACCCTGGTTCTCATGGACGGTGATTTGTTTGAAACAAGCAACCTCAATCGGCAGATTCTTGCCACCGAGGCCCTGGTAGGTCATTCAAAGGCCGGTGCGGCAAGGGATCGAGTCAGGGCTATAAACACAACCGTCCAGGTTACTGCCTTCCATAATTTTCTGGACAGTGAAAATGCAGATGCAACGGTTAGAGGATGCGATCTCGTGATTGACTGCCTTGACAGCATCGAAGCCAGGTTTCTGCTGGAAGATGCCTGCAGGCGGGCAGAAATTCCCTTGGTATCCGGGGCTATCGCAGGTACTCTGGGCCAGGTCATCACAATCTTTCCCCAGGATCCGGGGCTTAAGCTCATCTATGGAGATCGGTCGTCCCCCCGGGCAGACGGCGTAGAAAAAGAGGTGGGGAACCTCTCTTACACTCCCATGTTTGTGGCGGCAATCGAGACATCCGAAGCTGTAAAGGTACTTCTCAACCGGGGGGAGCTGCTGAGAAACCGGCTGCTCATCGTTGATCTCATGGCTCTTTCTTTTGATCTGGTTGAATTGACCTGATAACGGGAGCGTTTTATACTCCTTCTTATAATTCCTGACCCAGGCGTAAAAAATGGGGCTGAAACCAGGAAAATGGTAAATTCATCTGCCTGGGATCAGCCCCATTGATATGGATTAGCCTCTATCATCTTAAAATATCAATGTTCAGGTGTCAACCCGATGTTGATTTGTTTTACAGGGCGGCCGTGTATATTCCAATAACGTCGTCCAGGGTTAGAAGTCTTGGGTTCGTTGCAGCGCAGGCGTCCTTCTGTGCGTTTTCAGCCATTATTTTGAGGTCTTCCTTCTTGACACCAAGCTCGGTGAGGTTGGCTGGAATACCCACATCTGCAGATAGGGTCTGGATGGCGGTCAAGGCACATTCAGCAGCGGCCCTGGTGGAAAGACCGGTGATGTTTTCCCCAAGGGCAACGGCAATGTCTCCAAATCTTTCAAGCTTTGCAATGAGGTTGAACCTTGACACATGGGGAAGAAGAATTGCATTGCATACACCATGGGGAAGGTCGTAGAAGCCGCCGAGCTGATGGGCCATTGCATGGACATACCCAAGGCTTGCGTTGTTAAAGGCCATGCCTCCAAGATATTCCGCATAGGCCATCTTGTCCCTTGCCTGAATGTCGGTACCGTTGGCTACGGCCTGCCTGAGATTTCCGGCGATAAGCTCGATGGCCTTGATGGCGCAGGCATCGGTTATCGGGGTTGCGATGGTTGAAACATAGGCCTCAACCGAATGGGTCAGGGCATCCATTCCAGTGGCTGCCGTGAGAGAAGAGGGCATCCCCATCATGAGAAGAGGGTCGTTGATGGCGATGTTTGGTGTGCAGCGCCAGTCAACAATGGCCATTTTAACCTTTCTGCTCGTATCTGTGATTATGCAGAAACGGGTCATCTCGCTGCCGGTTCCAGCTGTGGTGTTGATGGCGATAAAGGGAGGCATTGCCTTTGTGGACTGATCCACTCCTTCAAGATCGTGGATGGTTCCGCCGTTGGAAGCCACAAGGCCGATGCCTTTCCCACAGTCATGGGAACTTCCGCCACCGAGGGTTATTATCATATCACAACCGCTCTTCTTATATAGTTCAACACCCTCTGCAACATTTTTGTCCGTGGGATTTGGAACTGTCTCATCGTAGACCACTGGATCCACACCAGTTCCTTTTTTGATCATGTCGCAAATCTGCCGGGTAAGACCGGCAGCTGTGATTCCCTTGTCTGCCACAAGAAAGGGTTTGGAAACCCCCAGGCTCTTCATCTGAGCACAGACCTCTTTGTGTGAACCAATGCCCATGAGTGAAACTGTGGGAATAAAAAAGCCAAAAGTTGCTTCTCCGTTTGACATGTCAGACTCCTTATTATTTTGCATTATGATTAAAGTAAAAAATAGCATCTATTTAAAACTCTTTCTTTTTAAATGCAAAAACATTACCATGTTATTCTTTGAAGAGGATTAACTGTCGCCACTGCCCAGTTTTTGTGCTTGTAACTTTTTGAAATAAAACAATTAAGCAGCGATTAATAAAACATTTAGAAAAATTAAACCTCCTCATTTCTTCCATGGATCATCTTAATTTCATACGTAGAATTGGGACAATATGACCCACTACTGCCATGAAGATGGGGCAAAGGGAAACGTTGTTCTTTCCATTTATTGCTGTCAAGGTCATTTTACCTTTATAGTTAAAAAAATAAATAATCTGATTCGGGTTCTGATATAATCCCCATGTCCTTATGGATACAACGAAGCGTGAAACTCGATAGCTTTTAGCTGCTATCTATCAGCTAAAAGCTAATGGTGTGAGTTTCACAACAACGGGTACAAGCAGGAGTAAGTATGGGTATCTTGAAATTTTCTGTGCCGGAAATTTTTTTTGGGGCGGGCAGCTTGAAATATGCGGGAATCTGCGCAAGTCAGCTGGGTGCAGAAAAAATATTTTTTGTCTCGGACCCAGGATTGGAGAAATCCGGGTGGGTGGACCGGGTGTTTGAAATTCTCAAAAAAGAGCATCTCAAGTGGGTTTATTATTCCGAGGTGTCTGCCAATCCCCGGGACTGGCAGATAGAAAAAGGGGCACAGCTTTATAAAAGAAATGGATGTGATGTGGTCATTGCCCTTGGCGGCGGAAGTCCCATGGATGCGGCCAAGGGGATAGCGCTCGTTGCCAGCAACGGCGGCAGGGTCAATGATTATGAGGGGGCGAATCGAATTCAGAGCCCCCTTCCACCCATGATCTTTATTCCATCAACGGCAACCAGCGGATCAGACATCTCACAATTTGCCATTATAACAGATATGGAGCGGCGGATTAAAATGTCCATCATCAGCCGTACCCTGGTTCCCAACATTTCGATTATTGATCCAGCGATTTTGACTACAATGTCCCGGGAACTAACCATTGCCGGTGCTGTGGATGCTCTTTCCCATGCGGTTGAGGCCCATGTCTCTAAAATTGCATCTCCCATGACTCAAGTTCATTCCCTCAAAGCCATCGAGCAGATCATAAAATATCTTCCCCTGGCCCTGGAGAGCCGTTCGGTGGATGATCTTGGGAGCCTCAGCATGGCCGGGACATTGTCGGCAATGGCCTTCAGCAACGCAAGCCTAGGCCTTGAGCATGCCCTGGCCCACAGTCTCGGGGGAATGCTGGACGCTGTCCACGGCACCATTCACCCCATACTCCTTCCCCAGGTGATGCGGTATAATCTTTGTGGGTGCACGGATAAAATGGCTGAAATAGGCAGGGTCATCCTGGGGGAGGATTTGGAGTCGCCCGGTGCAACCGCCCTTGCCGGCATTGAAAAACTTGAGGCGTATTTTAAAGATCTTGGCGTGAGCACCCGGTTACGGGATATTGTGCCTGAACGAACGACACTGCCCAGGATTTGCAAAATGGCCACCTTTGACACCTGTCTTTTGAGCAATCCCAGAGGTGCAGATGTTGAAGATATGATGCAGATCTGCAATGAGGTATGGTGAGGTATGATGAACAGACCAACAACCCTGGAAGACATAATCGGTCTTGAATCCACCAAACTCGGATTTTTTGGAGAGGTGAAAAATAAAATCGCCGAACTCCAGGCAGCAAACTTGAAGCTTGAGCAAAAGCAGCGCCAACTCCAGGCAATTTTAGATGGGATCTCCGATATTATGGTTATTATTTCGCTTGACTTCACCATCATATCGACAAACCGTCTGTTTTCCGAGGTTTTCAACTGCGCGTCCCCCCAGGGACGTTTTTGTTACGATTTTTTTAAGAACCGGGTATCTCCCTGTCCAGAATGCCCTATCATAACTGCCCAGAAGATAGACGGGGTCTGCCGAAAACTCGTAGATCATCAAATTAATAGCAAAAATCATCAATTTGAGGTTGCCGTGTCTCCCATGAAGGAGCCCGGTAAAGAAACATTGAGGTTTCTTGTTCTGATGCGGGATGTGACCCGGGAAAAGGCGTACCATGAGCAATATCAATATTCAACGAAAATGGCCACGGTGGGGGTCCTTGCAGCCGGTGTCGCCCATGAAATAAACAACCCCCTGACTTCCATCAGCGGATTTTCAGAAGGACTCAGACGCAGACTGCCAAAACTCGGTCTCTGCATGCAGGAAGGTTTTAAAAAGGATGAACTTCTGGCGGATTTCCATGAGTACATTGAAACTATTATTGTTGAGTGCAACCGTTGCCGTGATATCGTAAAGAGTCTGTTGACGTTCAGCCCCAGGGAAAAAATTGTTTTTGTCACCGTGGATCTTGAAGGCCTGATCACCGATGTTCTCACCCTTCTTCGCTACCGTTTGAAAAATTTTTCCTCGCTTAAAATCGAACTTGAATTCAAGCCTGATCTTCCAAAGGTTCAGGGCAGTGAAGCCGAGCTTAAACAGGTGATGCTCAACATCATATGTAATGCCCTTGATGCCCTTGACGATGCTAATGTCCGGGACGGCAGAATAAAGATCCTTGCAGAAAAAGAAAATCCCTGGGTGACACTTTCGGTTGAAGACAACGGAAGTGGAATTGCCCGGGAAAAACTGGATAGAATCTTTGATCCTTTTTTTACAACAAAGCCGGTGGGCAAGGGTACTGGGATAGGGTTGTCCACATGCTATAATGTTATCAAACAGCACAGGGGGGAGATCCTGGTAAGCAGCCAGGAAAATTTTGGGACGGTTTTTAAAATAAAATTTCCAAACCCGCAATTTGTGACTGAATGGGAACCTGAAAGTGTGCCTGAGGATTTAATAGGATATTTCGAATATGAATAATCAGCCATGCTCCATAAATGTTCTCGTGGTCGACGATGAAAAATCCATCCGCAGGCTGCTTGAAAAAGAGTTAAGCTCACAACGGCGAAGTATCACAACGGCCGGTAATGCCAGGGAAGCCCTCATGGCCATAAGAAGCGCTGTGTTTGATGTCATTATTCTGGATATCAGCCTGCCTGATGCCAATGGAATCGAACTGATGTCCCGATTCCATGAGGAGATCCTGGGAGTACAGATCGTTTTAATTACCGGATATGGTGATGTTGATGACGCTGTTGAAGCCATGAAGACAGGGGCCTGCGACTATATTACAAAGCCCTTTGACCTGGGACGCCTGGAGCAGGTCGTTGAAAAGGCCTATCAGCTCGGAGCCCTTCACAAAAAAAAGTTTTTAAAACACCAGGGGGATGGAAAAAACAGTCTTTTCCCCGATCAGATCGTGGGGCATTCCACCGCCATGGATGAAGTTCGATTCCTCATCGGCAAGGTGGCGCCAACCTCGGTTCCTGTCCTGATAACCGGCGAGAGCGGCACCGGTAAAAATGTAGTGGCAAGGCAGTTGCACGGTCTGAGCCTCAGACAGGATAACCCCTTGATAACCAAAAATTGCGCAACCCTCCAGGAGGAGTTGATACGCAGTGAGCTGTTCGGGTATTGCAAAGGGGCCTTTACCGGTGCCGAAGAGTCAAGGCAGGGACTTCTTGATTTTGCAGACAGGGGCACCTTGTTCCTGGACGAGATAGGGGAACTCTCCGTTGGTGTACAGGCATCTTTACTGCGTGTTATGGAAAATCAGACCTTCCGTCCGGTGGGAGATAAGAGTGAGCGCAAGGTTGATATTCGATTTCTATTTGCAACCAATCGCAACCTCAAGGAAGAGGTGGCAAAGGGGACGTTCAGCGAGGCCCTTTTCCACCGTCTCAACGTATTTGCCATAAAGATACTTCCTTTACGCAAGCGCAAGGAGGAGATTCCCGTGTTGATAGAATATTTTCTGGGTAAAATGAGCTCCGGCAGTGCCCCCTGCATGGTGTCGAAAAATGCCATGAACCGCCTAATGGCCTATGACTGGCCGGGCAATGTCCGGGAACTTCACAATGTCATGGAAAGGGGCGTCATCCTTGCGGAAAACAACGTCATCACGGAACGATGCCTTCCCCTTGAACTCCTCGAGTCAGCCAATGGCACAGGTGAGAGCTCCTTTAATCTGTTTCCCCCCCTTGAGCAGATGGAGAAAAACTACATTCTCAAGGTGCTCGACCATGTGGATGGAAATAGATCAAAGGCGTCTGAAATCCTTGGCATAAGTAGAAAGACCCTTTACCGCAAGCTGTTGAACGGTTGATTGTAGGTAGTAGGTAGATCCTTGGTTGAGGCCGGATGTATCCCCCGCTCCGGCCGTGCCGTTTAGGATGAGGGAATTTTCATGATTTGGACTGTGGCGGTAAACTTTCATCTATGATATAAAATCACTCTGTACCTTGAGTTTATGGCTTGGGCTTGGCTTGTTTTATCCCTAATTTAAAAGAGTTGGTCGTGTGAAAAATAATAGATATAGTATCGATGAAAATATTTTAATCATCAAAACCGAATGCGGTGAATACAAGTTTAAAATAGGCGATGAAACCGGGTTGGCCAATGCTCAACGTATTGCAGAGCTGATGGTTAATGAAATGGAAAAGGTTGAAAAAAAATTTCTGGGGGAAAGGGAGAATTTTAATCCATATGCTGCGCTTCTCATGGCAAACTTGAATCTTTCCGATAGATATATTCAACTTGAGGATAGATACAATACACTTTTGAAGCAACATGAACAGGCAAAGTCGGCTGCCCAGGAAGAGGGCAAACCAGGAGCAGACTGGAAAAAGATACTGGACAAGAAAAAAATATTGCTCAGGGAAAAAATTTCAGAGGAGCTAAAGAGTATTGCCGAAAGTCTCCCTATCTCCCGGAAAACAGAAGATATTGAATTGCAGGAACTGCCCTGCATAAAAACACAACTTGACCCATCCCTGTCAAAGGCCATGGATTCAAAGCCGGAGCTGCCGGAAACCTCGATGGAAAAGCCAAAACCAGAACCACTGGAAGCGCCGGAAGTCGAAGAAATCCTCGATCTGTTGGAAGAACCAATCACACAGCCAAAGCCTGAACCTTTGCCCAAACCTCCAATCCAGCCGTCAGTTGAACCTTTATCCGAACCTTCAATTACCCTGCCGCAAGAGTCTTCCTGTCAGTTCAGGATCAATACACCGGGAAAGAACTATAGCAGACCCATGGTGTCAGCCAGCAGCTGCCATGATCAATTCCAACTGCCGTCCCTGGATTTTCTTAAGTCCTTTGATATGGATATAGAGGTTGACCATGAGGCCATACGAAGGGACGCAGAACTGCTTGAACAGAAACTTGGTTATTTTGGAATCAAGGGCGAGGTCATGGAAGTGTCTCCCGGGCCTGTTATCACCACCTTTGAGTATAAGCCAGCTCCGGGAATAAAGATCAGTAAAATTGTAAACCTGGCGGATGATCTGGCCCTTGCCCTGAGTGCCTTGAGTATTCGTATTGTTGCCCCAATTCCCGGAAAGGATGTTATCGGTGTTGAGATTCCCAATGCAAAGATGAGTGTTGTTCCCTTCCTTGACATCGTTGGTTCTGATGCGTTTAAAAATAGTGGATCTAAAATTCCCATCTGCCTGGGTAAGGATATCGTTGGTAATCCAGTTGTTGTGGGCCTTGAAAAAATGCCCCATCTTCTTATCGCAGGGGCCACGGGAACGGGTAAAAGCGTTGGGCTCAACGCCATGATCGCAAGTATCCTCTACAAATCATCCCCTGATAAGGTTAAATTTATCATGATTGATCCCAAGCGGATCGAGCTCTCCTTATTTAACGACATCCCCCATCTGATAACGCCGGTTATAACTGATATGAAAAAGGCAAACACTGCCCTGCAGTGGGTTGTAAGGGAGATGGAGAGCCGTTATGAGATGCTTGCCAGGCTCCAGGTGAGAAACATTGAGCAGTACAATAAAAAAATAAAAAGGGCCGATCTGTCTGAATATGATCAGGATGAACCCTTTGAGGAATTTTCATATATTGTCATCATCATTGATGAGCTTGCAGACCTGATGATGACGGCAAGCAAAGACATTGAATTTTCATTGACCCGTATTGCCCAGATGGCAAGGGCCGCTGGTATCCATCTGATCCTTGCCACCCAGCGCCCCTCGGTTGATGTTCTGACCGGAATCATAAAGGCAAATTTTCCCACACGGATATCATTCCAGGTTTCGTCAAAAACCGATTCCAGGACCATCATTGATGCCAACGGAGCTGAAACCCTTCTGGGCAGGGGAGACATGCTCTTTGTTCCCCCCGGTACCTCAAGACTCAGCAGAGTCCATGGCACCTATCTTTCGGAAGAAGAGCTTATTGCCATAACCAACTTCTTAAAAGCTCAAGGCAAACCCCGGTATGTGATGGATGTGATCACAGAACAGGAGGAGGACCCAACCATGGATGCCGCCGGTATTGGTGAGGATGATTATGATGAAAAATACCAGGCCGCCCTGGAGTACGTTTTTGCCACACGGCAGGCGTCGATTTCAAGCGTCCAAAGAGCCCTCAGGGTTGGGTATAACAGGGCGGCAAGGATCATCGATCTTATGGAGAAAAAGGGGATTGTCGGCCAGTCAGACGGGGTGAAGCCCCGCCAGGTTTTAATCGATCGCCTTGACCTGTAACTCCATGGATAAAGGGGTAAATAATAATGACACCACAGGATTCAGGACAGATGGTACTGTGAATCGACAATCGGCTTATGTGAACTCTTTTTTACCTGGGGGCTTTTATGCCGCTGGAAGCGCAATTCTCCTGACCCTTGCCTTTCCAGGTCCCGGGCTTGACTGGTTGTGCTGGGTTGCCCTGGTGCCCCTCATGGTTGGCGTCCATGGCACTGCTCCCAGGCGGTCATTTTACCTGGGGCTCACGACCGGGGCGATTCATTTTGTCTTGCTCCTGTACTGGATCGTGCCGACCATCCGGACCTACGGGGAGATACCCCTGGTTCTCTGTGTTTTCGTGCTTGCTCTGCTTGCCTCTTATCTTGCCCTTTATGTGGGACTTTTTTCCGTGGGGATGGCCTTTTTCCCCGGCAACTCCATGTGGATGCCGGTTTGGGCCGGGGTTTTGTGGGTCGGGGGTGAGTATCTCAGGGCATCGCTCTTTACGGGTCTCCCCTGGGGGCTTCTGGGCCATTGTCTTTATCAACGAACCTCCATGATCCAGATCGCCGATCTTTTTGGTGTTTACGGGATCTCCTTTGTGATCGTTATGGTCAATGCAGCCCTTGCCGGGGTATGGATTCTTGCGAGGAAAAAGACCGGGCCCGGGGTGCTTGCCCTGTCCATGATTCCGTGTCTCCTCGCCCTGGTTCTGGTGTTTTCCTATGGCAGAATGAGACAGGTAGAAGTAGCTCTTGCCATGGACGACGCCCAGCGGACAAGGGTTTCGGTGCTTCAGGGCAATATCAGCCAGGCGGACAAGTGGGACGATCAATATAAGGAATCGACCGTTGACACCTATTGCGACCTTGTCCTTAAGGCGGCAGAGGATGAGCCTGACCTTATCGTGTTCCCAGAGACAGCCCTTCCCTTTTATTACGGCCTGGAAAAGGCCATTTCAGATCAGGTGGACCGGTGCATCCGCCAGGCAAAAACCTGGTTCATTGTGGGCAGTCCCGCCCTCGGGGAAAATAGTCAGGGATATACATATTACAACCGGGCCTATGTGATCGACGGGTTTTCCATTCCCAGGGGGCAGTACGATAAGATACACTTGGTTCCCTTTGGCGAGTACGTTCCCCTTGGCCGTTATCTCCCCTTTCTTGGAAAACTAACGGCCCAGGCGGGTAATTTTTCATCGGGGGATAAACAGGCCCTTCCCCTTGAGTATGGCAGGGGATCGGCCGGTATGCTTATCTGTTTTGAGGTGATTTTTCCGGGGCTTGCCAGGAATATGGCCAACAGGGGGGCCAATATTCTCGTTACCATTACCAACGACGCCTGGTTCGGGCGTACCTCAGCCCCGGCTCAGCATTTTTCCATGGCCGTTTTCAGGGCCGTTGAGAATAGAAGGGCCGTGGTAAGGGCAGCAAATACTGGTATCAGCGGATTCATAGATCCCCTGGGCAACATAGAAGCCTCAACCGAGCTTTATACCCGTGCCGCCATGACCCGATCCCCTGCCCTTATGGATATGGTCACCCTTTATTCCATTGCCGGTGATTGGTTTGCAATGATATGTCTGGTTGCAATGGCCCTTGTGTTTATGGTAAAAAGTGGCTTTAGAAATTTTTTTAGAAAGATTCCTTAGCTTACAACGATCAGGAGAAAAATCATGTCCATAGACCTCAAACAGACCATAGTCGAATTTTACGAAAAAGCAGAGCAGTTAAAGGAGTATCTTTGACCTTCCCGTCAAGAGAAATCGATTAAGGGAACTTGAAAGCATGACCGCCCGGGAAGACTTCTGGAACGACCCGGACGATGCCACGGCAAAGCTCAAAGAGAGAACCAGGATTTTCGAATTGATCGATACCTGGGACTCTATTTATACTGAAATTGAAGATGCTGAAACCCTTTTAGAGCTTGCCAGCGAAGAGGGTGACAAGGAGGCTGAAGAAGAGGTTGATCTTCTGCTGAGCAGCCTCGGGAAGAGGGTCAAGAAATTTTCAGTCGCCCTCATGCTCGACGGCGAGGACGATACAAAGAATGCCATTGTATCGATCAACGCCGGTGCCGGAGGGACCGACTCCCAGGACTGGACCGAGATGCTTTTTCGCATGTACAGCCGGTGGATAGATAAAAAGGGGTTAAAGCTTCATATGATTGACTATCAGCCGGGGGATGAGGCAGGTGTCAAGGGGGTAACCTTCAGCGTATCCGGCGAATACAGCTATGGGCTCCTCAAGGTTGAGTCCGGCGTTCACAGGCTGGTCCGCATCTCACCGTTCAATGCCAGTGGAAAGCGCCAGACATCCTTTGCATCGGTGTTTGTCTATCCCGAGCTGACCGATGAGATCCAGGTGGTTATCGACGAGGGGGATTTGAGAATAGATGTTTATCGGGCAAGCGGTGCCGGTGGTCAGCACGTGAACAAGACGAGCAGCGCCGTGCGCATCACTCATATTCCCACCGGCGTGGTGACCCAGTGCCAGCAGGAATCTTCCCAGCACAGAAACAAGGAGATCGCCATGAAGGTTCTTCAGTCAAGGCTCTACCAGATCGAAAAGGAGAAGCAGAACCGCAAGATGCAGGATCTCCACGACGGTAAAGATGAGATTGCCTGGGGAAGCCAGATACGATCCTACGTGCTTCACCCCTACCGCATGGTCAAGGATCACAGGACCGAATACGAGGTCGGTGACGTTGACAGGGTGTTGGACGGAGATCTTGACCAGTTCATTGAAGAGGCCCTGCTGTCCGGCAAGGAGAGTTAATCTTGACCATCAACCCGACAGAGATAATCCATGAGTTTTACGAGCCTGGTTCCAGGGTCTGTGAGATCCTTTTACGCCACGGTGAGCAGGTGGCGCAAAAGAGCCTCAAGATAGCAGCGTTTGTAACCCATTCCGAAATAGATCTTCTGTTTCTTGAACAGGCAGCCATGCTCCACGACATCGGGATTTTCATGACCAGGGCCCCAAACCTTGGATGCTTTGGCCGTCATCCATATCTGTGCCACGGATTCCTTGGAAGGGAGCTCCTTGACAACCTTGGTTTTCCAGGCCACGCCCTTGTTGCGGAACGCCACACAGGGGCCGGGATAACAGAGATGAACATAAGGGAGAACAACCTTCCACTTCCCCTGCGGGATATGGTACCTTTGACTATTGAGGAGATCATTATCTGCGTTGCAGACAAGTTTTTTTCCAAAACCCCGGGCCTGAATAGAAAAGAAAAGTCCATGGAGACGGTCATCAAAGAGCTTGAATCCATCGATTCCGGCCATGCGGCTCGCTTCTCTGCTTGGGTGAATCAGTGGGTAGTGGGTAGTGGGTAGTGGGTAGTGGGTAGTGGGGAGTGGGGAGTGGGGAGCAGCTAAAAGCTAATAGCTAACCGCTAACAGCTAATACAACGGAGGAAACACCATGGACTATTGCGAAGATGAGGCTCTGTTCACAGGGAGGTTAGATGGCCGGGTGGCCGTGGTTAAGTTCAAGGGAAATCTTTTAAATAATATGACCTGCCTGATGGCAAAGGAGAGATTGTTTCATTTCCTCGACCTGGTGGAGAAGGACAAAAAGATCAGGGTGCTTTTAATCTTTGGTCCAGATAAACGCATTGACCAGGATGCCTGCCAGGGGTTTTACACTAAGTTTGCCACCGGTGAGGTAGGGCTTGGTGATCTTGAGCGCCTCAACAACGCCGTCAATCAGTTTGTGATCAGGATGACCACCTTTGATAAGATGGTCATCCATGCCGGCAAGGGTCCTGTGGCACCGGTTTTCTTTAATATGGGGCTTGCCTGCGACTGGCGGATCATTGCAGATGATACAGTCTTCCAGAATCCCTGCATAGATATGGGACTGATACCCAAGGGCGGCGGTGTTTTTTTCTTCCAGAGACTCATGGGGAGGGGGGTCACCGCAGATCTGCTCTATTCGGGAAAAACCATCGATGCCCGGGAGGCACTGGCCCTGGGGCTTGTTAACCGGGTTGTGCCTTTGGGCATGTTTGAGATAGAGGCCCTCAGTTCGGCAGAGGCTTTTTCTCAAAAGCCCCTGCGATCAATTCTGGGGGTAAAACGCCTCCTCAACTACCCAGTAAAAGATCTTGTCGATTTCCTTGCCCATGAGGATGAGGTGATCAGAAATTCTTTTATCAAAACCCTGTCACAAAAAAACGAATAGTCTACTCTTCGTCCCTGAGCACCCGGCGAAGGACCTTACCCACGTTGGAAACAGGGATATCGTTTTTGAACTCAATTTTTCTGGGTCGTTTGTAGCCAGCCATGTTTTCCTTGCAGAATTTCATCATCTCCTCAAGGGTCAGGATCTCGCCGGGCTTTGGTTTGATAAAAGCCTTGACGCTCTCCCCGCTTCTCTGGTCTGGAATGCCCACGACTGCCACGAGCTCCACCTTGGGGTGGGTGTAGATGATGTCCTCCACCTCCCTTGGGTAGACGTTAAATCCGCCTACCAGGATGAGGTCCTTTTTGCGGTCGGTTATGACCACGTAACCATCCTGGTCGATGTGGGCTATGTCACCGGTGAGAAAATAGCGGTCTCCGTTGATGTTTTTGAATACTTGGTCATTGGCGTCGGGGCGTTTCCAATATCCCTTCATGACCTGGGGGCCGCATACTGCAAGCTCACCGTCCTCACCCCTGGGAAGCTCTTGTTCTCCCGTTTCTATATCCATGATTTTTACATTTGTGCTGGGCAGGGGAAAGCCTATGGAGCCTATTTTTCGGGTTTCCTTGAAGGATGGGTTCATGCATACGGCAGGCGATGTTTCCGTTAATCCATAGGCCTCGAAAAGTGTTGATCCCGTGCTCTCTTCAAACTGCCGGCAAACTTCCGGGGGCAGGGGGGCACCACCGGAAAGGCAGCCCATGAAGGATGAGAGATCGTACTTTTTTAAATGAACATGGTTTGTAAAGGCCACAAAAATGGTGGGAACTGCTGTCATAAAGGTGGGGCGAAATTTCTCGACGGCCTTGAGAACGTCGGTGAACGGCGGTTTTCCCGCCCTTGGGTCCGGGATACAGATGAGTTTGCTTGCGGAAAGAGCTGAAAAGAGAAGGGCACTTGTGATACCGAAGCTGTGGTACCAGGGCAGTACCCCAAGGTAGGTATGATAACCCCCGTGGCGAATTTTTTCAGGCTTGCCGCCCTTTTCGTGGACAAGTCTTACGTACTCGTCACAGGCCTCAATGTTGTGGGCAAAATTGGCGTGGGTAAGTTCGGCCCCCTTGGGGACTCCCGTGGTGCCACCGGTGTAAAGCATGACGGCCGTATCCTTGTCCGGATCTATCTCAACGGCCGGGGGGGTAGGCCTTGAGGCCTTGACAATGTCGTCAAACATCAGGTGACCGGGTTCGTGGTAGGTAGCTTTTGGGATTTTTCCGAGAAGCGAACCGATAAAGGCCTGTGCCCTGGGAAGGTAGGACTTGATGTTGCAGACCACAACAGTTTCAACGTCGGTGTCCTTTATGGCCTTGACCGTATTCTTGTAAAATTCCGGGTGATCCATGCAGAAGACCAGCTTTGCCTCAGAGTCGCACAGCTGGTGGTTGAGTTCTGTGGGCGTGTAGATCGGGTTGCAGTTGACGCAAACGGCCCCTGCCTTGAGTATGCCAAAGAAGATTTCTGGAAACTGGGGAATGTTGGGAAGGAAAAGGGCAACCCTGTCGCCCTTTACAATGCCCTGCTCATAAAGAAAGTTTGCAACCCTGTCCGCCGTATCCTTGACCTGGGCATAGGTTCGCATGGCACCGTTGAAAATGGTGAATACATTTTCAGGATAGAGCCGGGCAGAGTTGTCAAGAACTTGGGAAAGGGGGTAGTGAAAGTTTGAGATCTCGTGTGCTACTCCTTCAGGCCAGAACGGGGTTTCCCATTTTGATGCGTTCATTTTTTCTCCTTAATCTCGTGTCAAAGCCCTGGTGCAGTCTTTTTGATTGCACCAGGGCTTGGTTGGTCTGGACAGTGTGGTTTCATGCAGGACTCAGGCTTTGACTTCCTCATCCCTGAGTACCCGGCGCAGTACCTTGCCCACGTTGGATACGGGTATATCGTCCCTGAATTCAATACTTCTGGGCCGTTTGTAACCGGCCATATTTTCTTTGCAGAATTCTCGCATCTCCTCAACGGTCACGGTTGAACCTGGCTTGAGTTTGATGAATGCCTTTACGCTCTCCCCGCTCCGCTGATCAGGAATGCCCACAACGGCAACGAGTTCAACACTTGGATGGGTGTAGAGGATATCTTCAACATCCCTGGGGTAGACGTTAAAGCCGCCAACAATGATCATATCTTTTTTCCGGTCCGTGATCAGGATGTAGCCGTCCTTATCAATGTGGGCAATGTCTCCGGTGAGAAAATAACGACATCCGTCAATATTTCTGAACACCTCTGCGTTGGCGTCGGGGCGATTCCAGTACCCCTTCATAACCTGGGGACCGCAAACGGCAAGCTCTCCGTCCTCACCCTGGGCGAGTTCCGTCTCGCCTGTGGCGAGATCCATGATTTTAACATGGGTTCCAGGCAGGGGAAAGCCAATGGAGCCGATTTTTCTCTGCTCCTTGTTGGTGGGGTTGGCGCTTACCACGGGGGCGGTTTCGGTAAGTCCATAGCCCTCAAAGATGGTAGCCCCGGTTTTATTTTCAAACTGCCTGCACACATCCGGGGGAAGGGGCGCTCCGCCTGAAAAGCATCCGATGATGGAGGTTAGATCGTACTTATCTATATCCCTGTGGTTGGTAAAGGCAACAAAAATGGTGGGAACGGCCGGCATGACTGTGGGCCTGTATTTTTGAACGGCCTTGAGAACCTCGGTAAACGGGGGGGTTCCGGCCCTGGGGTCAGGGATGCATATGAGTTTGCTTCCCGAAAGTGGGGCTGAAAGCATGGCACAGGTGATGCCGAAGCTGTGATACCAGGGAAGGACTCCAAGGTAGGTGTGAAATCCGCCTTTTCTGATTCTTTCGGCAGGCTTGCCCTTTTCATGGACAAAACGGGCATACTCGTCCAGGGCCATGACATCGTAGGTGAAGTTTGTGTGGGTGAGCTCGGCTCCCTTTGGGACACCCGTGGTGCCGCCTGTGTAGAGCATTACTGCCGTATCGTTCTCGGGATCGATGGAGATTTTTGGGGGATTAGGGCTTGAAGAGGCAATCATGTCGTCAAACATGATATGGCCGGGTTCGTGGCTGTCGGCCTTGGGGATTTTTCCAAGCAGGGATCCGATAAATCCTTTGAGTTTCGGCAGGTAGGATTTGATGTTGCACACGACCACAGTTTCAATCTCTGTTCCCTTGATGGCCTGGACCGTATTCGGGTAAAATACGGGGTGGTCCATGCAGAATACCATTTTTGACTCGGAATCGTTCAACTGGTGGTTGAGTTCGTTTGCTGTGTATATTGGGTTGCAGTTGACGCAGCAGGCACCTGCCTTGAGAATACCGAAGAAAATTTCTGGGAAATGGGGCAGGTTAGGCAGGAAGATAGCTACCTTGTCGCCCTTTTTGATTCCTTTTTTTACGAGAAAGCTGGCTATCCTGTCCGACGTATCCTTTACCTGGGCATAGGTCTTTGTGGCGCCGTTAAAAATGGTGAAAACATTGTCCGGAGTTTTTTTTGCATAATCATCAAGAATTTTGAACAGCGGAAAATTGTAGTCGGGAACAGTTGTGGCAACTCCTTTGGGCCAGAAAGGGGTCTTCCATGTTGGTGTGTCCATCGTCTCTCTCCTTTTCGTTCAGGTCCTTATGGCTTAAAGATCTCCTTATAAATTTCGAAGACCCGCTCTTTAATTTTAGAAAAATGATCCGACAGCTTTGTCTCCTGCTCCTCCTTGAGGTCAAGCCTGTGGATCGCCCGTCGCTGGACAAGATATGCCTGTTTTACCTCTTCAGCCTTGGTCTGGGTCAATATCTTTTCCCGGGCAAGGGTCTCTATCAGGCGTACATTGTCGGTCCAGCGGGTGAGTTCTGGGTGGTCATGGCTATGCCTTAAAACCAAATATTGAACCAGGAATTCAATGTCAACTATGCCGCCCCTCTCCTGCTTGAGGTCCATAACTCCTGGTTTGAGATGTTTTTCACGCAGGCGTTCTCTCATCTCGTTTACCTCTTTTTTCAGGGCTTGCTCATCCCTTTCGGCCCTGAGTGCCTTATCCCTTATTCTGATGAAACGACTCTTAAGTTCAGGGTCGCCGGCCAGGGGTCTTGCCCGGACAATGGCCTGGATTTCCCAGGTCCAGGCTTGGTTGCCTATGTACTCTTCAAAGACGTTTATTTCGCTTACGATCATTCCGGACAGGCCCGAGGGTCTCAGTCGCATATCTGTTTCGTACAGGGTTCCGGCGGCGGTGTGAACGGTAAGGGCGTGGATGATTCTCTGACCCAGCATCGAGTAAAAACGTATGTTTTCTATCTCTTTTCTTCCCCCCAGGGTGGTGCCCTCTTCTCCTGAATGGATAAACACAAGGTCGAGGTCTGACCTGTATCCAAGTTCTATCCCCCCGAGTTTTCCATAGGCAATGGCTGCAAAGCCGGGAAAATTTGACCCGTTCCTCTGAACACCCGATGGGGTTCCGTATTTTTCTGCAATCTGATCCCATGCGATTTTGATTACCCATTCAAGAACGGTTTCAGCGATATGGGTAAGAGTGTCGCTCACCTTCATCAGGGGATAATCCCTGCTTATGTCTGCAACGGCTGTCCTCAGGGTGTTTGTGTGCCGGAAAATGCAGAGTTCTTCGATTTGAAACTCTGCATCCCCTAAAGGTATCTGGGACATTCTGTGTTCAAGTTCAATTCCTAGTTCTTCTTTGGTGGGCAGGGCCTGGTCCTTGTCAGGGCCCAGGAGTTCGTCCAGAAGAGCTGGGTGCTTTGATACAAAGTCGATTATCCAGGGGCTTTCAGCGGCAAGGCCCGCAAGCTGGTCAAGCACCTCAGGTTTTTCAAGGAGAAGGGAAATGTAGCAGGTGCGTCGTTCGATGGTGATAACAAGATCCACAAGCCTTGAGAGAACTGTTTCAGCCGAATCCTGCTCCCCGGCTTTTTGGATGATTCTTGGAACAAGCCTGTTAAGGCGTTCCCGGCCGTTGGCCGTAAGTCGCTGGGTATTGGGATTTCTCTCCAGGGATTTCAGCAGGCTGATGACTTTTTTCGGATCTTTAAATCCAGGTAGGGTATTAAGGGGAATGTTGTCGCCCTGGGGCTCCCAGAGCTGGGGGTCATTTATATTTTGCCAAAGATAGCTGAACTGGTTTGTCCGGTCTTGTTTTTTATCCTTCTCTTCCACGAGGAGATAGTTGAAGTGGATCTGCACGATCCGCCTGTGTCGGTCGAGCTCATGGACAAACAGGTCCCAGGTGTTAAAATTCATGGACAGGGCAAGGCGCAATCGGTCGGTTGAACCCCGGGGAAGATCGTGGGTCTGGAGATCTCCATACTCCTGGAGTCTGTGCTCAACCTTTCGTAAAAAATGATAGGCATCGGTCAATTCCTTTCGGGTTCCATCGTCAATAGAGGTCTGCTGGTTGAGCAGGGCCAGCACCTTAAGGATTTTTCGTT
Source organism: Desulfobacterium sp. (assembly GCA_034007745.1). Taxonomy (GTDB): domain Bacteria; phylum Desulfobacterota; class Desulfobacteria; order Desulfobacterales; family Desulfobacteraceae; genus Desulforapulum. Next base: position 115,044 of record JAVEQI010000003.1, read on the forward strand.
CCTGGAATTCAGGCTCCACCCCTCCCCGGATCAGCTGGAACAGCTGGCCGAAAAACTCAATTTCCCGGATGCCCCCCGGTCCTATCTTGATGTTATGTTTGAATTTTTTGTCTCGTATCTGAAGGGAAATTCTTCGTTTCATATCCCGGAAGGATTCAAAACTGCCGTAGTCCAGGTAGCGCCGGTAGATAAAGGGGTTGAGGGCCGCAAGGAGCCGGTTGCCCGCCTCGATGTCTCCAGCAACGGGTCTTGCCTTGATCAGGGCATAGCGTTCCCATTCCCTGCCCTGGGTCTGGTAATAATTGACCATGGAGTCAAAACTGGTTACCAGGGGACCGGTTGTCCCAAATGGCCGTAACCTTGTATCGACTCGGAAGATGGTGGCTTCAGCCATGGTTGAATCAAACATCCGTAAAAAATTCCTGCACAGCCTTGTGAAAAATTCTTCGTTGGTATGGCTTCGTCCGCCACCAGTAGTAACTCCCTCCCATGGATAGGCAAAGATCAGGTCTATGTCCGATGAGAAGTTCAGCTCCCGGGCTCCGAGTTTCCCCATGCCAAGGACGATTATTCTTTGCTTTGAACCCTGACTGTTCATTGGGGTTCCGTAGGTGGAACAAAGTTCACCATAGAGAATAGTAAAAGTTTTGTCAATACAAGCTTGGGCAAGGTCCGATAGATCACCTGTGGTCTGTTCCAGGGTGGCCTTTTCGTTTAAATCCTGCCATGCGATTCTTATCATTTCTCGCTGGCGAATACGGAGGAGAATCTCCTTGAAATTTTCCCTGGTGGTGGTTTCGGTGATGTTTTGCTGGAGCTTTGCACCGTACTCCCCCGGTCCATAGGCTCGTTCAAGATCCTTTGATTCAATCAGATCCATCAGGATTTCGGGGTGGCGGGTGGCGGTTGTTGCGATGAACTCACTGAAGAGTAAGGCCCGGTCAAGATCTCTTTTAAAGCTTTGCTCCCGGGGCAGAATAAATCCCCTTAGATTGAGTTGTGCCCCAAGAAGGGCATGCCTGTCCCTGAGCTGTTTGGCCAGTGGTCGAGAGAGTTTTTCAGGGTCCATATTTATTCTCTTTTAACAAAACTATTGAAAAAATTGCTTGTTTTTCATATGGTAAGCGGATTTATATATTGCTTAAACTGCCGAAAATGACAAGGATAAAAAGAGCATGTGCCGTCTGTTTACACTTACAAGCAAGGATCCACTCTCTCCCATGGAAGCGATCAAGGCCCTTAATGTCGGGTGCATGATCAATAACCCCTATACAGGAGGTGGCAATTTTCTGCCACAAAATTTATGAAAGCATTACTGGCACTTGAGGACGGCAGGACATTTCCCTGTCGCAGCTTTACCGGTCCTGGGGAGGCTTCGGGCGAGGTGGTGTTCAACACCAGCATGACCGGATACCAGGAAATTTTAACCGATCCCTCCTACTTTGGGCAGATGGTGACCATGACCTATCCCATGATCGGAAGTTACGGGGTCTGCCCCGAGGACATGGAATCTGACCGAATCCAGGCAAGGGCAATCATCGTTCGGGAGTACGTGGATTATCCAAGCAACTGGCGATCCACCGGCACCCTGGCCGATTTTCTGAAAAAAGAGGGGGTTCTGGGTGTCGAGGCCCTTGATACACGAGCTCTGACCCGCCACATCCGGAACAGGGGAGCCATGGGCGCAGTAATTTCCACCATTGATCTTGATCCGGCAACCCTTGTTGCCAAGGCAAAGAAAGTGGCCCCCACTATGGGATGCGATCTTGTGCAGAATGTGACCACTCAGTTTCCCTATTTCTGGCGGGACAACAAACCGGTCCATGTTGCAAAAAACGCTGTGCTGGACCCTTCCATCTGGAGGTTCGGCCAGGAAAAAAAACGGGTCGTTGCCCTTGATTTCGGGATAAAGTACAATATCATCCGATGCCTTGAGGCAGCCGGGTGTGAGGTGCTGGTGCTGCCGGCCTCAACCCAATCCCGTATCATCAAGGCCCTTGAGCCCGACGGCGTTTTCCTTTCCAACGGTCCCGGGGATCCTGAGTCTCTATCCTATGCGGTTGAAACCATCCGGGAGATCCTGGGATTCAAACCCATGTTCGGCATCTGCCTTGGCATGCAGCTCATGGGGCTTGCCATGGGGGCCAGGACCCACAAGATAAAATTTGGCCACAGGGGGGGAAATCAGCCGGTGAAGAACTTTGCCACCAACCGGGTGGAGATTACTGTCCAGAATCACGGGTTTGCTGTTGATATCAACACCCTTGGAGATAAGGGGGGAGTCATGACCCACATCAATTTGAACGAAAGTTCCCTTGAGGGGATCAAGAACGAATCCCTCAAGGTTTTTTCCGTTCAGTACCATCCGGAGGCATCCCCCGGCCCCCATGACGCAGCCTATCTCTTTAACCAGTTCGCAGCAATGATGGAAAAATAAGTAAAATGCCAAAACGAACCGACATACATAAAATTCTGATCATCGGAGCAGGCCCCATCATCATCAGCCAGGGGTGTGAGTTTGACTATTCGGGCACCCAGGCGTGCAAGGCCCTGAAGGAGGAGGGTTACGAGGTGATCCTGGTCAACTCTAACCCTGCCACCATCATGACTGATCCTGAAACTGCGGATCGAACCTACATCGAACCGATTACCCCGGAAACCGTTGCAAAGATCATCGAGCTTGAGCGGCCCGACGCTCTTTTGCCCACCCTGGGCGGCCAGACCGGACTGAACACGGCCGTGAAGGTAGCCAATATGGGCATTCTCGAACGCTTCAATGTGGAGATGATCGGGGCGTCCCTTGAGGCCATCAACAAGGCCGAGGACCGGGAATTGTTCCGCAACGCCATGAACAAGATCGGCCTGAGGATTCCCGAGAGCGGGTTTGCCCATAACATGGCCGAGGTGGAAGAGATTGCCCAGAGGCTGGGGTTCCCCGTTATTGTGCGACCAAGCTTTACCCTGGGCGGAACCGGCGGCGGGGTGGCCTACAACTCCGAGGAGCTTGCAGATCTTGCCAAGACCGGCCTTGATGCAAGCTTTGTCACCCAGGTGATGCTCGAAGAATCGGTGCTGGGCTGGAAGGAGTACGAGCTTGAGGTGATGCGGGACCATGCCGGTAACGTGGTGATCGTCTGTTCCATCGAGAACTTCGACGCCATGGGGGTTCATACAGGCGACAGCATTACCGTTGCCCCTGCCCAGACCCTGTCCGACAAGGAGTACCAGGTTTTGAGGAACGCCTCCATCGCCATCATGCGGGAGATAGGGGTGGATACGGGAGGCTCCAACGTTCAGTTTGCCATCAACCCGGCCAACGGAGAAATGATCGTCGTGGAGATGAACCCAAGGGTGTCAAGGAGTTCGGCCCTTGCTTCTAAGGCAACCGGCTTTCCCATTGCAAAGATTGCGGCAAAGCTCGCCGTGGGCTATACCCTTGATGAAATCACCAACGACATCACGGGCCAGACCCTTGCCTGCTTTGAACCCTCCATCGACTATTGCGTTGTAAAGATACCCCGCTGGACCTTTGAGAAGTTTCCCGAGACTGACGATATCCTGACCACGTCCATGAAGAGCGTTGGCGAGACCATGAGCATAGGTCGGACCTTTAAGGAGGCCCTCCAGAAGGGGCTTCGATCCCTTGAAATCGGCCGTTTCGGGTTTGGGGCGGACGGTAAAGATCCACTTCCCGGATCGGTTTCCCGCACCGAGCTTGAGTACCTTCTCGCCACCCCTAACTCCCAGCGGATCTTTTACATCAGGCACGCCCTTGAAAACGGCATGGATATAGGGACCATAAATTCCCTCACATCCATCGATCCCTGGTTTCTTGTCCAGATGAAGCAGATGGTGGAATTTGAAAAGACCATCATCCTTGCAGGGCAGGAGATCCCCAAGGAGATGCTCAAAAAGGCAAAGAGGTGGGGTTATTCCGACCGCCAGCTCTCCCATCTCACAGGGGTGGGAGAGGAGAAAATCGAAAAACAGCGAAAGCGCCTTGGCATAGTCCCCGTGTACAAGCTTGTGGATACCTGTGCGGGGGAATTCCGGGCAGTTACTCCCTATTACTACTCCACCTATGAGGATGAGTGTGAGGCAAGGGTCTCAGACCGGAAAAAGGTGATGATCCTTGGCGGCGGACCCAACCGCATCGGTCAGGGCATCGAATTTGATTATTGTTGCGTCCATGCAGCATTTGCCCTCAAAGAAGAGGGGGTGGAAAGCATCATGGTCAACTCAAATCCCGAAACAGTGAGTACTGATTATGACACCTCGGACAAGCTCTACTTCGAGCCGCTGACAAAAGAAGATGTGCTTCACATCGTGGAAAAGGAGAAACCATTCGGGGTTATTGTCCAGTTTGGTGGTCAGACTCCTTTAAACCTTGCCATGGATCTTGAACGGGCCGGGGTTCCCATCATCGGCACAAGTCCCGACAGCATCGACCGGGCCGAAGACAGGGATCGCTTCCAGGCCATGCTCGACAAGCTCGGCATTGCCCAGCCAGCCAACGGTATTGCCACCAATATCAACGAGGCCCATGCCGTCGCCGAAAAAATAGGTTATCCCGTTATGGTGAGGCCTTCCTTTGTCCTTGGGGGGAGGGCCATGAAGATAGTTTACGACCGTTCGGCCCTTGAAGAATTTTTTAACCTTGCCGTGCTGGCATCCCCGGACCATCCGGTTCTTATTGATCAGTTCCTCGAGGATGCCTTTGAGCTTGACGTGGACGCCATTTCAGACGGGGAAAATACCGTGATCGGTGGCATGATGGAGCATATTGAGGAGGCAGGAATCCATTCCGGGGATTCCGCCTGTGTGCTTCCCCCCTATTCGATCTCAGACGAGCACATTGACGAGATGACAAGGGCGGCCAAGGCCATTGCAAAGGAACTCAAGGTCAAGGGTTTGATGAACATCCAGTTCGGCATCATGGACGATAAGGTTTACGTGATCGAGGTCAACCCCAGGGCGTCACGAACCGTTCCCTTTGTGAGCAAGGCCACCGGGATTCCCCTGGCAAAGCTCGCAACCAAGGTCATGCTGGGGAAAACCCTGCCCGAACTTGGGATCACAGAACAGGCTATACCGGTTCATTATTCGGTAAAAGAGGCTGTGATGCCCTTTGACCGTTTCGCCAAGGTTGACCCGGTCCTGGGGCCTGAGATGAAATCAACGGGCGAGGTCATGGGTATTGACATGGATCTCGGGGCTGCGGTTGCAAAGGCCCAGCTTGGTGCGGGTCAGAATCTGCCCACGGAGGGCAGCGTATTCATCAGTGTTCAGGACAGTGATAAACGTTCGGCCCTGTCCGTGGCAAAGGATTTTTACGACATGGGTTTCGCCCTGGCAGCCACCCGGGGAACGGCGGTTTTTCTTGAGGAAAATGCCATCCCGGCAAAGGTGATTGAAAAGGTGTCGGCGGGCAGGCCCAATGTGGTGGATGCCATCAAGAACAACGAAATTCAGCTGATTCTCAACACCGGTGCCAGCAGCCAGACTAAGGCCGACGGTTATGCCATAAGAAGGTCTGCCATCCGGTACAAGGTCCCCTATGCAACGACAACCGACGGCGCCCGCGCCATTTGCCAGGCCATCCAGGCCCTTAAAAGGGAGAGTCTTACGGTCAAGGCCCTCCAGGAATATCACAGAAAGGTGAATTAAGATGTTTGAAAATGAAACACCCCGGGATGAGTGCGGGGTATTTGGACTGTATCGCCATCATGAGGCGGCAAAGCTGACTTATTTCGGGCTCTACGCCCTCCAGCACAGGGGTCAGGAGAGTGCGGGCATAAGCGTTTCCAGGGAGAACAACAAGATCATCTCCCATAAGGGGATGGGCCTTGTCCATGACATCTTCAAGATGGAGGATCTGGAGCGCATCGAAGGGGGAAGCGCCATCGGCCATGTGCGGTACTCCACCACCGGGGATTCGGTTATGACCAATGCCCAGCCCTTTGTGGTGCAGCACAAGAACAGGTCCTATGCCGTGGCCCACAACGGCAACCTCGTGAACGCCCACAAGCTCAAAGAGGAGCTTGAAGAAAACGGGTCCATCTTCCAGACCACCATGGATTCTGAGGTCTTTCTCCACCTCTTTATCAAGAACCTCAAGGGCGGGGATGTGATAACCGCCATCCAGCGGGCAGTGGCAAAGATTGAGGGTGCATATTCCTTTGTGCTTCTCACCTGCAAGGGCGAGGTGATCGGTGTGAAAGATCCCAACGGGTTCAGGCCCCTTGCCCTTGGAAAGCTCAACGGCCATTATGTTCTCTCGTCTGAGACCTGCGCCTTTGATCTTGTCCAGGCCGAGTTTGTGCGGGAACTCGAACCCGGTGAGATAGTTATGATCAACGAGGACGGGGTCACGAGCATTAAGCTTGATCCTGCGCCGGCAAAATGTTCCCTGTGCATCTTTGAGTATATATACTTTTCAAGACCAGATTCCACCATATTTGGCAAGAATGTTTACCAGATGAGAAAGGCCCACGGAAAGAGGCTTGCCCAGGAGGAGCCTGTGGATGCGGATTTTGTGATGCCCTTTCCAGATTCGGGCAACTATGCGGCCATAGGGTATGCCGAAGAGTCGGGTATTCCCTTTGAGATGGCCATGATCCGGAACCACTATGTGGGAAGAAGCTTTATCCAGCCCACCCAGAGTATGCGGGACTTTGCAGTCAGGGTTAAGCTCAACCCCGTACGGGAACTTATCCGCAACAAGGAGATCATCATCATCGAGGATTCCATCATCCGGGGCACCACGGCCATGACAAGGGTCAGGGCGTTGAGGGACCTTGGGGCCAAAAAGGTGCACATGCGAATCTCATGCCCTCCCCATCGCTTTCCCTGCTACTACGGCATTGATTTTTCCTCTAAAGGTGAACTGATTGCAGCCACCAAGACCGAAGAGGAATTGACAAAGTTTCTGGGGCTCGACACCCTTCACTATCTCTCCATGGAGGGGATGCTCGAGGCAAGCGGGGTGGAAAAACCTGAGGATCATTTTTGCAAGGCCTGCTTTGACGGTTCCTATCCCGTTGCCTTTGATCCTGGAGTTACCAAGTGTTGCATGGGGTAGTTAGTAGGTAGTGATTAGTAGGTAGTGGGTAGTGGCTAAAAGCTAACAGGGGCAATTCAAGATTTGTCCTGGGGATAAAAGAGGGAAATGCAAAAAAAAGTCGTGAAAAGGACCGTGGCGTTTTCAAAGGATTCGTCAAACCTGTTTTTCCATATTCTCACAAAATGCAACCTGAGGTGTAAGCATTGCTACATCAACCGGGACGAGCACGGCAGAGAAATTCTGGATCTTGCCACCATACGAGAATGGCTCGCCCTTTTTATTCGGCGTTCCCAAGACACCAACCTGATCCTCCTCGGGGGCGAACCAACCCTGCATCCGGATTTGAGCCTTGTGGTGAAGGCTGCCAGGGAGATGGGATTTTCATCCATCACCATTGACACCAACGGTTATCTCTTCCACGACATCCTGGATAAAATTACTCCCGATGATCTTGATTTTATCAGTTTTTCCCTGGATGGAGCAACACCTGCCATCAACGACGCCATCCGGGGAAAAGGGTGTTATGACGCCTGTGTAAATGGGGTAAAAAGGGCCGTTGAAAAGGGGTTTTCCACTTCCATGATATACACGGTGAGCGCAGCCAACATCGACGAGCTTGATCAGATGCCGGATCTTGTCAAGGACCTTGGGGTTGACCGGTTCTTCATCCAGGTTGTGGGCATCAGGGGGGAATCGGCCGGAAAAGGCGACACGCCCCAGGTGACAAGAAAACGATGGCTTGAAGTCGTTCCAAAGGTGGCCCGGAGAATTGCCCAGGCCGGCATCACTGTTACCTGGCCCAAGGTGTTCCTTGATCCTGATGAAGCTTTTGAGTGTGCAGGCCTTGTGGCGGACAACTACTTTGTCTTTCCCAACGGCAGGGTGTATCGCTGTCCGCTCTGCGAGGATCATCCCATTCACGGTTTTGAGATAAGGGAAAATCAACTTGTCCCCACTTCCTTATTGAACGAGACCGCCCTGTTCGATCTAACAATCCCCGAGGGGTGCGTGATGAACAAACTTGTTCAGCCCGGCAACATCACCTACAGGCAGGACGGCAAGCCCGAGCATAAAATTGCCTGCTGCATGCTCAAGCAGGAGATAGTTCTTAGTCTATAACCTGGATTTAGACAAAACTCCGTAACATTAGCGCTGCCTTGCACTTGGAAAGATACGCTGTTTTTCCGTTCGGCATGAAATAGGATAAAAACGTGGATACTGCTGAACAATCATATCTCATCAGTGGGGGAAAACCGACCCTTTGCTGCTCCACCTGTTGCAGGCAATAGACAAGGCCACGGCGATCCAGATGGCGGTTTCTTTTACCCGGATGTCTGGCCTTCGCCTCATAACCAATGCCCTTGAAGAAGCCCTGGTCAGAAAGGTACCGTTTGAATTTCTAACCAGTGACTACCTTGATGTGACAGAGCCTTCAGCCCTTCGCAGATTGATGCTTTTACACGAAGCCGGTGCAGACGTCCGCATTCATGCCTGCCACAACGGGGGCGCATTTCATACCAAGGCCTATGTTTTCATTCGCAACGACAGGAGGGCTTTGCCTTTATCGGCTCCAGCAACCTGTCTGAAAGCGCATTGACCCAGGGAATAGAATGGAACCTTTGCATCGACAGCTGCCATACGCCATCGGCCTTTGAAACCCAGGCTCGTGCCCTGCAGATTTTTGAGGAATGGAAGGAAAAAGGACAGAGCCGCACCCTGGGCTTTTGCGTCTCGATTCATCATGCCGATTTCATGGCCTCTTTTTTCACTGGCAAAGGCGTAAAAGCGGTTTCTGTTCATTCAAAATCCATGGTTCGCCGCCACGATGCCCTTGACCGGCTGAGCAATGGTTTGCTGCAGGTCATTTTCTGTGTGGATCTGTTCAATGAAGGGCTCAAGGCTGCTGCAGGCAGTTTTGGGTTAGATACGGGGCTGCCCCTCAGCGTGGAGCGGGCGGATTGGGTATTGTCTGTTCCGAGGGGTCTGCCCTGGGCGGATCTCGAAACGGGAGAACCGTGCTGGTTCAAAGCAGCGGAATTTTTGACCCTGACACGGAATCTTCATTCACAGTCAAACGCTATCGCAGCACAAAAAAAGAGGACCCTGAAACAGGATGGAGGCACTCACAAGCCGGAATCGTAACCTGAATCTGAAGTCTAAAATTTATTTTTATCCTGTTAAAACCTTTTTTTGAATCAGGCAATTGAGCCACACAATGCCTTCACGGTCGAGGCCGTCTTCCGTGGTTCTGGAACTGACCACCTCAAAACCGGCCTTTTGGGAGGCCAGAATCCACTCTTCAGCCGTCATGGCAGTAAATCGTCGCCCCTTTTCATCAAACTCACCCTGGTTCACATCGTCCCGCCGGGAAGGCACGGAAAAGAAGAACCGGCCCTGTTCATTAACGAGGCGTCCGGCTTTTTCAAACACGGCATCAATGTCTTCCCGGGTGAGATGCATGAGGGTGGCAATGGAAAAAAGACCGTCAAATCGCCCCAGACGTTCTGACAACCCTTGGGGCAGATGGATGGTGTAAAGCCTTCCTGAAAGTTCCGGGTGAAGTTTAACGGCCGATGCAATCATCTCTTCTGACCCGTCAACAGCAGTGACGTCAAAACCGCAGGCCACCATGAACGAAGCGTCCCGGCCTGATCCGCAGCCAATCTCCAGGAGCTTTGCCCCTGGATCAAAGCAGGATTTCAACAGGGCCTGCATCTCTTCTACCCCGGCCGACTCATATCGATGGGCCAGGGATTCTGCGTTTTTCTGGTAGTATTTGATGGAGGATGAATTTTCAGGCATGGTTTCTTTCTTTCACCAGTAGCTGTTTAATCTGCGGTACTTGGCTTGCCAAGGGCAAACATCATGTTCATACCAGCCTTTAAACCATAAAATCCCCACCTTTAAAAGGGAAGATTTCATCCATAGAACACCAGGCCCATCAGGCCAAGTTAATTGTCGTCAACCGGACAAGATAATTGACGCGAGACACCTAATAGTTGGTCAACAGCCAATAGGAGAGGATTGGATCCACAATCTGCCATGTTTTTTCACGGTCTTTTTCTATCAAGTCCAGCTGTGTCAAACGTTTAATGGCCGCCTGTACACCCCCGACTGACTTTAAATGATGGGAGTTCATATACCTGTTCGACATGATCGAATTAGAAGGTTCCCGGGCCAAGGCCTTGAGCAGTGCAATTTGTTGTGGTGCTAACCCTTGAAGCATAGATTTAAAGACAAATGATTCAGAGTTGATAAAAGTATCAAAAGCCTCATTCATATCTCTTTCGCAAACCAGAGGCCCTGAACACTCAAAAACAAAAAATGCCAATTTCTGGGTATAATATGGATGTTTACACGACCGTTTAAGAATATCCTGCAATATATTATCAGGACACTTTTTTCCTGCATTCTTAAAACCAGCTTTGATAAACGCAGCAAATTCATCTCCAGGTAAACATTTCAGCTCATAATTGATGGCGCTCTGGTAAAAGGGGCGTTTTCGATCAACAAACATATCAAGCAGAATTCGTCTTCGACTACCAACGAAAAAATAGGAGGCCGGATGCATCTGAATATGTGTCCTCAATATACCCTCTATCCTGGGCTCTCGTAATTCAGTAATTTCCTGAAACTCATCAAAAGTGATCTGTACAGGCTTATTTGTGACTTTTAAAAAATTCCCAAGATCCTCCAGCGTCTTTTCCAGAAGATCAATCCCGACGATACCCGGCGAAGACGGTTGAACTGTAAGACTGAAGGAGGATCCATCCTCGGATGGTTGAAATATTGGTTTAAATGTTTTCAGAATCTTGATCGATCGCTTGAATAAATTTTCATTGAACTGTAACATTTGATAAATGCTCCGGGCAATTCGTTGAGCAACATCATCAATGGAGGATACAGCAAAGAAATCTACATAACTTATCAACGCACCATGCTCGGTTTCCAACCTCTTCTGAACCTGCCGGACCAGAGATGTTTTTCCATATCTTCGGGGGGAATACAGGACCACGTTTGTTTGACTTCTGGCAAAGGAAATTAAATCGTCCAGCTCTTTTATTCTATTGCAAAAAAATTCCGGGTCAGAAATCACCTTTATTGTAAAGGGATTGATCATGCCTTCACCTCTTATTGCAATTGAGTTATTGTTGTTGAATTACTTAACTACAATAACTCAATTAAAATGAGAGATCAAGTGAAAAATCATTGCAAATCCTAGGGGCGGTGGTTGTCCATCTGGTCTAATCTTTTTATTTTTCGTACCTTCCGGTGGAAGTTGATACTGCCCAAGACATTTCCTGTTTAGATAAATTTTAAGGTGGTCGCTGTATTCCAGGGCAATCACGTCATGGCGACCGGTTCCCGGTATCCAATAATAATTGCCGTCAACGGATATATACCCGTATTGATCCGTGACTCTCTGATGCTCACGGTAAGGTGGGGTAATGAATGCAGGCATTTTAGTCAGGATTACGATCAAGGCCAATATTTGCCGTTTATGTTGTAATTTGTGTAGGTGTTCCAAAAATTCACCTTTAAGCCAATTATATGAGGAGAATTGAGGGATTTCTTACCCAAAAGAATAAAACATATACTTTGAAACTGGAAAGGGGTATAAGTAGTTCAAATTAATTGATAAATAAAATAGAGACTTGCAGAAGATTCGTTAAAATCCAACCGTCATTTGCTGTTATAGATTAAAACCGAGCCTTTTCACAGTTTAAGAGATTGAAATCGAGCTGAGTAAAGGAATCCAGAAGTTTTTATAAAATAGGAATGTTTTTTTCATGTCCGTCTTTATTTTTTGTCCCTTAATTTTGTCCCTTACCTTTTGGAATCAAGCGGTTTGGCTTGGTCCCCTGGGAATTTTTCCTGTCAGGTCAATAAAAACAAAAAAGCCATGAGGGAATTTTTCTTTTCCAAGAAAAAGGCCTTCGTGGGTTTTTTGAGGAAGATAGACGGCGGCTCTCCCCAGGTTGAGATCAAAGTTAAAATTGATGGACCATCAAATCATTCCAAAAATCATGCCCGAAAATGTTGCCATGATGATAACCAGCAGGGAAAATACAACGGTCTTTTTAGTTCCTATTACGCTTCTGATAACGAGCATGTTCGGGAGCGATAGAGCAGGGCCTGCAAGCAGAAGGGCAAGGGAAGGACCCTTTCCCATTCCGCTGCCCATAAGTCCCTGGACGATGGGCACCTCGGTAAGCGTTGCAAAGTACATGAACGCACCCACAATCGATGAGAAAAAGTTGGCAAAAAAAGAATTCCCGCCCACAAGGGTCGCCACCCATTGATTTGGGATTATCCCTTCATTACCAGGGCGTCCCAGCAGAAATCCAGCAATGAAAACACCCATGAGCAGGAGCGGCAGAATCTGCTTTGTAAAATCCCATGAAGCATAAATCCAGGAGCCATTTTCTTCACCTGATGTTGATGCCGACCATGTAAGACCAATAAATCCTGCTGAAAATGCAATGATCGGAACGGTTGGCAGTATATAGGCAAACATGGCGGATACAACGGTGACAAGCCCGATCTTCCAGGCCTGGTGGCTATACCATAGAACCAGAATGACACCGAAAGCAACTGCTGAAACTGAGGTTATAACCCATTTTAAAGAGAAAACAGTCCACCACACCCCTTGCTGAAGATCCGGTTTCCCCCAGTTTGCAAAGACAAGAATAGAGATCATGAAAAAGAAATAGAGGATAGTCTGATAAACCGGCCTGGGCGTACTGCTTTCTTCGGGCAGATGGATCTGGGCCGAGCGTTCAGCCTCATCTTTTTTAAAAATCAGCTCCATGAGAAAACCAATGATGACAGAAAAAGATACCGCTCCGACAGCCCTTGCAATGCCGATCTCAGGTCCAAGAATCCGAGCGGTCAGAATAATGGAGAGCACGCTGATCGCAGGGCCTGAATATAAAAAGGCTATTGCCGGACCAAGTCCGGCTCCCCTGGTATATATACCTGCAAAAAGGGGGAGAATCGTGCACGAACAAACGGCTAGAATGATTCCTGAAACCGATGCCACAAGATAGGCAACTGTCTTTTTAGCCCCTGCACCAAGATAGCGCATAACGGCGTTCTGGGATACAAAAACCCCGATGGCTCCTGCAATGAAAAATGCCGGAACAAGGCAGAGCAGAACGTGCTCCTGTGCGTACCATTTTACTAATTCAAGACCCTCTATCAGGGCATTGTCAAAACGGTAAACCCCTACAGGCAGAAAAAACGAGGCAAAAAATACAACAATGATAATTCCAAGCGGTTTTAATTCATTTTTCCAGCTCATCTGCATGCCTCCGGAATCAGGGCTTGATCCAGTTCAGAATTTCTTGTTTTGAGGGTATTTTCCCCACACATTTGACCTCGCCGTCGATTACGATTGCCGGTGTGCCAAAAACACCATAACCTGCGATCTGCATCAGATCGGTAACTTTTTCCACAGTGGCTTCAACCTTTGCCTCACCAATAACCTGTTTGACCAGGTCTTCGGTTTTTTTGCATTTTGCACAACCTGATCCCAGTACTTTAATTTCCATGGTTTTCTCCTTAATGGTTAAATGGTCATGTAACAATGTGTTTTGCCGCAAAATTATTTTTTGCAAATCGTTTCCCTCTGAATTCCGGGCAACCGTTCGACCAGGGAGACAATATCAGTCTCCTGGTTCAGCCAGTGCCTCAGATTGCCGAGGAGGTTGGAGGCGTAGGGACTCTGCGCCCCGTCTGACAGGGTGAAATTGACCCATAGTCCTTCTTTGTACGAGCTTACAAGTCCTGCCTCTTCGAGCGTTTTAAGATGCTTGCTCGCCGTGGATTGGGCTATTTCCAGGATGGTATGAATCTCACAGACACACATCACCCTTTGCTCCAGCATTTTGAGTATCTTGATCCGTCCTGGATCAGATGCCGCCTTCATAACTTTTAACAGCTCTCTCATTTAATCTCCCTGTCTCTATATTTCCATATCGCTTTCTGTGAATATAATGAGGTGGGGTTTGTTTGTCAACAATTTAAATAGTTCGACCTGTTCGAACGCCGGCTTGCCGGGATCGCCAGGGTTAAGGCCAAAGGTAAGCACCTTGGGAGAAGATCCTTCTTTAAAGGCCATCAAAGGAAGTACAGACCTAAATCTTTTTAAAGGGTTGTTTAAGATAAAACAATAAAAATATCTTGACATACAATTTTCACACCTCTACATTCTGTTATAGCGATTTGAGCAAGAGGGCGTATGGCAAGAGTTTTTCAAATTAAGAGCAGCTAAAATATGGTAAACACAAACTAATATTAACACGAAGGAAAAACCAGAGGATGAAACAAACCATGAAAAAGTTGAGTGTGTTGGTTGTAATGTTGATGCTGCTTTTCACAACAGGTGCCTTTGCACAGGATTATTTAAACGTCCCGGCCAAAGGAAGGGTGACCATAATTGATCTTGGGGCAAAAAAATGCATCCCCTGTAAAATGATGGCACCAATTCTTGTTAGACTTACAAAGGCATACAAAGAAACGGCTGATATCGTATTTATTGATGTTTGGGAAAATAAAGAACCTGTACAACGGTTTAAAATAAAAGCTATCCCTACCCAGATTTTCTTTAATGAATCAGGGGAAGAGGTTTATCGTCATGTTGGGTTCCTGGATGAAAAATCGATTGTTGAACAGATGACGAGAATGGGCGTTCAAGAACCTGACCTGAGATAAAGGATAGTTCTTATGCTGGATACACTCTTTTTAACGATAAACCAATGGATTTCAGGTGGCATCTATTTTGCTGCAATTGGATGTTTTGTCTGGGGCATGGTCAGTATACTGTTCAGCCCCTGCCACATGGCATCTATCCCGCTGATCATCGGTTACGTCGGGGGTCAGGACAAAATGGTCAACCCCAGGCAGGCAGCGGTTTATTCTGTCCTTTTTACGGTGGGCCTGTTTTTAACCATTGCCGTTATCGGGATTCTCTGTGCCCTTTTAGGACGGATGCTGGGGGATGTGGGAAATTACTGGCAGATCCTCATCGGAGGGATACTGATATGGGTAGCTTTGGGAATGCTGGGTGTGAAGAAATGTTCCATGTCAGGCTCTCTGCTGTACCGGCTTAAGGTCAAGGGGCTTACTGGTGCGTTTGTTCTAGGACTTGCCTATGGCATTCTTTCCGGGTCCTGTACCTTTGGGTTCATCGCACCGATTCTGGCCGTTATTACCGTCCAGGAGCAGGTGATGACCGGGATTGTTCTGATCATTCTCTTTGGCCTTGGTCATTGTCTGCCCATTGCCATTGCCGGCAGCTCGGCCGCAGCCGTCAGAAAACTGATGGAAAATGCCGCCTGGCAGGGAGGCGGCATATGGTTTCGCAAAGGGGCCGGTACCCTGGTTGGCCTTTTGGGCATCTATTTTATTATTTATCCGTTTGTTACGATATGAAACAGTTTCATTTTAATGATTAATCGACTGATTGAAAAAAGGAGTCATTATGAAAGATGATCAGGGTTTTTGTCCCACTCCTGGATCCCGGGAAGGCGTTGGCAAAGGATTGTCTTTTCTGGATCGTTACCTGACATTCTGGATCTTTGCTGCCATGGCTTTGGGGGTCGGTGCGGGCTGGCTGGTTCCCGGAATCAAAAACTTTGTCAATCTTTTCACTGTGGGGACAACCAATATTCCCATTGCTGCCGGACTGATTCTGATGATGTATCCTCCCTTTGCCAAGGTAAGGTATGAGGATATGGGGAATGTTTTCCGCAACAAAAAGGTTCTGGGACTTTCTTTAATCCAGAACTGGGTGATTGGCCCGTTTCTGATGTTTTTCATTGCCATTATCTTTCTTCGGGAATACCCCGAGTACATGGTGGGATTGATAATGATTGGTCTTGCCCGTTGCATTGCCATGGTCATTGTATGGAACGAACTAGCCAAAGGCGATACCGAATATGCCGCAGGTCTGGTTGCCTTCAACAGTGTGTTCCAAGTTCTTTTTTTCAGTGTTTATGCCTGGTTTTTTATCACCGTGTTGCCCCCATTGTTTGGCCTGAAAGGGATTGTAGTTGATATCACCATCTCCCAGATAGCCAAAAGTGTATTTGTTTATCTGGGCATTCCATTCGCAGCAGGAGCCCTGACCCGGTTTGTCGGCGTAAAGATCATGGGCCGGGAACGATATCATGCAGAGGTGGTGCCCAAAATAAGCCCCCTGACTCTGATTGCTCTGCTTTTTACCATCGTACTGATGTTCAGCCTCAAAGGGGACCTGATTGTTCAGATTCCCATGGATGTGGTCAGGATTGCAATTCCTTTGCTGGTTTATTTTGTAATCATGTTTTTAGTCTCTTTTTATATGGGGAAGAAAGTCGGAGCAGATTACAGCAAGACAACAACTCTTGCCTTTACTGCGGCGAGCAACAACTTTGAACTTGCCATTGCAGTGGCAATTGCCGTCTTTGGTATCAATTCAGGTGCGGCCTTTGCTGCTGTTATCGGACCATTGGTCGAAGTACCGGTCATGATCGGGTTGGTTAACGTAGCCTTCTGGTTTCAGCGTCACTATTTTCATTCAACCCCTGGTGAATGATGAATCCCTTCGCGTGGAAGGGAAAAAATAGTGATTCTCTGAGCTGTTGTGCAGATTAAATTGTAATTCAATGGCCTTTTTGTAAGCAGAATAGGAGGCTGGATAGGGTCATGGGATGAAGCCTGTCTCTATTTGCTCTCTATCGTTTTTTGTAAATATAGGAAGAAGGAGTTTAATCTCCACAGGTTGACATTGTCAACCATATATTTGGAACAATTCCAGGTTATTGCTTCAAAGATGCCGGAAAACTCCCTGGCAGATACTGTGCAGGTGCTTAAGGCAATGGCAAAAGTAATAAAGGGTTAATTTTTTTGACTATTTGGTTGACGGCTTCAACTATTTTTCCGGGGGTTCAGGATGAACGACCTTATTAACACTGTACAGTATTTTTTGATTATTACCGCAGAACTCACAATCCTGTTTCTTGGAATCAGCACGCTTGTTGCCCTGCTGTTGATGTATATTCCCCAGGACAAACTCAGACAATGGCTCTCCCGCCGGGGGATATGGGGTAACTTTCTGGGGGCTGTTGTCGGCTCACTAACCCCTTTCTGTGCCTGCTCAACCATCCCCATGACCCTGGGCATGCTCAACGCCGGCGCACCTTTTGGACCGGTTATGTCATTTGTCATTGCCTCCCCTTTACTGAACCCGATCATTATCAGCATGGTCTGGGTACTTATGGGGATAAAGGCCTGCCTGGTTTATTTTGCCGTTACATTTTTGGGATCGATCATCTTCGGTGTTTTTCTTGAGAAGATAGGGGGGGCGAAATATGTGAAAAGGTTGATCACCAGACCAAATTGCTGCGCCGCTAATGATGAATCTGGAAATGGTTCAATGGGTTTTTCTGGAAAGTTAAAGGCATCATTTGCTTCTGCCTGGGGTGATTTCAGGGGTGTCCTTGTTTATCTTCTCATTGGTGTCGGCATCGGTGCTGTCATTTACGGGTACATTCCCCAAGATCTCGTAACAAAGCTAGCGGGGCCGGATAACCCGTTTGCTGTTCCCATTGCGGCCATTATTGGTGTCCCGCTTTATATCCGGGCTGAAACTGCTATCCCCATTGGGTTGGCGTTGTCCCAGAAAGGCATGAGTATGGGGGCAGTTCTCGCTCTGATCATCGGCGGTGCAGGCATGGCCATACCCGAAATGGCCATGCTGGCAAGTATCTTCAAAAAGCGTCTGGTCAGCGCAATCGTTGTCGTTATCTGGGCTACAGCTGTGATAGGCGGATATCTGTTCAACACAATATCTTAATGCGTGAGCGGGAGTACCATCCGCCCCTCTTTGCAATAGCGGCACACCCTGCCTGGTACGGCCGGGATGTTAAACACCTGATAGAGAATCTACAGATTAGGCGAAGTTAAGACCAGCCTTTTTAAATAATCCACATCAATATGTTTTCTGAGGTGATCCGCTAAAAGATCATACTGCCTGTTTCGTTCTTCAAGCCCCCTGTCTTTTCCACATGAAACAGAAATCACCCCTATCATATGAAGCCATTTTTGTGTAATCTCACCGGAATCGAAAAAACCATGGAGATAGGTTCCAATACACCTTTTGTTTTCAGATATACACCCATCTGGAAAATCAACCGGTTCTGCATTTCTCTCCTTTATTATAAAGGGGTGTCTGCCTTGGGGAACAGTTGTATGGCCCATATGGATTTCATATCCAAAGCCTTCACTTTCCTCCCATAGGAACCGGCTCAAAGAGGTGGTTTTAGGAGCTTTCAATACTGTTTCCACGGGAAGAAGTGAGAGGCCTTCTGTTTCTCCGGGGTTTCCCTCAAACCCCTCGGGGTCCACAACTTTTTCCCCCATGATCTGGTATCCGGCACAAATCCCAAGAACATAACCGCCTTTATTCGCATAGTTCCTTATGGCATCGGACCATCCTTCCCTGTGAAGCCAGAGAAGGTCTGCCCGTGTATTTTTGGACCCCGGAATAATTACGGCACTGGCCTTATCAAGGTCACACACCCGGTCCAGGAAGTGAACATCCAGCCCCTTCAGATCTAACAGAGGATCAATATCATTAAAATTGGCAATGTGAGGCAGCCGGATGACGGCTATCAGGCTGTTTTCAGGATGGTCCGGAAGCTTTTTGCTGACCTTTTCAATCACAACGGAATCTTCGGCTTCAATCTCGATATGGGTATACCAGGGAAGAACCCCCAGTACCTTTTTCTGTGTTTTATTTTCAATCCACTCAACCCCATCGTGAAACAGAGAAATATCACCCCGGAACCGGTTGATAATTACGCCCTGAATCAGATTTCTGCAGGAGTCCGGAATACAGTCAAGGGTTCCAGCAATCTGCGCAAACACGCCGCCCCTGTGAATATCACCCACAAGGATTACAGGCGCTTGTGCATATTCGGCGATCTTGAAATTTACAATGTCGTGGGCCATGAGGTTCACCTCAGCACATGATCCTGCGCCTTCTATGACTACCAGATCATACTTGTCCCTCAATCTGTCCAGGGATGCGGCAGCTGTCGCAAACAGCTCTTCTTTCTTTTTATGATAGCTGCCGGCACTACAATTCTGCCAGACCAGTCCATTAACAATTACCTGGGAGCCCACGTCACTTGTCGGTTTTAAAAGAATGGGATTCATATCCACATGGGGAACTATTCCGGCAGCTTCCGCCTGGACAATCTGAGCCCTGCCCATCTCCAGACCTTCGGGTGTGACCCCTGAATTATTAGACATGTTCTGGGATTTATAAGGGGCAACCCTCAGGCCCAAATCAGCAAAAAACCTGCAAATTGCCGTAACCACGATGCTTTTCCCAACATCAGAACCTGTACCGAAAATTGCGATACAGGGAGCTTTGCTCTTGTTTTTCAATTTCAACCCTCGCCTTTACTTGGTTTTCAAAACAGTGCATTACTTTTCTTATGTAAATGTATCACATTTACTCCATTGTATATTTCCCTGAATACCCCCTTGGTGTATACATGAAGTCACGGTACGCAGCAGACTGAGTACTCCCGATAAAAACGGTTGTCAGCATGTCGACATCCGCATTTGCAAGTTCTGAAAGGGATACGATACTGACATTCTGGGAGTCGCGCATGGCATTTTTAACGATACCCACCGGTGTGTTCTTGTCTCTGTACTTCAGGGCAATTTCCATGGTTTTTTCAAGCTGCCAGTTGCGTTTTTTACTTTTTGGATTGAAAACAACCAGAACAAAATCGGCTTTTACCGCATATTCGATGCGTTTTTCAATCACCTCCCAGGGGGTCAGAAGATCACTCAGGCTGATGCATGCAAAATCATGGGTGAGAGGTGCACCCAGAAGCGATGCTCCGGATGAGAGAGCGGGAATACCCGGTACAACTTCAACCCTCAATGCCTGTTCATCGCTTCTCTCGTTTTGCGGACTGAATATGGAAAGCTCTCTTTTCTCGCAGATTTCAAGCGCCAGACCGGCCATGGCATAAATCCCGGGATCACCGCTGGATACAATGGCACAGGATTTTCCGGACAATGCCGTATCAATGGCAGCCTTAACCCTGTCAACCTCCTTTTTCATGGTTGTTGCGATGATGTTCTTATCGGCAATCAGATTTCGGATCAAATCTATATAGGTTGTATAACCGGCCACGGTATCCACCTCTTTAAGGACAGACAGGGCCCGGGCAGACATATGCTCAAGGCTGCCGGGCCCTATACCGACAATATAGAGGGCTCTGTTATTCGAGCCACTGCCAGTGTCACATTTTTTGTCTTCTGTTTTTCCACAATCAGTTCCCCGTTTGATGCTGCCAGAATTGCCGCTGCTTCGCATACGCTTTTTGCTCCTGTATGTTTTTCTACGATCTGAGAAATATTCTTTACATTTTTAACGGTATTAAGTTCCCGGTTTTCAAAGAAAACAACGGGAACATTCAGGGATTCTGAGAGTTTCAAAATCCCCTGCTCATCTTTTTTAATATCAATGGTTGCGATGTGCCGGATAGAAAGCATTGAAAGAGCATTTTGTTTAAACACATCCTTTAAAAGATCCATGATTTCAGATTCCGGCGTTCCCCGGTTGCAGCCGATACCCACACAGAGGGTGGAGGGTCTTAACCTTAAACAGTGATCATCCTCACAAGTCACGTCATCAATCACAACACGGTAATTGCATTCACCGGCTTCATCTATAAAACAATCCGGAAGGTTTCCAAAGAGATCGAGGGAATCGGACAAATCGGAGAACAGGCCGAAGGGATCATGAAAACAGACTTTCTCTTTTTCCAGAAACGCCATGTTTATTTTTTTTATCATCTCTGGGTTTTCGATTTTAAGACCTTTCTCCTGGGCGATCATATCAATGGCAGGAACCTGGTTTACATCGGTGGCTGTCGACAGGACAGGTTCGGCGCCTGTCAGGCCTGCAATTTCCCTGGCCAGCCGATTTGCCCCGCCAAGATGACCCGATAAAAGGGAGATGACATACCGCCCGGTATCGTCCATGGAAACCACAGCAGGGTCAACGGTCTTATGGCTGATAAGATCGGCAATCACCCGAATGACAATGCCCGTGGCCATGATAAAGAGATGACGCGGGTATCTGCTGAAATTTTTTCCCACACATTCCCGTAAGGATGAAAAGGGAACATCACAGATTTCATTCTCGAACCGATCTGAAACAAAAAAAACAGCTTCGATTTTTTTTTGTTTCAACTTTTTGGAAAGGGTCAGCCCTCCCCGGGTCAAGACCCAGACGGCTGTTTTATTTTCTATATTCATGACTGAAGGATTTATCATAAAGCTTTGATTTATAGATCATACCGGCCTTATCCGTATTGAGTGACTTTGACACAACAATCAATGCCTGGCTCCTGATTTTTTCCCTTTTCACGGTTTGGGCAAGCTCTTTCAAAGGCACGCAAATAAACCGTTCTTCAGGATGACTGACCTTGTATGCGATGGCACAGACAAACTCCTCTCCATAGAAGTTCACCAGGATCTCCTGAACCTTTGAAACAAGGGTGATACTAAGATAGATCGCCATGGAAGCACCATGGGATGCAAGCCTTTCCAGGGTTTCAGATTCCGGAACCGGGGTTCGCCCTGCCATTCGTGTCAAGATCAGGGTCTGTGTGATTTCGGGCAGGGTGTACTCGATGCCGAGTCCTGCAGCAGCCGCAAAAGCTGCAGTGACGCCCGGTATTACCCTATAGGGAATCTCTTCTTTTGCAAGTTCCGCCATCTGTTCAAAAATCGCACCGTAAAGTGAGGGATCCCCCGTATGAAGCCGGACCACTTTTTTCCCTTTATTATATGCAGCTTTCATCATGCCGGTAATTTCATCCAGGTGAAGGGGCGCACTGTCGATACACGTTGCTTTTTTTGCCCATTTGAGGACTGCCTCAGGCACCAAGGATCCTGCATAGATCACAAGATCCGCCTCGTTCAGAGCCTTCATTCCCTTAACGGTGATCAAATCCGGATCCCCCGGACCCGCTCCGGTAAAAAGAACGGGGTTTTCCTTTGTTTTCTTTACATTTATCATCTTTTTTCTCCGGATATTATAAAAACAGGGTTCTGGCCTTTCAGCATTAAATTCCAAGGCATAGGGTGACCCCGGCTCACCTGAAGCTGTACAATCTCAGTGTTGAAATTTAATTCTTCCAGTTTTTCAAGAACCGATGATACGCTGCCTAAAAGCACGGTATTCACAACCATTATTCCCCCTTTTTTCATGAAAGAAGCAGACCGTTCAATAAGTTCAGCAAGGTTTTTACCTCCCCCCCCGATAAAGACTCTGTCAGGAACTGGTAAGTTTTCCAGACCGTCGGGAAGCTCTGCATGAACAACCTTAAGGATATCAACGTTGAACTTACGTTTGTTTGCTTCAATATCCTTGATTCGGTTCTGGTTTTTTTCCACGGCAATGATCTGCCCGGTCTTAATAAAAAAATGGGCCTCAATGGAAATGGAGCCGCTGCCGGCACCGAGGTCCCAAAAGATATGATCGCCCATCAACTTTAATTTGGAAAGGGAAACTGCCCTGACTTCCGGTTTTGTGATCAGCCCCTTTTCATGCTGGAATAGGGTTTCCGGCATACCGATATTTATCCTGGTTTTCTTCAGGGGCTTTTTCGCATCCTTTTTTTCTTTTAAGAGAATAACGATATTTGGATCCGAAAAATCCCTTTCACATAAATCATCCCCTGTAGTCCAGGTTATGGTCTCATCTTTTTCACCAATTTTTTCCAGTACACAGGTTTTAAATCCATGGATGCCCGCCTGGCTGAGCTTGGATTGAAGCCATGCAGGTGTTCGGGTGCCATCCGTCAGAACCGCCGCTTTCTGGCAGTTCCGGATCCTTTCAAGAAGAATCGATGTTAATTTTCTTCCGTGGAGACTGATAAGCTCGGCATCCTCCCAGGATTCACCCAGGCGCCCAAAGGCCGCTGCAACGGTTGAGACATTGGGATAGACCGTGATCTTGTCCCTGCCTATTTTCCGGGATAGATACCCGCCGATTCCGTAAAAGAGCGGGTCTCCTGATGCCACAACAGTAATTTTACGGGAAGCCTGGTGTTTCAGAATAAATGCAACAATTTCTTTTAAATTATTGGAGATCTCAAATTTTTCCCCCGCAAAATCAGGAAATAAAGCGAGGTGGCGAACACCTCCCATGAGGACATCCGACTGGCTGATAATCGTCAAATGTCGATCCGTCAGATCCTGATAGCTCATTCCCAGTCCGATAACCGATACTCTGTTCATGTGACACCACTCCTTGCCTTGCGGTCTACTTCCGCTGCGACTCCACCCTTGAAATCCAGAATAATGGATTTCAGGAGGATTTCAGGCGACGCATAAGATGCTGCTGAGCACACAATTTTTTTACTGATATCTTGAATGACCTCCCTGTGATTTTTCTCCAGGAGAAAAAAAGCTTCCCGGGCCGTGTTGGACTGTTTAATTTTATCAGAAAGTGCTGCATCCCTTGTTCTCGCATAGGCCCAGCAGGAGAGCTGATCCAGGCTGAGGTTCGATTTTGCAGCATGGGTATGATAGACACCCTGGGCCATCTTTACCGCCTTGCCAAAAAAAACCACAAATACAACTTGTTCAAAAGCCATTTCAGAAACCATCTCCAAAGACTTGCCAAAAAAATCTCCTATCTGTACAAAGGCCTCTTTGGGGGCTGATGTAAAAATCGCCTCTGCAAATCGTTCGCTTCTCCTGCCGGTTGTAAAATATAGAGTCCGGACTCCAACGGCTGCCGCCACGGAAAGAGAACTTTGGATGGTGGCAATATACGCCTCATGGGACATGGGTCTGACAACACCAGTTGTCCCAAGAATCGAAATACCCCCGATGATGCCGAGCCTTGCATTTAGAGTCTTTTTTGCCAGAATTTCGCCCCGGGGAACAAAAATTTCAATATCCACGGTCCATTTTCTATCCTCAAAACTTTCGATCACATCCTGAACCGCCTGCTGGATCATTTTCCTGGGGCCGGTATTAATGGCAGGTTCCCCCGGAGGAACTTCCAGGCCGGGCCTGGTCACACGGCCGACTCCCCTTCCACCCCGGATTACAATATTACTTTTGTCTGACTCGCGGATGGATACGACCGCACCGATTTCAGCTCTGTTTGTGATATCCGGATCATCCCCCGCATCCTTGATAACAGAACAGAAGATATGGTCCTGTTTCTCTTTCAGTGAGAAAATTTGAATATCAACCGATCCTTCACCTAAGAAAGGAATGGTAACAAAGCTCTTCTTTTTGTTATGAACCAGCAGGTATAAGGCTCCTTTGACCGCAGCAGCAGCAGAGGTTCCGGTTGTATATCCTGACTTGAGTTTTTTCTCTTTTTTTGTCACCCTGAATCTTCCTGTTTATCCTTTAGGTTAAAACAAAAGATAATAACAAACGCCTATAAAAATAATGCTTAATATCCTGAAAAACTGTCCTGCCAGTAGCATGCCTGTCCCCATTATAGGCGAGAAAATCCCAATATACCTGGGAAGCTGGTGCCGGATGGCCCGGATGGGAAACGCAACGATATTTCCCGTCAAAAGAGCAATCACTGTCTGTTTTACGGTGATTACTCCTGAATCAAGAAGGGCTCCTGCAGCTGCAAAACCTGATGTGAACTCAGCCATAAAACTTAAAATCACAACCGACAGGGATTCCACAGGTACAATCCGTGTAACAATAAATCCGGAAAGGGCTGAATTCAAAAACTTGAACAGACCTGCCGCATTGACCACATAAATAAAAATATAGATCGGAAATATCCAGGTAAATACCTTGATGATCCTGCCTGGAAGTTTCTTTTTAATGCTCTGCCATATCGTTCTTTTTTCTTTGGCGGATTTTTCTATTTTTGGAGGGTGCAAACCATACTCTTCGGGCTGATCAAGGAACAGGTGCCCGTATAAAAGAAACAGAAAAACCCTCAGAAGTGTTGCCAGGAGCGTGATGCAAAAGTAGATCAGCCCTGCCGCACCGGTCAGGGGAATAACAACAAAAAATGTGGTGGGGAGATGCAGGAAATAAGCCGGCAGATGATTGACAAAGTTGGTCAGGTAGACCTGTTTTTTAGAAACCTTCCCATCCCGATAAAATTCCAGCAGCATGCCGTTGGCTGCAACACCAGAAACAAACGCTGCGGTGAAAGCGCTTCCACATCTGTCCCCCAGTTTACCAAATTTGAAAAGAGGTCTGGCCAGAATGGATAGTTTTGTTGTCAGGCCTGACAGTTCCAGGTACTGGCCCAATGCAAGGCCCAGGGTTATGAAGGCCAATAACCGGACCAGGGGAATAAAAAGCCGTTTAACAACTGTAACAAAGGTCAGAGATTCAACAAGATAGATTCCCCATAAAAGAATGATAACCGAGATAACCAGGGATAATGCAAGCCCCCGGTAATCAGGTTTTACCTTTCTTTGTTTCATTGATTTCACACCTTGTTTCTCTTGGCAATCACAAGAGTCCAGTAATCTGGTTTTCGGGTTTCAAATGCAGTGACATCCAGGATAATTTCCTCATCCTCTCTTCCACATCTGGAGATACCGATACTGTTTTCCAGAAGGTCGGCATCCTTCAGGGCAGAATTGATATCTGCAATGTTTTTGTAGGCTTTCAGGAGCACTACATTATCAGCAGATACTCCGTATTTTCGAAGTTCATCGCCCCCCCGGGCACCCGATGTAATAAGAAGGGACTCATCCCCCTCCACAAGAGGGGTGTTTATTCGTGCGGCCGCCGCCTGATAGGAGGTGATCCCTGGAACAGAGACAATGTTGATCTGGGGAGCCTTTTTATTGATGATTTTCAGAAGGTACCCATATGTAGAATAGGTGAGAGAATCCCCCAGTGTCAGAAAAGCCACAGATTTTCCCTCCTGAAGTTCCGACATGATTATCTCTGCATTCTCCTCCCAGAGTTTTCCGCGTTCTGCCTCATTGTTTGACATTTGAAAGGGGAGTGCCCTCACATCGGTATGCTCTGAAAGATGGGGTCGTGCAATTTCAACAGCCAGACTATGCTTGTTTTTTATGGAAGATGCAGCAAATACAACATCCACACTTTTCAAAATATTGACCGCTTTGATTGTAAGAAGTTCCGGGTCTCCCGGTCCAACCCCGATTCCATACAGGGTTCCTGGTTTTTTTTCCATGTTGATTACCTTGTTTCCTCGGCGAGAATAATAAGGGCGTTCACAACGCTTGCCGCTATATTCGATCCGCCTTTTCTACCTTTATTGGTTATGAAAGGAATATCTGTTTCGGTAAGAAGAGCCTTTGATTCCGCAGCATTTACAAATCCAACTGGAAATCCAAGGATCAGCGCAGGTTTAATTTTATCTTCATTGATCAGCTCAACTAATCTTAAAAGTGCGGTGGGTGCATTCCCAACGGCATAAATTCCACCCTCCAATGCCTCTGCTGACAGATCCACTGCCATGCGGGCACGTGTGGTTCCTTCTGCTTTTGCTTTAGCCGTAACATCCCTGTCACTGATCAGGCAGGATACGCGGCCTCCGAACTGTTCTACGCTTTTTCCCCGGATACCCGATCGTGCCATTTCTGTATCTGTAATGATGTTTTTTCCAGCTCGTATGGCTTCTATACCAACCGCAATGGGATCGCCTGAAAATCGGATGGAGTGGATATACTCAAAATCAGCAGATGTATGAATCATCCGTCGTACAATGTTCCACTCTTCCCTTTTAAATCCATGGTTGCCGGCCTCTTCCTCAATGATAGAAAAGCTCAATTTTTCTATTTCTTCGGGTTTCATGATTCTCCTTTACGCTTTTTATAAGAAACAGCTTTTAGCTTTTACCTAACGGCTAACCGCTAACGAGTTTCATCGGTCGTTGTGTCTGCCAGGACGTGTGGGGTGTATGTAACAGCAGACCTGACTAAATGGCTGCAAACTTCCGGATTACTTCCAAAATGGAGATGAATATAACTGCCAAGGGTGTTTCCCTTTTGGTAACCCTCCTGCACGAGATTTAAACCAGCTCTTGGACTTACCGTATACATTCTTTTCACCTCAGATTGGTGAGGCCTGTTATCAATTTCGGAATAATGAAATTCATGACCCCGGACAACCCACCCTTTTTTTCCTATAATTGAATCCCCTGACAATGTAATTTCTCTGTAACCCAGTGCCTTTCTTCCCTTCAGCATCTTTGTCTCAAAGGGGAAGCACCCTGACATTTTATGATAGTGATCCTTGTGATCCGTGATGCTGCGGCAAAGGTATATAAATCCCCCGCATTCTGCATAAATGGGCATTCCGCTCAGGCTTGCTTTTTTAATATCTGCCAGCATGGTTAGGTTTTTCGCTAGGGAATCTGCAAATACCTCAGGATACCCGCCCCCCAGGTAGATTGCCTGGATTCCTTTGGGGAGCTTTTCGTCTGACACAGGGGAAAAATAAACCAGTTCTGCACCCTCTTTTTCAAGAAGATCAAGGTTGTCCTGATAATAAAAACAAAACGCCTTATCACGTGCCACACCTATTTTAACCCTGGTGTTCTTCTCTTTTTTTTCCACATTCCTTTTTAACGACTTACCGATTCCCTTAAAAAGTTTTTCCGTATCAATACTGCTTTCAATAATATTTGATAACCTGTCCATGTCAGACCCTGAAAGCTGATGCTCATCTTTTGTCACAAGTCCCAAATGACGTTCGGGAATTTCAATATTTTGATCTCGAAGAATGCCTCCAAGGCAGGGCATCCGGACATTCCCCTCCATGGCTTCCTTAAGATACCGAAGATGATTTACAGAGCCTAGTTTGTTGAAAATCACGCCGGCAAAGGTGAGCTCAGGGTCAAAATTTTCAAACCCCTGCACAAGGGCTGCCGCACTTCGGGCCATGCTCTGGGCATTGACCACCAAAATGATGGGAAGTCCCAGCCACTTTGCCATTTGCGCTGTGGAACCGGCCTCATCTTTTCCACTGAAGCCGTCAAAAAGACCCATAACCCCTTCAACAATAGAGATATCTAAACCCTTTGTGCCTTTTGCAAACGTTTTGCGGTTGTAGGCTTTGTCCAGCATCCATCCATCCAGGTTTCTGCTTTCGTTTCCAGTTATTCTTGTGTGATGACCGGGATCGATAAAATCCGGCCCTACCTTAAAGGGGGAAACATGGTATCCCTGCCTGGTGAGCCAGGCCATCAAGGCCAGGCAGACAGTTGTTTTCCCGCATCCGCTGTTGGTGCCGGCTATGATCAATCCGTTTTTGTTTGTCCCGTTTCTATTTATTGGGTCTGCATTCATTTTCGTACGAAGGTTTCCTTTACTGTTTCGTCCCTATCTCTTTAAAAAGATCGGGATAAAGGTAATTTCCAATTTCAGATATTCCCCAGAGAAGACGCATGGTGGGGCGGGACACGATCTCCTCATCCACGATAAAAATCCGGTTGTTCTGAACGGCCTTGATGATATGAAACCCCGGTTCATTTTTGATCATCTCCAAAGTAACCTTGTTCATGGCTCCTTTCTGGGAGATAAATACATCGATTTGTGATGCCTTGGAGAGTATCCGCTCTTTTCCATAAATGGCAATATTGGTTCCCCGGGAGGGGGATCCGTCATCCGCCACATTTATTCCACCGGAGGCTGTGAGAACAAAATCGGCCATGGCGCCCCGGGTAAAGGTTTTCATCTTCGTGTGAATGGCCTCAAAATAAACATTATACCGATCTTCTACATCATTGGTAATCCGGCGGTACGCATCCACGGACTGGTTGAACTTTTCTATCATCAACCTGGATTCTTTTTTTCTGCCCGTAAGAATTCCAAGAATCTCCCAATACCGGAACATCTCTTCAATATCTTTCGGTTGAAGGGATATAACGGTAATCCCGCTTTTTTCAAGCCGGTCAAACAGCCGGGCATAACCTCTGTCAAGCATGGGCCTGATCAGGACGAGATCTGGTTTTTCCACCAGGTATTTTTCCGGATCATCCCCTTGGGAAAACACCTTTTTATTGAATACTCGCTCCGGGTACCTGTCAGCCTGTGTCACCCCGATAATTTCCCGGTCAAGTCCGAGATAGAAAAGGTTTTCCGTATGTGCTCCATAAAGAGAGATGATCCGCTCAAAGGGTTTATCGATCGTCACATGTCTTCCCTTATGATCCACAAGGGTCTTCTCCTCAACCATATAAAAGGAGTCTTCATCACCGGCATGCACCAGAATGGCAGGGAAGAAAAAAAATAAAATGAGATAGTAATTTTTAAAGCACTGCATGGGCTCCCCTTTTAAAGATCACCTGGCTTGTATTGTACAGGGGTTCAAAACGGATTTCGGATTCCACATCAAACACCTTTTGGATCAAATCTTCGTTGATCATCTCTTCTGTTTTTCCCTGGGCCAGGATGGTGCCGTTCCGAAGAAAAATCAATCGGTCACAATACCTGGCCGCCAGGTTAATATCCTGAAAAACGGATATCACAGTGAGTTTTTTCTGATCCACCCTTTTTCTCACGATATCAAGCAGATCAATGGTGTGGCGGATATCAAGATTGGAGGTTGCCTCGTCTAAAATTATCACATCAGTATCCTGGACAAGGGCTCTTGCGAATACCACCCGTTGTCTCTCCCCGCCCGACAGTTCTGTAATAAAATTGTCTGATAAGAGGTCCACCCCGGTTTTTTCCATGATGCTGTCCACTCGGTCGAGATCCTTTGAAGAGGGGGATGAAAAACGGGAGATATAAGGATACCGTCCCATGATCACAACTTCCCTGACTGTGTAGGGAAAATTGATGTAAAAATTTTGGGAAACCAGGGCAATTTTGCGGGCGAGTTGTTTCCTGCTGATTTTGGAAAGATCTGTTCCTGAAAACATGATACTGCCTGAATTTGGTTTTTTATGCCGAATCAGAAGATCGAGAAAAGTGGTTTTCCCGCATCCATTTGGGCCCAGGATCCCATAAAAATAGCCTTTCTCCAGTTGAATGGAAATTCCTTCCAGGATATTACCCGAATCATAGGCAAAAGAGATGTTGTCAATGGCGTATATCATGCCTGTTTCCCCCTGTTTCTTAAATGGTTCCTGCGGAACACATAACAGAAGAAAGGACCGCCAATCAGGGCCGTCAGAACACCAATGGGAACCTCAACAGGCAGTACCGCCCTGGTAATGGTATCAGCCGTCACCAGGAGAATCCCGCCGGCAACAAGGGAGACAGGTATCAGGCGTGTATTGTCCGGACCTGTAATGCTGCGTATCATATGGGGAACCAGGAGCCCCACAAAACCGATAATGCCCGACACGGAAACACACACAGCCGCAACCAGGGAGGAGGTAATGAGAAGAATCATGGTGACCCTTCCGGTGTTGATTCCGAGGGTGGAAGCCATCCTGCCTCCAAGGGCAATCACATTCAGATCCCGGGAATAAAAATAGATTATCAAAAAACCCATTGATACGACCATCAGCAAGATCCATACATCCGTCCAGGTTTTGGATGCAAAGCTTCCCATGAGCCAGAAAATAATCACCGAAACCTCTTCATCGGCAATGTATTTTAGAAAACTGATACCGGCGGAAAGGATGGAACCTACAATAATACCGGAAAGAATCAAACTGTTTGAGGAGAGCCCGTCCCGGGAAAAAGTTTTTCCTGAAGAAAGCCAGACCACAACAAAAAGGGTAACCGCAGCACCTGAAAAAGCAAAACAGGGAATTGCGTAAAGGCCTGCTTCCGGAAAAAACAGAAAGGCCAGTGAGGCCCCAAAAGCTGCCCCTGCAGAAATTCCAAGTGTATAGGGATCTGCCAGGGGGTTTAACAGGATACCCTGGTACACACAGCCTGAAACGGCAAGTCCTGCACCAACGATAACTGCGCATAAAATTCTCGGGAGCCTCACATCCATCACAACAACACGGAATACTTCCTCCAGATCTTTTATTCTTTCGCTGTTTCCCGTGACCGATGAGACAATGATGTTTACAACATCATGGAAACCGATCTTGAGATATCCCATACCGGTAGAGATGATAACGGCAGCTGAAAGAACGGCCAGAAGAAGGAGAAGTTTCCAGGCTGTGTGCCTATATAATGATTTTTTAATTCTTTGTGTCACTATTGCACTGCATCTCCCTAGGACCATCTGGTATGCAAACTATTACAAAACCAGAGTTTTATTTATGGAAACCCGGAAAACAAAAATCCCCGGACAGTTTTGTCTGTCCGGGGATTACGTTTTTAATCCTCAATTATTATGATACACCCTAGTCCAGAGGATATATCATTATTCATCCATTCAGGCAGGTCTTCTGACTTACGGATCAAGCTACTAACTTCGCCTTCCCGTCTTTAAAAAAGACAGTGACAACATGAAGCGTTCGTCCCCGTTTACAGCGGCGGGCCCGTCTCCGATTTTAACGGAGTTCCCTATTATGCATATATGCACCTGAGTTGTTTTTTTATAATATATATATGGTTTCATAAGTCAAGATATAAAGTGATTAGATGGATAATGAGGTTTGTGCTCTCAAACAATACACAAATAAGCCTTGACATTTAGTTTGATCTTTAGAATAAGGGTAACGAGTTCAGGTGCCTCTTAGAGAGGGCTTAAAAGGGAACCCTGTGAAAGTCAGGGACGGACCCGCCGCTGTATTCGGAGACGAATGCTGCAAACATGCCACTGGTCATTTGACCGGGAAGGCGCAGCTAGTAGGATGAACCGAAAGTCAGAAGACCTGCCTGGAAATATTTAAAGGGTTATGTTTACGGAAAAAATATACCCTCTGATGAATGGATAAAAAACGATATCCTGACCGATCACTGTTTGATCGGCCAGGATTTTTTTTTGCATGGGCCGGATTTATTTTACTGTATTGCCCTGGCGGGAGGGCAGGCAGGAAAAACCATCCGATTCACGCTAAATGGTATCAAGGAGAAAAAATGAAACAGACCAAATGGATTTTTATTCTGGTAATCACAGCCTTGTTCTTTTCTGTTCCCTCCAACTATGCATCTGAAGGCCATGGAGATAAACAGGAGAAAAAAGTGGGTATTCTTTTGGTGGCCTTCGGTTCCAGCGAAGCATCTGCACAGGCTTCTTTTGAAAAAATTGATGACCGTGTTAAGGCTAAATTTCCCGGGATTCCAGTTCACTGGGCGTACACCTCCCATATTATCCGTGAAAAACTTGCTAAACAGGGAAGGAATCTGGACTCTCCCGAAGTGGCTCTGGCCAAAATGATGGATCAAAAGTATACCCATGTAGCGGTTCAGTCTCTCCATACTATCCTGGGCGCTGAATACGATGATTTAAAGAAAACCATCAATGGTTATAAAGTAATGGAAGGATTCCAAAAAATTCTTTTAGGCTATCCTTTGATGGCAACACAACAGGATATGGAACGAACCGTGGATGCTGTTTTAGCGACCATCCCCAAACAAAGAAAAAAAGGGGAGGCAATTGTGTTAATGGGGCATGGTACCCATCACCCTGCCAATGCCTTTTATGCCGCTTTGATGTTCCAGCTCCAACTCAAAGATCCCAATATATTTGTGGGAACTGTTGAAGGCTATCCTGAAATTGATATGATCCAGGGGTTTTTACAGAAAAAAAATCTCAAAAAAGCCTGGTTAATGCCGCTTATGTCGGTTGCAGGTGATCATGCTAAAAATGATATGGCCGGAGATGAAGAGGACTCCTGGAAATCTGTTTTAACAAAGGCAGGCATTCAATGCATGCCGGTTCTAAAAGGGACCGCAGAGTATGATATCTTTGTTGATATCTGGGTTGATCACATTGCCGTGCTGCTGCATCATTTTTAGTATCCCTCCGGCAAGCCTGGGGGGCGAGAGATGCTTGAGATTGTGCGTTTGATTGGGCCATGATAAGGGTATGTGCTATTCTTAATTAAGCCTAGAGGTCGTGATTGTGTACCCTGCCCCTCAGCTTTTTTATCCTGGCTCTTCTGGTCTTACCCTCCAGGCGGCGCTTCTTTGACCCGGCTGTGGGACGTGTTTTGCGCCGTTTTTTAGGGGTGACCATGGCGCGGTGAATCAGGGTGGCAAGTCTTGCAAGGGACGCCTCCCGATTCATTTCCTGGCTGCGGTGCTCCTGGGATTTGATGATTATGACGCCTTCGTTTGTTATTCTATGGTCTTTAAGCCCCAGCAGGCGTTCCTTGTAAACCTCAGGCAGGGATGAGGCACGGATATCAAACCTGAGATGAATGGCGGAGGCAACCTTGTTAACGTTCTGGCCCCCCGCACCCTGGGACCGGACTGCGGTCATCTCTATTTCTGAGGCGGGAATTGCGATGGTGTTTGAAATTTTAAGCATAGGTCCTGTTCTGCCCCCTTATGTCGGGCAATGGTCATAAGTGGTAAGGATTCTGACGATAAAGGCTCCTTACCAAGTAGGCTTATCCTGATCCTGCTGCCTGCTGAAATCGTCTATGGCTGTCAAACATATAAAAATATGGAACTGGTTCAAGGATGTCAACTTTTTTCCCAGGAATTACCGTCCCAGGTGTTTCCGGAGCAGATCGAGACCGCTTTGACCATGGCAAAGACCTTCATGCCCGGTCTTAGATCAAGTTTCCGGAGGGCATTGCGGGTGATGGTTGAAACAATTGAAGAGTACGCTGGTGATTCCGCAGGTGATCCTGTTTCCGATCCGGTTGGTGAACTCATATTTAGATTCACGTTCACCAGGTCGTTGCCATTTCGAGCCTTCATGACATCGGTCACGGTTGCTGGGAAGATGTTTTGAAAGCTTGTTTGACAGGGCCTTTTAAGGGCAACCGCCACATCCCTGGGATGGATTCGGATGCGTACCTTCTGGCCCACGGCTGCTCCCATGATTGGAACTTTCAGCACCCCGCCTGGAAATTCCATGCGGGTTAGACCCCGTTCAGAGTCATGGCCTTGAACCAGGGTGGAGAGCACCACACCCGACTCCATGGGGCCTGCGATCTGTTGGAAATCAGGCCGCGATGTGACCGTCTCAAGGCTGTCAACAGCCATGGTTTTTCCCTGGGATAGAAAGACAAGGGTGTCTGCCAGGTTGAGAATTTCGTCCATGGAGTGGCTTACGTAGAGAATGGGAACGCTGAGTTCAGACGAGAGTCTTCCGATAAAGGGCAGCACCTCTTTTTTGCGGGCAGCATCAAGGGATGCCAGGGGTTCGTCCATGAGCAGCAGCTCAGGGCTTGTGAGGAGGGAACGGCCAATGGCCACCCTCTGTTTTTCACCGCCTGAAAGGGTTGCCGGGTGGCGTTCCAGCAGGGGTTCAATGCCCAGAAGATCCACCACCTGGTCAAACTGAATGTATCGATCGCCGGGTTTTACCCGTCGCATGCCATAGATAAGGTTAGAGCGGATGGAGAGATGGGGAAAGAGCCGCCCATCCTGGAAAACATAGCCGAACCGCCGTTTTTCAGGCTTGAGGTTGATTCCCCTTGCCCTGTCAAACACGCAGCGGTCATCAATAACTATGCGGCCTTGATCCGGTTGGACAAGCCCTGCAATCATATTGATGATTGAGGTTTTTCCAGATCCTGAATGGCCAAAAAGTGCCGTTACCCCGTGTCCTTCTGAGGTAAAGTCTGTCTCTACAGTGAAGTTGCCATAGTCTTTTTTCAAATGGATGTCGAGCATGCTGTCAGACCTCACCTTTGATGCGTCGTTCCATGCGTTTTGCAAGTATTTCAGAGGTGGTGAGGGCGATCAGGGCCACAATAATGGAAATAATGCAAAGGCGCATGGCTCCGGCCTCACCGTCGGGCATCTGGGTAAGGGAAAAGAGGGCCAGGGGCAGAGTCCTGGTTTCTCCTGGAATGTTCGAGACAAAGGTGATAGTGGCACCAAATTCGCTGAGGCTCCTGGCAAAGGCAAGGATGATACCGGTAAGGATGCCGGGAAATATCAGGGGCAGGGTGACCGTGAAAAAAAGATCCACAGGACCCGCTCCCAGGGTTTTGGCAGCCTGCTCAAGCCCCTGGTCTACGGCCTCGATGGAGAGCCGCACCGCCCTCACAAGAAGGGGAAAGGCCATGACGGCAGATGCAAGGGCCGCTCCTTTCCAGTTAAAGGCAAAGGTTATTCCGGTCATCTCAAAGAGCCAGCCTCCGATGAGGCCCCTTTTTCCCATGAGCAGCAAAAGTATGTATCCAGTTACAACAGGGGGGACCACCAGGGGAAGATGGACAAGGCCGTCCACCAGGGCCTTGCCGGGAAACTGCTTCCTGGCAAGGACCCAGGCGACAAGAATTCCAGGCCCAAGACTTGCAAGGACGGCCCAGCCGGATATCCAGAGGCTCAATCTGAGGGCCTCAAACTCCAGGGGTGTTAGCTTGAAAAATTCCATCAGCGCAGGGAAAATCCATATTGTTCAAAGATAGCTCTGGCTTCCGGGGTCTTTAAGAATTCGATATAGGCTTTGGCTGCGGGGGTGGCATTCCCGGCCACCAGGCCCACGGGATAGGTGATGGGGGGATGGGTCTCTTCAGGGAAAACAGCGACCACCCTCACCTTTTTAGAAATTGCCGCATCTGTTGAATAGACAATCCCCAGGGGAGCCTCTCCCCTTTCCACCAGGGCAAGGGCCGAACGTACGTCCTTTGTGCGGGCCAGCTTGGGGGCAAGGGCCGTCCATTCGCCAAGGGACTCCAGGGCCTGTTTTGCGTAAATACCCACGGGAACATGATCCGGGTCCCCCACTGCAAGCTTATCCTCGCCTATTATGCCTGCAAGGCCTACCCCCGGGGCGATGGTGATCTTGATATCGCTGTCAATGGGCGCTATCAGAACAATTTTATTGCCCAGAATATTAAATCGGGTTCCCGGCTCAATCTGGTTTTTCTCTTCAAGGAAATCCATCCATTTAGGGTTGGCAGACAGATAGACGTCAGCCGGGGCACCCTTGTCGATCTGTTTGGCAAGGGTAGACGAAGACGCAAAAGAGATCAGGGTTTCACCCATCTTCTTTTCGGTAAACAGGTTGGAGATATCTGTGATGGCGTTGGTGGTGGAAGCCGCTGCAAATATGCGCACCTTTCCAGGATCTGCTCCATGGGCCTGGGGTAAAAGGGTTGTGCCAAGGAGCAGCGCCATGGCAAGGGCCAGGTTCAGGCTTTTGCCAATTTTAAACTTGAATTTTAATCTCATTTTCTTTTCCTTTTTTTAATTTGTTTCATCTGAGGTCCTGAAATCCACCACGTACTTGAAGCCAACACCTGAGAGCACTGCCGGCATGATCGAATCAACCCTGTCAAGGGGTATGATTTGCTGAACAAGCATGGCCAGAAAATTCTGATGCTCTTCCATGGCAGCAAGGGCATCCACCATGTTTTGACAGGTAAGGCCATAGGCACCTACAAGGGAGATCTCCCTGTAATGAACAAGGTTCAAAAGATTGGTATCCAAGGCCTTGTCCTTTGCAAGGGTGCTGAAAAAGACGTATCTTGAACCCTTACCCGCCTTTGAGATCCCCATGCCAAAGGCTTCCGGATCAGGACAGGCATTGAACACACATCCCATGGGTTCGGCAAAACAGGCTGTCAACGGGGTAATATTGTCAGGAATCGGAATAAGGCTTTCACCGGGGGCGATCACGAAATCGGCAAACCCGCCGTCATTGTGAAACCCCATAATCTCCATGAAGTCACACAGATTTTCCCGCCCTTTTCTGCAATGGAGGCATTGTAAAGGCGTCCTTTGCCTCGGTTCGTGTTAAGCACTCTTTTTTAATAAGGCGGGTGATAACGGCACCAAAGGTCTGGTTCTTGTCCATGATATTGGAAATCTCCCAAAAGGATCAGCCAGGGTATATTCGTGGCTGACAATTAATTTTGGGATAACCTCCAGCAAGGATCCGTAAAAAATAACAAACAGGCAGGCTTTCCGGCTTATGGATCATCCTAATTACCGCGCCTTCCCCCTTTTTCCTTTTAATGCCCCCGGCAGACAGCCAGGGGTTGCACCTGTTTATGTTTACTTAGTGTTTGAACGAAAACTCACCCACCTGCTGCGTTGCTTCACAAAGCTAAAATCCTCACGTACAACAGTACGCTCCGGTTTCAGCTTTGCCCGCTCCTTGCATCTGGTCAAGTTTTCATCCAAACACGGGTTTTCGGTCACCCACTACTTAGGAATGCAGATTAAATAAGATGAGCAGAAATAGCGCAGACCAAATCTTTAAAAAATTGGTGACTCGTCTACAAGGCGCATTAAAGGTCCAATAGCAGGCCTATTGGACCTTTGATGCAACACAGTAGATGGGTCAAAGGACAAGCAATGTCATTCATGTTATTTAATCTGCGTTCCTTATAAAACGTATATAGCATAACGCTGACGTTTGTCAACAGCCAGGTAACTCACTTTTGGGGAATGGGGTCAAACCTTTATTTTGAGTACCTTACGCCAGTAGTGTCCGGTTAGGTTTTTGCATGTTGTTCTGAAAACTCTTGGTCTTTGACAATGCGTGAACTTTTAAAATTCCCAGAGGTTCGTAGTTCATTTTGAATTTTGATCCGTAGTTCTCTAACCCTTTTTATGTTAACTGCCTCACCGTGCTTTTCATGACAATGAATGGCAAGTAGCAGATAGGTGATAAGCCCTGCCAAGATCTGAACC
>JAVEQI010000028.1:0-45947 GCA_034007745.1 Desulfobacterium sp.
CGCAGGGTCCAGGGTGGGTTGAGCGCAGGAAGGGTTCAATCCGTTGCTGTCAAAATCATCTGTGACCGGGAAAGGGTTATCCGGGCCTTTGAACCCGAAGAATACTGGACCATAACCGCAGATCTCGAGGCAGACCTCCCGCCAGCATTTATGGCCAATCTTGCAAGGATCAACAACAAAAAGGCCATGATCCCCGATCAGCAGACTGCCGAAAACATTCTAAAAGACCTTGAACACGCAACCTTTAAGGTTGAAAAAATTACAGGCAAAACCATCCGAAGAACCCCCCTGCCCCCATTTATCACGAGTAAACTACAGCAGGATTCGATCAATCGTCTGAAATTTTCGGCAAAAAAGACCATGCTCGTGGCACAGCAACTCTACGAGGGTATTGAAATCGGCACTGATGGACCAGAAGGTCTGATAACCTATATGCGTACAGACTCAACAAGGGTGGCTGACGAAGCAGCCCATGAGGCCATTGACCATGTCCGGAAGGCATTTGGACCGGAATACGCTCTGAAAGCCCCAAGGCATTTTAAGAACAAAAACAAGGCCCAGGACGCCCATGAGGCCATTCGTCCAACCTCTGTGCAAAACACACCCCTATCGTTAAAATCTTTTCTCAACGACGATCAGTTCAAACTCTACGAGCTTATCTGGAACCGCTTTGTGGCTTCCCAAATGGCCCAGGCAATAATTGACCAGAACACCATTTCCATCCAGGCCCTCGATTACACCTTTACAGTTGGCGGGACAACAGTCAAATTTCCTGGATTCATGGCCCTGTACGCCACCAGCGATGAAAAAACAGACAAGGTCAAACAAAAGCTCCCACCCCTTCAAGAAGGGATGGAGCTCAAAAGAAAGGCTATCACTCCCAAACAGCATTTTACCAAGCCGCCGCCCAGATTTTCAGAGGCATCCCTTGTCAAGGAATTAGAAGAAAACGGAATTGGCCGGCCAAGCACCTATGCATCCATCCTTTCCATCATCCGGGACAAGGGGTATGTGGATCTAATCAACCGTTACTTTGTACCGAGTGAGCTTGGCTTTATCGTGAACGATCTTCTGGTCACCTCTTTTCCCGAGATCCTTGACACAGCCTTTACGGCCCGCATGGAAAACGATCTGGACGAGATCGAAAATGGAACAAAACACTCGCTGGAGGTACTCAAGGCTTTTTATTCGACCTTCAAGGAAAAGCTTGACCATGCCAGGGAAAACATGCTCAGCGTCAAGGGAGTTGGTATTGCAACGGGTCTATCCTGCCCCCTTTGCGGCAAACCTCTTAATGTCAAGATGGGAAAAAACGGTCATTTCATTGCCTGCACAGGATATCCGGACTGCACCTTTTCGAGCAACTACGTAAGAGATGAAAAGGGCAACATAGAAATTCAGGAGACCAAGACAGACAACACACCTGTAAAAGACTGCGTTAAATGCGGTAAACCCATGGTAAAAAAAGAGGGCCGATTTGGTGAGTTTCTTGCCTGCACCGGGTACCCTGACTGCAAACACACAGAATCTGTGGCAGGTGATACAGGCGGCAGGGAAACAGGGGCAAAATGCCCTGAACCTGACTGCACTGGCCTGATCGTTGAAAAACGTTCCCGCAGGGGAAAAACCTTTTTTGGCTGCAACCGTTATCCTGACTGCACCTTTGCCTCCTGGGATCCGGTTGTCAACAAGCCCTGCCCTGAATG
This sequence comes from Desulfobacterium sp., assembly GCA_034007745.1. Classification (GTDB taxonomy): domain Bacteria; phylum Desulfobacterota; class Desulfobacteria; order Desulfobacterales; family Desulfobacteraceae; genus Desulforapulum. The sequence continues at coordinate 1,707 of JAVEQI010000028.1, forward strand.
CGACTCTCAATTTTTAATTGAAAAAAAGACCAAAAAAGAGGGTAGGTTTCTCAAGTGTCCAAACAAGACCTGCACATACAAAGAGAGTTGCGACGAGTAATTGCCGAACCGATGATCAAGCCTCTTTCGCAAATCAATGATCAGGTGATTGACGGAATAAACACTCGAAACAACAGGAAATTTAGCTGAGGTTATAAATTTGTAACTCTTAGTACTTGACAGTAAGCAACACAATGGATAGATTACACCAAATTATACGTTCACAAACTATAATTTAAATAACAGTTTTCAGAAGCGGAATCATAAAACATTTAGAAGATAAAACAGTTGTAAAAATTAAATTTAACATCACCCAAGATGTTAAACTACCTGTCTACACTTTATGTAGAATTTTTACCACCCCATAAACAAAGGAGAGATGTTGTGAAAAAATCTATTTTAATGAAGCTGATTGTCGCTTCACTGTTTTTGACATTAGCAGCGTGCGCTGCTAAAGGACCTGTTACCCCTTTACCCGCATTTCAGCCAAAAACCTTTGACTCAAATGCATACACCACTAATGTTGATAATTTTCTCGTTATTTTTGACGCTTCAAGCTCCATGGCTAAACTTAACAACGGACAGGAAAAATTCACCGTTGCCAAAGCATTTGTAGATCGAATGAACCAAACCATTCCCGAGATGGGCCAGAATTCTGGTTTCATATCCTTTGGCCACGATCCTTCGATCACCAGAAAACCGATCCTGGCCGATGATGGTTTAAAAACCTACACCACTGCCGGGCTTAACGCTTCATTAGAAAGCATTCCCGTACCGGGAGGAACCAGTCCTCTTGACAAGGCTATAACTGCCGCATCTACAAATCTTGATGGAGTTTTCAGCAAAACAGCCCTGATTATCGTGACTGACGGTAAGGACCTGTCGCCTAAATCAATTCAAGCCGCCAAAAAACTCAATGATAAAATGGGTTCCGCCCTGTGCATTTATACCGTTCTTGTGGGGAACGATGTAAAAGGCGCGGCCCTTATGGAAGAAATTGCCAATGTCGGTACCTGCGGTTTTTCATCAAATGCTGAAGACCTGATCCAGGGACCTGCTATGGCAGGATTTGTTGAAAAAGTATTCCTGAAGGAACGTGAAATCGTAAAACCTGTTGTGGTTCCAGCCCCCGTTGCACCCGCCGTTGTAGCCCCCATGGATAGCGATGGAGATGGTGTTCCCGATCACCTCGACCAGTGTCCTGGAACTCCCCTTGGTGCAAAAGTAAACGCAGCTGGTTGCTGGGCACTTGGTGATCTGCTATTCGACTTTGATAAGTCAGAGATCAAACCCGCAGGCTTTAAAGAACTTGACGATGTGATTGTAGTCCTCAAAAAGAACCCTGAATTAAAAATTGAACTCCAGGGCCACACTGACAACAAGGGTACAAAGCTGTACAATGAAAAACTATCCTTAAGACGGGCCATGGCAGTAAAGGCTTACCTCGAAGGAAAGGGGATTTCAAGCGACAAACTCACCACCAAGGCTTTTGGTTTTTCAAAACCCGTTTCCACCAATGATACAAAAGAAGGACGGGCCTTGAACCGACGTGTAGAGCTCAATCCCATAAAGTAACCAAGAATGAAGAACAAAGGTTTGTTGATTGGTTAAGATCAAAAAGATCAAAGGGGATCAGCAAACCTTGAACAAAAAAAATCTAATCATAATCAGGTTCGGGCTTGTATCTTATTGGTGCAGGCCCGATTCATTTTTTACCGAAAAGGATATATACCCACGGCATGTTTTCCCTTGAAAAATTCAGACAGAAGTATGATGTGGATGAGACCCCCTACCGAGTGGCTGGTCACGCCCTCTCTTTCTTTGTCCCCCAAAAAATAGATTCATTTATCAACCAGGATGACCTTTTTACAAATTTTCCTCTGTGGTGCAAGATATGGGAGGCAACTGCGGTGCTCTCGTTTCATCTTTCCACCATTGTGCCTGAACCTGGACAGCGCTTTCTTGAAATAGGCGCAGGCATGGGTGTGGCAGGCCTTGTCGGTGCAAAACTCGGCCATAACATGACCATCACCGAATACAACGATGACGCCATTGAATTTGCAAAGGCAAACGCTGTTTTAAACAACATCCACAATGTTACAATTTGCAAACTTGACTGGAACGCACCTCTGATCGAAGGAAAATTTGACTACATCCTAGGCTCTGAAGTTGTGTTCAAGGAGGAAGATATCCCGGGCCTTATTTTTCTTTTCAAGCGTTACCTCAAACCTGGAGGTACCATTTTGCTGGCCGAAGGGTTGAGAAAAACCACCATGGCATTTGTCAAACAGATGGAAAAGCACTACACCATTGCCATGAAAAAACAGACCATGAAATCCCAGGGTAAAGAGATCCCGGTTATTTTGTTTAAATTCACGGATGGTAATGAAAGGAATCGTTAATGATAAGCACAACCAACGTAACTCTTGCCTACGGCAAAAGGATCTTGTTCAAAGATGTAAATATAAAGTTCACCCCGGGTAACTGCTACGGCTTGATTGGCGCCAATGGTGCTGGCAAGTCCACCCTGTTGAAAATTCTCGCAGGAGAGATAGAACCAGACCAGGGCGGTGTAAGTGTTGGACCTAACGAGAGGATCGCAGTGCTCCAGCAGGATCACTTTGCCTTTGACCGGGAAACTGTCATTTCAACGGTGATCATGGGACACCCGAAACTCTATCAGGTTATGAACGAGCGGGACGCCATTTACTCAAAACCAGAATTCACAGAAGAGGACGGAATCCTATCGGCAAATCTTGAAGCCCAATTTGCGGACATGAACGGATATGAGGCAGAGTCCGAAGCCGCAACCCTGCTCCACGGGCTCGGCATCAGCGAAGAGCTGTGTCAGAAACGAATGAAAGAACTTGACCCCACGGACAAGGTAAGGGTTCTCCTGGCCCAGGCACTCTTTGGAAACCCGGATGTCCTTCTCCTTGATGAGCCCACCAACCACCTTGACCATAGGTCCATACAATGGCTTGAAGAATTTCTCTTCCGGTTCGAGAATACTGTAATAGTGGTATCCCATGACCGTCATTTCCTCAACCAGGTGTGCACCCACATTGCGGATATAGATTTTGGACAGATAAGGGTTTTTGTCGGCAACTATGACTTCTGGTACCAGGCAAGCAGACTATTAGTTCGCCAGCGGCAGAATGACAACAAAAAAGCTCTTGACAGAGCTGCCGAGCTTAAATCCTTTATTCAGAGGTTCAGCTCCAACGCCTCCAAGTCAAAGCAGGCCACCTCCAGGAAAAAGCTCCTTGAAAAACTCACCATAGATGAGTTGCCCGTTTCTTCCCGGCGCTATCCCTATATCAATTTCAAACCCGAACGAGCCTGCGGCAATGTTATCCTTGAAATCGAAAACCTCACAAAGTGCATCGACGGTGTTACAATTTTCGAGGATTTTAACCTGGTGGTGAACCAGGGGGACAAAATTGCCTTTGTGGGCAGCGACACCCTTGCAACGACCACCCTGTTCCAGATTCTCAACGGTGAAATGGAGCCTGACAGCGGCAGTTTTCGATGGGGAGCAACCATCACCTACGCCTACTTTCCCCAGGAGAATGACGATTTTTTCAAACAGAAGATGACCCTTGTTGAGTGGCTCGGCCAGTTTCACACCGAGGGAGAATCCTTTTCAAGAAGCTTTCTAGGGCGAATGCTTTTTTCAGGCGAAGAATCCTTGAAAACGACCACTGTCCTCTCAGGAGGGGAAAAGGTAAGATGCATGCTCTCCCGGATGATGCTCACAAGCGCAAATGTTCTCGTCCTGGATCAGCCCACAAACCATCTGGACCTTGAATCCATAACTGCCCTGAACGAAGGCCTTGTGGCATTCCCAGAGGTGATCCTTTTTTCCTCCCACGACCATGAATTCATCTCGACCATTGCCAACAGGATCATTGAGATCTCAAGCCGGGGAATCAATGACCGGGTTATGGGTTTTGACGACTATCTTGAATTGATGGACGCAAAGGAGCGGGTGTAAAAGCATCTATCCGTAGGTGGTATGCATCCTAGGATCCATGGCCTCCCTGATGGCTTCACCCGTAAAGGTGACGGTCATGAGGGTGACAATAAGGGCCGCCACCACCGAGGCCGAAATCCACCATGCCTCCATGTTGGTCCAGCCCTGCTGGAGAAGCTCGCCCCAGGAGGGGGTGGGCGGGGCAAGTCCGAATCCCAGGTAATCGAGCGAGGTTAAGGCCACGATGCCGCCTGAGATGGCGAATGGGGCGTAGGTGACAATGACGGAAACGGTGTTGGGAATGATGTGGTGAAGTATGATCCTTGCGTGGGAGGCACCAATGGATCTGGCGGCCAGCACATATTCCCTCTCCCTTTCCCGGTAGGTCATGGTGCGCATCACCCAGGTCATCTGAATCCAACCGAAAAAGGCCATGATAAAGAGCAGGACCATGAAGCTTGGCACCACGATGGACGAGACAATGATCACAACGTAAAGAAAGGGGATGTTGCTCCATACCTCGAGGATTCTCTGGGCCGCAAGGTCGAATTTGCCGCCGAAATATCCCATGGCACACCCGAGACAAATGCCGATGGAGTAGTTGAACAGAAGAAGGATTACTGAAAAACCAAGGGCTGTCCTGAACCCGTACACAAGCCTTGCAAGGATGTCCCGGCCCACGTTGTCGGTTCCCAGAAAATGGCGCTGGGAAAATGAGGGAGGAAAAGGCGGATAGCTGTTGAATTTAAGATCGTTCTCATAGGCGTTGAAGGGGACCAGGGGCATGATCACCCAGCTGCCGGGCTCATCCTTCTCCCGGTAAAGGGCCTGGAGGGCCCGATAGTCAGTCTCATATCCGTAATCGAGCCCGAACTCAGTTCCCGGAATCATCTGACCATAGGTTGGGAAAAACAGACGGCCCTGGTGGGAGACGACCAGGGCACGGCTGTTGATGAACACCTCGGCAAACAACGAAAAGAGCACCATTGCGCAAAGAAGAAGAAATGAGACATAGCCCCTGCGGATAGAGACGAACCTGCGCCACTTTTTCTTTGCAGGCGAAACTCTCATTTAAACCTCACCCTCGGGTCCACAAGGGCCACACAGATATCCGACAGAATGTTGCCGAGCATAAACAAAAGCGATGAGATCACAAGGATGCCCATTACGACCGGATAATCCCTGTCCACAACCGATTCATACCCAAGAAGGCCCATGCCGTTGATGTTGAACACCTTTTCAATGAGAAACGATCCAGTGAGAATAATCGACACATTATTGCCGAAATGGGTGGCAATGGGGATCAGGCTATTTTGCAGGGCATGGCGAAAGACAGCCTGTTTAAAAGATAGCCCCTTTGCAATGGCGGTCCTCACATAGTCGGATGAGAGATTGTCCATGAGCGTATTTTTCATCAAGAGGGTCATGACGGTGAAGGAACCTAGAACATAGGAGAGGAGCGGTAGCGTGGTGTGCCAGGCAAGGTCCATCGCCTTTCTAACGAAGGACATCTGGTCAAAGCCGTCGGAGACAAGACCGCCCAGGGGAAATAGATCGATCCAGGAGGCAAAGACCACCAGCATCATTACCCCCGCCACCCAACCTGGAATGGCATAACCAATAAAGATGATAATGGACGACAGGTTGTCAAATCCGCTCCTGTGGGCAACGGCCTTGGTAATTCCAAGGGGAATGCACACCCCGTACACGATCACCATGGTCAACACACCAAAGTAGAGGGAAACGGGTATTCTCTCCTTGATCATATCCCAGACAGGATCATAATACCGGGTGGATCGGCCAAGATCCCCCTTTAAAACCTTGAAAAGCCATGAGAAATAGCTGATCAGCAAAGGCTTGTCAAACCCGTAGTAGACCTTCAACTGCTCGATCTGTTCGTCGGAGAGGGGCTGGCCGGAACTGGCCCTTGAGTTGGCTGCACCCCCGCTTTTGTCCGTTGTCTGCATCTGCCTTGCATCTGCAATGATCCTTTCAATGGGACCTCCTGGTACAAATCTCGTGATGGTAAACACCATGACGGTGATGCCGATAAAGGTGGGGATAATCAGCAGGAGGCGTCGTAGGAAATAAGCCGTCATTTAAGGTGCAAAAACCGATGCCAGGGCTTTATCGAGGAATTCGGGTTTTGATCCTCCTGCCTGGGCCATATCAGGCCTGCCGCCGCCGCCGCCGCCCACAATGGCCGCGGCTTTTTTAACTATGCTACCCGCCTTGAATTTTCCGGTAAGATCATCTGTAACAACCGAGATGAGCAATGCCTTTCCATTGGATTCAGCGCCCAGAAGCACGACTCCCGAACCGATCTTTGCCTTGAACTTGTCGGCAAGGTCCCTCAACTGGGAGGGATTATCGATCTGAACGAGCTTTGACACGATGCGTACCCCGTCAACCTCCCGGATATCGTCATCTATATTTTCCACGGATTTTGAGGCAATCTTTGCCTTGAGGGAAGCGATCTCCCTGTCTGCCGACCGTCGATCGGCGACCAGAACTTTAACCTTTTCCACCACCTCGCCCCTTGCGCTCTTCAATATTTGAGACGCCTCCATAAGCTCGGAGGTGATTGCTTGAACGTGGTCAAGGGCCCTTGCCCCGGTAAGGGCCTCCATGCGCCGGATACCCGATGCGATTCCCCCTTCGGACACAATCTGGAAAAGGCCTATACTGCCCGAACGCTCCGTGTGGGTTCCTCCGCAGAGTTCGCTGCTGAAACCCGCCATGGAAACCACCCTGACCCTGTCACCGTACTTCTCCTCAAAAAGGGCAGTTGCCCCGGATTTAACGGCCTCGTTCATGTCCATCTCCTGGGTGGATACGGGCACGTTTTCCCGGATGCGAAAATTCACCTCAGCTTCCAACGCCTCGATCTCCTGGCGGGTAATGGCGGCAAAATGGGTAAAGTCAAACCGGAGACGATCCTTTGTCACAAGTGATCCTGACTGTTTGACATGGTCGCCTAACACCTTTCTAAGGGCCGCATGCAAAAGATGGGTGGCCGTATGATTAAGTGCAGTTGCGGCCCGCTGCTCCTGGTCTACGCTCAGAAGCACGCTGGCCTTTGAAAGAAGAGTTCCTAAAACCACCCTTCCATGGTGAATCCTGAGACCCGACGGGTCCACAAGGGTGTTTTCCACGGCAACGGTGCAATCCTTGTTTTTGATCGTGCCGGAATCGCCTGCCTGGCCCCCTGATTCCCCGTAAAAGGGGGTGGCCTCGGTAACGACCTCGATCTGATCTCCCACAACGGCCGCTGTAACAGCAATGTCATCCTTCACAATCAAAAGAACCTCAGATGTGGTTTCAAGATCCTCGTACCCGGTAAAAAGGGTCTTGACCCCCTGGGAGGTAAGGCTCTTGTAGGCTTCACCCACCCCGGCAAACTGCTTTGAACTCTTTGAACGCGCCCGCTGATCATCCATGGCTCGGTTGTAGCCATCCATATCAAGGGTGATATCCCTTTCAGCAACAACGTCGTTGATGATGTCAACGGGAAATCCAAACGTATCGTAGAGCTTGAAGATCACATCTCCTGCAATCTGTTTTGACCCGGACTTTTCGATTCCTTCAATAGTCTCGTTGAGCAGCCGCAACCCTACATCAAGGGTTTCGGAAAACTTCTCCTCCTCGTTTTTCACCACGTTGAGAATAAAGGCTGACGATTCCTTGAGTTCAGGATAGGCCTCATCCATGATCCCGAAAACCTCTTGAACAGTCTTGTGGAGAAAAGGACGCACAAGGCCTAAATTCCGGCCGTAGCGAATTGCCCGGCGCATGATGCGGCGGAGAACATACCCTTTTCCCTCGTTGGAGGGAAGGATGCCGTCGCAAATCAGAAAAGCTGTAGCCCTGGAGTGGTCGGCAATCACCTTCATTGCTACATTGTTCTCGACTGAGGCGTCTTTTTTTCTGCCGGAAAGAACCTCTACCCGCTCGATTATCGGCAGAAAAAGATCTGTCTCATAGTTGGTGGGAACGTCCTGGAGAACGGAAATCACCCGTTCAAGGCCAAGCCCGGTATCGATGCTGGGTTTGGGCAGCGGCGTCATAGTGCCTGTTTCATCCCGGTAAAACTGCATGAACACAAGATTCCAGAGTTCAAGATAGCGGTCACACTCACAACCCACGGCACAGTCAGGACTGCCGCATCCATATTTTTTCCCCCGGTCAATGTGGATCTCGCTGCACGGGCCGCAGGGACCGGTATCGCCCATGGACCAGAAGTTGTCCTTTTCCCCGAGTCTTACAATCCTGTGTTCCGGCACCCCTATCTTGTCCCGCCATATATTGTAGGCCTCGTCATCGTCAAGATAGACCGACACCCATAGCTTTTCCCAGTCAAACCCATACCCGTTGGTTAAAAGGTCCCAGGCATATTCAATGGCTTTATCTTTGAAATACTGGCCGAATGAAAAATTGCCGAGCATCTCGAAAAAAGTATGATGCCGGGCAGTGTACCCCACATTTTCAAGATCGTTGTGCTTACCTCCTGCCCGCACGCATTTCTGGGCAGTGACTGCAAGGCTATAATCTCTTTTTTCATCGCCCGTGAATACTCTCTTAAACTGAACCATGCCGGCATTGGTAAAAAGCAGGGTGGGATCGTCACTCGGCACAAGCGACGAACTTCTCACATGGTGGTGGTTGTGTTTCTTAAAATATTCAATAAAAAGCCTGCGCGCTTGATTGCCTGTCATTATCTGCTCCTAAAATTTACTGCCAACCTGTGTCAACTCGTATCAATTTATTATCAAGAGGATGATCAAGGGATCATCAAGTTTTTATCAGGGTTTTGCCTTGCCGTTTGTCTTGCTGTTTTCCTTGCCGCTTTCTACAGATATCGGGGGAACTATCCCAAGGGCCTCTCTGACCTTAGCCTGAATCCGATTATATATCTCCGGGTTGTCGCCAAAGAACACCTTGGCGTTCTGTCGGCCCTGGCCTATCCTCTCACCGTCATAGGAATACCAGGCACCGCTCTTATCAATGATTCCGAGATCAACACCCATATCCAGAAGCTCGCCGGTCTTTGAAATCCCCTCACCATACATGAGGTCAAACTCAATGTTTTTAAACGGCGGTGCAAGCTTGTTCTTGACCACCTTGACCTTGGTTCTATTGCCGAGAATCTCTTCACCGTCCTTGATGGCCGTGGCCTTACGGATCTCGATGCGGACCGAGGCGTAGAACTTCAAGGCATTACCGCCGGTTGTGGTCTCGGGATTTCCGTAAACCACGCCGATCTTCATTCGAATCTGATTGATGAAGATCAACGTTGTATTGGTCTTGCCAATTGTTGCAGTCAGTTTCCTGAGGGCCTGGGACATGAGGCGCGCCTGGAGTCCCATGTGGGAATCTCCCATCTCTCCCTCGATTTCCGCCCTTGGCACCAGGGCCGCAACAGAATCCACAATGATAATATCCACAGCACCGCTTCGGACCAGCATGTCCACAATCTCGAGGGCCTGTTCCCCTGTATCAGGCTGAGAAACCAGAAGCTCATCACAGTTTACCCCGAGCCTTTTAGCATAGGCCACATCCAGGGCGTGTTCCGCATCAATAAATGCGGCAATTCCCCCCTGACGCTGGGCCTCAGCCACGGCATGGAGGGCAAGGGTGGTCTTGCCCGATGATTCAGGACCGTAAATTTCAACCACCCGACCCCGGGGGAAACCGCCCACCCCAAGGGCCTTGTCAAGGGCAAGGGAGCCTGTGCTGATCACGGGAACGGCCTGGACCTCCCTGCCCCCGAGCTTCATTATCGACCCTTTGCCGAACTGTCGCTCAATCTGGCCCATTGCCGTCTGTATCGCCTTGTTTTTTTCTGTTAAATCAGCCATTTGTATGCCTCCAAACCCTACATAAGTTTAAACAATATTCGTAAAACAACGGCGCTCAAGAGACCCGCCACAATATCATCAAGAACAATTCCCGGACCACCGATAAAACGCCGCTCAAAATACCTCACCGGTCCAGGTTTTACAATGTCAAAAAACCTGAAAAGTATAAATCCAGCTGCCAGGGTTGAAAAAGTCACGGGCATGCCTGCCATGGCAACCGTGTAGCCTGCCACCTCGTCCAGCACGATACAGCCAGGGTCCTTTGATCCGATTATAGCCTCGGCCCTGTCACAGATCCAGATGGAAACGACCATGAGGGCTACAACACCAATGGTTGCCCACCCCTGGGCAAATCTTTCAAACAGGATTATAAACGGAATTGCCCCGAGGGTGCCGAATGTGCCCGGAACCCTCGGTATCCGACCGAGCCCCCCTCCCATGGCAGTCCAGAGGATCAGTTTTTCCTTAAATTTCATAGATTTGATATTAATATTCAGCTTGGATTCATGTCAATTAGTAGTTGGGTATATACCTTGATCAGGGGCATTCCCCGGTCAAGGGCAAGTCCTCTACACACCTCAAATTCAGGCATCAGAGCGACACTTTTGTCGGGCCGGATGATCTCCTTGGCCTGAACCCTGCCGAACGAAGTATCCACAAGAACCTCCTGTCTTGCCAGCACAGCCCTTGTCTCTTCACGATATCTCACCCCGATGGTCGAGCTTTCATTTAAAATCAATTGGATTAGAGAATCAAGCTTTTCCGGGTGACACACAACCTCAAGCCTTGTTCCTGGACGATTCTTCTTCATCTGAACGGAAATAAGACAGACGTCAAGGGCTCCCTGTTCCAGAAGTTTTTCCATGAGATAACCCATTATCTCAGGGTTCATGTCATCAGTTGAGGTCTCGATTACAAACACTCGTTGCGGGGATATGGTGCCTGTTTTTTCCTGACCATTTTCTGGACAATTTACTTTATCGGCGGCCGACCCCAGAACCACCCTCAAAAGATTGGGCAGACCACGTTCAGATCCGGTCCCGGTTCGATTCTTGCCAGCCCCATACCCAATGCCCCGGACCACCATCTCCGGCATGGGGCCAAAGGAATCGCAAAGGGTGGTAATAATTGCTGCACCGGTGGGGGTGACCATCTCCATTTCAACTCCGCCGTCACGAACAGGAACCCCCTTGAGAATTGCAAGGGTGGCGGGAACCGGAACCGGAATTTTGCCGTGACTGCATTTGACCCAGCCATGACCCAGAGGAACAACCGATGAATGAATAGAGGTTATCCCAAGGTACTCGACACAGAGAAACGACCCCACAATATCCACAAGGGCATCTATTCCCCCCACCTCGTGGAAATGAACTGTCTCAAGGTCCGCCCCATGGATCTTTGACTCAGCAACTCCGATTTTTTTAAAGGCCTCAAGACTCCTTGCCTTGACACCGTCCGACAGGGACGATTCCTCGATCAATCTACGGATATCTCGATAATTCTTTGAATGGGCCGTTGTGTCGGCATCCACAAAGAGATCCACAGCCCTTATCCCGTTCTGCTCCACGGCTTTGATTCTGATGTCAAAACCCTGGAGTGGAAGGGCCGACAGCTGATCCTTGAGCCAGTCAACCGGCACCCCGAGATCAACAAGTGCCCCCAGGGTCATGTCGCCGCTGATGCCCGAAATTAGATCAAAATAGGCAATCATGTATTTATTACCCCTGCCCCGGCTTTGGCAGCTGCTTTATTGCCATCACTAAAGCCAGACTGGTCGGCGGCTTTGATGGAGATTATCTCCAGAAGGACTTCAGCCGTGTTGACCATATCCGAAAGGCGAATGCTTTCCTTGACCGTATGCACGGCCGTCATACCAGTACCAAGGACCCCTGCCACAATGTTTTTACTAAAAAAGATATTGGCGTCTGCCCCGCCACCGATCCTCTTTAACTCCATGGGGCGCCCAAGGTTTGCGGCTGCCTTTTTGGCAAGCACTACCACCTCGTGGTCCTCAGGGATATTGGTTGCAGGATAGTCCTGATCGAGCTTTACCTCGATTTTGGGAAGCGTTTCACCCTCAGACCTAAGGGCTGCGGCAGCATCGAAAAAGGCTTTGATTATGGTATCGGTAATACTTTTGAGTTTTTGAGCGTCATGGCTTCTCGCCTCACCGTCCACACTGGTAAATTCAGGGATAATATTGGTCGCATTGCCCCCCTTAATTTTTCCGATGTTACAGGTAGTCTCGTAATCGATTCGGCCCAGGGTCAGGGAATTAATGGCCCTTGCAGCAACACGGATGGCACTGATTCCATGTTCGGGGTCAGCGCCTGCATGGGAGGCCCGGCCATGGATATTGATGGTAAACTTCGTGGATCCCGGTGCCTGAATCACGACCCCGTCCGTATCCGTGGAGTCAAGGATATAACCAATTTTTGAATCCAGCAGTGAATAGTTAAAATGCTTTGCCCCCAAAAGACCGATTTCTTCACAAATGGTGAACACCACCTCGATGGGGGGATGGGGCAGGTTGTTTTCAAAAATCACGTCCATCACCTCTAGGATGATGGCGAGGGCGGACTTGTCATCGGCCCCTAGAATGGTGGTTCCGTCGCTTGTGAAGACACCGTCCTTAAAAAGGACCTTGACCCCCCTGCCCGGCTCGACAGTATCCATATGACCGCAGAGGAAAAGCGGCTCGCCATCAACGGTGCCCTTGAACTTTGCGACCAGGTTGCCGCATTCGCCGCCAACCTTTTCTCCTGCATCATCAAAGACAACCTCCGCCCCCATTTCCTTTAAAATTTTTTCAAGCTTTCCTGCAATCTCACCCTCCTGTCTGGAAACTGAATCTGTCTGGGCAAACGTGACAAAACGATGACTCAACCTGCCACTATTGATCATTAATTTTCCCCCTCTCGGATACTATCTTCATTTTTTTTAGCCTTGATCATAATGTCAGCCGTTCGTAACAATTGTTGAGTTTGCTCCTTCAACCCAACCCGTGTTCGCCTCCGCAATCAGGCATTTTAATGGTCAAACTGATGATCAAGGCTTTTTTTGCTATACATACTAAATTTATGAGTTTTGTTCCACTCAAAAAAGTTCTGCCGTTCAAAACAGAAATCAAGCACCATGCCGCAGGGCGATCTTCTCGAACATAAGGGCAATGCCTTCATTCATGGTATAGTTGGATTCGATGTCAAGATTATCGTCAGATACTGAATCAAAATAAATATGGAGACTGGATTCAAGGCCATCTTCGGGTTTCCAGTAACAGACCATTATTGGGAAGAGGGGCAATGGAAATAAAACAATTGAAATATCCGAACCAATGTGGCTCACAATCTGCTTTCCATCAAAGATTTCAAGCATATCGCTGAACAGCCCAGTATAGGTATCGGCGATCCGCTTCAACGGTCGTTCACACCTCTGTTGAAAATGGGCGTAGCGGGATTGGCCGCCGCTCAACTCCCTAAATGTAATCCAGTTTCCCTGCAAAGCTTTACCAGAACTGTTGAGAATATAGTTCAACGCCGGCACAACCATGTATGCGTTGATGTGAACATCGGATGACAGGTTTCCCCGGGTATCTACGCTGAATCTCTTGCCAAAAATCCTTATGGTCAGTTTGTCCTTTGAGAACTCGGCTCCCAGACGTTTGGCAGCCCTGGGAAGGTCGATCAAAGATATCTTTTGTTTAAGTTCTTCGATGGCTTCGGCTTTATACTCATCTACGGTATTAGGTTTTTCAACTTCTCCTCCATAGAGGTCTATCACCTTTTTTTCCAGACAGGGACAAGCATGTAGCGGCTTTTTACCCTTAAACACGGCCACCGCAAATGCCAGGCAGGTCTGTTCATTACACTTTCTACAGTTGGAACCGTTTAAAAGCTTGAAGATTTCCATGGGGTTTTTGATATGTGCCATTTAAAAAATATTCCTCTGTTCAAATTCATCGTTCAGGACTGTTTTACTTAACATGACAACGGTATTCATGCAGGAATATTCCAGATTAAAAACATTATGACAATTAAATTTTGTCCCTACTTCCATTTTCTTGACAACCCTAAAGTCTTACGTCTACCATATACCGGACAAAAAGCCACAAAAAGGAGGCGTTTTGACAAGCGACAAAAAAACTCTGTTGCTTAAAAACGAAAAAACCGTCTGGCACTGTTTCTACTTGCCCTTGTAATGGCAGGATCATGTTTTTTAGTCAAAGGCGACAGGGAAATGTTTCTCAGACCTTAAAGAGCACCGTGAAAAGACCATTATCCTCTAAAAGTCCCTCTGACAACCAATCAATTGAAACCGTTCACCCCGAAATCAAACTTAGCCAGACAACATGGTCATGTTCCGCAGCCTATGCCTTGCAGGTCTCATGGTTGGCCTTCCGCTATTTTTTTTCTTTTTTTCGTCCCTTTCGTGATTCCCCTGTTTTTAATATTGTTAGTGGCAACCCCGGCCGATACAAGGCCCCTATTGCGTTTTTTTACTGATAGAAGTATAGATGAAACTTCAATCCCATAAAGTTTATAGTCAAAGGCAAGACAACAGGAGAGACAAATGAAATCCATTACAAGGACAGGGCTTGAACGACTCTGTCAAAACCCTATCAAGCTTGGAAAGGATTGCAGGATAGGCCTTCTTGCCAACCCTGCTTCGGTTGACTCTAAATTCAACCATGCGGCACACCTCATCAACCGCCTCTACCCGGGACAGCTCAAGGCCCTTTTTTCACCCCAGCACGGATTTTACGCTGAGAAACAGGACAACATGGTCGAATCAGATCATGGTATGGATGCCGAACTTGGCATTCCAGTCTTCAGCCTTTACAGCGCCACCCGGAAACCCGAACGAGAAATGATGGATCTGATCGATCTTATGATAATCGATATCCAGGACGTTGGTACCCGGGTCTACACCTTTATCTATACTATCTCCTACTGCCTTGAAGCCGCAGCCCTTTACGGAATTAGGGTCGTCCTGCTTGATCGCCCCAACCCCCTGGGGGGTATCCAGGTGGAGGGAAACATGCTTGAGCAGGAATGCAGTTCGTTTGTTGGAAGGTATGGAATACCCATGCGCCACGGGCTCACAGTCGGTGAGATTGCTCAACTTATCAACAAAACGCAGAAAATCGGGGCAGACCTAAAGGTGATTCCCATGGAGAACTGGGACCGGAGCATGGAATTTGAATCAACGGGACTTCCCTGGATTGCACCTTCTCCCAATCTGCCTACACCTGCCTCCGCAGCAGTCTATCCGGGTCAGGTTGTTTTTGAAGGAACAAATATCAGCGAAGGCAGGGGAACTACCCAGCCCTTTGAACTTTTTGGTGCACCCTTTATAGAAAGCAAAAAGATAGTTGAACTGGTAAACGAAAAGATTGGCGGAGCCGCATTACGGCCGGTATGTTTTCAGCCCTGCTCCGGAAAATGGCAGGACAAGGTATGCCGAGGATTTCAGATCCATGTGACTTCAGGGGATTCTTATCGGCCATATCTGACCTCTCTTTTGCTGCTCCAGACCATTATCCGTCTGTGGCCGGAAGAGTTTCAGTGGAAGCTGCCCCCCTATGAGTATGAGTTTAAACGACGTCCCATTGATCTTATCCTGGGCAGTCAAACCCTTGCAAAGAGAATCGAAAACATGGAGGACTTAGGGAATATTGCGGAAGAATGGAAAAAAGACGAGGTGAAATTCAAAGAAACATCAAGGCAGTTCTGGCTCTATGGCTAACTCCTGAAAAACCAAAAAAAGAACTGACCCTCAAGCTTACTTACAAAAGCACTTAGGGATCAGTTCTTTTCAGGTAGTAGAAAATCGACGGGAAAAACTATTTTTTCAGCTCGGCAAGCTCTTTTTCAAGTTCCGCAATTCTGTCCTTCTCATCCTTCTCAGGCGCCTCAATACCTTCATCTTTCTTCCATGAGTCTTTAAGCTCATCAAACCCAAGGTAAAGGGCTAATCCGCCTCCAAGCAGGAGGATGGGAGGAATTGCACCAGCCAGAAGCTGTAAAAATGCACCAAACCAAACTGCTATGCCGATTATGCCAAGTAATACTGCAACAGCACCGCCAATCAATGTTTTCATAACCTGTTCTCCTTATCGCTTTATTAAATTCATCTGTTGAACTTACTTAAATAGTGAAATTCTATAGTATGATCGCCCCGGATCTTCTGCTGTCTCTTTTAACAGTGTCACCAACTATCATATGGAAGATAGTAAATCAAGGGAATTTTAAGGAAGAACTATTCTGTTGCCTTCAAAAACCACCTCTGATAAAAATAAAGATTAAGATTGAATTTAAAGGAAATAAGAATGAACTATTTTACACCTAGGCTCCGCACCATAAAACGGAAAAAAGATGCGCTGTTCAACTGGGCGTCAACTTTTTTTGACACCCGGAATGACCATTTTTCCTGTTTGTACACAGAGAGCGCAAGCCCCGTTGCCTCCTGGATATTTAAGCTAACCTTTTCAAAAATCCAGTTCAACCATCAGCGCCTTGCAAAGCTCTACCGGCTAAATGAGCAGGGAATGGTAGTTTATTCGGTGAAGTATAAAAACCTCTTTGAATTTCTCTACCTTAACTGGGCCATGCAAAAAAAGGGGCTGCCCTATCCTGAGATCGGCATGGACATGGGGTTTGTTCCTCTGTTGCCCCTGAAACAGGTGGTAAGGATAGCCGTTGGGCAGTTGATTCATTTTTTCAGACACATGGAATTCAAGGACCCCTACCATAGTGGATATATTACCAAAGAACTTTCAAAGGGACGTACCGGGTTCTTGTACCTTGTGGGAAATGACGCCTTTTTCCAGCGGGTTGTCAAGTCTAAACCCGACCCCCTTCATATGCTCATTGATCTTCAGAAGGAGAGCGAAAGGCCAATTTTTTTTGTTGCCCACACCGTTGTTTTTTCTTCAAAACCCATAAGAAGAACCCCAACCCTTTTGGATATTTTCCTTGGCAGCAATGAAAAACCTGGAAGACTCAGACGTCTTGTGGCATTGATCCAGAGACCTGATAAAATCAGCGTTGAATTTTCCGACCCGGTCAATCTAAAAACTTTCCTGGTTAATTCCAAAGCCAGGGGGCTTGAAACCCAATTTCAAGTCCCTATCCTTCGCAATCATCTTGTGGATTTGCTCAATGGCCAGAAGAGATGCGTTACAGGCCCCGTGCTCAAAACCCGGGGAGAACTTTTCGAAGATATCCTCACCGACAAAACCCTTCAGGAATTCATGCGGTCGTACTCTGAATCAAAGGGTGAATCCCTTACAAAGACAAAACAAAGGGCTACGGAATACTTTAAAGAGATCGCTGCAAACTACAATCTGACCACTATTTATACGTTTGAGAAAATCTTGACCTGGACATTTAACAACATATTTGAAGGCCTGGTCATTGATCAGGATGGATTGGATAGGGTCAAAGAGGCCTCACAAAAAGCCCCCCTGATTCTGGTGCCATGCCACAAAAGCCACCTTGATTACCTGCTCCTCTCCTATCTAATGTTCAAAAACTCCATGCCCTGCCCCCATGTTGCGGCTGGAAAGAATCTTTCGTTCTGGCCTCTTGGACCGATCTTCCGAGGCGGCGGCGCTTTTTTCCTGAGAAGAACGTTCAAGGGGGCGGTTCTCTATTCAAAAATTTTCTCGACATATATTGAAAAGCTTCTCTTTGAAGGTTTTAACCTTGAATTTTTCATTGAAGGGGGGCGATCACGATCGGGAAAGCTTCTTTCACCCAAATTAGGCCTTCTTTCGATCCTTATCAATGCCCAGCAGAACGGGGCATGCAGCGACCTGCTTTTTATTCCCATCTATGTAGGGTATGACCGGGTTCTTGAAGAGGACTCTTACCTCCATGAGATCGAAGGGGGTAAGAAAAAACCTGAGAGTCTCTTCCAACTCATCAAGGCACGCAAATTTCTTAAAAAAAAGTATGGTAAAGTCTATATTAATTTTAACCAGCCCATTTCTCTGAAAGAATATATCTCAGAGACAAACCCTGCACCAGGAATCCCTGGAAAAGCAGACGCCCCCTGGCAAGAACCTTCAGTTGAAAATCTCCCGGCGAACAGGCTGGACGAGGAAGGTCAAAGACGCATCTGCAAGGGCATGGGGTATAAGCTCATCAACTCCATCAACTCCATCTCCATTGTTACACCCTACGGCATCATGGCAAACTGTATCCTCAACTCCCCGGGCAATCGTTTTTCCTTTCGAGATCTCAAATCCAGGGCCAACGTATACATGAACCTGCTGATTTTTTTTAATGCCGAACTTTCAGACACCCTGATCATGGACCCGAATCTTGCCTTTTACCAGGTGATTCACAGTTTTGTATCACGAAAATTCATCGAACTTGCCGATGAATCTGACCCTGAGATCACCGAAACCACCCGGTTTATTGTCAAGGACAACAAGCGCCCCATCCTTGACTACTATAAAAACAATGCAATCTCCTTCTTTGTTCCTGCGGCTTATACTGCCGTTTCCATCCTCAAACGCGACACCTTTCAATTTTCATCCCAGAATCTTGCCTTGACCTACAGCTTTCTCCAAGACTTTTTTATAGATGAATTTTCCTTTGATGAGGAAAAAAGCTGTCAGGAACATATTCAGGAGTGCCTCAAGGCATTTGTTGACCAGGGAATAATGGTTCCCACTCCCAGGATGCCAGACACCTTTAACATCACGAGCGAAGGCTTCAGGCGGCTTAAGCTCTTTTCAAGCCTCCTTGATCCATTTCTCGAATCATACAAGGTGGCACTGCTCTTTTTTGAAACCTTTCCAGCCGATAAATTTGATGAAAAAGAACGGATTAAAAAAATCCAGGCCCTGGGGGTAAAAATGTATAAACGCCAGGAAATTGTCCTCAAGGAATCCCTGTCCAAGATGAACTATGTCAACGCCTGTAATCGTTTTATAAGGAAGGGGATAAAGGGCTCGGAAGATCTTGCAACAATTCAACACTACAAAGAAATCATTGATCCGCTTCTGGAAATTACGGCGGTGAACCGGCCATGAAAGCTCTTGTTCTTGCGGCCGGATTTGGAACAAGGCTTCTGCCCCACACTAAAAAAAGGCCTAAACCTCTGTTTACCCTTGCAGGCGATGCTATTCTCGGCATTACCATTAAACGGCTTATAGAAATCGGGTGCAGGGATATCATTGTCAACACCCACCACCTTTACCGGCAAATCGAAACATACATAAGCCAGGCAGGGTTTCCCATCCCTGTACACACAATCCATGAACCCAAAATCCTTGACACGGGCGGTGCCATCAAAAATGTCAAAGATTTCATGGGAGCCTCCCACTTCATGGTTATCAACTCTGATATTGCAACGGACATTGATCTTGAACCCGTGTGGCAGTTTCACCTCAGGGGAAACTGGCCTGTAACCCTCGTACTCCATGATCGTACGGAGTTCAATGGAGTCGAGGTTGATGACAGGGGGTTTGTCTGTGGATTTTCTCCCAAAGATTACTTGAGAAACAATTTGCCCAAAAACAAAAGACTTGCCTTTACGGGCATTCAGGTACTCGCCCCGGAAATATTTGACCATATGCCCGAGGAGAATGTTTTCTCAAGCATCGATCTGTACGCCAGACTTGCCAAATCAGGATCACAAGTCAAGGCCCATGTGGTAACGGACCATCTATGGGAGGATATAGGAACAGTCCCTGCCTATGAGAGGACAGGTATCCAATACCTTGCCCTGGCAGCTTTTAAGCGGTCAAATCTTGAGCAATCAAGTCTTGAGGATTCAGAGATTAAACAATGGGGTCAAAAAATCAACCCCATGGATCTTGTTATCCAGCCCATTTCCGGGGACGGTTCAGATCGAAGATGGTTCAGGGCGTTGTTCAAAGACAAATCAATAGTCATCTGCGCCCACGGTCTTTCATCCGACACAGGAATCTGTGAAATTGACTCATTCATGGCCCTTGGTGATCTTCTTTATTCCCAGAAAATTCCAGTGCCGAAAATCCTTGCAAGGGATCGTTTTTCAGGCCTTGTGGCCCTGGAAGATCTTGGGGATATTCATTTTTCCTCGATCGTTGCATCACAAGCCAGCTCTGCAAAGAGGGTTCAATTATATTGCCGGGTGGTTGACCTCCTCATTGAGTTTTCAATGAAGGGTGGTCTGAAATTTAAACCAGAAATGGCCTATCAGACAAATAGTTACTCTAGGAAAATGATCCTTGAGCGCGAATGTCTCTACTTTGCGGAGTCATTTTTAAAGAACTTTTTAGACCAGGATCCTCCAATCAGCCAGCTCCTTCCCGAGTTCAATCACCTTGCTGAAAGGGCTCTTGCCGGAGGAGTCATGGGGCTTATGCACCGGGATCTTCAGTCTAGGAATCTCATGGTCAACAACGATAAAATTTTCTTTATCGACTTTCAATCGGCAAGGATGGGGCCCATCCAATATGATCTTGCCTCCCTTTTAATAGACCCCTATGTGAACCTTGACGCCGATGAAAAAGATGAGATACTGGCCCATGGCATTGTAGCCATTTCAAGCAGAGTGTCAATTGATAAAGAGTCGTTTCTCTCATCCTTTCGCCATTGCTGCATCACAAGAAACCTTCAAATTCTTGGTGCCTTCAGCTACCTTGGCATGGTAAAGAAAAAGCGCCAGTTCATTGAATACATACCATCTGCCATCTCAAGCCTTAAACAGGGGTTGGGTCACATTGACAAACAAGAGATACCGACACTCAACGCCCTTGTTGAACGATTCTAACAGTGGTAGGCTGGCGGACACAACGAAGCATGAAACTCAATAGCTGTTAGCAGTTAGCTAAAAGCTAATAGCTGATAGCTGATAGAGATGATTCTAAAATCGAGACTCGCACAATGATGTTTCGACGGGAGTTTGATATAAAAAAGGAGATGTAAAATTTTAATGAAAAGAATATATTTGATGATCAATGGAATTCCGGGCAAGGTGGCCCTCACAATCGCAGCCCATGCGATCAACGACGAACGTTTTAGTCTTGTCCCCTTTTCCCTGACCGGACCGGATATTGAGGAAGAGGAACATAGGGTTGGCAGCCAGAAGATCAGACTGATTCGCCCGGAAGATCGCAACGGACTCATTAAGGAGATCTGCCGAGAATATCCCGGCTTTATATCCATCGATTACACCCACCCCACGGCTGTTAACGACAATGCCCGGTTTTACGTTAAAAACAACCTTGCCTTTGTCATGGGAACCACGGGCGGAGACAGGACCGAACTCATGGACACAGTTAGGAGCGGATTTGTTCCAGCTCTTATTGCACCTAACATGGCCAAGCAGATTGTAGGTTTCCAGGCCATGATGGAGTATGCAGGCAAGGTCTTTCCTGGGTTGTTCAAAGATTATACCCTTACCGTTGAGGAGAGTCACCAGAACGGCAAGGCAGATACCAGCGGAACTGCAAGGGCAATGGTCAGCTGTTTCAACGACCTTGGCATCCCCTTTTCAGACGGGGAGATTCAAATGGTGAGGGATCCCAAAGTTCAGAGGGATGTCTGGCAAATTCCCGAGGAGCACCTTACCGGCCATGCCTGGCACACCTACACTTTGACCTCAAAAGATGGATCTGCCTGTTTTCAGTTCAAGCACAATATCAATGGACGGCAAATTTACATCCAGGGAACCCTTGACGGAGCACTTTTTTTAAACGACCGTTTAAACGAACTGGCAGACAACAAGCAGACGGATAAAGTTGAATCCCATGAAACACCTGCCAGGATCTATACAATGATCGATGTGCTTAAAGCCGCAGATGGAGTAAGTTGAACAGAAACTAGCAAATAATTATGGTCAGGATCGCAGATAAAGGTCTTGACACCACGAGGCGCATTAAAAAACAGGATACTACACCAAAACCTTGAGCACCTATAATAAATTTTTGCTGATCTTGATCGCCCTTGCCTATCTGATAAGCCCAATTGATTTAATTCCGGATCTTTTTGTGCCGTTCGTGGGCTGGATAGACGACGCCTTTTTGATTGGTCTTGTCATCTATTACCTGAGATTTAACCGGCTGCCCAACCTTTTCAACCGGAAATCGGGCGGACAGGGATCTGGCAAAACGATACCATACTGACAGGGTGGCAAACCTTGGTAAAGAATTCCAGGATCTTGCAAACCAGAAATTTATTGAAATCAAAGAGGCCTACACCATTATGATGGAAGATAAATAATGAATATCCCCTCTCCAGACCAATGCCTTCAATTGATTGAAAAAATGGAAATGATGAGCCATATCATCGATCACTCACGCATGGTGCAGAGGGTTGCCAAAACTTTAACCCATTTCTTAAGGCAGGACAACCCACACCTTAACCAGGAACTGATCCTGGCCGGTGCCATCCTCCACGACATCACAAAGACCCGAAGCATTGCCACAGGGGAAAGACATGCCCAGACAGGGGGGGCTCTGCTTGCCCGACTCGGATATTTTGAAGTAGGAGAAATTGTACGTCAGCATGTGGTCATTGACCAGACAATTGACCGCAACATCGACCACAATATTATCACAGAGGCTGCCATAGTAAACTATGCAGACAAAAGGGTTCTCCACGATCAGGTTGTCCCCCTGGAGGATCGCCTCAGCTACATCTTGAAAAGGTATGGCACATCCCAAAGGGCTGTGGAGCGTATTAAACTCATGTGGAAGGATACTATACTCCTGGAACAGGCACTTTTTAAAAACCTCGACATCACACCGGCCAGTATCCGGAAACACGTCCTGGACCTTTCTTGGGCGATTAATAAATTGCCCTAGACCCCGGCCCGTCAAAACGAGTCCCCCTAGTCGTAACGCAAACAAGTTTTATAAACATATAGATATAGAGCCCTTTTGGGTTGCCCTGACCGGAACACAATACCTTTTCCCTATATGCGCAGTTACAAGGGCGACCACAAGGATCACCCCCACTACCTACTACCTACTATCTACTATTTCTTCTCCCTGACAATCATAACAGAACAAGGTGCCTTATGGGCAATCCGCTTTGCAACACTTCCAAAAAGAACAAGCTCCACACCTGAAAGACCATAGGCCCCGAGAATCACAAGGTCTATAGTCTCATCCAGAAGATAGTTCAGAATTTCTGAAGAGACATGACCATCCTTAACAGAAATCACATAATTCATGGACGAATCGATCCTGCCAGCATAAACCTCCTGCATTTTAGCCTCAACCTTGGGAACAAGGGCCGCAGAATTCGCCTCAGGGATGACAATATCGATATCCGTAATTAAAGGGTTGACAACCGGCGGAAGCACATGGAGCAGATGGAGTGTTGAACCATACTTTACAGCCATGTCCAATGATGCCTTGAACGCACTTTCCGCATTTGATGAAAAATCCACACAGCACAGTATTCTCTTAAACGTCATTTTTAAACCTCCCGTAGTCAATGGTCAATGGTAAATCTATCCCTACCCCAAATTCTTCAGCTATAAATATTCAGCTTGAACAATGGACAGGCAGATTCTCAATTTTCTTTACTATTTCTGCAACTCTTGTCTCCATGGTTTCAAGGGTACCGGACTGGGCCTTTTTTCCCTCCCGGTCCAGGTCAATCATCTCCTCCATGGTTTTAATTTCCACGTCACATATCCTGCACCTTGAAGTAAGCTTTTCCTTAAAATCCCTTGAAACAGCACCTAAAAGAGGAGTGAGATAATCGCCCGTAACAGTATTTTGATACTCAGCAAGATGCCTGGCAGCAGATTTCAAGGCATTTGCCTTGATTTTTTTTTCTGCTGCAACAAGGGCAGCCATGCCCGGTGCAACTTCCCTTTTTTTTATCAGCTTTCCGGCAAGATCACCAAGGGAAAAAATTCCATACCTTGCCATGGCACCCACCCTTATCCTTGCGCTGTACCTGATTGAAAAGATTTGTTCCGGAAGAGTCAGGCCCAATATCCCCTTTATGGTTCTGAGGTCGATGGGGATGGTCTCACCCGGCACAGGGAGTGATTCCTGACCTGACACATGGTTCACAATATGGGCTGACTCACAACCTGGTTCCTGGTCTGGCCTATATTCTTGAAACCGGTCAGGAAAAACTTCAAGGGGATTGATATCATAGGTTCTGTACAGATTCTTAAAATAATCCTCAAAGGCCTTTTCCCGGTCATGGACAAAACCCAGTACTTTTGCATTTACAGTCTGAACCATAAAGATGTCAAGGGTGGATTTCAGCTCCTGAAACATCAGATAAAGTGTGTGTTCAAACCCCTGGTCCCGGAGTATTGTACTGTACAAGGAAAGATCCATTCTATACCGGGCAAGAAATTGAGAAACATCTTTTGCAATGGTTCCCCGGCAAGGATCAAAAAGAGCGGCGGCACCCTGTTGAGTCTCCTGTTCCAGCAGATCAACCGCCCCCTCGATGGAACTGTCCAGAATGGCCTCGTGTCGTTTGCCAGTTGCGAACATATGTTCTAACCGATCCATGGCTCCTCTTGCCTTTGTAAGGTCCTGGGAGAGGAGATCAGAAAAAAATAAAATTCGTTGCCGGGCCATGAGGGCAATCTGCCCCAACCGCTCAATGGGGTTTGCCACTGTAAGATAAAATCGGTCACTGGCGAGCCTGTGATTGAGCCTTGAATTAAACTTTTCGGTCATGGAGGTCAGATAGTCAACCAGCCTCTTGTCTTCGTTCCATAGATCCAGAACCACCCTGTTTTTTCTTGAAATGTCAGGTGCGAGGTCGCACAAAAGATTATAAAGGGAAGATATAGCATAGAGTTCGGGATCTGGCTTAATATAGGTAAGCTCCTGTTTGACTCGATATTTAACCGCCATGAGATCCCCGAGGGTATCATGCTCGTTCAGGTCCACATTAAGGACAAAAACAATGTTTTCCATGAGGCCCATTGTCTTGATTACCCGTAGAAAATCAATATCAGCCTGGCGTAAACCCGACCGGCTGCTGATGAGGTAGACTATCAGGTTGGCCTGGGTAAGGTAACTCTGAATCTGGGTCATGTGGGAAGGGTTGGTTGAATCACTGCCCTGGCAGTCGGCAATTTCAACATTTTGGTCAAGCCCGGGGGATGTTACCCCAAGGACTACATCCCTTACAAAAAAAGCTGTAGAATCATTACCGGTGAATTTTTTGTGGCCCTCAAACCCGGCATCTGAACATTCAAGATCAGAAAACTCTAGAACGGAACGGTCAGGTTTGACAATATCCTTAACAGCATCAAACCCTTCAACCGCCCGGGTTATTGCGACTGATTCGGGTCTTAGGCCAGAAGCGGAAAGGGATAGTTCTGAAAGAATCTTCCGGTTGAACTCGCTTAAAAATTGCCTGTCCCTTTCCCGTCTTAAATCAAAACCCTGAACATCCCTGTCAGGACGCCATTCCTGTTCAGGGAACATGAACAATGCCTGTTCAATCTCACGGTTGACATCATCCCAAGACTTGAGAAAGATCCTTGCTTTTAAAGTTTTTGCCCGTTGAATCCGTGTCACAATGGCAGTTACAACTCCGGAACCCCGTTTTAACAGATCGTCCT
This sequence comes from Desulfobacterium sp., assembly GCA_034007745.1. Classification (GTDB taxonomy): domain Bacteria; phylum Desulfobacterota; class Desulfobacteria; order Desulfobacterales; family Desulfobacteraceae; genus Desulforapulum. The sequence continues at coordinate 27,135 of JAVEQI010000028.1, forward strand.
TTAACCAGGCGTTAACAAAAGTTGTTTTCCCCGACTTAATGGCTCCGACTACGGCAATTTTCAAAGTGTTGGATCGAACAGCAGAGGGAAGGCCGGTGCAAAATTTCAGCGAAGAATCTGCCGTGCTGTCATACATGCCGGGAATTTCCCTCATTGCCTTAAGGATCGACCCCAGGTTTGAGGAGATGGTTTCCATATCGTATAAAACTTTTTCATTCATAGCCATAGAATCAGATTCACACCTTTCCAGAATCATCCGAAGGATTGTCCGATACCGTTCCGATCTGCATCATGGTTTTCTCCCACTTCAGGTTTACATCGGTTTCAAAGAGTATCTCCCGTACAACAGGGGTGGTCAACCAAGCACTGTCGTTTATTTCATTGTCCAGCTGGAGCGGTCCCCAGCCTGCACATCCGAGGAGGATTAAAAAATCTTCCGGACCCTCTTGTAAGGCAACGGCTTCAAGAATGTCCCGGGTGTTGCTTAATCCAAGCCAGGAGTTTATCTGCATGCAGCCATACCAGTCAAAGGGAGGCCCGTGGAGAAGAAATACACCGCTCGGCTGGACAGGACCACCAAGATAGATATTGAATTTTTCAATGCTCCTGCTGGATTTAATTTTAAGATCTTCAAATAGTTCCAGACCAGTTAACAGGGGATGAACCCGGTTGATTATAAAGCCAAGGGCCCCGGTTTCGTTGTGTTCACAGATACAGGTCACAGTCTGTGCAAAATTAGGATCAGGTAATCCAGGCATGGCCATGAGAAAATGGCCTTTTAAGATACCATAGTTTTTTTCAGACATAAATTTGCTCCGTGTTTTTTTCAATATTTCCAATTATGGGGCTTGTCTGCTCCACCCCATGGTTCAGAGTTTAAGCCTTCCATAAACATCTTCAAACCTTACAATATCATCCTCACCAAGATAGGTTCCTGATTGAACCTCAATGAGTTCAAGGGGTATCCTGCCTGGATTTTCCATACGGTGCATCACTCCCAGGGGAATGTAGACAGATTCATCCTCTTTAAGCAGGAATTCTTCATCTCCCTTGGTAATAATAGCAGTGCCCGAGACCACAGTCCAATGTTCAGCCCTGTGGTAGTGTTTTTGCAATGATAATTTTGCTCCAGGTTTTACTGTAATACGTTTAACCTGAAACCTCTGTGAATCATCCACTGACTCGTAGGACCCCCAGGGTCTGTATATTTTTCTATGACCAAAGGCCTCGATCCTGCCCTTTTCCCGCAGTTCCTTTACAAGGGTTTTAATCTCTCTTACCTTCTCCCTTGTGGCTACAAGCACGGCATCCTTTGTCTCAACAACTACCAGATCCTCAACGCCCACGGCAGCTACCAGACGGCTCTCAGAAAAAAGATATGAGTTTTTAACATCTGAGAGCATAACATCACCCTTGATCACATTGGCATTTTCATCCTTTATGCCGGTCTTCCACAGGGAATTCCAGGAACCAAGATCGTTCCATCCAGCCTCAAGGGGAATCATGACCCCCCTTTGAGTATGTTCCATCACTGCATAATCAATCGAATCAGAAGGTGAAGCTGCAAAACCGTCCTTATCAAGCCTGAAAAAATCAAGATCCTGGACACCTTTTTCCATGGCGAGCCTGCAATTTGCCACAATTTCAGGTACAAAGTGCTCAAGCTCACCAAGAATAGTCGAAGCTTTAAACATGAACATACCGCTGTTCCAGCAGAAATCTCCTGATTTGAGGTATTCAACGGCCGTTTCACTGTCCGGTTTTTCAAAAAAAGAATCCAGGACAAATGCTTCACCGGCATCGCCAACCGGAGCACCTTTTTTAATATAGCCGTAACCGGTTTCAGGCGAATCTGGAACAATCCCAAAGGTAACAAGTTCTCCCCCTAGGGCATGGGTCTTTCCAACCCCAATGGCCCTATGAAAATCAGCCAGATTTTTAATGACATGATCCGCCGGAAGAACCAGAAGAACAGGATCCTGTTCCTGGGAAACAGCCATGAGGGCTGCCGCACAGATGGCAGGAGCAGTATTTCTACCCAGGGGTTCAAGCAGGATGGAAAAGGGGTTCACCTCTATTTGCCTGAGCTGTTCTGCTGCCATGAAACGGTGCTCCTGGTTACAGACAATAATTGGATCTTGAATTGAATTGAGATCTTTAAGTCTCAAAAGAGTATTTTGAAGCATAGTCTTCTCACCGGTCAGACAGAGCATCTGCTTTGGGTAAAGTTCCCTTGATAAAGGCCACAGCCGGGTGCCTGAGCCTCCGGCAAGAATAACGGGTTGGATCATATTAACTCCTCGTAAATTTAAAAAGATCAGCCTGACAGTTCACTATCGTCCCTGTTATTACTCCACATTTATCACATTCTTACCACGGGGTCTTTTTTTTTTCATTAAAATTTGAATAATCGGATCAATCTGTGGTAGACCCTTTAAAATGAAATTTGACGGGAGAAAATAGCATGATCTATTTTATTCAACAGTTTAGCCCTGTAAACCAGGCCCTGATGGCGACCCTGTTCACCTGGGGGGTAACCGCAGCAGGCGCAGGCCTTGTTTTTTTTACCCGAACGATCAATCAAAAATTCATGGACTGCATGCTTGGGTTTGCTGCAGGTGTAATGATTGCGGCGAGCTTCTGGTCTTTGCTTGCCCCAGGCCTTGAAATGGCCGAACAAATGGGGCAGGTATCCTGGCTTACCGCATTGATTGGATTCATGACGGGTGGAATTTTCATGAGAATTGCCGATCTTATGCTGCCCCATCTACACCTTGGCTTGGATATGGACCAGAGTGAGGGGATCAAAACTTCGTGGCAGAGAAGCACCCTTCTGGTCCTTGCCATCACCTTGCACAATATTCCTGAAGGTCTTGCCGTTGGCGTGGCATTTGGAGCCGTGGCAGCCGATCTTCCCTCGGCCACCATTGGCGGTGCAATTGCCCTTGCCATTGGCATCGGCCTTCAAAACTTTCCCGAAGGAGCCGCTGTTTCACTGCCCCTGAGAAGAGAGGGAATCAGTCGGAAAAAAAGTTTTTTCATGGGCCAGGCTTCAGGCGCAGTGGAGCCAATTGCAGGGGTGACAGGCGCTTTATTTGTCATCCACATGCAGGATTTTCTGCCCTATGCCCTCTGTTTTGCAGCAGGAGCTATGATCTTTGTCGTAATTGAAGAGCTTATTCCCGAATCCCAGCGGATTGAGGCAAATATCGATAGTGTAACCATGGCAACTATGATAGGTTTCAGCGTTATGATGGTTCTTGATGTGGCCCTTGCATAATTCTTGTACTTAATATTTGGAGGCTCTACATATGTTAGTCAAACACTGGATGACTAAAAACGTTATTTCCGTTGATCCGGACTGCACCCTTGAAATGGCTGTTGCCCTCATGAAAACCAACAGGATCAGGATGATGCCAGTCCTTAAAAATGGAGGACTCACAGGAGTCATAACAGACAGGGACCTGAAACGCGCCTCGGCTTCTGATGCCGTTAAAGCCACCCACGCGGACCTTGCCGCCCTTGCCCAGATAAAAATAAAGACCATCATGACGAGAAATCCCATCCATGTGCCATATAACTTTTCCATCGATGAAACAGCAGAGCTCCTGCTTGAGCACAAGATATCAGGTGCTCCTGTGGTGGATGACATGGATAATCTTGTGGGCGTGATCACCCAGACCAACCTGTACAAGGCCCTGATATCGTTGACTGGAAAACGCAAGGACAGCATCCAGGTGGGTGTGGTGATAAGGGACACTCGAAATGTCATTCAGGAAATCGACGAGCTTCTTTTGCACTATGGCGGGCGGATCATCAGCATGCTCACCTCGGACGATAACATGCCCAAGGGGTATCGGAAGGTATTTATTCGCCTGGGAGGCATAGGCCGTGTCAGGCTTCAATCCATTATTGATGAACTCGAAACAAAGGGCGAGCTTATTTACGTCATTGACCACCACGACAATGTTAGGATGGTCTACAAATAAGGAAGCTTTCAAAAGGTTAGTAACGTTACCGCAGCTAAAATTTTAACCACGAAAGACACGCTTTAAAACCTCGTGTTGTTCGTGCCTTTCGTGGTTCTATCTTCTATAAGGTTAAATCACTCCATGGGTCATCTTACCCTATTCTTTTCCAGACAGCGCACCAGCAGAAATTTTCAAAGCCTCTGCCACACCCGCGCCATATGCTGGGTCTGCCTTTGAGCAGTTGTTGATGTGACGTATCTTGATCTCGTCCGGCACTTCTCCCATGGCGCGTGCTGTGTTTTCAAAGAGCACCTTCTGCTGTTCCGCTGTCATGAGTCTGAAAAGCTTTCCTGGCTGGGAGAAGTAATCCCCATCCTCCCTATGGTCCCAGTGTGCCGCAGCCCCTTCAAGGGAAAGGGGAGGCTCGACAAATTCAGGCTGCTCCTGCCATTCACCATAGCTGTTGGGTTCATAAGAAAGGGTTGAGCCGTGGTTGCCGTCGGTTCGCATCATGCCGTCCCGGTGATAGCTGTGGACGGGGCATCGGGGTGCATTTACCGGTATCAGATGGTGATTGACGCCAAGGCGGTAGCGCTGGGCATCACCGTAGGAAAAAAGACGGCCCTGGAGCATCTTGTCCGGGGAGAATCCGATACCAGGAACAATATGAGCCGGGTTGAATGCAGCCTGCTCAACCTCGGCAAAATAATTTTCAGGGTTGCGGTTGAGCTCCATCTGCCCCACCTCTATCATGGGATAATCACCGTGGAACCACACCTTGGTAAGATCAAACGGATGGTAAGGACATGTTGCAGCATCCTTTTCCGGCATAACCTGGATAAATAGAGTCCAGCCGGGAAATTTCTTATTTTCAATACTGTTATAAAGATCCCGCTGGTGGCTCTCCCGGTCCATTCCAACAAGCTCCTGGGCCTCCTGGTCTGTCAGGTTTTTTATTCCCTGATTGCTCTTAAAGTGAAACTTGACCCAGTATCGCTCATTTTTATTGTTGATCATGCTGTAGGTATGGCTCCCAAAGCCGTGCATGTGGCGATAGGTGGCGGGCAGACCACGGTCGCTCATAAGGATGGTCACCTGGTGTAATGCCTCGGGAAGCGATGTCCAGAAGTCCCAGTTATTTTTGGCGCTTCGAAGGTTGGTTCTGGGATCGCGCTTGACCACATGATTGAGATCGGGAAACTTCAAGGGATCACGAAAAAAGAACACAGGGGTATTGTTTCCAACAAGATCCCAGTTGCCCTGGTTTGTGTAAAATTTCAAGGCAAACCCTCTGATATCACGCTCGGCATCGGCGGCTCCCCTTTCACCCGCCACGGTTGAAAAACGTGCGAACATTTCGGTCTTCTTGCCAACCTGGGAAAAAATAGCGGCCTTGGTAAACCTGGTAATATCATGGGTCACAGTAAAGGTGCCATAGGCCCCTGATCCCTTTGCATGCATGCGTCTTTCAGGTATTACCTCCCGGTCGAAATGGGCAAGCTTTTCAAGGAACCAGACATCCTGCAACAGCTGGGGACCACGGGGACCCGCTGTCATTACATTTTGATTGTCAGCAACGGGGGCACCGGCACTGGTGGTTAATTTTTTCTTCATTTTCTCTCCTCCTCCTTCTTCTTTTTAAAATCAAGGTTGAATCCGGAAAAATCCGGATCGAACAAAGGGCAAAGGGCCCAGACCTTAGATGCTGACTCTCACATAAGAACCATTATCATTTAAATGCTAAAAAAATACCCTTCACCTTTGAACTGTTTTAAACTGTTTTAAAATTCTACTTGCCTTTACTCTGACACTCGGGACAAACACCAAAAAAATCGAGACGATGGCTTTCAATTCTATACCCGGTTTCCTTTGAAAGCTCTAGAGTCATAGCTTTGAGACTGGCAAGGTCAGGATCTAAAATTCGTTTACAACAATTACAGATCAGATGGGGATGGGGATGGGGTCGTCTGCCGTCATAGCGGTTGCTGTCATCTGAGAAACCAATCTCAAGAACTTCACCCAGGTTTTTCATCATTACTATACACTTGTATACAGTTGCCAGGCTGGTGGTTGGAAAATCAATGCGGACCTGATCATAAATGCGCTCAACCGTGGGATGTCCCTTACTTTTGGCAAGTATTTTAAGAACGGCCAATCTCTGGGGGGTAATCCTTAAATCATTCTCCCGCAATTTAATCAGCATTTGCTCTAGTCTTTTATCCGGCTCAGCCATCATGGCACTTCTTTTAAATCCTGTTTCAAGGTGGTTGTCGATAATAGTTATCCATAACTATCCATTATCCCTTGTCGTGTCAAGAAAAAATTAAGTTTAACGGTTGCAACTTTGAGGCAAAATGATATTCTAACAAATAAATTCCAGTTTGATTTACCACATTTTTTCTTTACCATCATTTTTACCCATGTTTTCAACCAGGACTGTTGGACGGGCAAAAATTATGAAGCCAATTTTACCGAGCATGGTCAAATTTGAAAAGGCTGTTTTTGGGAAAAAGAATCCGTTTTCGACCCTTCTTGGCTTTTCAATTGACCTTATGGGCGCAAAACAGGCCGGACTTCTCTATGGAACGAACCAGAGCTACGAGATCTTTATTGCACCGGAACTCTGGGACAGGGGGGTTATCCATCGTTTTAAAGGAAGGGGATTAACCGGCCTCTATCTTAAATTGTTTGGCAAAGCCATAATCCGATTCAAGGGACTTTCGCCCGTGGCGTTGTACAAGCAGGAAACACCGGGAAAAATAATTGTTAATGACGGCATCATAGCCTATCTACTCAGGAACTACCTGGATTTTTATGAAAGCGGCGTAAAAATTGTCATTGTACGGGAAATTGCAGGAGGCACCCGGGACGGAGATTTTTTAAACCTGCCGGTTCTCTCCTATGACGGACAAGGGTTCAGCCCCCTTTTCGACCTCAAGGTAAACTCAGCCATCACCACCCAGTTTATCGTAAAAAACTTCATTGGGGCCTACGTCCCTGATTATGGAACAATCATGGTGGATACTGTTGATCCAGACCTTCTTCAATGGGCGTCGGGGGAATTTGTCCATGAAATCGAATTAAAACACCGCCTCGACCTTTTGATCCAGGCCATTGAGACAGCTTCCCTTGCCTGCTTCAGGCATTTAAAGGGGAAAAAAGCCGTTGAAACCCTCTGGAGAAAGGAAAAAGCCCTTCGAACCCTGGCCGTAGAGATTAAAAAAAAGCAGGCCGATGTCGATCGGCAAAAAAGCTACCTCATGGCCGTGGGCGCCGTAACCGAAGCCATGGTAAATATGGAACCGGTAAGGGTCGACGATGGGGTTTACGCCTTTGTCGATATGGTGGGTTCCACCAGATTGCGCAACTTTTACTCGGCCCGGGACTATTTTTTCATGACCAACCAGTTCCGGGAAATAGCAGCCAACCTAACAGCTTGCTTTACCTGCCGCCTTGGAAATTTTATCGGTGATGCTGTTTTCCTCCAGAGCGCCTCGGTGTTTGACCCGGACGATATCAATTATGCACCGACAATTCACGAACGAACAGTTTTAATGACGCTTCTTCTTGTGGCTATATTCAGGGAACTTGACCTTCTGGTACGTGGACTCCATCCCATTGATCCTGTAAAAAGGGTTCAAACACTTTTGGATCAGTCAAAACATCGGATTGAACTTCGATGCGGCATAGAGGTAGGTCCTGCAACCATAGGTCCCATCGGGAGCATGAAAAGAAGAATGATAACCGCCATTGGAGAGGCCGTAGACCGCGCCGCAAGACTTGAGGCAAGCGGGCTTCCCAGCCAGATTCATATGAGTTCCACTGTGATGAGGCTTTTAAAACAGGCAACCATTTCCCCATCCACTAAGCTTGTCTATTCGGCCATTTCAGGTTACGACTACCATTCAGATTCAAATTACCAGCCAGATTCTCAAATAAACGGGTTGTACGCAGAGGAAAAAAATCTGTTAAAAAAGCTCAACAGCTCAGGCTTTATGGACTTTTATCGTTCAGGGTTTCCTCCGGGGCAGGAGATAGTAACAATGAGAAGTAATGTTCACTACAAAGAATTTTCAAGCGAAAAAACCTACCTCCTAAATTGGAACAAAAACTCCTGCCAAGAGAACACCTGCCTCGGGATCTAAGCAGTCTTACCCTTTTTGAACTGTAGGGTGTATTGATCAAGAGCTTTTATGATCTGCCGGGTTTTATCTCCGATTGTTCCATCTCCAATGGTTGTGTCGTTAACTCGTACAACCGGCACAACACCCTTGTTGGTTCCGGTGATAAAAACTTCCTCGGCAGATAAGAGTGCTGTCAGGGGAATTGACCTGAGTTCGACATCCATGAATTTTTCTGCAAGGCTTAGGATAGCCTTCCGGGTGATGCCCTTTAACACCCTGTCAGCCGGAGTGATCAGAACACCGTCTAAAACGGCAAATAAATTGCTTGTAGTCCCCTCTGTAACCAAACCATCCCGGCTCACATAAAGAGCCTCCACCCCACCAAGACTTTTGGCCTTGTTTTGGGCAAGGGCAGCTGGGATGTAGGCGAGGCTCTTGGCCTCGGGTACCTCACGCTCTTGATTCACGGTGATGACCTTTACCCCTTTGGAATACCACTCCCGGGGAAGGGGGGGAATTTGGGTTATTAACACCAACAGTCTCGGATTGCCCTGGTGGGTCATGAAATCAGTGCTTGATCCGCCGGTTATGATAATCCGGATGTTTGCCTCATCAACATCCCTGTTTCTGTCCAGGGTTTCAAGGACTATGGCCTCCAGCTCGTCAATCTGCCATTTAAATACAAGATTCATCGAGCGGGCAGATTGTTCAAGCCGTTCAAGATGCTCTTTAAGAAAATACGGTCTTCCCTGGAAGGTGCGCATCAAATCCCACACTCCGATCCCTCTTAAAACGGCAAGATCATCCACCGGTATAACCGCCTTGTCTGACTGGACAAAGCTGCCATCGACATAAAAGATTGCCAAGTGCACACTCCTCTCAGGGGCTTTTTCCATGGCCCCGGCAGATTTTGTATCATTAAAAATTGCTCAATTTCAAACGATAAAGTTGAAAATTCATGTTCAGTAGTATACATGTATAGGTATGTTAATGGAATAATAAAGAGAGAAAAACCAATGGATCTATTTAAAGGAATAGTGTGCAATCTCAGGGGGCTCATCCTTGGACTGAGAACTCCACGCCTTTTTGTGCTTGGGATGCTGCGATTCCTGGTTACAGGGGGCCTTGCACTCTTTTTTTCGGGTTTGATTCTTTTCTGGCACCAGGAATTGTTGAGTTTTATCTGGACCATGCCGGAGCCCGGTCTCATGCTGTTCTTATGGAAGTTGGTATCATGGCTTCTCTCCCTTCTTCTCTCTGCCGTTGCCTGCCTTTTTTCCTATATCTTGGCTCAAATTTTTTTCAGTGTCTTCTTTATGGATATCATGTCAAGGATAACTGAACGCATGGTGACAGGAGTTGAGGTTTCCCCCCAGGATTCTTCGATTTTAAAACTTGTCTTTTACCTGCTCATGCAGGAGATCCCCAGGGCCTTTATCCCTCTTCTTGCCCTAGCTGTTCTGATAACCCTGGGTTGGCTGACACCTTTTGGGCCGGCAATTACAGTTGTCTCATCCCTTGCTGCAACCACCTTCCTTGCCTGGGACAACACAGACCTTGTTGCGGCCCGAAGGCTCGATCCGTTTAAGATGAGATTTGCTGAATTCAAGCGGAACCTGCTCTTTCACCTGGGTTTTGGACTCTGGTTTTTGATTCCATGGGTAAATATTGTATTTCTTTCATTTGCCCCGGTGGGGGGAACTCTTTACGCTATCCAGAAAAGGGAAACTAACAAAAATGAGTGACGGGTTTGTTACTTTTTAAAAAGACTAAGTCAAACTCAGAGATTGTCGCCGGAATCCTGGAAAAAGACAAACAGGAGACTGGGGAAAAAGAGATCGTTCTATGCAGATTCTGCTGCAGCATCATCACCCACACGGACAATCTTATGGCTGTGAATGGCTCTTACTACCATGTTTTTGCAAACCCCCATGGGCATGTCTTTGAAATCGGGTGTTACAAACGGGCACCGGGTTGTCTGGCGAGACTTGAACCATCTGCTGAATTTTCCTGGTTCAGCGGATATCACTGGCAAATTGCGATCTGCAAAACCTGTTCAAACCATCTTGGATGGTACTTTCAATCAAATGCCTCCTCATTTTTTGGTCTCATCCAGAAAGACTTGATCATCCTTACGTGAACCATCCAGTACCGCTGCTTAAAAAACATCCGGAGAAAAGGCTGGGTGGACAGGTATGGGTGGGAGCGCACAAGCCTGTGGAGCAGCGCCCCCATTTTTTCAAAATTCTCCTGATTGTTATGATCCCAAAGCCTTTGACACTATTTCGTAAACATCCTTTGACGGCTCCTGGATCGTAATAATACGTTTCAACTCCTGAAGCATGAGTTTCTGCCTGTTTTTATCGTATCTTTTCCATTGATTGAACCCGGATACCATTCGCGCAGCTATCTGGGGGTTTGATCTGTCAAGGGCGATGATCTGATCGGCAGCAAAGACATATCCCCCGCCATCGGACTTGTGAAATCCCATGGGATTTTGAAAGGTAAACGCGCCCAGAAGGGAACGAACCCTGTTGGGATTTTTCAGAGAGTATGCCCCATGGGAGGCGAGATTTATGACCTCGTCGACCGTGTCCCTACGACTTGCCGTAGCCTGAACCTGGAACCACTTGTCAATGACCAGGGGATCTTTTTTCCATTTGTCGTAAAAGCGATCAAGGGCAATTGTCCTATACTCACCTTCCATGTTGGACAGGATGGCAAGGGCGGATATTTCGTCAGTCATGCCATCGGCCAGGTTAAACCTTTCAAAGACAAAGCCTTCGGCCTTTTGGGTCTTGAGACTTCCCACATAGGAGATCAGCAGATTCTTCAGGCTTCTTCTGGCCATGGCATCAAATGAGATATCTGATGCCGGGACAGAAGAGCACTCATCGATAATAACCAGAGCCTTTTCCTCTATCCTCCGGGCAATACCCTGTTGGAGCGCTAATCTTGCCCTGTGTATCCCGTCCACATCGATTAAGGTTTCATAATTTTCTCCGATTTCATTCTCATCGGGAAGGGTAAGTATCCTTGCCGCAAGTGCCTGGTCTCCGGGGGCGGCATCAAGGGCCAGGTCAAAGGCCTCCAGCACATGGGGTGAGACTTCGGCTGAAGTTTCGCTGGGTTCACCCTTTTGTGCATCTCCAAGCAGACGGTCAATTTCCCTGAGATACAGCTCCTGGGCCGCATCCCAACGATTAAAAGAGTCTGTGTCCTTTGCCATGAGAAAGGCAAGGTCTGTATCTGAATAATCTGCTTCAATTTTTACAGGTGCGGAAAACCCCCTGAATATGGACGGAATACAATCCTCAGGAACACCCTCAAACTCAAGGGTCTGTGCCTCACTCTTTAGATGAAACAGACCGCACTTTTCATGATTCAGAAAATTTCCCTCACCGTCCAGAAGAGCTGTCTCCACGGGAATGTGCATGGGTAGCTTTTTGTTCTGATCTTTATCGCCTGGAAGGGTCTGGGAAAAAACCATGGTCAATTTTTTATTTTGAACGTCATATGTCCGTTCCACCTTGACCTTTGGGGTTCCAGCCTGGGAATACCAGAGGCGAAACTGTCCAAGATCCACACCGCCTGCCTCTTCCATGGTGGCAACAAAATCCTCGGTGGTAACGGCCATGCCATCGAATCGTTCAAAGTAAAGATCCATGCCCCTTCTAAAAAGATCGGAACCAAGGATGAGGGAGATCATGCGAATCACCTCGGCGCCCTTGTTATATACGGTCATGGTGTAGAAGTTATTCATCTCCATATAGGATTCAGGCCGCACCGGGTGGGCCATGGGACCTGAATCTTCGGGAAACTGCCCTGCCCTGAGCTTTCTTACATCGGATATTCTCTGGACGCCCCTTGAACCCATGTCCGATGAAAACTCCTGGTCCCTGAACACGGTCAAACCCTCCTTGAGGCTCAGTTGGAACCAGTTTTTAAGGGTAACCCGGTTGCCGGTCCAATTGTGGAAATATTCATGGGCAATTACCCCTAGAATACCCATAAAATCGGTATCTGTTGCCGTTTCTGTACTGGCAAGGACAAATTTGGAGTTGAACACATTCAGTCCCTTGTTTTCCATGGCACCCATGTTAAAATCGTTTACCGCAACGATCTGGTATAGGTCAAGGTCATACTCCCTGCCGAATTTTTCTTCATCCCAGGCCATGGATTGTTTGAGAGCTAACATGGCATGGCCGCACTTGTCCCTGTTTTCAGGCTCCACATAGATCCTGAGATCAATGGTCCTGTTGGAACAGGTGGTAAACGAATCCCTGTTACAGACAAGATCGCCTGCAACAAGTGCAAAAAGATAGGATGGTTTTTTAAAAGGATCCTTCCAGAGGGCGTAGTGCCTCCCGCCATCAAGGTCCCCTGTTTTAATCAGATTTCCATTTGAGAGAAGCACCGGATATTTCGCCCTGTCCGCCGTGATAATACAGGAATAGATCGCCATGATGTCGGGCCTGTCCGGAAAACATGTAATTCTCCTGAAGCCTTCTGCCTCACACTGGGTGCAAAAGGTGCCTCCGGACCGGTACAACCCCGAAAGGACAAGGTTATCCTGGGGTTTTATTCGGGTTGTAATTTCAAGTTCAAAGATTTCCGGCACACTGAAAAGGTTAAAACGCCCATTCGCATGGCCGTATTCACCGGGGAGAAGGACCATGCCCCCGGCTACGACCGAGACGATTTCAAGATCCTCCGAGTCAAACACGAGGGAGGTTGTCTCATCTGCGATCTCGTTGTTGCGTCTTATCCTCATCAGGGATTTTACCAGGGCATAATCTTCATAAAGATCAAACTGAAGATCAATGCTGTCGACCCAGTATTCCGGCGGTCGATAGTCTTTAAGGTATTTTATTGTGTGCTTTTCCATTCCGATTTAATAATATCCAATTAAATTTTTGTCAATAGCAGGTGCGTTTTCCAAATCCACATATCATTATTGAACCCAGACGGTATTAATAATACTGCTTGAATTCATAAGACTTTTGAAAATCCACAATAATGCAAGTTATGCAGCGGGTTTGATTATGTTGTGAGATTTTATTCCGTTTCATTCAAAAAAGATTTTTAAATCTTTCATTTTCTTCGTATAATTCAGAAGCATAAATATAGAAAAGCCCAGAGCGGCAACTCCGGGCTTTAACTGTGAACTATCCGCCGATAACCGGAAAGCCCACACGCTATCTCATTTCTACAGCATCTTCCGGCTATCTGCAAGGTCGGAGATATCTTGTAATGTTATTAATTTCAATCACATGTCGTTGGTGTTGTTTCCCTTTTTTTGTCTGCAGGGCTTGCTGGAGAGGGCAGGCTTATTGTTGCGATGATTGCCGGACTGCCGGCAAGCTCAAAATCAAACGGGAAGCGCAGAGAAGATATCGCCAGACGGAGAAAGGCAAAAAACAACACAGAAAATCAGAAAATCGTCGTCGATACCGTGAAATTACCAAAATAACAAAAAAGATGGCTGATACACCTTCCCCAGCGTTACCAGCATGGTGTACGACAATAATAATATGGGCCCAATATCATATTTTGGGCTTTCAAATCAAACCGTGCTGTAGATTCTGCTGCGTTTTAGGTCAACTTGTACCGAAATTCCCCAGACGGGGATATGGGTAACCCAAGGACCGGGAGGTGTTGCATGATAAAAAAGAAAATTTTAAATTCCTCAAGAGTACGATCTATCAAAGGCGGGTTCAGTTTTATCCCCCATCGGTTTCTTACGGGTGGCTTCTGGAGTGAATTGGGCCCTGAAGAACTTCTATTATATTTTTTCCTGATTTTGGCCGGTGATCGAAACGGCTTAAGTTTTTACAGCTATGATAAAATATGCACCCTGCTTGGCATACGTCTCGATCAATACATTCAGGCTCGGGACGGTTTGATGGAAAAGGATCTGATTGCCTTTGACGGCAACATTTACCAGGTGCTGTCCCTGCCGGTTAAATCCACACCGGCATCTGCAGAAAAACAATCTCCCCGTAAAATCATCCAGTCGGAATCGGTTGGAAAAACCCTGAACAAGATTCTCATGGGGGTAAACAATGGCTAAGCTGAAACCAAAACAGCAATCCGGTTATGATATGGATCAGGTCCGCCGGGAATATCTGGGCTATCTCCAAAAAATCCAGCAAAGCGGGCCAAAACAAATCAAGGCTATAACAAGAGTCATCAAAGCCTTTGGCTGCTACCTACAAAAAAACGCTGTAAAACTGACAGGGATCAACATTGAACATGTGGATAGTTTCTTAGCGATGTTCAATGCACCGTATGCCAAAACGACCAAGCGCTTATACCGATCCTATTTGAGGTGCTTCTTACGCTATCTGTATACCGAACGAAAATTGATCAGGCAAAACCTGGCAGACCTCTTGATCGGCCCTCCAATGTTTGCCAAAGCCAAACCTCCTCAATTTTTAAGGCCCAATGAAGTCCGTCAATTGTTTGATCGTTTACCTCATTCAACGGCCTGCGAACTCCGCACCTATGCTCAGGTCCACCTGGCTTATTATCTCGGATTACGGCCCATTGAAATAAGCCTAATCACTCTGGATGATATCTCCTTTGCCAAAGGATTCCTGGATTTGAAAAACAGGAAAAACAATCGTCCTCTTCAATTACCTGTACCTGAGGAAGTTCTCAAAGCAATGACTGCTTATATCGTCGGAGGCCGCCCGAAAAGTCATTACCGGTCTCTCTTTTTAATTTTTTGGCCGGATACTACGCCCATGAGTGCCAGTCTTACCGCTCAATATTTGACAAAAGCATTGCGAGAGGCAGGACTTCCCGGTACAGCCTATTGGCTGCGGCACACCTTTGCACAGAACATGCTGGAAACAGGTGCCAGCATTTTTGAAATTAAAGAAATGATGGGGCATGACACGATTGAATCCACAAGAAAATATCTGGGCATTCATAAAGAGTTGATGCGGAGGGTCTTGTTTTATGAAACCATTTAAAAGCTTTTTGAGTGAAGAATTAGAAGCTTTTATTGCTTACCGGAAAGGACTGGGGTACAGCGATAAACAGATCAGGTCTCCTCTTCGGACCTTTGACAAATATATAAGGAGGCAGCCAGATCATTCAAGCATTTGGAACCCTCATTTTTATATAGACTTCAGAGACGAACTTGGACTTGAGCCATCTACGGTAAACACAACCCTATACGCTGTTCGATGCTTTTTTGAGTATCTGAGAAGAAAACAGAATAACCTCAATAATCCCTTAAAAGATGTTCCCGGTCTTCCCCAGCGGGCGTTTATCCCTTTTGTATTCTCACCAGAGCAGATAGAGTTCTTGCTGGATGTGGTATGTGGCCGGATCAGGCGAAAAAAGAGGATGTTCCTTAAAGATCTCAGTGAGTATCTGGTGGTACTGCTTCTGGCCCGCTGTGGACTGAGGATTAATGAACCCCTCCGTTTGAAGCTGGAACATTACCGGCCGGATGAAAAAACAATTTATATTGAAAAGACCAAGTTCAAAAAGGACCGTCTTATCCCTATCCCGATACCCGTTGCACAACAAATTGATAATTATTTATCAAGCAGGGCCACCCTGATTGAACACGATATTAATCCCTACCTGTTCATCGGAGGACCACAAAAAAGACTTGGAGATAACCGTATTCGCTTTATCTTCCACGATGCCGTAAGTCAAATCGGCATCAACAGCCCACGGAAAGTTATCGGGGATACTGTCTTCGGAAAGCCCACCCCGCACAGTTTAAGGCATTCTTTTGCCATAAACACCCTGAAGTCAGCCATTGCCAGGAAACAGTCACCCCAGAATGTGTTGCCGGTGCTTGCTGCTTATATGGGGCATGTGGAATATCGACATACCATGAAATATTTGAGAGTGGTTGATGCCAAAAGCAGGACAAGCCTCCTGAATTTCGCCGGTACCCGGAGGGAAGAATCATGAGGCTGACCAGTTATGTTATTAAATTTTTTGATCAATATCTGTCTCATATCAAAGGATGCAGCCCCAACACGATAAAAAGCTATCGAGATACCATCTCCCTTTTTTTACCATTTGCTGCCGGGTATCACAGGATAAAGATAGAGTCCTTAAAACTTGAGCATCTTACAACAGATTTAATTTTAGATTTTCTCAACCAGCTTGAATCCGGTCGTAACAATACGGCCAAAACGCGCAATCAGAGATTGGCTGTTTTGAAATCCTTTGCCAAGATGGTCCGTTTTATCTATCCTGAGCAAAAAAAACTGACTGATGCTATCCTTGCCATACCTCAGAAACGCAGCCAACGAAAATTGATAGGGTTTTTGTATCCCCAGGAAATCCAAAAGATATTCAATGAGGTCAAGCTTGAGAAAAAAGACGGGTTCCGGAATTATACCCTTTTACATCTTCTATATGACACCGGCGCCAGGGCAACCGAAATTGCCACACTTCAATTGGATTATTTTGATTATGAAAACAGGACTCTGGCTATCCTTGGGAAGGGGAACCGGTATCGGCAGATTGAACTTCTTGCAAAAACGGCGGAACTGATTTTTCAATATACTTCAAAGTACCGCCGCTCCCCCAATGTCCTTTGTAAAAAGAGTTTATTTATCAATCAGCGGGGAACCGCACTGACACGTCACGGCATCAACCGCATGTGCAAAGATTATCTTGACCAGGCTTTAAGCCCTAAACGATTGCCCCTTATGCATCCGGTCCACAGTTTCCGGCACTCCTGCGCAGTCCGAATGGTCACTGAAGGGAAGCCCATATCGGAAATTAAAAATCGCCTGGGACATTCCAATGTACAATCCACAATGATCTATCTGCAATTGGACTTGAATCAAAAGCGGCAATTACAAGAGGATTTTATCCGGTTTACCCAGCAGCACCTTAAATCCGATCCTAAAATCGATGAGCTTGTTCAATGGGAAAACAAACAAAATGTTCTTGAGTGGCTGGACAGCCTTTAGATATCCTCAAGCTTTATCAAAGGCGCCTCGATGGACGGACAGGAGTAAATTATTATGTTGAGTCTTTTTATACAAATTTGCTATATTCCCAGTAAGTTGCTGTTTTCTTATAGCTTCTTTGACTTCCACGATAAAACAGGCTAAAGCTCGTCTATCAAGGCTCAGAAGCAACTCGCAACATAATGCAAGAATGGTTGACTTCTCAATTACGGAAACCTTATATTTCACAACCATGGAGCATAGGAATTTACTGATTTGTTTTTAAATTTTTAAACCGGTTCAAAATGACCGGTAAAATTGCTTAAAAACTTTGCCTGATCGTATTACAAAAAATGGGGCGGTATATTGTTTAACAACTGGACATATCCTATTAAACACCTATTTGTTTTACACCTAAATATTGCAAATGAATGCCTAACTCATTGAAGTTACAAATATTTTGCAAAAAATTGCGGTGAGTTGGTTTTTCTATAACTTACTGTTTTTATAAATGTTTCACGGTAGCGATTGCAATATTTAGGTTACAATTAAAAACATTTTTGCTATTCGTTCAACACGACATATCCAACATGAACAATGTAAGACCACCGGGATTGGTAAGTTGCTGGAATTTGAAGAAAATAAGCACAATCTCGGGGAGATAATTCTCAAAGAATATGGCAAAATACTTCACACTGGATTTGAGAGTCTTGAAAAATTCATTGAGGCAGTCTGCCAAATACTGGCAAAATAGTGTTTGAACCATAAGTCAACCGGATCTGCACAAAAAAATATCACAATTCGGTTAATTCTATATAATGTTTTAGGAAATGCCCTATAGGAAAAAATTAAAATGAGTGTTTTTATTGAAGAAGGAAAAGAAATTAGAAAATTAGCCAAACAATTGGTGATCTCATTCATGAAATCTGAAAGTGATTGTCGCCCCACAGGTTCAGGAATTAAACAAGCACAAATTTTCAAACGATGCGGGTTTGATTGGGGGGACTATGAAAAAACAACATCATCACATCAACAATATTGGATTGTAGGCCTTTTGAAAGAATTGGAAACTGAAGGGGTAGTCGATCAAGTGAAAGTGTCCGGCCCATGGCGACTAAAACAATAATTTAATACAAGGACTAAACATGAAATCAAACAAAACTATTTTCCTATTGATAATTTTAATAGTTTTTCTATTTATGGGGTCAGCATGGGGGAATAGGAAAACATCAATAAAGTGTTTAGGGGTAAATATTCCCATACCAAACAATTATGAGATTATCCCGTGTTCACAATGGCAATTAGATCTCGCAGATAATCAACAATTTATTTTAAAAGATCCATTCGAGTATGACTTTTTGATTCAAAAAAAAGGGAAAAAAGGAAAAGTCACATTCCCTTTTGAAACTTCTTATTTTCTGATTAAATCAAAGCGAACTCGCCAAATAACAGACAAAGAATTTAAATATTATGTCGATAAATACTCAGTAGTGTCCGGTTAGGTTCTTGCATAATCGGCACGGCCGGAACGAAACTTGACTTCCGGCAAAACGAACCTTGAAACTCTACCAATAGCGACGACTTGGCAAGAGTTCCATAGTAAATCAGGTGATAAAAAAATGAAATCATATGCATTTTTCCCTTGACAAATAGGCAAAAAAATTTTTGCGGCGCCTTGTAATACATCTTTTAATTACAAGGAGTTATAAATGTCGCATTCATTAAAGCCTTATCAGAACAAATTTAATTCAAAGTCCTTTTTTAAGTTTTTTAACCCTGCTA
>JAVEQI010000029.1:0-45873 GCA_034007745.1 Desulfobacterium sp.
AACAATCTGGGAGAAAGCGATATTCGGATGACCAAGGTTCAGCAAAAAATATCCGGGTGTTTTCGCTCCATGCAAGGTTCGGCTATGTTTTGCCGTATCCGCAGTTATCTTTCAACCTGTAGAAAAATGGTGTAAGGGCAAGCGAGGCATTATGTCTTTTATTTGAAGGCAAACTGCCAGAATTTCTAAATGAGTAATTTTTTGATTGCAACAATGAGGCAAATCTTTTACCCGTTTCTAAGCGTCTACAAAAACAGATGCTGAATGGTTACAAATATATTGGATTGGATGTCCATAAAAATTCTATCTCTATTGCAATTGCAGAAAAGGGACAAAAAAGAGACGTTAACTTTTACGGTGTAATCAACAACGATATGGATCAGTTACACAAATTCTTACGAAGACCAGGGTATTGATACCGACACCACGCCAGCAAATAACATTGACCCCGCTACCGATAAGGTATCCAACTATCACGGCCAGGATCTTACACAGGAATAAAAAGACTCCATCCTTAGTGAGATTGTGGAGAGCTACCCCGGCAGAGCCAACGCACAAAAAAGGCAAAGGTTCTAAACCGGGTGGACCTTCCCTTTCAGGCGGCCAGACCGGAGCGACAGGGCCGGGATTGATACCGCCATTGAATCAGGGTTTTAAATGTTGCCGGGTCCAGGGAAAGCAAAGCACCGGGGATTTACAATCACCGGGTTATCCATGCCGGGGTTGAATGGGGACCAGTAAGAAAATGGTTAATCCCTTGTAAGGCACCTGCACAGATAGAACGTGAAAACACAAGAACCAGCTCCTTTAATCCAGGGGGCTGGTTTTTTATTTTAGTGGTCTCCCCTGCCCTCCTAATATCATTCATAGACTCTCACACACGAAAAGCGGGGCCAGAGTGGGGCCAGCAAGTAAACTCTATACTTTAAAAAACAAAAAGAATTTAACCAAATACGGCTAAACCCTTATGTTCTATGGTGCCTGGGACGAGAATCGAACTCGTACAGAGATAATCTCCGAGGGATTTTAAGTCCCTTGCGTCTACCTATTCCGCCACCCAGGCAAATCGTTGTCTTAATATAGTATCCCCGAATAATTTGCAAGATAAAATCCAGTTGACGAAAAACTTGACGGATCGAACAATACAGGGGGAATTTTAAAAAACTGCTAGGACCGGGAATCGGCAAGAATCTTGACGTTAACACGCCGATTTCTCGGGCCGTCAAATTCGCAGAAGAATATCCCCTGCCAGGTGCCAAGGACAAGGGAGCCGTCTTCAAGGGCAATGGTTTCTGAAGGCCCGAACAGGCTGACCTTGATGTGTGCCGCAGAATTCCCCTCCATATGCCTGAAATTATCGTCCCAGGGGATCACCCGGTTTATGGTGTTTAGGATATCTGCTTCAACGGCAGGGTCGGCATTTTCGTTGATGGTAACGGCCCCTGTTGTGTGCAGGGAAAAAACATGGACAAGACCGTTTCTGATCCCGGATGTTTGAACCACATTGCGCACCTGGGCCGTGATATCGATCATCTCGGTTCTGGCGTTGGTTTTAATTGTGATAACCATGGGCCCCTCCTTATTTACTTGACGTAGACTGTTTAATTGCCTAATGAATGTATCATCAGCCTTCATCAGACTCAATACCTAAAGGAGGGTTTATGTCAAAAAATCAGATCGCCGATGATCTTCAGATCCGTTTTTATTCAAATATGGTTCTGACACGAAAATTTGAGGAAAAAATCGTCATCCTCAGCCAGGAACCTTATCGACTGCCCGGCATGCAGATTCTGGCCAACGGCCAGGAGGCCATTTCAACGGGAATGGTTATGGCACTTGCACCCGAAGATGTCGTGGTGACCAACCACAGAAGCCATGGCCATCTTCTGGCAAAGGGTGCCGATCCCAATGCGCTCATGGCCGAAATCATGGCCAAGGCCACGGGGTGTAACGGCGGCAAGGCTGGAACTCTGCACCTTGCGGTTCCCGAAGTAAATGTTTTGATGACATCCACAGTGGTGGGGGCAGGACCGCCCCTGGCCCTGGGTCCGGCCTTTGCCCAGCAATACAGGGGCGACGGTGGAGTCACAGTTGTCTTTTTCGGCGACGGGGCCGCAGCCGAAGGAAGCGTGCATGAGGCCATGAACATGGCAGGGGTCTGGAAACTGCCCCTTTTGTTTGTGTGTGAAAACAACTCTTTTGCCGGTGCCCAGAGGCTTTTCGAGCACAGTGCAACCCCGGATATCTTCAAGCGTGCCGCCGGCTACGACATGCCGGGTAAGTGCGTGGATGGAAATGATGTGGAGGCGGTTTACACCCTTGGAAAAGAGCTTGTCGAACATTGTCGTTCGGGCAAAGGTCCTGCCCTGATGGAGGCCAGGACCTATCGAATGAGGGGCCACGGTGAGCAGGATCACCAGCATTATGTAGACCCAAAAGAACTTGAGATCTGGGCCGAACGGTGCCCAATCAAAGCTTATCGTCAGAAGCTCCTGGACAGGGGCGTTCTTGATGAGAAAAAGATCCAGGACATAGATCTGGACGCCGAAAAGCGTGCGACAGAAGCTGTCAATTTTGGAGATGAAAGCCCCTACCCCGGACCAGACACCCTGATGACCGATCTATTTGTCCAACCATAAAGGAGCCAAATCATGCAGGAAAAAACATTTGGACAAGCCCTGAACGAAGCCCTTACCATTGCCCTGGAAAAGGATGATAACGTATTTATTGCAGGCGAAGGCGTGGGAACGTCCATCCACCTCGATCCCAACGGACCCACCCACGGACTTCTTGAAAAATTCGGTTCAAGAAGAATCAAGGACACACCGGTCAGCGAAGCCGCTATTGCAGGACTTGCAGTGGGAGCATCGTGCATGGGCCTGAGACCCGTGGTGGAAATCATGTTCTTCCCCTTTATCACCCTGGCAAGCGACATGCTGGTCAACCATGCCGGAAAACTCGGATATATGAGCGGCGGGAAATCAAGCTTTCCCCTGACTGTGATGGTAAAGGCAGGCGTTGGTATTGGTGCTGGCAGCCAGCATTCCCACAACCTTGAAGCCTGGATCGCCCACAGCCCGGGACTCAAAATAGTCTGGCCCTCCACCCCGGAAGATGCCAAGGGACTGCTTATGAGTGCCATATTTGATCCAGACCCGGTTATTGTGGTTCAAGAATTGATGCTTGGTCAGATGGCAGGTCAGGTTCCGGCCGGGGATTTTCGTACTCCCCTTGGCAAGGCCCGCCTAGTCACCCCTGGAACAGACTGCACCATCCTGGCCTATGGCATGGCCCTGTACACGGCCATGGAGGCCCTAAAGGAGTTGAACGAACTCGGAATCTCCTGCGAGGTGATTGATCTTAGGTCCCTTGTTCCCCTGGACAGGGCCACCATACTTGAGTCTGTTCGAAAAACAGGTCGTATGGTCGTGGTTCATGAGGCCAATATGTTCTGCGGATTTGGAGCTGAACTTGCAGCCATGGTTGCAGATGAGGCCTTTGACGCCCTCAAGGGGCCGGTTAAAAGGGTCGCTCCCCCCCAGATACCCGTGCCTGTAGCACCCACCCATGAAAAGATGTTTAAGCCGAGCCCGGATGATGTTGTAACGGCAGTCAGACAGACAATAGGGAAATAACCTGAACAAAACGGCCGGGGCCAGGGATGGCCTCCGGCCGCAACCGGCAAAAGAACTTAAACTGGGAGTTGCAGGGTAAAGTCCGTCCCCCTACCCAGCCGGGATTTTACTGTTACACCCCCCCTGTGACGTTCCATGATGCCGAAGACAATCGAAAGTCCCAGCCCCACACCTCGACCCTCATCCTTTGTAGTGAAAAACGGTTCAAAAATGTGGTCAAGATCTTCAGGGGCAATACCGGTCCCTGTATCGCTGACCTTGATCAATGCCCTTCTGGTTTCAGGACAAAAAGATGCAGAGACCTCGAGAAGACCTCCCCTTTCCATGGCATCTATAGCGTTAAATACAAGGTTGATAAGGCATTGCTGAAGCAGGTTAAAATCACCCTCAAATTCGGGGATACCCTGTTCAACATCCACGGCCAGACCAATTCCGGCGAGTTCCAGCCTGTGGCGGGCCAGCACCAGGGATCGTTCAACAAGCTCATCGATCCTAACCCTGGAAGTGGTGAAACTGCTCTTTCTCGAAAAGGTCAGGAGGCTTGAGACAATGGTCGAGATTCTCTCTGCTTCAGATGCCACAAGGGTCAGGTGGTCGGTAAACCTGACGGAATGTTCAGAAAGCCCGCCCTGCTTCAGCGTCTTGAGCATGAGCCTCGCGTAGTTCAAAATTCCGGCCACGGGATTGTTTATCTCATGGACTACGCTTGCACTCAACCGCCCAAGGGAGATGAGTTTATCCCTGTGCATGAGCTTTGCCTGGTTGATATTCTCCTGTTCAAGATAGAGTGCGTACTCCCTGAGTTTTTTTCTCGAAAGATACCGTTCCCTGGCCCGTTTCAAGGCAAGGTGAATGGCCTTTTCTGAAACCGGTTTGGTTATGAAATCAGACGCATCCAGCTGAAGGGCACGGATGGCAAGATCAAGCTCCCCAAAGGCTGTAATCACTATCACCTCAATGTCCGGCGATCTTTTTTTCAAATGCTCGAGAACGGCAAGACCGTCCATTCCGGGCATCCGGATATCAGTGATTACGATGTGGGGACAAAAAGTCTGGCAAAGTTCTAGGCCAGCCTTTCCATTCCCGGCGGTTTCAACAATAAATCCAGCGTCTGTCAGCACAAGGGAAACCACCTCCCTGATGTCGGTTTCATCGTCAATCAAAACAACTTTCCATTTAAAATCTGCATCCATGGTTTTCATTTTCCCCAAATCAAAATTCAAAGAATCAAACGTCCCTGGAAGAGCCCCGTAAAAAAGAATCGCCAACCAAAGTTTAATATGTTATTTCGGATGTCAAGAATGATTATCCATATACTCAAGATTTACCCTTGGAGGATTCGTCATGATACCCAGTCACCATAGCCTTGCAACTGTTTTTTTCCTGGCCATTTTTCTTATTTCAGCCTGTTCTCCTGAAAATGAAACGGACAAAGCGGCAAAATACCTGGCTTCAGGTAAGTCCTACTTTGACCAGAAGGCCTATGACAATGCAAAGATACAGCTGAAGAATGCTGTGAATGCAGACCCGGATTCCATTGAGGCTCGCAAACTCCTAGCCGAGACCTATTTGAAAACTGACGATCCCCAGGGTGCATTTACTGAATACCTGAGATTAGAACAGCTGGAACCCGGAAATGTTGAGACCTTGACCAGACTGGCAACCTTTTTTCTGGCAGGGGATATGCGGCCTGAAGCAAAAAGCCGAATCCAAGAAACCCTCAACATAGATCCCCATAACATTGATGCTCTGTATCTTGAGGCAGGAATTCTTACCCTTGAAAAAGAACCTGTTGAAAATCTGATAAAAAAATATCAAGTCATCCTTGACCTTGACCCCAATCAGACCAAAGCCATGCTCACCCTCTCAAGACTCTACATGTTCCAAAAGGAGTATGCCAAGGCAGAAGAAAGCATAAAACATGCCCTGGCCCTAGCACCTGAAGACAACCGGACACACATTGCATTGTACTTTTTTTACATCTCCCAGAAAAACCTGGACTCTGCCGAGGAGACGTTGAAAAAATTTGTCAGTACAAAACCGGATGATCCGGAACCCATGGTCCTGCTGGCTGGTTTTTATGCGGATCAACGCCTGTTCGACAGAGCGGAAGAATACTATCTAAAGGCAATTGAGATCGATACTGACAATGTAAATACCAGAATGCTTCTTGCTAGACTTTACAATTCAAACAAGGAACTTGAAAAGGCCGAGGTTCAGATAAAAAAGGCCCTGGCCATTGACCCTGAAAACGTGGAAACTAAAAATGCCTATGCAGAATTTTACATTCTTCACCGGAAGAATCAACAGGCAGAGGCCCTGGTGGATGAAGTCCTCGCAAAACGGCCCAAATTTTCACCCTCCCGCCTGTTAAAAGGCAAACTTCTGGTCATGGAAAAAGATTATGAAGGAGGGATCGCCATATTCCGGGATCTTATTCAGGAAGAACCTGATTCGCCCATGTATAAATTCCTTCTAGGTTCAGCCCTTGCTGAACAGGGTAAGGTTGACCAGGCCCTAACCTTTATTTCAGATGCCCTGGAAAAAAATCCCGATTTTCACCAGGCAAGATACCTCTACGCATACCTCTATTTCCAAAAAGACGACCTTACATCGGCAGAAAAGGAAATCTCCAAAATTCTCACCGCAGTACCCCTTCATTACAATTCAAATATGCTCCTGGCAAACATTTATACGGCCAGGAAAGAACTTGACCGGTCCGAGGCCATCTTCCGAAAAATGGCAGATCTCCACCCAGATATCCCCCAATCCCTGGTGGGTCTGGGAAGACTCGCCAGTCTGAAAAGAAATAACGACCTTGCATTGGCTTACCTTGAAAAGGCCCTTGACAAAGACCCGGACCAGATGGATGTTTTTTCAAACATAATTGCCATTCTTGCGGACCAGAAAAAAATAGACCAGGCCCATAAAAGATGCGACACAAGGCTTGCAGACAAGGACATTCCCCCTTCAATCAGGGCCTTTGTCTCCAACCTAAAGGCCAACCTCCACTTGACGGCAAAGGAGTACCCCCAGGCCGAGGTCCTGCTGAAAAGTGCCATCACAGACCATCCGGAATTTGTTCAACCCTATTTAACCCTTGCCCAGCTCTTTAAATCCCAGTCCCGAATGGATGAGGCCATCGCCGAATATAAGGCGTTGATAGAACAGAAACCGGGTTTTGCAGCTCCTGAAAATTTGCTTGCAACCCTTTTTGACGAACAGGGAAAAGTTCACCAGGCTGAGGTCCATTACAAAAAGGCCCTTGAAATAGACGGGGAGTTTCTCCCAGCCCTGAACAACCTTGCATACCTCTACGCCCAGCAAGACAAAGAGCTCAACATGGCCCTGGATCTTGCCCAGAGGGCAAAGCAGAAGAGTGCCAGCGCCCCCGCAGTTATCGACACCCTCGGGTGGGTCTACTTCAAGAAAGAGCTCTATGACATGGCAATTTCAGAGTTTAAAACCGCCATTGAAAAGGAACCGGAAAATCCCATATTTCACTTTCACCTGGGCCTTGGATATAAGAAAAAATCAGACTATGCAAACGCCAGAGCATCCCTTGAACGAGCCCTTGAAATAGACAGGAACTTCAAGGGGAATGAACAGTCAAGGCAGATATTGTCAGAGCTATAGTCATAGCTGAGGATAACAGATCAAACTAAAAATTGCCGAATACGCACAAGGAAAACAAAGAGATGAAACGCAGGACAACAATAGATTTATTACAGGATTCATCCAGGCTCTGGGATATTATCGTCATCGGCGGCGGCGCCACAGGGCTTGGTGCCGGGGTGGATGCCGCCTCAAGGGGATACTCAACCCTTGTGCTTGAACAGGCTGACTTTGCAGAAGCGACCTCGAGTCGAAGCACCAAGCTTGTCCACGGAGGCGTGCGCTATCTTCAGCAGGGCAATATAGCCCTTGTGATGGATGCCCTGAAGGAAAGGGGGCTCCTGCTCAGGAACGCTCCCCACCTTGTGTACAACCAGGCCTTTGTGGTACCGGATTACAGGTGGTGGGAACGTCCCTTTTACGGGGTCGGTCTCAAGCTTTACGATGTTCTGGCAGGTCAGCTGGGATTCGGGCCATCCAGGATACTTTCTAAAAAAGAGACCCTGGATCGCATCCCCACCCTTAAAACCGAAGGCCTCAAGGGCGGTGTGATCTACCATGACGGCCAGTTTGACGATGCAAGGCTTGCCGTCACCCTTGCCCGAACCATGGAGGGCCTGGGGCAGTTTCCCGTCAACCACATGAAGGTTGAATCCCTAATCAAGGACAACAGCGGGTTCATCAGGGGGGTTACGGCCCGGGATCAACTCACGGGTCGGAGAACAGGTCAGATCTTTTCCCTTAAATCAAGGGTGGTGATCAATGCCACGGGCATCTTTGTCGACAATGTCCGCAGGATGGACGACCCCGCATCCCTTGCCATGATCTCCCCCAGCCAGGGTATCCATCTCATCCTTGACCGATCGTTTGCCCCGGGGGATTCTGCCATCATGGTTCCCCACACGGATGACGGCCGGGTGATCTTTATCGTTCCCTGGCATGATCGTGTCATTGTGGGAACCACGGACACACCAATCCGGGAACCCGTGATGGAGCCTGTTCCTCTGCCTGAAGAGATAGAGTTTCTCCTGACCCATGCGGCCCGTTATCTTTCCAAGGTTCCCCTGGCAAAGGATGTGCTCAGTGTGTTTGCCGGGATTCGTCCCCTGATCTCAGGCGACCACGCCCGGGGAAACACATCGTCCCTGTCCCGGGACCACCACCTGACCATCTCTCCCACGGGCCTTGTGACCATTGCAGGAGGGAAATGGACCACCTACCGGAGAATGGCCGAGGACACAATCGACAACGCCGCCCGCCTTGGTAATCTGATATTTAGACCCTCGGTAACCCAGGACCTTCACCTCCATGGCTGGACTAAAGAGGGTGATATCAACGATCATATGCATGTTTACGGCAGCTATGCAGACGAGGTGCGGGCCCTGGCTGGAGAATTTCCCGATCTTACACAACCCATGCACCCGAGTCTTCCCTACACAGGGCTTGAGGTTGTCTGGGCTGTTCGCCATGAATATGCATTGACCCTTGCCGATGTGCTTGCCAGAAGGACCCGTTCCCTTGTTCTCCATGCCCGGGCCAGTATGGAGATTGCGCCGGGGGTTGCCGCTATCATGGCAGGGGAATTAAAAAAAGACAAGGCCTGGGAAAACGACCAGGTCAACGAATTTCTTGCACTTGCACAAAACTACATTGTGCCTTAAAGCCATGCCCATGCTGCCGATCCTGCTCGTTCCGGTTATCCCCATTAAGACAGGATTAATCCGGGACAATTCCTGCATCTCTCAACCAATCAAAGTGTTACTATTGCAATGTTTATTTGATATGATCATTACAAAATGAGAATTTCCATATCCCAAATTCGGCCTTGACTTCAGACAGGCATGAAAATATACTTTAGCCCTACAGAACAGAAAAGAAACTAAAATCCCCTTGTGGAGGAATCTACCATGTACGAAATCATCGCAACTCCTGAAGAGTATCAAATTGACGATCTGATCCAGGGAACCGGAAATGCCCCGATTAGTTTTTCGGGTAAAGAGAGAAAAAAATGGGCTGCAGAAATTGATGCCTTCAGCCAGAAGCTTGTTCAATTCACAGAAAAATCCCGGGAGCTTTCCAGGTTGTTTAAGGGGAACGCTTCCATCACAGCAACTCCAGCTTCCTTAAAAACACTTAAGATTCAGCTTTTTATAATAAATGACAGCCTTAATACTGCCCTTGAAATTTCAAAAAAGCTCGAGGCAGACATAGTTCCAAAATAATCCCTTTTCTGGCCGAACTATCATTCCGCCCCTTTGGTTATCCTGCCCGGAACCGCAAAACATCGGGGGTCGCTTTCACACTTCTTAATGCTTTCGACCCTTTGGTTTTAAACGTTCCGGGCAGGGCAAACCCACTTAACCGCAAATTGTCTGAGGGAGGCACGACCGAGTTTTTGCGGTTTGGGTTTGCCCTGGCCGAAAACCCCCCGACTTTCTTCGTTCAGCAAGGGGATACAGATTGCCACATCTAGTATAAAATCAAAATTAGAATTGCTGTTCCCACCAAGGATAACTTGACACACAATTTATGCGTGACTACTCTACCACAATGTTCATGTTAAAAATTTAATTTTTAAATGGAGGTTACAATGGGTGATCAAGACTCCATCATTCCTGAAGTTATGAACGAAGAGAGCGATGATAATAAGAAAAACCAGTCCCAAAACCAGCCGGGGACACTGGCACTTCCCCAGAATATTCTGCCGGACAAACTTTACATCATGCCCATGATGGAACGACCCTTTTTCCCTGCCCAGGCCCAGCCGATAATGGTCAACAAGGCACGCTGGAAAGAAACTTTGAAACGGGTGGGTATGTCAGGCCATATGGTTATGGGACTATCCTATGTGGAAAAACTTGATGATGGAAACCTTACCACGGATCTTTTTTCAGAAATGGGCTGTGTTGTCCAACTCCACCATATCCAGGAGGCAGATGATAAGATTCAATTTCTGGCCCAGGGATTAAAAAGGTTCAAAATAGTCAAGTGGATCAGCAAAAAACCTCCCTACATGGCCCTTGTGAACTATCCCAAGAGCCCAGAGGAGGATGAAGACAGGCTCAAGGCATACTCGATTACTGTGATAAAGGCGATCAAGGATCTTCTGCCTTTAAATCCCCTTTATAATGAAGAACTCAAGAACTACCTCTCAAGGTTCACCCCCAACGAACCGTCACTTCTCTCCGATTTTGCAGCCACAATCACCTCGGCCACGGGCAAAGAACTCCAGGAGATACTGGATATAATACCCATCACAAAGCGCATGGACAGGGTGCTTCTCCTTCTCAAAAAAGAGATTGAGATGCTTAAAATGCAGCAGGAGATCGGCCAGGAGGTTAACCGCAAGGTCAGCGAAAACCAGAGGAAATTTTTCCTCAGGGAGCAGCTCAAGATCATTCAAAAGGAGCTTGGACTCTCCAAGGATGACAAGACGGCCGAGGTGGAGAAATTCACCAAAAGACTCGAAGGGATGACCGTGCCCGAACACGTACAGGAAAAAATCGACGATGAAATAGAGAAGATGAAGGTACTTGAAACAGGGTCGGCCGAGTACGGGGTTACGAGAAACTACCTTGACTGGCTCACCTCAGTTCCCTGGGGAATCTATTCAGACGACAGTCTTGACCTTGACCTTGCAAAAGAGATCCTGGACCGGGACCACGACGCCCTTGATGATGTCAAGGACAGGATCATCGAGTTTCTGGCAGTAGGAGCCTTTAAAAAAGAAGTGTCCGGCTCCATCCTTCTGCTGGTCGGCCCCCCTGGTGTGGGTAAAACTTCCATTGGAAAATCTATTGCAGAGGCCCTTGGTCGAAAGTTTTTCAGGTTCAGCCTCGGGGGAATGAGGGATGAGGCTGAAATAAAAGGCCACAGGCGAACCTATATTGGCGCACTTCCGGGAAAGCTTGTCCATGCACTGAAGAACGCAAAGACATCCAACCCGGTTATCATGCTCGATGAAATCGACAAGATAGGCATGTCATTCCAGGGAGATCCGGCTTCAGCCCTGCTTGAAGTGCTTGACCCGGAACAAAACGAAAATTTCCTTGACCACTACCTGGATCTTACCCTGGATCTGTCAAAGGTGCTGTTCATATGCACGGCCAACCAGTTAGACACCATTCCGCCACCCCTTCTTGACCGGATGGATGCCATCCGCCTTTCAGGATACATCAGCAAGGAAAAGGTGGACATTGCCAGGAACCACCTCTGGCCCAGGCTTTTAAAACGATCCGGGCTTAAATCAAAACAGCTCAAAATCTCCGATGCAGCCATACGCCAGATCACCGAAGGATATGCAAGGGAGGCAGGGGTCAGAAACCTTGAAAAACACCTTGCCAGGATCGTCAGAAAGTCCATTGTCAAACTCATGCGGGAACCTGGGATAGAGCAGAGTGTCTCGTTGAGAAACCTTGAGGATCTCATTGGTAAACCCACATTCCCAAAGGAACTCTCCATAACTGGAAAGGGTGTTGTTACAGGGCTTGCCTGGACCGCCATGGGCGGTGCAACCCTGAGCATTGAAGCTGTAAAGGTGCATTCAAAAGCCAAAGGATTTAAACTCACGGGACAGCTTGGGGAGGTAATGCAGGAATCGGCTGAAATTGCCTACAGCTACATCTCGTCAAACCTGAAAAAATTCAAGGGAGATCGCAAGTTTTTCGACAGTGCATTCATCCATCTCCACGTCCCAGAAGGTGCAACACCCAAGGACGGCCCAAGTGCAGGCGTTACCATGGCAACGGCCCTCCTGTCCATGGTATTGGGAAAAAAGATCGATCGCTCCATTGCAATGACAGGCGAGCTGACCCTCACGGGCCAGGTGCTTCCGGTCGGAGGAATCAGGGAAAAGATCATTGCCGCAAGAAGGGTAAAGATCTTTGACATCATTCTTCCAAGCGCAAACCAAAAGGATTTTGACGAGCTTCCAGATCACATCAAAGAGGGGGTTACGGTCCACTTTGCCAAAACCTACAGGGATGTTGCAAAGGTGGTGTTCTGACCACTCCCCATAAGCTATAAAACCTGTCCCCATTTCCATTTTTTAAAAAAAGGAGTATCCCATGCGATTAAAATATTTTTCCCATTCAGCCTTTCAGATCACCACAGACTCAGGGCTTGTGATACTGATAGACCCCTTTCTTGACGATAACCCCACATCGCCGATAACTTCGGATAAGGTAAAGGCTGATTTCATTGTGCTGACCCATGCCCATGGGGATCATGTGGGGGATTCCTTTAAGATTGCCAAACGGTGCGACTCCCTGTTTATCTGCGTTAACGAGCTTGCAAACTATTGCATTTCAAAGGGGTTCCGGGCCCACAACATGCATATTGGCGGTTCCCACAAGTTTGATTTCGGCACCCT
This sequence comes from Desulfobacterium sp., assembly GCA_034007745.1. GTDB lineage: Bacteria > Desulfobacterota > Desulfobacteria > Desulfobacterales > Desulfobacteraceae > Desulforapulum. Next base: position 12,622 of record JAVEQI010000029.1, read on the forward strand.
TAAATTCACCATTGCCCACCACGGCTCCATGACTCCGGACAACACCTATGGCGGCGAACCAGCGGGAGTAATCCTGTCCATTGACGGAAAAACCTTATACCACACTGGGGACACTGGGCTTTTCTACGACATGAAACTGATCGGAGAAATGACCCCCATTGATTATATGCTTCTGCCCATCGGGGACAATTTCACCATGGGCATCACCGATGCGGTCAAGGCAGTTGAGCTTGCCGATCCAGATGTCGCCATTCCCATGCACTACAATACTTTTCCGGTTATTGAGGCAGACCCCCTTGAATTTAAACAAAGAATAGAGAAGATAGGGAAACGATCAATCGTCATGAAATTTGGTGACGAAATAGATCTCTAACAGGGAGGCAGGCATGATGTGACCCACAAACAAAGCACAAGCCTGACCCCCTACCCCATAGATTTCCCCATCAAACCATCTATTATAACAAAAGGCCTACACCAGGACGTCCTCCTTCTGGTGTGGGCCTTTCTTTTTTTGTCAACTCGGACCTCTCCATGGCAGTAATTCTAATTTTGATTTTACACTAAAGGCAACAATCTGAAATTCAAAATTAGAATTGCTGCTTGATGAGAGTATAACTGGAAAAAAAAAATACTGTATGCTATAGGCGTTCAGGTTGTAGAGTATGCCTCCAACTATATTTACTATAGACCATGAGGAGATGTACCGGCCACGGCCACTTCAATTTTTTCGAAGGCTGCTGTCTTTAGGACCGCAAATACTTAGATTGTGTCTTCGGTTTGCGGAGGCATAGAACACAATCAACATTTCAGGAGGAATTATGGAGAGTTTAGATGTAATTGTGAGCAAAATAAATGCTTTTGCCTGGGGACCACCAATGCTCATCTTACTTGTCGGTACAGGATTTTGGCTGACATTTAATCTACGGGGCCTGCAGTTTACAAAGCTTGGACACGCTCTTTATCTGGCTCTGATTAAACGCAAAGAAGATGATGATGAACCGGGAGATATCACCCATTTCCAGGCACTGATGACAGCATTGGCTGCAACAGTCGGGACGGGTAATATTGCCGGTGTTGCAACAGCTATAGCCATTGGTGGACCAGGAGCAATGTTCTGGATGTGGGTTACAGGCCTTGTAGGTATGGCAACCAAATATGCTGAGGCTATCCTGGCCGTTAAGTACCGCGAAGTGGATTCAAAAGGCGAGATGTGCGGTGGACCTATGTATTATATCTCCAAGGGCTTGAACCTCCCCTGGCTTGGTACCGTATTTGCCGTATTTGCCTCCATTGCAGCATTTGGAATCGGCAACATGGTTCAGGCAAACTCAGTGGCCGATGCCGTTCAAGCAACCTTCCACGTACCTTTATGGGCAACCGGTGCTGTGCTGATGACCTTTTCAGCCATGGTAATTCTTGGTGGAATCAAATCAATTGCAAGGGTTACCAGCCTTTTGGTCCCGATTATGATCGTCTTCTATGTTCTAGCTTCGTTATTTATAATTTTCAGCAATATAGGCGAAGTACCAGCGTCTCTCATGTTCATTGTCAAGCAGGCGTTTAATCCAACGGCCGCTGTGGGTGGCTTTACCGGGGCCACAATAATGATGGCCATTCGTTTTGGTGTTGCCCGTGGTGTTTTCTCTAATGAATCCGGGCTTGGCAGCGCCCCCATCGCCGCCGCTGCAGCCAAGACTAAAAACCCGACATCCCAGGCACTGGTCTCCATGACCCAGACCTTTATTGACACAATCATTGTCTGTACCATGACAGGGCTTGTATTGATTCTAACCGGTACGTGGTCAAACGGTGAAACCGGTGCCGCACTCACTACAACCGCATTTAACATGGGTTTTCCAGGTGGTGGTTACATCGTAACCATTGGTATCATTCTTTTTGCCTATTCCACAATTCTAGGCTGGTGTTACTACGGCGAAAAGTCCATTGAATATCTCTTTGGCGTGAAATCTGTATTCCCCTACCGTGTAGTGTTTGTCCTCTTTATTGGTGTTGGCGCAGTGGCCAAGCTGACTCTTGTATGGAATATCTCTGATACATTAAATGGCCTTATGGCAATACCAAACCTCATTGGTTTAATTATGTTGACCCCCGTGGTGGTATCTGAAACCAAGAAGTATTTTGGCAATAAGGAAGCTTCCAGGAAATAATATACGCATATCGTACAGAACTTTTGTTCGTTTTCAAGACGTGATGACAGGAGCATAGTGAACTATGTGCCTGTTATCACAACGAGAGAAAACGGGCAAAAGGGCAAGCAGGATGCGTAGATTGTTTTTTGGAATGTCCCCAAGTAAGAAGAGCAGCTGTTAGCGATTAGATGTTAGCTGTTAGCAACAGCAAAGGCCCTCTTCACCAGGTGAAGAGGGCCTTTTAGCTGTTAAGTTAAGTAGCTGATAGCGATTAGCTACCTACTACCTACTACCTACTTACCAATCCACTCATTAACCCTGTCAGGATTCTCACTTATCCATCTTTTTGCAGAATCATATGGTTGAGCACCTTCTGCGTTCCACCCCATCTGCTGACCTATTTCGGCAAGTGTCCAGTGGAAGTTATCAAGAAAATTATAAACTTCCGGCATATCTTCTTTCAGCCCCTTGCGAACAAAGGTTAAAATCTCTTCTGCTCCACCGTAGACCCCTTTGGGATCTTCGAGGTATTTGAGGTCCCACCTTGCAAACTTCCAGTGTGGTGTCCAGCCGGTCACAACTACCCACTCATTGTTTTTGATCTTGTTGGCAAGGGTTGCCGTCATCATCGCACCACTTGAATCTATAAGCTTAAACTTGCTAAGGTTGTATTCCTCAAGGGCTTTCTCTGTTGCACTCATGATACCGGCACCGGGATCAATACCAATAATTCTTCCACCAAACTTGTCTGCGTTTGCGTTCATCTCTTCAATTGAATTAATGGTGACATATTTTGGTACAACAAGGCCAATGCCTGCTCCTGCACAGTTGGGGCCAAGATTAACGACCTTGTCCTTCATGCTTTTTACATAATGGGCATGGGTGATAGGGAGCCATGCTGTTGTTAAGGCGTCGATATCACCTATTTCAAGTGCTTTCCACATGGCGGCAGCACTCACCGGTATAAGTTCAACATCATAACCCATTTTTTCCTGGAGCACCGCCTGGACTGTACTGCTGGATGCAGTTGCACAGGCCCATTCAACATAGCCTATTCTAACTTTTTTCTTTCCGGCCATGGCAGGTGAACCAAACCCTGCGACTATAAAAAGTGTCGCTAAAATGATTGCGAATAATCTTGTTTTCATACTTTCCTCCACAAATTTAATTCTTTATTAATATTCAGAAACCCTTCCGGGTGTTCTGTTACTGCTTTTGTTCTCCAAACTGCTGCATAACTCTGTCAAGTATGATGGCAACTATGACAATGCCCAGACCCGCCTCAAAACCACGACCCGGCTGGAGGCGCTGGATCGCCTTCCATACTTCGCCGCCAAGACCCCTTGCACCGATCATTGCTGCAATTACAACCATGGAAAGGGCCAGCATTATGGTCTGGTTTATACCGGCCATGATGGTCGGGGTGGCGATGGGGATTTGAAGCTTGATCAGCTTCTGCCATTTTGTGCAGGCAAATGCATCTGCCGCCTCAACAAGCTCTGTTGGTACCTGATGTATGCCAAGGGATGTCAGCCTGATGGCAGGAGGAACTGAAAAGATAACCGTTGAAAAGATTGCCGCCACAGGTCCCAGCCCAAAAAATGGAATGGCAGGAATGAGGTATACAAAGGCCGGCATTGTCTGCATAAAATCAAGTATGGGCATGATAATGGTGTAAAAGGTTCTGTTCAATGCAGCCATGATCCCCAGGGGAACTCCAATCATGATGGAAACAAGGGTGGCAATGAGAACAAGGGCAATGGTGCTCATTGTAGGTTCCCATAATCCCATGTTCCAGATAAGCAGAAGCCCTATAAGGGAAAAAACCCCTAGTCCATAGCCTCTTTTCCTGGTGGCATACCAGGCTCCTGCGGAAATAATAAGGATCAGAACCATCGGGTTAAAAAACATGAACGAGCTTACAAGTATATCTATCCCCGCCTCTGTGACGGTTGAGATCCACTTTGTGATAAAAGAAAAATTATCAACCAAAAAGTTGATGGATCCCTCTATGACATCTCCAACCGGTATTTTATACATATCTATTCCTCTCCTTCCTGGATTGTCTGCCAGTCCATGTTGTCGGAAAGGCCGGTAAACAGCGAGGTCTTTGTGATCACTCCCACAAGCTTTCCCTTTTCATTGACAACGGCAATGGGATAGGGCTTTTCGTTAATAACGTTAAAAAGTTTGTTTGCCGGGGTATCACGGGTGACAACAGTGTGATCCTCTCGTATGAAGGAATGAAGATCTTTTTCCCCTTTTTTGTTTGCAGATACAGCATCTTCTATGGTCACAACCCCTTTGAGCCTCTTGTCCTTGCGGACAAACAGATAGTCTGACCCTGATTTTTTCATTCGGTGTATGGCAGTCTTGGGGCCGTCCGTTTCATAGTAGGAAAGCTCCAGAGGTTTGACCATGACATTCTCAGCCGTAATAACTTTGGACATGTCCACATCTTCGACAAATTTGGCAACATAATCATTTGCCGGATTTGTCAGGATTTCTTCTGCAGTACCCTGCTGAACAATAACACCATCTTTCATGAGGATAATCCTGTCCCCGAGTTTCAGGGCCTCATCAAGATCATGACTTACAAAAAGTATGGTCTTCTGCATCTCTTCCTGAAGTGCCAGAAGCTCATCCTGCATGTCCCTTCTGATCAAGGGATCCAGAGCACTGAACGCCTCATCCATGAGCATTATGTCTGCATCAAGGGCCAGAGCCCGGGCAAGGCCGACCCGCTGCTGCATGCCGCCGGACAGCTGGTCAGGATAAGAATCCTCCCATCCTTTCAGGCCAACCTGTTCCAAAGCTTTTAATGCGGCTTTTGTCCGTTCTTCAGTGTCAACTTTTTTTACTTCAAGGCCGAATTCTGTATTTTGAAGAACCGTTCTATGGGGGAACAGGGCGAAATTTTGAAAGACCATACCTAAATGATCAAGTCTGCACTGGCGTAATTCGTTGATGGAAAGCTTTGTGATGTCTTTGCCGTCAACAAAAACTTTTCCTGCAGTAGGATCGATCAGCCGGTTGATAAGGCGGATCAAGGTTGATTTCCCACTGCCGGAAAGTCCCATGATGACGACAATTTCGCCCTCGTTTGCGTAAAAAGAGGCATTGGCTACACCCACACCCATACCGGTTTCATCCATAATTTCGCCCTTGGTTTTTCCCTGTTTAAGGAGTTCAACCCCCTTTTCAGGGTCAGGTCCAAAGACCTTGTACAGGTTTTCAACTCTTACTTTTTCCATTATTCTCCTGTTCCAATGTTTTTTTATTAGGAACTCAATCACAAGCGCCATAGCTGGCGGAGTTCCATTGTGCCTTGGCCGGAGGCCATTTCCCGCTCCGGTCGTGCCGATTTATTTTATTGTACTTAGAAATGACTCGGCACTTTTAGAGATAATGCCCGTACTGCGTCATAATTGCTGGTTGGTCATTGCTGATCAAATTAATCCATGGGTTTTTCATCTATTAGACTAATAATTTGTCTCACTGCACTGGCGAGCTCTTCAACTCTTTCAGGTTTTATTTTTTTTAAATTAGCCCCTATTTTCTGCTCATAGGGATCGATCAGGAACTCTTCAATTTCCTTTCCCTGCTCGGTTAAACTTATCAGATAAATTCGACGATCATTTTTTTTTCTGATGCGTTCAACAAGTTTCTTTTTTTCAAGGCGGTCAATGATACCTGTGATATTGGAGGGGGTAACAAATAGTTTTCTGCTCAGTTCAGCTGAAGAAAGGGAACCATTTGCTGCAAGGATTTTTACCACTTTGTTCTGGGAAAGGGTAAGATCACAGGCTTTACTTTTCTTTAAGGGGTATATATATGCAGTCCTTATCAATTCTTGAATCGACTCTATAAGTTTGTTTATTTCAGCTGAATTTTCTTCGATCATTGGTGTATCTACTCTGTTAAAAGACAATAAAACCTGACACATGCTACTTTCAGGCAACGATAAATATTTTGTTACATACTAAAGAAATCCCATCAATTGTCAATGATTAAATGGTAATACCTTAAATTGTTAATATGTTGATAATCAGTATGCTTCCATATTCGGGTTGACCATTTGTTGGAGAAACTTATTAGTGAATGGGCTTGGTCAGGGAATTAAACCTTTGATTTCGCTAATACTTTTTTCTTGATTTTGAGTCAACAGACATGACAATCAACTCAGGTTTTGAGTCGATAAATAAATGAAGGATTTAACGTATCAATGGAATATATCTGGCAAAAAAACTGGCCTGATTTTACCTGGGACAGTTATCTCTTGTTGAAGCCCCTCGGTGATGTTCGATTCAATCAAGGGGCATTGAGTGTCCAGGTGCGGAACTGGCTGGGTATGGATGTTCAGCTGTATGATCAAGGCCAGATTAAGGACTGCACCTATTTTTTACGTTTGGATCTGCCTTTTTGCAACGATTTCCGGGGTTCTGATTTTGACTTTATTTTCGAACCTGGTTTCGAGCTTGGTTTTGACCTTGATTTTGAGTTGGATTCTGATATTAACTTGGACTTGGAGTTTGATTTGGATTCTTGTCCGGCTTTAGTGCCTTTTTTTGAAGCACTTCTTTTTTCAACAATCTTGCGTAGGTCTTTGTCCGCCCTTTGTTCGCTTTTCTCACTGCCCGGTCGCAGCAGGACAAAATCAGGAACTGCACTGTCCAGGGTGTACCCCTTGACAGTTTCAACAGGTATCTTCTGATTTAAGAGACCTTCAATTGCCCCAAGGCTTTGCTTTTCCTCCGGGCTCACCAGGGATATGGCAACACCTTTTTCCCCTGCACGGCCCGTGCGGCCGATGCGGTGAACATAATCCTCGGCAACTGACGGCATATCATAGTTGACAACATGGGGAAGCCCTGTGATGTCAAGCCCCCTTGCCGCCACATCCGTTGCAACAAGGATGCGGATCTCACCGTTTTTAAACTCCTTTAATGTGCGGGTTCTAAAGGACTGACTCTTATTACCGTGGAGGGCTGCTACGGAAATTTTAACCTGGGCAAGGCGTTCGACAAGCTTGTTTGCCCCGTGCTTTGTGCGGACAAAGACCAGGACCTGATGCCAGTCACTCCTGGTAATCAGGTGAAGGAGAAGTTCAAATTTCCCGGATTTATCGACCAGGTGAACCTTCTGGGCCACAAACTCAGCGGCCGTGGTGTTGGGTGTCACCTCGATCTGTTCGGGATCTTTGAGCATTTTTTCTGCAAGTTCCCTGACCTGCCGGGTATAGGTGGCGGAAAAGAGCATGGTCTGACGATCGTCCGGCACCAGGGCCAGGATCTTGGAAATTTCGTCGTGGAACCCGAGATCCAGCATCCTGTCGGCCTCGTCAAACACAAGAAATTCTATCTTTGAGAGTTTCACATCCCGGTTAAAGGAGGCAAGGTCTAAAAGCCTTCCCGGGGTTGCCACCAGGATATCCACCCCCCTTTTCAGCCGGTCAATCTGGGGGTTGACATTCACCCCGCCATATACAACGGTGCAGCGAAGGGCGACACGCCGGGCATAGGCCTTGATGCTTTCCCCCACCTGGAGGGCAAGTTCCCTTGTGGGAGTCAGAACAAGGGCCCGGGGATGACGCCTGTTGCTGGCAATTTTCCCGGCCAGAATCTCAACCATGGGAAGGGCAAAGGCGTCTGTTTTTCCAGTTCCGGTCTGGGCCCTGGCAAGTATGTCCCGACCGTTTAAGATCGCGGGAATAGCCTTGGTTTGAACGGGGGTGGGATCAACATACCCCTTGGTTTTAATCGCCTGGAGCAGTTCGGCCCGGAGGCCAAATTCATCAAATCTCATAAAATATCCTGATCGTTAAAGCGGACCCGCAAAAACTGCCAGTCTGCGTAGAAGTAGTAAAACTTCAGGACTTATACCACAGTTCCAGGGTTCCGAACCAATGATTTCTTATGAACCAGTAAACTCAACCTCTAATAAGGTCAATTTTAGCACGCTCTATCTCCTGCATACGGGTGCCCTTGCGGATAACCGACCCGGTTCTCCCGAAAAACAGACCCAAAAAACTTGATATTCGAGTTTTAAAGTTGTCATAAAAGCCTGGGACCAGCTATAATCTCTATATGAATTTACCCTTGGATGGAGCTACCCATCCCCAACATTTGAATTCGAAAGGATAAGGACCGTAAAATGTTTTCCATATCTGAAATTATCGCACTTGCCGTCAGGATCGAAAAAAATGCAGAAGAAACCTATCGCAAAGCCATGGAGCAATCTCAAAATGTGGAGGTAAAAGAACTCCTCGCATGGATGGCGAATGAGGAAAAGGAGCATGGGGCCTGGTTTGCCTCTCTTGAAGAGAAAATCGGGAATCTCAAGAAAAAGCCGAAGGAGAATCCCATGGAAATGGATGAAGATTTTATTTCCAACCTCATTGGAAAACAGGCCTTTTCCCTTGGAGAGACTGATTTTTCCACCATTCAAGACACAGAGCAGCTCAAAGGGATATTCATTGAACTTGAGAACGATACGATTCTGTTTTATGAGCTGCTGAAAACTTTTATCTCCCATGGCCCGACACTGGAGCATCTGCAAACGATCATAAACGAGGAAAAGGACCACATCGAACAACTGGAAAAAACTCCCATGGATTTTTTTACCTGAACGATCAACCTGAATGAACAACTTGAACAATCGAGAGGAGAGAAAAAATGAATGTTTCAAAAATTTCAGTCCCGGAAGCCCAAGCCGTCACCGGGGTTATCGTCGTGGATCTACAGGGCGACTTCACCACCCTGAAACAGGGAGCCCTTGCCGTGGAGGGCTCGGATAGAGCCTATGTTGAAAAGGTGAAACAGGTGACATTAAGCCTTAAAGAAAAAGGTTTCACACTGTTCGCAACCCAGGACTGGCACCCCCGGGACCATGTATCGTTCTTCACCAGCCACCCGGGGAAACAGCCGTTTGAAACTATCGAGATTGATGGAATCTCCCAGCTCCTCTGGCCTCCCCACTGTGTAAAGGAAAGTGAAAATGCCCGGCTTCTCATGGACGTATCCCTTTTTTTCAAGGTGGTTAAAAAGGGAACCAACAGGCTTTACGACAGCTACTCGGGATTCCAGGATCAGGGCGGTGCCCCAACCGAACTTGAAAGACTTATCAGGGATGCCGGGCTCACCCGGCTCATCATCTACGGCCTTGCCACAGATTACTGTGTCAAGGCCACAGCCCTGGATGCTGCAAAAAGAGGATTTGAGGTGTTTGTCGTCAAGAACCTCAGCCGGGGTGTATCCATGGATACAACCGGGGCGTCCCTGGAAGAGATGGGGCAACACGGCATCAACATCATCACCATGAAAGAGCTCCAATCCACAACTTAATATTTAAAAAGAATTGTTTAACAATGGCTTTAATTGTACAATCACAAGCACAATTAGGAGGTAACAAAATGGACAAAATATCAAACATAATACCAGTCAGCGATTTAAGGCAGGATGCTGCCAAACTTTTGAAACAACTGCAAAACGACAAAAAACCTTTAATTATCACCCAGAGAGGAAGGGCAACAGCCGTAATGCTCGGCGTCGATGCTTATGAAAAATTTGAAAAAGACAAAGAAATATTACGTTTGTTGACCAAGGGAGAACGGGAAATTGAAGCGGGTATAGGATATGATCTGGATGCTATCCTTTTTGAAGCAGATTCATTCATAAAGAAGAAGCCTTTGTAAAGGTTATATTTACCCCCTCTGCCCGAACACAATTTCTTTCTGCGTTATCATATATTTACAATGACAAACCTTCGGCTGCTGTAAATTTTAAAAATCGTGTTGAAAAGACACTAAGAAGACTTGAAGACTTCCCAGAATCTGGAAGAATTATACCGGAATTTCCAGAACTGTCATACCGTGAGGTAATAATCTCTCCATACCGATTTTTTTATAGAATAAAAGCTGATACAATATGGATAATTGCTGTCTGGCATGGTGCACAACTCCCCAAAGAACCTGCGCATTAAAAGCCATTGAATGGTTCTAAAAAAAGACGGTGAATTTGGGAAGAGCTATAATGGTTGTCACTATAAAAGGGTTCTGATAGAATATTGCCCCATGGAAAAAGATAAAAAAAACTTAAATCGACTGATCCTTGCCTCGCAATCCCCCCGAAGAAGTTATCTTCTTGAACAGGCGGGCATTTCTTTTGATGTGCTACCTGCCAACATTCAAGAGAAAATGATTGAGGGGGAACCCCCCGAATCCTATGTCCAACGTCTGTCAAGGGAAAAGGCCGAATTCATAGCAGGCCGGCATCCCCAGCGATGGGTACTCGGGGCTGACACCGTCGTTGTGATCGACGACCGCCTCCTTGAAAAGCCGGATTCAATGGGAAGCGCCGTTGCCATGCTTAAACGCCTCAGCAATAGGACCCATACTGTGTATACGGGGTTCACCATCTGCTGCCTCGATAAAAATACGACCATCACAAGGGCCGTTGCTACACAGGTAAAATTTAAACAGCTCACCGACCGGGAAATAGAGTGGTATACAGCCACAGAAGAACCCTTTGACAAGGCCGGAGCCTATGCCATCCAGGGACTTGGCACCTTTCTTGTCAAGAGTATCGATGGCTCCTACACAAACGTTGTGGGCCTTCCCGTATGCGAGGTGATCGAAATACTTCTGGAACAGGGGGTAATTACCCTGTCAGAAATGGGAAATAACGATGAATGATATGCAAACCAGAGTAACGGCCATTCACAGGGAAATGGCAGAGGCCGCCCGATCGGCCGGCCGGAACCCGGAGGAAATTATACTTATTGGTGTGAGCAAACGCCACAGTGCGGATGAGGTGGTCAAAGCAGTGAATGCCGGCATCACCACTCTCGGGGAAAATTACATCCAGGAGGCCGTGGATAAAATCAAGACCCTGGGCGACCTCAAGGCTTCCTGGCACTTCATAGGCCATCTCCAGACGAACAAGGCCCGTTTTGCTGTGCAATATTTTGATATCATACATACTGTGGACTCGGTAAAGCTTGCCAGGGAAGTCAACAAACGGGCCAGGAAGATCAACAAGGTCCAGAAGATCCTCGTTCAGATCAACATCAGCCAGGAGTCGTCCAAGTCGGGGACGGCTGCAAGCGATGCCCTGGCCCTTGTACGAGAGGCTGCTGTTCTGGAAAACGTATCAATAAGGGGGTTGATGGGAATGCCGCCGTTCTTTGACAATCCAGAAGAGGCACGGCCGTTTTTCAAGGAACTTGCCGGAATAAGGTCAGACATACGGGCGGCTGAAATCCCAAATGTCTCCATGGAGCATCTCTCCATGGGCATGAGCGGTGATTTCAAGGCCGCCATCCAGGAAGGGGCGACCATGGTGAGGATCGGAACGGCCATCTTTGGAGAACGGCAGTGAAGGTCCTCCTGCACTGCTGCTGCGGACCCTGCACAATTTACCCCCTTGAGACCCTCAAGCTCGAGGGCATGGAGGTGATGGGGTTTTTCTACCGCCACAACATCCATCCCTTTACAGAATGTATGCGACGCCAGGAGACCCTGGAGGCCTATGCCGAAACCCAGGAACTGAAGATGATTGTTCAGCAGGGGTATGAGCTTGAACGATTCTTGAGGGCCGTTGCCTTTCGGGAGTCAGACCGATGCCGCTTCTGCTACCATGACCGCCTGAGGGCAACCGCGAAAATCGCAAAAAAAGGCAAGTTTGACGGCTTTACCACCACCCTTCTCTACAGCAAGTTCCAGAACCATGGGCTCATCTGTGAAACTGCAGAATCCATTGCAAAGAAAGAGGGGGTTCCCTTCATCTACCGGGATTTCAGGGAGGGGTGGAAGCAGGGAATGGAAGAGTCAAAAGAGCTTGGGATGTACCGTCAGCAGTATTGCGGCTGCATTTACAGTGAAAGAGATCGTTTCTTCAACTCTTAAGATTGTCCATGTACCAGTCAGCCGCAAGATCAAGCCCCTGGGCAACTGAAAATTGAGGGGTGTATCCGAGGAGTTTTTTTGCCCTTGAAATGTCGGCAAGGGAATGGCGCACGTCCCCTGGCCTGAAATCCCGGTACACAGGCTCTACCCGGGCGGCTTCCGGATATCTCTCCTTTACCCTGTTCCTGATCATGGAAAAGAGTTCTGTAAGGGTGGTTCGTTGACCAAAGGCCACGTTGTAGACCCGGTTTACAGCTTCGTCGTCGGCTGCAAGGGCCCCAAGGATGTTTGCCTGAACCGTGTTGTCAATATAGCAGAAATCCCGGCTTGTCTCGCCGTCCCCGTTGATGTAGACCTCCTGCCCCTTTATCAAAGATGCAAACCAGAGGGGAATGACTGCAGCATAGGCGCCCATGGGGTCCTGGCGCCGTCCGAAAACGTTGAAGTATCTCAGCCCGACAGTCTTGAAGCCGTAGGTTCTATCAAAAACATCGGCATAGAGTTCGTTTACATATTTGGTAACGGCATAGGGGGAAAGGGGGCTGCCGATTTGGTCTTCAACCTTGGGGAGTCCGGGATGATCCCCATAGGTCGAGCTCGATGCGGCATAGACAAATCTTTTTACACAGGCATCCCTTGCCGCCACCAGCATGGTCAGAAACCCCGTGATGTTGTTGTGATTTGTGGTCAAGGGGTCTTCCACTGACCTCGGGACAGAACCAAGGGCCGCCTGGTGGAGCACATAATCCTGACCGACGCAGGCGGTTTTGCAGATTGCAGGATTGCAGATGTCACCTCTGATGAACGAGAAGCGTTTCCACTGTTCGTCCGTGACCGATGCCTCTACCTGGTCAAGGTTGTGCTGAAACCCGGTGGAAAAATTATCCAGGCCCGTAACCTGCTGGCCGTGTTTTAAAAGGGTCTCCACAAGGTTTGAGCCGATGAATCCGGCGGCTCCGGTCACGAGCCATCGACCGTCGATGGACTTCAGTTTTTCTTTGATTGGGTCTGTTTTCATATTCATATCCATAACTACAACCGCCAGAAGTTTATACCGCTGGCCTTTACCTCATCCATGTCCAGCATGGATTTAACGTCAATGAGGCAGCCTTCAGGTTCGAGGGTCTGGGTAAAATCGAAGAGTTTCTTTGACCGGTAGGCCCTGTGGGGAACAGCAATGATCAAAGCTCCCAGGTTATTCAGCTCATCCCAGGAACAGAGCCTTACATTGTAGTAGGCCATGGCCTCACCAGGATCTGCCAGGGGTTCATGCACCAGCACCTCTACCCCGTAGGATTCAAGCTCTGTTACGATGTCAACCACCCTTGTGTTCCTCAAATCCGGGCAATCCTCCTTAAAGGTGAGCCCGAGAATCCCTACTTTGGAGCCCTTGATCTTCTTGCACGCATTGATCATCATCTTGATGGTTTTTTCGACAACAAATTTCCCCATATTGTCGTTGATTCTTCGGCCCGCCAGGATCACCTCTGGATGATACCCCTCGGACTGAGCCTTAAAGGTCAGGTAATAGGGATCGACCCCTATGCAGTGACCGCCCACAAGCCCAGGAGAAAAGGGAAGAAAATTCCATTTGGATCCCGCCGCCTCAAGAACATTTTTGGTATCTATATTGAGCAAATCAAATATAAGGGAAAGCTCGTTCATCAGGGCGATGTTAAGATCCCTCTGGGTGTTTTCAATCACCTTTGCGGCCTCGGCCTCTTTGATGGTCTGAGTTCGATGAACCCCGGCTTTGATGATAGACTCGTAAAGGGAGGCAACCCGGTCGAGGGTCAATTCATCATCCCCGGACACAACCTTGACGATCCGTGTCAGGGTGTGCTCCTTGTCGCCCGGATTGATCCGTTCGGGCGAATATCCCACATGGAAATCTTTTTTCCAGGTAAAACCAGATTCCCTTTCAAGGATGGGAACACAGATCTCTTCGGTCACTCCGGGATAGACCGTTGATTCAAATATGACAACAGCTCCCCTTTTCATATATCTTCCCGCCGTGACCGACGAACTCTCCACAGGCCTGAGATCCGGTCGCCTTGCCCTGTCTATGGGGGTGGGAACGGCAACGATGATAAAGTCAGCATCGCCGATCATCGAGGGATCTGAAGTGGCTGTAAAATGGACGGCTTTCTTAAAATCCTCAATCGAAACCTCGCCCGTAGGGTCCTTCATTATCTTGCAGTTATCCACGATGCTCTGCTTTAGATCAAGGCCTGTGGTGGTGTATTTAGCGCCGAAATGGATGGCCAGGGGAAGTCCCACATACCCAAGGCCGATCACCGCAATTTTCACATCTTTATCTGTCATTGAACGTCCTTTTAATAATATCAGCAATTCTTTCAGAGGCCTTTCCATCCCAGAACCTTGGGCGCTGGCCAATTTTCCAGCCATTGTTCATGATCCTTTCAAGCGAGTCAAGAATTTTTTGTCTGGAGGTGCCCATCAGGGCGTTGGTACCCTCGGAAACGGTGATGGGCCGCTCGGTGTTCTCCCGGATGGTCAGACAGGGAATGCCAAGGGCAGTGGTCTCCTCCTGGAGTCCACCGCTATCGGTAAGCACCACCCTTGCATCCTTCCAGAGATTCAAAAACGCCATGTAGGATAGAGGTTCCACAAGGCGTATTTTTTTCGACGGCACAATGCTGTATGATTCCATGTTCTTTCTGGTTCTTGGGTGGATGGGAAAAATCAGGGGAAGGGTATCGGCCACAGTTGAAAGGGTCTCCATGATCGATGTAAGGGTGGTCTTGTCATCCACGTTGGATGGTCGGTGCAGGGTAACAACACCGTACTCAGGGAACTCCAGTTTAAACCCGTTTTCGGGGAGATCATTCCTTTCCATGTCTTCAAGCTTTTTAAGCTGGTAAAACAGATTGTCGATCATTACGTGGCCGACAAAGTGAATTGCATTTTTATCCTTACCCTCGTTGAGAAGATTTTCCAGGCCCTTTTCTTCGGTCACGAAAAAAAGATCGGATATGGAGTCCGTGACCATGCGGTTGATCTCTTCAGGCATCCTTAAATCAAAGCTTCTTAAACCTGCCTCCACATGGGCCACCTGAATGTTCATCTTCTTTGCAACGATGGAACAGGCAAGGGTAGAATTAACATCCCCTACAACGACCACAAGGTCGGGCCTCTCCCCTTGGCAGATCTCTTCAAACCCGGTCATTATTTTGGCGGTCTGTTGGGCATGGGATCCGCCGCCAGCCCCAAGGTGGAAATCGGGTTTTCGGATACCAAGCTCCTGGAAAAAAACATCGCTCATGTTGTGATCATAGTGCTGACCCGTATGAATAATCTTGTATTCAATGTCGGGACAAGCGTCAAAGACCCTTGCCATGGGAGCTATTTTCATGAAGTTTGGCCGGGCGCCTGCTATCAGGAATATTTTCATAGAATTCCTTTTGGGTGTTGGGTTTTAGGTGTTGGGTTTTTAGCTAACAGCTAATAGCTGTCAGTTCTTTGTTTTATTCATATTTTTGATCATATTAACCATGACCTTATCGGCCCGGTCAAGCCTTCCTGCGAGCACTTGAAACAGATGCTTTGCCACCTCCGGGTACTTTTCAATAATCTCAAGAAGCTTGTCCCCTGGAAAGCGCTTGATCACGGAACGTCCCTTGGACACAATGGAAGCGGACCTTGGTTTACCCGTGATGGCTGCCATCTCGCCGAAGTATTCGTTCGGCTGGGTGATCTCGGCAATTTTCCTGCCGCCCTTGACCACATGGACAGCCCCCTGGACAAGCTTGAAAAAATCAATATCTGAATTGCCCTCACGAATGATCACATCCTTGTCCTCGTAACGTTCCACATCCGGATTTACAAGATAGGCGGGAAGGGCCTCCTTGGTGATGGTGGTTTTCTTTAAGACCTCCTCAAGAGAAGTTTCCCCTTGGCGAACCTTGATAAGTCCAGAATCACGAAGGGTTTTCATCCCCTCCTGGACGGCGAGCTTTCTCAAAAGATCCTCTGGAACCGTCGCATTGATTGCCTTTGCAACCTCATCGGTCACCTCCATGAGCTCATAGAGGCCCACCCTGCCCTTGTATCCTGTTCCGTTACAGTTTGCACACCCCTTTGGACCGTAAAATTTCAAATCCGGGATCTCGGTCTTGGAGAATCCGTAAAGCTCAAGGTCAATGGGATCGTACCCCGTGACTTCTTCTTTACACTGGGGACAAAGCCGCCGGGCAAGGCGCTGGGACAGAACCATGGATACGGACGATGCAAGCATATAGGGAGGAATGCCGATATCCACAAGTCTGCCGATTGTTGAGGGGCAATCGTTTGTATGAAGAGTTGAAAAGACAAGATGGCCCGTCATGGCAGCCTTGATGGCGATTTCGGCCGTTTCCAGATCCCGGATCTCACCGACCATGATGATATCTGGATCCTGGCGCAGAAAAGACTTTAGGGCCGCGGCAAAGGTCATGCCCACCTCGTCCCTGACAGGCACCTGGTTGATTCCCCTGAAGTTGAACTCCACCGGATCTTCAGCCGTCAGGATCTTGGTATCCTCCTTGTTGAGACGGTTAAGAATGGAATAAAGCGTTGTGGTCTTGCCGCTTCCCGTGGGACCAGTTACAAGGAGCAGTCCGTAGGGCTGGGATATGCAGCGCTTGATCCCCTCAAAGGTGTCGGCCTCAAACCCAAGTTTGGCTAGGTCAACGTTCAAGGCGCTCTGGTCGAGGATACGCATGACCACGCTCTCGCCAAAAAGGGTGGGAAGGCTCGAAACCCTGAAATCAACGGACTTGTTTCTGGCGAATCTGAGCTTGATTCTGCCATCCTGGGGAACCCTTCTTTCAGCAATGTCAAGTTCAGCCAGGATCTTCAGCCTTGAGATTACGGCATTTTTGATGGACAGGGGTAGATTCATGGCCTTGTACAGAGAACCGTCCAGGCGATACCTAACCTGGAGGGAACGCTCAAATGGCTCGATGTGGATATCGCTCACCCCGTCGTTGATCGCCCTTATCAAGATACCATTGACAAGCTTTATGATGGGAGCGTCCGACGCCCTGAACTCGTCATAGTCATTGGTATCGTCATAGGATCCAATCTCGAGTTCGCCGACGGCCTCGGACACAAGGGATCCAAAATCTTCCACCTCTGTTACCGGCTCGTCATCCTCTTTTTGATCATCAAAGTGGATGAACTCTCGGTACTGCTCGTCACTGATCCCGTAAAAATCTCGGTAGGCCTGGATCACGTCATTTTCCGTTGAGACAGAGATGACGAGGGTCTTGCCCATCTTCTGCTGAAGTTCTTCAACGGCGGAGGTATCCGTGGGTTCGGTCATTGTGACAAAAAGCTCTTCCCCCTTCATGCCCAGGGGAAAGGCCATGTATTGCCTGGCCACCTCAAATGGAAGAAGCTTTAAAACCCTAGGATCGGGCTTGATCTCCGCAAGTCTGACCACGGGGTAGTTATAAATCCTGCCAAGCACATTGATAATTGTCTCAGGATCGATGAATCCCATGGTAAGAAGAAGGCTCGACAGCCTTATCCCGGTTTTATTGTGCTGGGCCAAGGCGCTCTGGAGCTGGTTGCTGGTAATCTGGCCTTCCTTGGAAAGGATCTCACCAATGCGAACCTTACCGGCTCCGGACTGATCCCTGATCGTTTTGGTCAATGCCGTTGACCTGGAAGGTTTCATCGTGCTTTTCATTTTTTACCAGACTCCTGATTTATAATGATCCTGAAAACCTGTGGGCAACCACAGGGGGTTGCCCACATCCAACCTCCCTACTACCTACTCCCTACTGACTATTACCTACTACCGTCTATTGTCATAAATTTTCTTTGCTCCCCCATAGACCAGAAGAAATCCAAGCAGGTAGAAACAAAACTTAACAAGCCCCGGAGACTGGGCAAAAAACGCTATTGTTTCCACCTTGGGCATCACCTGGGGAATCCTGTAAAACACACCAATGCCTGCCATGGCAAGAAGGGCTCCCCATATCAGCTGAATCTTTCGTCGTTCCATACTATATCACCTCACAAATTTCAGGATTCAAGCTCCTTGAGTCTTTCGTCAAACTGGCTCATCTTTTCATCGAGTTCCTCTGAAAATTTTTCCAGATCCTCGAACAAGTCGTCTATTTTTGTCTGATGCTCGCCGATGGCACAGGAGATTTCAGAAATTTTCCCGCCCTGATTCATGTCCACGGCAGCCTGAATTTCAACGTTTAACCGTCCAAGAGCCTCCTCATGCTCCTCTATCTTTTTTTCAAGACCCTCCACCTTTTTTTTAAGGGGTCCAATCAGCCTGGAGCGCTCGGAAATGATGTCGCTCCTGACCTTGCGCATCTCTTTTTTTGACATTTTCAATCCGCTGTCTGCCTGTTCAGCAACTGGCCGTGGGACGATCGTGTCCTCGTCCCACCCCTCCTTGTCAAGGAATTCCTGGTAACTACCCTCAAAAACCATGATGGCATCGTTTTTAAAGACAATCAGCCGGTTGGCAAGGCTGTGGAGAAACATCTCGTTATGGGTAACAAGAAGCACAGCACCTTCAAAGTTGTCAAGGGCATTCACGAGGGAATCGCAGGATTCCATGTCAAGGTGATTGGTGGGCTCATCCAGAAGAACTAGGTTCAACGGCTCTGCAAGGAGTTTGCCGAGCATCACCCTGCTCTTCTCGCCCCCTGAAAGCACAGAAATTCGCTTCAAGGCATTATCGCCCTCAAACATTATTGCACCGCAGATATTTCTTGCCTGCTGGCGGTCAAGGTCTGGGTGGGAAAAAAGAATCTCCTCCTCCACGGTGGAGGTAGGATTGAGGGACTCAACGTTGGTCTGCTCAAAATACCCCATCTCCACCCCGGGATTGTAGGATACCTTGCCTGAAACAGGGGCGAGCTTTTGGGCCAGGATCTTCAGGAGGGTGGTCTTGCCCTTGCCGTTCTTTCCAACAATGGCGATCCTGTCCCCGGGCGTAACGGTGAGGTTGAAATTTTTGATGAGAGGCACTTCAGGGTCATGGGCAAATTCGACTCCTTCTACCTGCATCACCTGCTTGCCGGCAAAGGGAAGGTTGCGAAAGGAAAAGGCAAGGGATTCAATCTGGCTGAGACTCTCGTGTTTCTCCATCTTGGCGAGGGTCTTGACCCTTGACTGAACCATGCCGGCAAGCCTTGCCTTGGCCCTGAACCTTGTGATGAAAAGCTCCATCTCCCTGCGGCGCTTTTCATCGTTGAGCCTGGTCTTTTCATACACCTCCTCGTCCTGGAGGATCTGCTCGTAATACTTGTCCGTTGTGCCGGCAATCTTGCGAATGACCTTACGATGTATGCCGGCGATATGGGTTACAACCGAATCCATAAAGCTCTGGTCATGGGTGACAAGGAGGATTTCCCGCGGCCAGGAACGAAGAAAGCCTGAAATCCAGCGGATAGAGGTAATGTCAAGGTAGTTGGTGGGCTCATCCAGGATCAGAAGATCGGGTTCGGAAACAAGCACCTTGGCAAGGGTGAGCCGCACCTGGAAGCCGCCTGAAAAGGAATCTGGACTCTGCTGCAGATTCTCCGGTAAAAATCCCAGGCCCGCCAGGATCTTTTCTGCCTTCCAGCTGTGATCCCGCTCATGTTCATTTAGTCCCTGCATGCATTCTTCAAGAACTGTAGGCTGGGAGAAGTTAATGTGCTGGGTCAGATATCCCAGGCGATAATCACCTGGAATTCGAATGGCCCCTGATTCAGGCTCTTCCCGGCCTGTGATCATCCTCAGAAGAGTGGTCTTTCCGTGGCCGTTTCTTCCCACAAGGCCGATCTTTTCCCCCGGATTTATCTGCAGTCCCGTATTGGAAAAAAGCTCCTGTCCGCCAAAGCCCTTTGAAATTGATTCTATGTTTATCATAATCCAGGTATATTAGCATTATCGTTGAAATTTTTAAACCAAAATTGCCCAGTTATGATATATAGCAGATTGGCTCACAATAAAACAGAATTAGAGGAAGACAATGACTAAATACATCTATGATTTTGGTGATGGCAAGGCAGAAGGTGACGCCACAAAAAAGGACCTTTTAGGTGGCAAAGGGGCAAACCTGGCCGAAATGGCAAGAATAGGACTGCCCGTGCCACCCGGATTTACCATATCCACCGAGTGCTGCACCGATTATTTCAAGGCTGGCAAACAACTGCCCCTTTCCCTGTACGACGAGATTGATGCTGCCATGGCTAAGGTAGAGAAATCCATGAACATGAAATTCGGTGACCCGGAAAATCCTTTGCTGGTTTCATGCCGTTCAGGCGCCAGGAGCTCAATGCCCGGCATGATGGAGACTGTCCTAAATGTGGGTCTGTGCTCGACCACCATACCTGGCCTCATTAAAAATACGAACAACGAGTGGTTTGTCTATGATGCCTATAGAAGACTTATCATGATGTATTCCGATGTTGTCATGGAAAAAGCCGAAGGAATAGAACCAGAAGACGGCATGGGCATCAGGATTCACCTTGAAATGATCATGAACGAACTGAAGAACGATTTTAACTATGACTCAGACACGGACATAAGCGCCCTTGAGATGAAGGCTCTGTGTGAAAAGTTCAAAAGAAAGATCCAGGAAACCCTGGGAACAGATTTCCCAGACAATCCAAGGGATCAGCTCATGGGATCCATCGGAGCTGTATTCAAGAGCTGGAACGGAAAACGCGCCCGCTCCTACCGACGCATCGAACATATTCCAGACGAATGGGGAACGGCCGTCAACGTTCAAAGCATGGTATTCGGCAACATGGGCGATCGATCAGCTACTGGCGTTGCATTCAGCAGGGATCCTGCCACCGGGGACAATAACTTTTACGGAGAGTGGCTTGCCAATGCCCAGGGTGAAGACGTGGTTGCGGGTATCAGAACCCCCAACCCCCTGAACACCTCGACAAAATCTTCCCACAACAGCCACCTTCCTTCCCTGGAAGAGGCCATGCCTGGGATTTACAACGAGCTTGCTGAAATAAGAACCAAACTTGAGCTTCACTATGCAGACATGCAGGATATCGAGTTCACCATCCAGCAGGGCACCCTTTACATGCTTCAATGCCGGGTGGGCAAACGTACGGGAACAGCTGCCCTCAACATGGCCATGGATATGTTTGACGAGGGGTTAATTGACGAGGCCACCATGGTCACAAGGCTCAACCCCAAACAGCTCGACGAGATGCTTCACCCCATTGTTGATCCTGGTGCTGAACAGAATGCAATCCCCCTGGCCCAGGGACTTCCGGCAGGTCCCGGAGGCGCCATCGGCCAGATTGTGTTTACCTCGGAGAAGGCCGTAAAATGGGCCAGAAACGGGAAAAAGGTAATCCTTGTCAGGGACGAAACCAACCCCGAAGATATCGAAGGAATGCGGGCGGCAGTTGGTATTTTAACGGCAAGGGGGGGCATGACAAGCCATGCAGCCCTTGTGGCAAGGGGCTGGGGAAAATGCTGCATTGTCGGTGCCTCTGCCTTTAAGATCAACGCGGAACAAAAAAAGCTCGCCATAGGTGCAAGGATGTTTACCGAAGGGGATGTTTTGACCCTTAACGGAACAGGCGGACTTGTGTACGAGGGAGAACTTCCGATGAGGGATGCAACGGAAAATCCCAGGTTCAAAAAATTCATGGCCGCAGCAGACCGCTACCGCAGGCTGGAGGTAAGAACCAATGCCGACACCCCCGAAGATGCGGCCCAGGCCCTGGAGTTTGGTGCCCAGGGCATCGGGCTTTTCAGAATCGAACATATGTTCTATGGGGTTGATTCGGCAAAACCGCTCTTTCTTCTGAGAAAAATGATCCTGAGTAAATCCCTTGAAGAGCGCATACGTGCCATTGACGAGCTGTTTCCCTTTGTCAAGAAAGAGATCCAGGCAACCCTCGCAGTCATGGACAGAAAACCCGTTACCCTGCGTCTTCTCGACCCGCCCCTCCACGAGTTTGTCCCAATTGCCAGTGAAACCCAGGAGGAACTTGCAAAGGCCCTGGGCATCGATGTTGAGGAGATTAAAAAACGAAGCCTTGACCTCCACGAATCCAATCCCATGATGGGCCACAGGGGCGTGCGGCTGAGCATAACCTACCCCGAGGTTTGCGCCATGCAGATTCGAGCCATCTTTGAGGCAGCGGCCGAACTTATCAAACAGGGAAAGGCTCCCCTTCCCGAGATCATGGTGCCTGTGACCTGCAATGAACGGGAGATACTGTTCGTGAAGAACATTGCAGACAGGGTGTATAAGGAGACTCTCAGTAAATACGGCATCACCTCCATTACCCATCAGTTCGGCACAATGATCGAAATCCCCAGGGCGGCCCTGAAGGCCGACCGCATGGCCGAGTACGCCGAGTTCTTTTCCTTTGGCACCAACGACCTCACCCAGTTGACCTTCGGGTTCAGCCGGGACGACATCGGATCGTTCATGAACGACTACATTGACAATGCAATCCTTGCCTCAGACCCCTTTGAGACCCTGGACCAGGATGCAGTTGGGCGGCTCATCGAGATTTCCGTTGAGCTCGGCCGACGCACAAGGCCTGACATAAAGCTTGGAATCTGCGGCGAACACGGTGGAGACCCAGCATCTGTGGAATTCTGCCACAGGGCCGGGCTGACCTATGTCAGCTGCTCACCCTACAGGGTTCCCATTGCAAGGCTTGCCGCTGCCCAGGCCGCCATAAAGGATCTGTAACCCACAGGACCGGAACAAACCACAATAATCGTTAGCTTTTAGGTGTTAGCTAAAAGCTAACACCTAATTCACCAAAACGTGTTCCCATAAGACCCATCCTCATTTATCCCCTTGGGTGTAGTGATTTTTTATCCAGTCGAGATATTCACCGGTCTGAATCTTTTTGACCCATTCCAGGTTGTTGAGGTACCAGGCAAGACTCTTTTCCATACCGGTATCAAAAGACTCTTCGGGTCTCCAGCCAAGCTCGTCTTTGAGTTTTGTGCAGTCTATGGCATATCTGAAGTCATGGCCGGGCCTGTCCTTCACAAAGCAGATAAGATCCCTTGACGACTTGCGGGAATGTCCGGCACGGCCCGAACGGTCGATCATATCACAGATGATACGGACAATCTCAAGGTTTTCAACCTCGCATTCTCCGCCTACGTTATAGGTCTCTCCCGATCGACCCTTGCACATGATGGTCCATATGGCACTGCAATGATCCCGGACATACAGCCAGTCCCTTACGTTGCTTCCGTCCCCGTAAACCGGAAGGGGTTTTCCCTCAAGGGCGTTAAGAATCATCAGGGGGATGAGCTTTTCCGGAAACTGGTAGGGACCATAGTTGTTCGAGCAGTTTGAAATGGTCACATCAAGACCATAGGTATGGAAATAAGCCCTGACAAAATGGTCGGACGCAGCCTTGGAGGCTGAATAGGGACTTGAAGGCGCATAGGAGGTGGTTTCAGTGAAGTAGCCTGTTTTACCTAGACTTCCATAGACCTCGTCCGTTCCCACGTGGTGAAACCTTAAAAATCCCGGCTGCAACCTTGAAGCCTCAAGCAGATTAAAAGTTCCCTTTACATTGGAATCTACAAACACCTCAGGCGAAGCAATGGATCGATCCACGTGGGACTCAGCTGCAAAATGGCATACTGTGTCAATGGAATACCTGTCAAAAACCTCCTGTATTGCTCGGGCATCACAGATGTCAATTTGTTCAAACAAATAACGATCCGGATAGTTCAGCGCAACATCCTCAAGGCTTGCCGGATTACCGGCATAGGTCAGTTTGTCCACATTGATGATCCTGCCGGCAAAGGAAGTCTCATCAAGAATATAGCGAATAAAATTTGCACCGATAAAGCCGCAGCCACCGGTTACAAGCATGTTTTTCATTTTGAAATCACCTCTACTTCAACCCTCCTGTTCATCATTCTGCCCTGTACTGAGTCATTTGCTGCAATGGGATTTTCAACACCCATTCCCAGAGCTTCTATCTTGTCTGGGTCGGCACCTTTGCCGAGCAAAAAACTCTTCACGATATTTGCCCGAAACTGCGACAAGTTTTGATTGTAGGCCTGGTTTCCATTGGAATCAGTGTACCCCTTGATGGAAATCTTTGCATTTGGATGGAATACGAGGTCATCTGCAAATTTTGACAGATCCTCTAACGCTTTTTCAGTAAAGTCATTGTTGTTGTAGCTGAATCGAACCACCACCTTTTCAGGGAGAATGTGATGTTTTGCTTCATCATCTGGATCGATGGCTTCAACGGGCTTTAAGCTGTCAGTGGAGATAAGCGGAGGCTCTGTTTCATTTAAAGGCGGGACAAGATAATGCTGGACCAAGGGTTCGGCATCTGTTTGGGTTGTCCGATCAAGACCTGATTGAACAGTTGGTTCAGCAGCCGACTCAGCCGCACTATGGGCAAAAGGGTCGCCAGGATTACCATGAATAACAGTTTCTACCTTGACAGGTATCTGTTCACCGGGAAGGGATATGTCAGGTGAATTGCCCAGGGTGGCAGATTGATCCGGCTGACGGTAAAAATGTGCGGACAATAATGCCCTCACCTCTGTACAGATAGCAGTTATATAATGCTCTCCACGGACATACACGGTACGGGCATAGTCCGGGAACAAAAACGCTCCTGCAAAAATAAAAATACCCAGCAAAACAAAAACTGCCAAAGCCGGGGATCGCCGCCATGGATGCTTCTCATGGGGTGTTTCAGGGGGCTGTACCGCCTGGGTATCAGGCTGTTTGCCGGACGACTGCTCAATACCCACGGGGGGTACCGGAAAAGGCTTTACTTCAGGAACCGGAATATCTAGTTCACGGGCACATTCTCTTATAATCTCCTGATCGATGTAACGTTTGTCCTTAACATACCCCGTTAAGAGTGCATGGTCACAAAGGACGTTAATTCGCCTGGGGAGTCCCAGGGAATTTGCATAAATCTCTCTGACAGCACCTGGAGTAAACAGGATCTCATCTGTCCCGGCAACATGGAGCCTGTGCTCAATATATCCGGCGGTCTCAACAAGTCCCAGGGGCTCGATATTGTAATTAAGAGTCAGGCGCTGCCTGACCGCCCTGTTAATGGGTTTTGAAAGGGTCTCATTGAACTCGTTCTGCCCCACAAAAAAAATATTCACAAGCTTTGTCTGGGCAAGCTCCACATTGGACAACAGCCGGACTTCCTCGAGCATCTCCTGGGTCAAGAGCTGGGCCTCGTCAATGATAAGCAACACCTTTTTATCGGCGGCATGGGCCGTGTGGAGAAATTGGGTGAACCACTCAAGGAACTCACCCTTGGAATTAATCTCCCGATCGGCCCCAAATCCCCTTGCAACAAAATTATAAAAGTCGATCTTTTCAAGATTTGAATCAGGGACAGAGGCACAGATAACATCGTTGCCCAGACTTGATATCAGGGTATTGATAAGGGTTGTCTTGCCCGTGCCAACATCTCCGGTGAGCAAAAGAAAACCCTTATTATCCATGATACCGTAACGCAATGTTGCAAGGGCCTCTTTATGCTTTTCCCCAAGCCATAAAAAAGCCGGGTCTGAGCTTATCTGAAAAGGTTTGAATTTTAGATTGTAAAATGAGCGATACATTTTATCCCTTTAAAGGTTGTGAAGAAAATCCATATCTTTGGCCTGGCTGTTCTTGGTTCCCACCAAAAGAATTTCACACCTGTTACGTTTGTTCGTTCGAAAGTAGAGCCTGCCGTTATAACCGAAAAGCACCTCAAAAGAGGGATTTTTATTTTTTTTCCCGGCAAACACCTTTCGTTTCACAATGACTTTTGACATATCCTCGTTGAGCAGGTGAACAAGTTCTTCAGCCTTTATCTGCATCTCATCGCTTAGTTCAAGAATGCCGGTCAATGCCCTTCTGGTAAAGTCGAGGTTTTTATACAGTACGGTGAAGCGCTTTTGTGACAGCTCAAACGAATGGCGCCTTGAATGGGTTCCCTTTCTGCGCTCCTTCTTCTGAACCTCATCTTTCAACTGGGCAATTTCAAGCTCTTTTTCCTGCTGAAGCTTTATGTTTTCTTCTATTTTTTTTTCCAGGGAGACAATTTCTTCAAACAGATCATCCTCGGTAATTGTGGCTTTTTCCTCAACCTCCTCCCTGGAAGCCCTCAGGAACTTGATACTTTCAAACAGGTTGTGCCTATCCTGTTGAAGATCCTGAAGCGCATTTTTGTAAGCCATTTCATCGGCCTTAAGCCTCTCGATCTGACGGCCCTTTTCCTGATCTTCACTTTGATATTTTGCGGAGCCCCGTCGATAGTAGATGCAAAACAGCAAAAGTGATATAGCAATTAAAACCCCCAAAATAAGGTTTGCCCCAACCGTACCGTGGTCTATTCGGGCAGTAACCTTTACAGTCAACCCCCTGTCCATCAGTTCATAATTCTGCCTTGCAGTTTGAACTGGATCCAAGGGTTCAATTAGATTTGTGTCCGCAGTTCCAGGGAAAAGAAACAAAGGGAACAAAACGACTTCCCCCTTGGCAGTCACAACGATATCCAGGTCAAGGCCAAAAAAACTGACCAACAGGTCGTCATTCATGACCTTATGAATGTTTTGCCCCACCAGATCCTGAATTTGAATTGTTCCATGGAGCAGAGGTGCATAATCCCCTATCAGACGATTTTCAATCTTCTGCTGGTACACAGGTCCCACAAACGACTCTAATCCCCCCAGAATGACAGTATAGAGAAGCGGGGTAAAAAGAATACAGAACAATGCTGTTTTCAGGGGAAAATATTTCATTTACCTGTCCTGTTGCTTATAGTCTAATTACGGGCTTATCGGCCTTGATCATGATGTCGCCCACTTTTCAAAATTGATGGTTCGACGGGGTCAGGCTTGTGTTATTGTGCTTTTGACAACAGACTGTAATAGCTGAGAAACTCAGCAAAAGCGTCAATAACGCAAGCCTGACCCTCCCGGGTAAATTTTTCATTGGCCGAAACGATGATCAAGGCCGGTTTATCATTAACCGATCATTGGCTGATGATCGGTTACCTTGCCAAGGAAATCCCTGAGTCTTGAATTTTCAGGGGCTGAAAAAAATGCCTGGGGAGTGTTGTCCTCCTGGATCATACCCTGGTCGATAAAAATCACCCGGTCTGCCACATCCCTTGCAAATCCCATCTCATGGGTCACCACAACCATGGTCATTCCCTCTGCTGCAAGTTTTTTCATAACCTCCAGAACCTCACCCACAAGTTCAGGGTCAAGGGCGGATGTGGGCTCATCAAACAAAATCACCTTGGGTTTAAGGGAGAGGGCCCTTGCAATTGCCACCCGCTGTTTCTGACCGCCGGAAAGCTGTTCCGGGTAATTTCCTGCCTTGTCGCCCAGCCCCACCTTGGCAAGCAGGGAAAGCCCCAAAGGTTCGGCCTGGGTCCGGGGTATTTTTCTGACCTTCAGAGGCCCAAGAATGACATTGTCCAAAACTGTCATGTGGGGAAACAGGTTAAATTGCTGAAAAACCATTCCCGCCTCAGCCCGGACATGGTTAATGTCTGTTGAAGAATCCATGATGTCCTTTCCATCCACGATTATGCGGCCGGAAGTGGGGGTTTCGAGGCGGTTGATGCAGCGTAGAACCGTCGACTTTCCCGAACCTGAGGGTCCTATGATGCACACCACTTCACCCGATTTGACTGTAAGATCAATCCCCTTGATAACCTCAAGCTTACCATAGCTTTTATGCAGACTTTTAATTTTAATCATTTCCATGGAAGTTTCTTTTCCGGCAGTTACCGTTTTGTTTTCATTTCAAGGTGGTATTCAACCATGCGAAGCACCCGGGCAATGGTTAGGGTCATGGCAAGATAGACAACAGCCACAGAGAGATAAACTTCAAAGGCTTTGAAACTTACCGCAACGATTTCCTGACCCGTTCTTAAAAGTTCACCTACCCCTATTACCATGAGCAACGAAGTATCTTTGAGGCTGATGATAAACTGGTTGCCAAGGGGGGGAATCATGCGTTTAAAGGCCTGGGGCCAGATAATATAGCGCATGGTCTGGGACCGGGTCAGACCGATGGATCGGCCGGCTTCGGCCTGCCCCGTATCTATCGACTGAACAGCCCCCCGGACAATCTCGGCAATGTAAGCACCGGAATTAATCGCTATGATAATAACACCGGCAGTTATGGGAGGGATTCTGAGGCCCATGGCCATGGGAACTCCATAGTAGAGAAACATGGCCTGGACCAGCATGGGTGTTCCCCTGATGGATTCAATGTAGACAATTGCCAGCACCCTTGGAACAACATTACGGGCAAGCTTGAGCAAACCAAAAAATACGCCCAGAAAAAAACCACTCCCAAGCCCGCCGAGGGCAATAATAATGGTAAACTTCAATCCCCGCATGAGCATGGGAATGGTCTCAAAAAAAACAGGCCAGTCAAACTCAAAGCCCATATTGAATCCTCACTAAACAGATCTATTTGGGCTCGGTGTTGAACCATTTAAGATAGAGAGTACGATAGGTGCCGTCGTCCTTGATCTTCTTCAGGGCGGTGTTGACCTTGTCAACAAGGGGACTGCCCTTGGGAAAGCCAATACCATAGGATTGTCCCATGTAGAGGGGACCGACCACCTTTACCTTTTCTTTGCCAACCTCACGCACATAGTTGGCAATCACGGGGGAATCAAACATCACCGCATCAGCACCGCCCATCATAAGTTCCATGAACATGGCATCATTGTTGGGATAGAGCCTGATTTCCTTTGCCTTTACGTTGTTCTTCAGAAAATCGTCACTGGTGGTTCCAAGCTTTGTAGCAACGACCTTTCCCTCCAGGTCTTCAACCTTGGCAATGTCTGTTCGATCTGCCTTAACCAGGAGCAAAAGCCCTGCGTTATAATAGGGGTCGGAAAAATCCACGACCTTGGCCCGCTCAGGTTTAATTGTGATACCGGCAATGCCTGCATCAAGCTGCCCCGACTGCAGCCCTGGAATAATACCATTGAAATCCATGGGTTGCAGGTCGTACTCAAGACCTATTTCCCGGGCAATGATGTCCCATAACTCCACATCAAAACCCGTATGCTCACCGGTCTTGGGATCCTTAAATTCAAAGGGGGGAAAATTGGTATCCGTTGCAACGGTTATCGTTTTTGCAAAACCCGGATATGCAAAACCACCGATGATCAGGGAAATAGCCAGGGTAGTAAAAAGAGTCGTCATTTTTTTCATGAAATCCTCCTGCCTGTAAAAGATAAAGTAGTCTTTCCGATTTTATGCCCCGGCAGGCAATTCAACGGAAAGGATTTGGGTTCTATTTTTAGTATGATACCCTTATCCTGTCAAGATTTTAAACCTGAGTGACTTGATTCACACTAACAGCAATGGCACAAACCTGACGATTAAATTTTTTATTGAAAGGGACAGTGCAGCAATCTGGTTTATGATCTTTCTTTGCTCAGGGTATCCACAATAAAAGGGGTACACATGATCGCCACACTCTTTTTTTTTATCCATATTCGCGTCATGGGAACGGAATCACCATCAATGTTGGTTATATTTGCAAGTTCTTCAGCAAAGCAGATATCTTTGATTTCAAACTCGTAATAAAAGGTGTTGGAGGTAAACGGATCGGCCACCAGGATGATTTTATCCTTTTCATAGGGGTGTTTTCTCGGAGAACCCGAAAAAGGAACGTGAATTCGCCTGTCTATCTTGCCAGTTGATGAATAATAAGTCTGAATTTCAAATTTTTCCTGTACGTTCAAAAGAGCGTTAATGGACATATGATTTCTCCAGTTAAATTCAATTGTTTTATTATGGAATTTTCCCACCAAAACATTACCATTGGTTTTCCTTCAGGATGGGTGCCCGCCCCGTTTAGGTTCATTCTGGTTAAGTTTCCCACAACCCCAAAAAAAATGCAAATACATGCAATAAAACTTGCAGGTTTAAGGTGTTAAAATAAAAATAGATAGGGGTGGAAATAGGAGGTCATAAGATGATATATGAACCTCTGGACATTGAAATGGCTATGAACGTAAAACCCTTGCTGCGGCGATAAACTTGAATCTGTCGCAGCTGATTTCAAAGCAGGCGGGGCAAAGATATGGGCAATTCACTAAGGGAACAGCTTCTCAAAGCAGGTCTTGTGGACAAAAAACAGGTCAGCAAGGCAAAGCACGAAAAGCGCATCTCAAAGCAAAAAACAAAGGGCCAAAAACAACCAGTTACGCAACCCGTTGAGGACAGCGTTACCAGGGAAGAAAGACTGGCCTATGCTGAACGGAACCGGGAGCTCAACCGCCTGCGTGAACTGGAGAGAAAGAAGCGTGAAGCCCTGGCCCAGGTAAAACAGCTGATTAAGGACAACCGCTTAACCCTGAAAGAACGTGATGATGACGAACCTTTTTACTTTGTCGTGGGCAAAAAGGTAAAGAAAATGTTTCTGTCCCAGAAGATTTCAAACGACCTTACAAATGGCCGCCTGGCTATTGCCAACCTTGACGGCAGATTTGAAATCATATCCGAAAGTGCAGCCCGGCAAATAGCCGAACGGAATCAAAAGGCCCTTGTTTTTTTCAATGATTCTTGATTTCACCAACAGGTCGAGTCATATAGCGAAGGGGTAGAATGACTCCACCGAAAGTTGGGTTCTTAAAAAATGACAGCGGTTGGCACACAGTGCCAACCGCTGTCATTTAATCCATTCAGAGCAACACCCACTATCTACTACCCACTAATATCCCATGACCCTGGGCAGCCACATAACAATACTGGGAAAATATGCCATGATAAATATAACCCCGATTGTTATGGCACAAAAAGGTAACGCCTTCAGAGAAATTTCCTCCAGGGTGACGTGGCCGATACCCGAAGCGATAAACATATTTTCACCAAGTGGTGGGGTGGAAAAACCAACACCACAGCAACAGACAAGGATCACACCGAAATGAATTGGATCGACCCCATATCCAGTCATTATCGGCAGAAGAACAGGAGTAACCAGCATGATAATTGCGAGCGTCTCCATGAACATGCCGAGAAAGAGGAGAAAAATGATCATCAAAGCCCAGATTACATGAATGTCAGAGGTAAGCGAAAGCAGTGCCTGGGCAATAATATCAGGAATTCGGTACTGAACAAGAAGGCGTCCAAAGGCATAGGCGGTGAACATGATGATAAGAACACGACCGGTAAGCCAACTGGTAGTTTCAAGGGATTTCATCAAACCCTTGAGCGTAAGCTCCTTGTAGATAAAGATGCCAACGAACAAGGTGTAAAAAATCGCCACAATGGCAGACTCAGTGGGGGTAAACAAACCAGAGTAGATTCCGCCCAGAATGACCACGGGGGCCATAATTGACCAGAACCCTTTTTTTAATGTTACTGCAATGTGTTTAATTGAAATGGCCGGCATACCTTCACCATGTTGTTGACCCCGGCAGCGAATGAGGTGAACAATGATTAGCCCAAATGAAATGAATAAGCCAGGAGCAACACCCGCTATAAACATCTCGGTAATCGACTCCTGGGCAGTTACACCATAGATAACCATTGGAATACTAGGAGGAATAATAATTCCTATCCCCCCCGAAGATGCCGTGGCTGCTGATGCGTACCCCGGGTCATAACCACGTTTGATCATGGCAGGAATCATAAGCATTCCAACAGCTGCAGTTGTGGCCGGACCAGATCCTGATATGGCACCGAAAAATACGCATGCAAGGGTCGTTGAAATTGCAAGACCGCCATTGATGGATCCAACAAGAGATTCTGCAACCTTAACAAGGCGCATCGAAATTCCGGCACTTTCCATCAATGCCCCGGCCATTACAAAAGCCGGAAGAGCCATAAGTGGGAACTGATTTACAGAGGAGAATGCCACCTGGACCAATGAGGAAAGATCCTGACCAACAACATAAAAAGCGGCCATAGCAGACACGCCAAGGGAAACTGCGATGGGGGCTCCCATAAAAAGAAGAATACCAAAAGAGATGAACAAAATGCTTGCAGCTGACATATAATTCTCCTCCTATATTTTTTTTGCTTGAACAAGCGGTTCT
Source organism: Desulfobacterium sp. (assembly GCA_034007745.1). Taxonomy (GTDB): domain Bacteria; phylum Desulfobacterota; class Desulfobacteria; order Desulfobacterales; family Desulfobacteraceae; genus Desulforapulum. Next base: position 44,709 of record JAVEQI010000029.1, read on the forward strand.
CTAATCTCTTCGATATCCACGGAATCAACATCTGTAATTTTAATTTTAAAAACATACTTCATTACATCTACCTGGATTATACGTATTGTCATAAGGCCAAAACTAATTGGAAAGATCCAATAGACATAAGCCATGGACCATTCAAGGGCGGGGGACATATAGGTGAACTCTGTGAGCTCTCTTATGATTTCAACGCTCTTTTTTATCATGACGATATTGAAAGCGATCCAGATCAAGTCGGTAAGGATCATGAAAACATCCTCTACAATTTTTGGTAACAGCTTAAACTGAATCATAACACGGTTGTGGGCCGCAAGGCGTGCCGCATAAGCCGCTCCAAAAAAGACAAACCATACAAAGGCAAATCTTGAGATCTCTTCACTCCATGGGATAACATGATTGAAGCATACTCGAAGGGCTATTTGTAAAAATAAAACAACAACAAAGAAGCTGAGCAGAACCTGGCAGACATAGCTCTCAAAGTTGTCGAGAATGTTAAGTATGATCTTTTTAAACATTGGTGATGGTCTCCTTGTCTGGTTGAGTTTTATGGGAAACTCCATCCAAAACATCACCGTTGGTGGAATTTCATTATTATTTTTGGCCGGGAGTACCTCTTCTGCTCCAGCCGTGACGGTTATGTGTGACAAGGCATTCTCAACTTTGAGAGGGCCTCGTCCTATAGCGCTCAGCTAAATTGATACACCTATGCTCATATAAATTGATACAGCATCTTTTTACCTTCCTGCTATCCCCTGCAATAAATATAACGCCCTTGCTGGCAAAATAATGTACCTGTTTGAAGGATGTTATCCCGCTGCTTTATCCCTCCTTAAAAATTCATTAGATATCCCGCCGCTTATCCCCCCGCCTTTCGGATGAAATAAAGAAAATCGATATGCCACTTTGAGCATTGCAATATTTGAATCTTAACCCTTCCCCAACCCATTTTAAAAAAAATAATTTTTGATCACGAATATAGCTACGCCCTTTATACTGCATCATGCTTAAACGGAGGTGCAGATGAATATTAAAAACCGACGTTGCCGTAACTGCGGTCGCCTTTTCAAGGTATGCAACAAAGTAAAAAAACATGATTACTGCAAAAGAGAAAAATGTCAGCGCGTCAGGAAGAGCAACTGGCAGAAAGAAAAAATGAAATCTG
>JAVEQI010000030.1:0-43159 GCA_034007745.1 Desulfobacterium sp.
CTTTTAGAAGTTCCCGAAAGGGTGTATGGAGGCCTCAAAGGGAATTGGTGGCAATTTAAAGAGACATAATCAAATTTTCACTAAACTTGATATTCCAAAATTATTTTCAGGACGTGCGAAATGTAAGGTTTAAGGCATTAAAACGGGGGTTTTTGAAGTGATTACTCTTTAATAACAGCGGCTTACTGGGGTCAGACCCCGAATATATAAACTTTAATAACAGTGACTTACTGGGGTCAGACCCCGAATATATAAAAAAGGCTCGATGTATCGTGGATACATCGAGCCTTGGTAGTCAGGGTAAAAAAGATGGCGTCCCCAAGGGGATTCGAACCCCTGTCGCCGCCGTGAAAGGGCGGTGTCCTGGACCGGGCTAGACGATGGGGACGCAGCATCATTTCTTATATGGTGGGCCGTACTGGGCTCGAACCAGTGACTCTCTGCTTAAAAGGCAGATACTCTGCCGACTGAGTTAACGGCCCATCACAAAAACAACGCATTTTTATAGGTTAATGGACCTTTTGTCAACACCTTTTTTCAAATAATCTATTTTTTCCAGAATTCCGGCACAAAAAGAACGATCACAGTGTAGATCTCGAGGCGCCCCAGGAGCATGCACCAGATGAGGAGCCACTTGCCAAGGAGTGGAACGTGGGCATAGTTATCCACGGGCCCCACGGTTCCAAAACCCGGTCCTATGTTGCCGATGCAGGAGGCAACAGCTCCAAACGAAGAGACCATGTCCATTCCAAGGGCCGCAAGGCCAAGGCTGCAAACGACAAAGAGCGCCATGTAAAGGGCCAGAAACCCCATGATGCTCCTGACCACGGAATCCGGCACCACGGCGGAGTTCAGCTTGACCTGGGCAATGCCCTTGGGGTGGACAAGGACAAAGAGCTCCCGGTAGCAATACTTAAAACACACCATGATCCTGGCGCACTTCATACCGCCGCCCGTGGAGCCTGCCGAGGCGCCTATGAACATGCACACAAAAAGAATGGCCTGGCTTAACCCGGGCCAGGATTCATAATCGGCCGTGGCAAACCCGGTTGTGGTCACGATGGAAACCACCTGGAACGAGGCGTACTGAAATGCCTTGCCAAAGCTGTCATAGACCGTGCCGTGGACGTTGAGGGTGACAACGATGGAGAGGACAAGGCAGAGCCCAAGGAAAAACCGGCACTCCGAATCCCGCCAGAAGATAAGGGTCCTGCCCCGGAGCAGCTGGTAATGCAGGGAGAAATTAATGCCGGCAATGACCATGAACACAAGCACCACATAGTCGAGATAGGCGCTGTCATAGTGGGCCATGGACGTGTTTTTTGTTGAGAATCCGCCGGTGGGCATGGTTGTAAAGGTGTGGCAGATGGCGTCGTACAGATCCATGTCCCCGGCAAAGAGAAGGATCACCTCGGCCACGGAAATCAAGATATATACATACCAGAGAATCTTGGCTGATTCACTGAGCCTCGGGGTGAGCTTGTCCGGAACCGGGCTCGGCACTTCGGCCTTGAACAGCTGCATCCCGCCCACCCCCAGAAAGGGCAGAATGGCAAGGCTCAAAACGATTATACCCATGCCGCCGAGCCACTGGATAAAGCTTCGCCAGAAAAGAAGGCTCCTGGACAGGCCCTCTATGTTGCTCACAACCGACGAGCCCGTGGTGGTAAACCCGGATACCGATTCAAAAAAGGCATCGGTGAAATGGGGAAGAGCGCCGTCAAAATAAAAGGGAAGCGCACCGGCAAGCCCCATGGCGGTCCAGCCAAGGGCAACGATGGCCATCCCCTCCCTCGGGCTTATGTAGTCTATTCTCGGCCGCTTAGACCCGAAAAACAGCGCCATACCAAGGGAAACCGTGACGCCCATGGATTCGATCAGCGCTAGCAGGCTCCCATCCTGATAGATGAGGCTGCACGCCAGGGGAAAAGCCATGGAAAGCCCCAGAAAAACGAGAAGAATGCCGATTACATCGGCAATATAGGACCAGCGCATTAGAAGAACTCAAGCTTGACGGTAAGGAGCTTCTCAAGCTTTTTAATGGCCTGGCGCTGGGCAAAGAGAATGATCCTGTCGTCCGGCACCACAACGCTGTCTCCGTCTGGAATGATGATCTCATCACCCCGGATGATGCACACAAGAAGCGCCCCCTTGGGAAACGAGAGCTTTTTCAGGGGACGGCCAGTGATTCCCGAGGTCGCAAGGGCAACGGCTTCGATCACCTCTGCATCCTCACCAAGCACGGCAACGGCGGAAAGAATCTTGCCCTTTCGAATCTCCTGGAGGATGGAGCTGATGGCCGAAAGCCTCGGACTGACCATTTTTTCGAGGCCAATGGCCGTTATTAGGGGAAAGTAGCTGAACTTGCTCACCTTGGTGATGGTGGATTTGGCCCCCAGATTTTTGGCAAGGAGCGAGATTAAAATATTTCTCTCCTCATCGTGGGTAAGGGTCACCACCACATCGGTATCCCCCACATTCTCCTCCAGGAGCAGCTTCTGATCCGATCCATCACCGTGGAGCACAACAGTCTTGTTCATCTTCCCTGAAAGCACGCTGCAGCGCTCAAGATTAGACTCGATGATCTTGGTGTGAATGGATTCACGTTCAAGGGCATCTGCCAGGCGCTTGCCGATGCGGCCGCCGCCAACGATGATAACCCGCTTCAGGGGGTATTCCCTGGAGTTAAAGAGCTTGACCGTGTCGGCCAGGCGCTTCTTCTCACTGATAAAATAGACAAGGTCACCGGGTCTCAGGATTTCTTCCCCCCTCGGCACAATGAGCTCATCGTTTCTCACCACGGCCGCAATCAGGGGCCTTGCACTGCCGAAAACTGTGGGAAAATCCAAGAGCCGGACCCCGGCCATGGACGACTGTCTGTCAAGGCGGATACCCACAAAGTTGACCCGCCCTTCAGCAAACTCGCCCACATCAACGGCACCCGGCACCCGCATGAGCCTCTGGATGGTCTTGACCACCTCTATTTCCGGATTGATAACAGTATCGATATAGGGGGCCTCGGTTTTAAACACCTCGTGGAAGTCGTCATAGCCTGTACCCCTGATGCGGGCAAGTTTTCTGGTAGTCGGAGAAAGAAGGTTGGCGGACAAACAGGCCACAAGGTTTGCCTCGTCGCTGTCTGTTACGGCCAGAAGTATCTCGGCCTCCCTGATGCCTGCGTCGGCCAGAACCCTGGGCGAGCTGCCCGAGGCCAGGATAACCTGAACGTCCAGGTCATCGGCAACCCTTTTGACAGCTTCGGGATCATTGTCAATGACCACCACGTCCTTGCTCTCAAATGCGAGGCGGCTGGCAATGTGATACCCCACCTCCCCTGCCCCAACTATGATGATTTTCAAAGGCGTACTCCTAATATTAGGGTATTGGGTATTGGGCCTAACACCCAAAACCTACCCCCAACAGTCAAACACCAGCGAGATCGATAAAGACATATCCGCCCCGGCCAAGTCCAAGGGGGCTGAATGCGTTGTTGTAATTGGTGGAAATGCCCCGGTAAAAGGTGTCAAAACCGACCTGGTAGGGGTGGTGCTGGGACGAATCCACATCCAGGATGGTGACCCTGCCGGTCTCAACGTCAAATCCCCCCACGGGGGAGATGTGGGGAATATTCAGCTCCCGGAGAAAACTGCCCTGGTCAAAGTGGGCAATGATCAGGCAATCGCCCCGCTCTTCAAACCGCCTGAGCCTGGATTCAAGGGTCCTGCGGATGAACCTGGACCGCCTGCCCCGGGGCTGACCCTCAACGGTCTCAAGCAGCCGATAGTTGATCCCATAAACCTCGAGGCTCTCCTCCACCACCCGGGCAAGCACGGAAAGGGGAAGCCCCCGCCGCCCATTGTGACCGCCCTCGCCCATGCGCTCCTTCCAGTGTCCAGCCCTTACCCTTTCAAGGATCCCCTGCTGGGTAATGGGGATCAGATCCTTTGCACCCTGTATATCGAGGATGGCATTAATCCCATTAACCACCGAGGCTACCGAACATGAGGCTTCGTGGAACTGCTTGACGTGGTGCCGGAACAGGGCATTTTTTAAAAGATTTTCAGTCTCTTCATGGGGAGTCAGAATATAGTCGGCCCTGTCTGACCCAAAGCTTCCGGTCCTGGTCGTCCTATGGAAAAGATACCTCACATAGAGATAAGTACGCATAATCAGCTTTGGCAGGGTCATGGAAAAATTTTCCTTAACTCGATTATTATAAGAAACAGCTAACAGCTTTCATGTTTCATTGTTCGTTGTGTCCCTGGGGACCTGTAGGTTCTAAAAAACTTATTATTACCAATCCATGAGGATGAATCCGAGTCCCAGCCGGTTCACGCTGTGGTTATAGTCGAGGAGACTTTCGCCATATCCAACATAGTACTGCAGGTAGCCGCCGATGCGGTTGTTCAGGGGAAAGGTCCACTCGACCTGAAGGGCTCCCCGGTTATCGTCAGATTCCAGATTGTTTCTCACCATCATGGCGAATCTATGCTTATTCCAGAAATACGAGGCCCAGATCTCGCCGTAACCAAAGTATTCATACATGTGGGGATTGTCGTCACTGCTGTCGCTCTCTGGTATCCGGTACCAGGTTTTGAGCTCAAGCACCAGAGTGTCGTCCTTTGAAAAAAGGCCATTGCGCTCAAATCCGAAATTGGCCACAATCCTGTTCCAGCTCCGGGACAGGGGCTCGGATCTTCCGTTGGACTGGTGGTTGAAGCCGAAATTGATCGTTTTAAGACTCATCAGCCTGAGGTCAAAATCCATGGGCATGTTTAAGAGAACTTCCGGCTCATAATTGGTCTCCCGGAACGGGGCGGAATCGTCCCAGCTGTAGACTTGCCAGAATGAACGCTGGGTGTACCCGAACCACAGGTCTATATCCCTGCCCAGAATATCCTCCCATATTTTGGTTTTAAGGCTGATCTGAAACGCAGCCTCGGCATCACGAGTGTCCCTGTCCGGGTAAACCTCCCTGATGGGATCACTATTGGTGGAAAAGTTATAGGAAAAGGGAAGAATATAGCTGGAACGATGGGGCTTGATGGCGAGTTTGCCCCGGAATGGATCCGAGTCAGACTCCCACAGACGTTCCAGGTAGGAAAGTTTTTTTGAAGGAACAACGACATAGAACTCAAGCTCTTCTTCGTCAAGCTCTTCTTCATCAAGATCGTTTGGCTCAAGCTCTTTTGCCTCAAGCTCTTCTGCCCCAGCCTGATATTTCCCGGCCATTTCATCGTAGCACTGCAGGCGGAGCAGGTCGTCCTTGATATCGGCACACCGGCCAAAGTCCGGGGTCGCCTCTGCCAGACAAAGGGCTGGCACGACAAAGAAGAGACAAACAACGAACATAACCAGGGAGAGGCCTTTCAGCCTATTGTTTCTTAATTTCACGAGTTGTTTTTTCCTATTACAGAAAGGTCAAGATAGGATTCAGGCAGGTTTTCCTGAACAAGAATCTGCCTTATTGTTTTTCCTGTTTCATGGGCCTTTTTTGCAATTACTGCTGCCCTGTCATAGCCGATATGGGGAACCAGGAATGTGGCCATGGCAAGGCTTTTTTCTATGTTGGCCCCGCAGGTTTCAATGTTTGGCAAAATACCCCGGATACATTTTTCATCAAAGATAGACGCTGCCGATGCGAGGAGCTCGATGGATTGCAGCAGGTTATAACCCATCACAGGGAGCATGGTGTTGAGTTCCAGGTGGGCCGTGTGGGCACCAATGGTGATGGTGGTATCGTTGCCCATGACCTGGGCCGCCACCTGGATGACCGCCTCCGGGATCACAGGGTTGACCTTTCCCGGCATGATAGACGAGCCCGGCTGAAGGGAGGGAAGGATAATCTCCCCCAGGCCCGCCCTTGGGCCGCTGCCCAGCCATCGAATGTCGTTGGCTATTTTCAACAGGCCCACGGCAACGGTTTTCAGGGTTCCGCTCACCTCCAGGAGAGCATCTTGGGCAGCCTGGGCCTCAAAATGATTCTCAGCCTCATGGAAGGAAAGTCCGGTCTCCCGGGATAGCGCCTCGATCACCCCCTGGGCAAAGCATCCATGGGTGTTGACACCAGTCCCGACGGCTGTCCCGCCAAGGGCAAGGGGACAGAGGTTCTGGGATGTTGTACTGATTCTTCGAATGGCAAGCTCAATCTGCCTTGCATAACCTGAAAATTCCTGGCCCAGGGTCATGGGAACGGCGTCCTGGAGATGGGTTCTTCCGATCTTGGCAACTGCAGAAAAAGCTGTACTTTTCTCTGAAAGCGCCTTGTAGAGCCGTTCAAGGGCGGGGATCAGGGAGGCGTTGATTTGCACCAGGGCAGCCATGTGGATCATGGTTGGGATTACATCGTTGCTGGACTGGCCAAGGTTAACATGGTCGTTTGGATGGACTGGGATCTTTCCGTTTTTTTCGCCGGTTAGAATCTCGTTTGCCCTTGTGGCAACGACCTCGTTCATGTTCATATTGGTGGAAGTCCCGGAGCCCGTCTGGAATACATCCACCACAAACTGATCAAGAAACCCGCCGTCAATGATCTCCTGGCTTGCAGCGGCAATGGCCGTTGAAAGCCCTCTCTCCAGCAGGCCAAGGCGTGCGTTCACAAGGGCTGCGTGCTTTTTTACAAGGGCGAGCATGCGTATCATAACCGGTTGGAACACGATGCCGCTTACCTTGAAGTTATCAACGGCCCTCTGGGTCGTTGGGCCGAAATAGGCGTCCACGGGAACTTGAACTGTCCCCATGGAATCCTTCTCAGTTTTAAAAGTCATCCGGCCCTTCCGTCATCACAGGGTTCATCATCCTCATTGGGCCTCGAATGTTCTGCGGTTGAGGTCTGGGTGCAAACCTCCTGGGGTACGCTTGTCTTTGCAAGAACCGCCAGAACCCGCCCATAATCAGGCTCGGTTTGAAGCTCAGGCACAAGCATGGAAAAAACCACCGTTCCCTGGTAATCAATCACCACAACCGCCCTGGCAAGAAGCCCTGCAAGTGGGCCGTCAACCATTCTAAGGCCGTAGTCCCGGCCGAACTCCCTGTTTCTGAACTCTGACACAGGGATTATGTCGTTTAAATTTTCGGTTTCACAAAACCTCTTGTGGGCAAACGGCAGATCAAGGGAGACACAGAGAACAAGGGCATCTGCATAGTTTTTGATCTCTTTGTTAAAACGACGAACAGAAGCCGAACATACAGACCTATCCACGCTTGGAAAGATGTTGAGCACCACCCTTTTACCCGCCATATCCTTTAACGAAATATCCGTCAAATCCGTTCGTGTAAGCAAAAAATCAGGCGCTTTTTCTCCAACCCGGGGTAAATTCCCCGAGGTCTTTGCCGGTTTGCCGCCAATTTTAATGTTAGCCATGAGACCCTCCTTTTTTTGAGTATAAACAGCTTTAGGGCCATGGTAACAATAAAAATCCTGCGCCATGTTGGTAACTTTTAAAAGTTCCATGGCCCTTACACCTAAAAACATGCATTTATATATAACCCACATATCCTGCGGACACAACTAAGAATGAAACACGATAGTACAGGGTGGACACTAATTTCATGTAAAAAAAATGCCCCAGGCCCTGGACCAGGATCGGGGAGACCCAGGCCATGGAACTCACCGCAGCTCAGAACCAGTTCTTTCGCTTAAAATAGCAGAACATGATTCCGACGATCCCGATTATGAGGCCCCAGAAGCCAAAATAACCCCAGCGCCACTCAAGCTCGGGCATATACTTGAAGTTCATGCCGTAGATACCTGCCACAAAGGTAAGGGGAATGAAGATAGTCGCCGTGATGGTCAGAGTCTTCATGATCTCGTTGGTGCGGTTGTTGACGTTGTTCAGGAAGATGTCGTGGAGCCCGGAGGTCAACTCACGAAAGATGTCTGTGGTCTCCTGGATCTGAACGGCATGGTCGTGGATATCCTTGAAGAAAATGACGTTTCTCTCATCTATCAGATCGAACTCCTCCTTTTGAACGGTGTTGATCAGCTCTTTAAGGGGGTTGACGGCCCGTCGCAATGTGATCAGCTTTCGTTTCATCCTGTTGATCGACTGAAAGGTCTCCTGGGCCATGGAGGTTACAAGCTCTTCATCCAGCTCATCTATCTTATCACCCAGGCTTTCAAGAATGATGAAATAGTTGTCCACCACCGTGTCGATCAGGGCATAGGTGAGGTAATCGGCACCTTTTTTCCTGATCCGGTTTTTTGCGTTTCTGATCCTATCCCTAAGGGGGTTGAACACCGTACCCTCCCGCTCCTGGAAGGAGAGCACAAAGTTTTGACCAAGGATTATGCTGAACTGCTCGTCAACTATCCCATCGGACTCTTGGTCATAGTCGAGCATCTTGAACACGATAAAGGTAAAGGTATCAAACTCTTCGATTTTAGGACGGGTTCCACAGTGAACTATATCTTCAAGGATGAGGTGGTGGACATCAAAGTGACGGCCTATCCTTTCGATGAGCTCCACGTCATGAAGCCCGTCGATATTGATCCAGGTGACGGTGGGCTCTTCCTTAAAGGGAAAGCACTCCTCAATCTCTTCCACCTCCTTTTCCCTGATTTGTCCAGCATCGTAATCCATGATTCTGATCCGGGTTTTTTCGACCCTTCTCTCACCTATATGAACCAGAGTGCCCGGTGAAGTACCGACTTTTTCAGATACGCTTGTTACCGATTCTGACATGAATTAATCCTTTTGTTATATGAAACACTCGTCGAAACATCGATGTAAGAGCCTCGACAGAAGAGCCCACTTTGATCGCCCTGACCGGAACATTGTAAACCAAAGGGGGCGGAATGACACTAGTGCCCATCCTGCACCATCGTATTTCATTCTTCATTGTGTCCACCAGGACCGATGGGTTACAATAAAAGTGCAACGGACAGAGGGATAAACGAAAGAACAGTCGACACCATGATGGCGGCAGAGGCAAGCTCGGTGTCGCTGTTCAGCTGGGCTGACAGGACATAGATGGCCGTGGAGGTGGGCAGGGCAAAAAAACCCCGGTGGTGATCTTGAATCGGTTGAGCAGGATTCCAAGGGCAATAAGGCAGAACAGCGGGAATATGAAGTTCAGGATGACCATGGGACTGACTTATTGCAATTTCCTTCTGACGGTGACGGTTTCCCCCCCAATTCCCCAGTTATCAGTATCATGCTCCTCTATTACAACGACGGTGGTTGCCGGATTTTTTCCAAGAACCCTGGATAGAAGATCGGTAACACCTTTTATCAATTCGGCCTTTTGATCGGCAGTGACCCCTTCGTTCGTGACTTTAATATTTACATAGGGCATGGGACTCTCCTTTCATTCAGGAACCATCAAAAGACCTTTTTTTCAACTGGTGCCTCTTCAGCCGCCCTCTGCTTCAGGTCGGATTCGGTTTTGATAAAATCCTCGAGCCTGTCTTTAAAATAGATGTTTATCTGGTAATTGGGCCGCCCCAGCTGGTCGGGAATGGTGGAAAGGATCATAAGATCACCGTTCTTCTCCCAGACAAGGGAAGTTGAATGGGGCTTATCCTTGTCCCAGTCCAGGGATACAGGATCTCCATACTTGCCTGTGAGCATCTCTCCGATGCCAAGATCGTCGAATTTAAAATGAACCCTGATCAGCAAAGGGGTCAGGGTGTACTCAGAAAACAAGAACTCAACATAGTCAAAGGCAAGTCCTTTTTTTTGGGCATAACGATACGTCAGCTTTATGGATTTATGCTCAACCCTTTCCCTAGGAGGAGTGTTGAGTACCTGATTTATCGAATGAAAATCAGGAAAATAATCCTGTAAAAAGTTTTCCCTGTTAATCTCAAGATCAATGGTGTTGTTGTTCTGGGTGGCGTCACCACCGAGCAGGCTGCCCAGCTGCTGTCTCAACTGGCGGGAGTAAGAGGTGTTGATGCCCACATCCATGAAGCTGAAAGTTTCGGGGTAGGTCTTGGCCTCGTGTTCAAAGGTTGGACCGCCATCGCTGCATCCGGCAGCAGCGAGCCAGGCGATCATTACCAGGGTTATCATCACCTGGAGGGTCAGGATAACAGGGGTCTTTCCTTTTAATTTTTCCATAGGACTTTTTTACATCACTTTAGTTGTTAATGCAACCACTCTGGGCAGACCAGGGGAATAGTATTATTGCGTAAATATATAAATCATGATACAGACGCTTGTCAACACCCTGGCAAATCCCATGCCAATTAATATAAACCCCCAGGACAGGCTATCCTGTCTCAACGAGGAATGAAATACGATAGCTGTTAGCTAAGAGCTAAATGCTGTTTCTCATAAAAACCCGAATAAAAAAATGGAGAAAAAACACAATGCCCCTGCCACTTGAAGAATATATGGACCCCGGGACCTTTAAACGAATCAAGGATTTTTCCGAGGACAAGGAGACCCCTTTTCTGGTCGTTGATATGGCAACGGTCGATCGTAAACTCAAAGAGCTGACCGATGTCTTTCCCAATGCCAGCATATATTATGCTGTAAAGGCAAACCCGGCCCTAGAGATTCTCACGAGGATGCGGGATAAGAATGTCAACTTTGACATAGCTTCGATCTATGAGCTGGACAGGGTTCTTTCCCTTGGCATCTCCCCTGACAGGATGAGCTACGGCAACACCATAAAAAAGAGCAAGGATGTAAGATATTTCTTTGAAAAAGGCGTGCGCATGTATGCAACCGATTCAGAGGCAGACCTGCGCAACATTGCAAAGGCTGCCCCGGGGTCAAGGATTTATGTCCGCATATTGACCGAAGGATCACTCACGGCGGACTGGCCTTTGTCCAGAAAATTCGGATGCCAGCTGGACATGGCCATGGATCTCATCATCCTTGCAAGGGATCTGGGACTCGTTCCCTTTGGGATTTCGTTCCATGTGGGATCCCAGCAGCGTGAAATTGGTGCCTGGGATGCCGCCATTGGAAAGGTAAAGGGCATTTTTGACCGACTCGAACAGGAGGATGGCATAAGGCTTGAGATGATCAATATAGGCGGAGGGTTTCCGGCAAACTACCTGTCCAAGGCCAATGCCCTTGAAACCTATGCTCTTGAAATCAACCGCTTTCTTGCCGAAAGCTTTGGTGATGATCTGCCCCAGATAATTCTGGAGCCGGGCCGGTCCCTTCTTGCGGATGCAGGGGTCCTGGTCAGCGAGGTGGTCTTGATTTCACGAAAATCAAGAACAGCCCTGCATCGATGGATTTATGCTGATGTGGGCAAGTTTTCCGGTTTGATCGAAACTATGGATGAGGCGATTAAATACCCCATATATACCGGGAGAACCGGTGAATTGGAAGATGTTGTCATTGCAGGACCAACCTGCGACAGTGCCGACATCCTGTACGAAAACTTTAAATACCAGCTCCCGCTGAATCTTGCCATCGGCGACCGGCTTTACTTTTTGTCCACCGGCGCATACACCAGCAGCTACAGCTCAGTTGAATTTAACGGCTTTCCTCCCCTGGCGGCTTATTTTATATAACCCACATGTCCTGCGGACACAACGAGGCATGAAACACGATAGCTGTTAGCCGTTAGCTAAGAGCTAATCGCTAACCGCTAATAGCTAAAAGCTGTTTCTTTACAATTCCCTGTTTCATTCCGCCCACTTTGGTTATCCTGCCCGGAACGGTAAACGTCGGGAGTATTTTTACCCTTCCAGTCTAAAGCGCAGGAACTGCGGGCTAAAGTCCTCAAACAGCCTGCGCTTCTTAACGCCTGGAAGGGCAAAAATCCTAAACCCTTTGGTTCACCATGTTCCGGACAGGAAAACCAAAGCGGGCTGTAAAATCGAGACATCCATAGTGACGTTTCGACGGGAGTTTCTTATAAACCGGCACGTCTTTGCGGACACAACAAAGAATGAAACACGATAGCTGTTAGCCGTTAGCTGTTAGTTAAGAGCTAATCGCTAACCGCTAATAGCTAATAACCGCTGTTTACCTCCGAGTCTTAAACCTCGCATTTCCAGCTTCAATTATGTTTAAAATTTTGAGATAAGTCGTGTACCTTTCCTCGGAAATCCTTTGGTTCTCAACGGCCGCGAGGACGGCGCAGCCAGGTTCCGTGCGGTGGAGACAGTTTCTGAAACGGCAGAAGCCATGGTCCATGGCCCCCTCAAATCCCGGGAAATATCCAGCCAGATCCAGGGGGGAAACGTCCACCAGGCCGAACTCGTTAAAGCCCGGGGTATCAACGAGTTCTCCGCCGCCGGGAAGGGAATGAAGGGTGGAGACCGTGGTGGTGTTGCAGCCCCTGCGGCCGGCCTCGTAAAGCTCGCCTATCCTTAAATCCAGGGTGGGGCAGATTGTGTTGAGCAAAGAACTCTTACCAACCCCTGTTACACCGATAAAAAAACTTCTAAGACCATCTCCCTGCCCTATAAAGGATACCAGATCATCGATTCCTGCACCTGTGACTGCGCTGACCACAAAGATCTTAACAACATTCCGGTAGATATTTTCTGTCGCCGCAATGAAATCCCGGGAGGGTTCGAGGTCGCTCTTGTTGACCACGAGAACCGGCATGAGATCCGCCTGCCTTGCCGTGACAATTGCCTGGTCAATATACCCAAGGGGAGACAGGGGAAGGCAGGAGACAACAATACCGAGGACGTCAAGGTTTGCACCAACGATGCGCACACCTCCCCTGGAGTCCCTTCGGCAAAGCTCTGTCCTTCGGGGCAGGCGCATCAGACCATGATCTTTCACGGTCACGTTATCGCCCACAACATGACCCGAGTTCCGCTTGACCTTTACCATGCGTCGTTCACCCGAAGCAAACAGAATATCCACGGCAATTCCATGGTGGGCAACAATCACGCCCGAACGTATGTTTTCCATACTTAAAAAAGATCCCTGCCTGTTATTTTCGTTAAGGTAACATATTGATTTACCGCTTCATACGAGATTTAACACGCAAAATTAAACTATATTGCCCGGGATTGCAAGCACCATTGACTCGCCGGCTGTTAAAAAACATATGGACAATCCATGGCAGATAAAATAACCTGTCCTACCGAAATGTTTTTTCTTTTAACCCAGGGACCGCGGATTCAATAACTTATTGAATCTACGCCCCCTAAATTTTCAGGAGAGAGTATGTTTAAATTCAAACGAGCAATTCCAGGACTATTTTTTCTCGCTGCCCTGTTGGTTGTGAGCAGTTTCAGCCACACAACTGCCCATGCCGGTGATGTTCCGGTTTACACCCTAGGCATTGACGCTGCATTCCCACCCTGGACATGGGCTGAGAAGGGAGAAATAAAGGGGTTTGACTGGGAGCTTTTCCAGTATATCGGAGAGGTGGAAGGATTTAAAGTCAAGGCTGCCGATATTCCATGGTCTGCAATCATTACCGCTCTTTCCAAGGGCAAAATTGACATCCTTGCAGGGGGGCTCTCCTATACATGCCAGCGGGATGAGGTAATTGACTTTACCCTGCCCTATTGGAAAATTGACTACTGGACACTTGTCAAAGCAGACTCCAGCTTAAACTGTGTCACGGCAATGAGCAAGGGGGCCACTGTAGGTGCCCAGGCTGGAACGACCGGATACAGGTGGCTTAAGGAGGAACTCAAGGACAAGGGCGTTGACATCAATATAAAGCCCTACGAGTCCGTTGAACTGGGAATTAAGGAGCTTGAAATCGGCAGGCTTGACGCGTTCCATGTTGATTCTCCAACGGCCATAGGGTTCATTGATGCAAAGAGGGATGTGAAGTACGTTTGCAAGGCCCTTCACTTTGATTACAATGCCTATGGTGTAACCCCGGGAGACCCCCATGGATTGATTGCAAAGATAAATTCGGGCATCAAAAAGGCCTATGAATCAGGCAAGTTTGCGGAACTTGTCAGAAAATACATGCCCTGGGCCTCGGTTGAGGAAGTTCCCTACCAGGTGGATTATAAAGAACTCTGCAAAAAATAAACCACAAAGGCCTTAAAGGCCAGGCCAATGAGATAATATCCCGGCCGGGATGATCAATTCCCGGTTCGGGATAACCATTTACAGGTGGAACAGCAAAAATTTCTAACCGGACAGTTTTATGGAAATTATCAAGATACTCATATCCGAGCTTCCCCAGTTTGCAAAGGGAACCATGGTGGCACTGCAGCTCCTTGCAGGGCTTTTGTCCGTGGGCCTTGTGCTCGGTCTAGCCATTGCCCTTGCTGAAATTTTCGGCACCCCAGTTGTAAAGTTTCTGGCAACCACCCTGCGGAAATTTCTATGGGCCATTCCCCAGCTTATTCTTCTGTTCCTTGTGTTCTACCTTCCCTTTGATCTCAACCGCATGCTTGCTGCCATAATAGCCCTGGGCCTCTGCTCTTCTGCGTTTCAATCCCAGATCTTCAGGGGCGCCATCCTGTCGGTGAGTTCCGGCCAGATGGAGGCTGCAAAGGCAATGGGGCTGAGCAGACCAAGGACTATCTTTTACATTGTGCTCCCCCAGATGGTGAGGCTCTCCATCGGTCCCTGGACAAATGAATTTTCCTCGGAGCTTAAGGATACCTCCCTTGCCTATGTGGTCGGGGTGGTTGAAATCATGCGCAACGCCAAATATATCATTGCCTATACCTACGGCAATACAGCCGCAGTTTATCTTTTTGTGGGGGTTCTTTATTTTACCTTGACCAGAATAGGCACATTCTTCTTCTATAAATTAGAGGACAGGTTATGGGTCCCGGGCTTTGAAAAAAGGAGTTAAAGTTTTTAATGGCAACCATTCTTGAAGTAAAACACCTTACCAAGAGATTTATAGACAATGAGGTTTTAAAGGATGTCTCGTTTGAGTTAAAAAAAGGAGAGACGCTTGCCGTAATAGGCTCTTCAGGCTCCGGGAAAAGTACCCTGCTCCGCTGCTTAAATCATCTTTCAAAACCCGACTCAGGAGAAATTCTACTGGAGGGTGTTGATATAAACGGTCCCGGGATCAACCTCAATACAGTCCGGGCAGACATGGGATTTGTTTTCCAGAACTTCAACCTTTTCACCCACCTCACAATTCTTGACAATGTCATGTTCGGCCCCCTGCGGGTAAGGGGTCAGTCAAAGCAAGAGGCAGAAGAGATTGCCATGGAGGAGATTAAAAGGGTGGGCATGGTGGATAAAATCAAATCCTACCCCGCAGAGCTCTCCGGCGGCCAGCAGCAGAGGATCTCCATTGCAAGGGCCCTTGCCCTGAAACCCAAGCTTATCCTGTACGACGAGCCCACTTCAGCCCTTGACCCCGAGCTTACCGGCGAAGTTTTAAGTGTCATGACGGCCCTTGCCAATGATGGGATGACCGCCATTGTCGTCACCCATGAGATGGGATTTGCAAGGTCCGTTGCTGACAAGGTGATTTTCATAGACCAGGGAGTCATCGTGGAGCAGGGTGATCCAAAGGAGATGTTTAAACGGCCCCGGCACGAGCGAACAAAACTCTTTTTGAGCAACTTTATGAACCTGGAATAGTCCGAAAAGCTCAGATATTAGAAAACCGGAGATTAGTATAAATGGTCAGTTTTTTTGATTATGCCATTAAAATTTTACCGGACATGCTGTCCGGCGCATGGGTCACCATTCAACTCTCGGTTGTCTGCATAACCCTTGGCATTATTTTTGGTATGGTGCTGGGGGTGCTCAGGGTATATTCCAGTAAATTTATCTATTGGATTGTAACCGCCTATGTGGAGTTTTTAAGGGGAACCCCCTGTCTTCTACAGCTCTTTTTTATCTATTACGGGCTGGGGGACATGGGACTGCTTTTAAAACCCATACTTGCCGCAGGCCTGGCCCTCGGCATCAACACCTCTGTTTACCAGGCCGAGTATTTCAGGGGGGCGATCCAGTCTATCAAGCCCGGTCAGATGGTTGCGGCAAGGGCCATGGGGCTTGGCAAATGGCAGTCCGTGCGGTACGTAATCCTGCCCCAGGCGTTGAGGCTTGTGATCCCCTCCTCCTCAAACGAGATCATTTACATGTTTAAATACACCTCCGTGGCCTTTGCCGTCGGCGTTCCAGAACTCCTGGCCCAGGCCGACCTTACAGGATCCATGAATTATCGATACTTTGAATCCTACGTGGTTGCGGCCATTATTTACACCCTCATGGTCTTTTTTGTGGCTAAAGTCATGTCCATGGTCGAAAAAAAGGCCTATGTCCCTGGGCTGCAGCTGGCGCAGTAGTTTAAAAGCAGCTATTAGCTATCGTATTATACAAACAGGGTTTGACAGGACAAATGACAAATTTCGATGGCAATGAAAAAAAATCTCCACGGGTGGAGATCGATCTTGAAAAGATACATGGGAACACAAAACGGCTAAAAGACTTTTTTGACCAAAGAGGCATCTCCATGATGTGCGTGACCAAAGGCGTCCTTGGAAGCCCGCCGATTGCCAGGGCCATGGTGGAAGCCGGGGTCAAGCTGCTTGCAGATTCAAGGATTGAAAACCTTAAAAGGATAAGAGATGCCGGCATTGACGCCTCACTTGTACTCATCAGAACCCCTTCCATGGGTAAGGTAAAAGATGTCGTAAAATATGCAGACATAAGCGTTAATTCAGAAATTTCTGTTATTGAAAGACTCTCCCTGGAGGCAGGGAACCAGAAAAAGATCCACGGCATAATTTTAATGGTGGATCTCGGAGACTTGAGGGAGGGCATTCTACCCCGGGATCTTGGCCAGACCCTTTTAAAGATAATGCCCTTGACCGGGGTTAAGATCCTTGGCATCGGCACCAATCTTGGGTGCATCGGAGGGGTTCTTCCCGACCAGGCGAAGATGAATCAGCTCTCAAGCATCGCAAGGGACCTGGAGCAGAGGTTTAACATTCGTTTTGATATTGTTTCAGGGGGAAATTCTGCAAATTATAACTGGGTGAAATCAGCCGGTGATATCGGCAGGATCAACAACTTAAGGATCGGTGAAATGATCTTTACCGGGCGTGAAACCGTTGATTACGCCAGGGTTGAATTCCTTGAGACAAACACCATATCCCTTGCCGCCCAGGTGATCGAGGTAAAAGAAAAAGAGTCGCTGCCAAGGGGAACCATAACAACCGATGCCTTTGGGGCTGTTCCGAACTTTGCTGACAGGGGAACTATAACAAGGGCTATTGTCGAAATCGGCCGCCAGGATGTTCTCATCAGCGGCTTGACTCCCGTGGGGGACATGGAAATTCTGGGGGCGAGCAGCGATCACATTGTAATTGATCTTAAGAAAATGCATGTTCAGACGGGGGATGAAATTCGATTTCATATGGACTATGGGGCGATGCTTTCCGCTATGACCTCGCCTTACATTGAAAAAATATATCTGAACAGCCCCCATGTCCTGGAGCAGCAGTTCTAATTTTGACTTCCTTGTTTAGGCGTCAGCCAGTTTAGGCGTCAGCCAGTATCACCTTGCTGAACGAAGAAAGTCGGGGGATTTTCAGCCAGGACAAACCCAAACCGCAAAAACTCGGTCGTGCCTCCCTCAGACAATTTGCGGTTATTAGGGTTTGTCCTGTCCGAAAATCTGATCCCCTTTGTTTCTTGATGTTCAGCAAGGTGATACTGGCCGCCGCCCCCAACGCTGACATTGCATAATTAGAATTGCTGGTCCTGGAGGACATAGCAAAGTGTGAAATATGGTAGCTGTTAGCGGTTAGCTAATCGCTAAAAGCTGTTTCTTATAAAAAAACAGGATGGAAAAAATGGATTTTCTTGAAATTGAACGAACACTTGGCGCAAACAACTACAAACCGCTGGATGTAGTATTAACCCGGGGAAAGGGAATATGGGTCTGGGATGTGGACGGCAACCGCTACATGGATTGCCTGGCCGCCTATTCCGCCGTAAACCAGGGCCATTGCCACCCTGAAATTGTAAAGGCCTTGACCGAACAGGCTAAGAAACTTTCCCTTACATCAAGGGCCTTTAGAAACGATCAGCTGGGGCTTTTTTACCAGGAGCTTTGTGATCTGACCCACTCCCACAAGGTTCTGCCCATGAACAGCGGTGCCGAGGCCGTTGAAACTGCCATAAAAACCGTTCGAAAATGGGGTTACAAAACCAAGGGGATTGCCGACAACAGGGCCGAGATCATCGTGTGCGACAACAACTTCCACGGCAGAACCATCACAATCATAAGCTTTAGCTCGGATAAGGGGACAAAGGATGGATTCGGCCCCTTCACTCCGGGATTCAAGAGCATTCCCTTTGGCGATGCCCAAGCCTTAAGAGACGCCATCAACGAAAACACCATCGCATTTATGGTTGAACCCATCCAGGGGGAGGCGGGGGTGATCATCCCCAAAAAGGGTTACCTGAAAGAGGTAAGAGAGATCTGCACGGAAAACAATGTGGTCCTTATTCTGGACGAAATCCAGACGGGTCTCGGCCGCACGGGAAAGTTACTTGCCGAGGAGCACGAGGGAATTGAAGCCGATATGACCCTCATAGGCAAAGCCCTGTCCGGCGGGCTCTACCCTGTTTCTGCTGTGCTTTCCAACACCGAGATCATGGACGTTTTAAATCCCGGAGAACACGGAAGCACCTTTGGCGGCAATCCCCTGGCCTGTGCCGTTGCAAGGGCGGCCCTGAAGGTTCTTGTGAAGGAAGGCATGATCGAAAACTCAGCCGTAATGGGCGACTACTTCCTGGAGGGATTAAAAACCCTTAAGAATCCATCGATAAAAGAGGTCCGGGGAAGGGGCTTGATGATAGGGCTTGAATTTGTTCCGGGCCGGACAAGTGCGAGGGAGTACTGTGAACAGCTCAAGGAAAAGGGCCTCCTGTGCAAGGAGACCCACGAGAACATCATCAGGTTTGCACCGCCCCTTGTCGTAACAAAGGAGGATATTGACTTTGCCCTTGGCATCATTCATGAAGTCATTGGGTAAGCTCAGCCTGACCCTGGTTTTCCCTTCTGATCCAGGAGTATGTACGAGGTGTGACCCTGGGCAACAACTTTTTACCCATGATGTTGAAGTGGATATGAAGATTACTCTTCAAAAGAATCGCCAACAAGGGGACGTTCCCGGTCAATGGTAAAATAGACAAGAAATCGATCCTCATCCGTTGTCGGGTTATGCTCTCTTCGTTTCAGGGATGCAATCAGGTCAGAGTTTTTTTCTTCTTTTGTCATGGTAAGGTAAAGCCTTTTCCCATTAAACCCTTTTCCCTGCTCAATAAACAGATAGACAGCCCTGGGGTTGGATTGAAGGTTGGTGTGGGAAAGGCGGTCCCTCATGATAAAAGCAAGGGATCCGTCTTCCATTAAATGGGGACGAGAATAAATAGCTGCGTCAACATTGCCGGTATTATCTGCGGTTGAAAGTATCCCGGTTCCGGAGGTGTTCTCGAAATAATCTTTTAAATCCATTGTATAATCCCTTTTTAGTGTTAGTACCTGAATGTCTGAAACTTATAACTTTCAGGTGAGAGTCAATTCTTGGTTGAACTATCATAGAACAATAAGCCTTGAATTCAGATTTTCAATGAAAAAAAGAGAAATGCCTCAAGGGCTTCCAGATAGGAATGAGTTGCAATTTTCAGATAAAAAAGCGATAAAGAAAGCTGCACTGAACAAAACATTCAAGCTAAGGACCAAAAGGAGTATCCATGCTAAAAGTCTATGCTGCCAGTTGGTGCCCCCATTGCACAAAGACCGTTGAATATTTGAAGAAAAATAAAATCGAGTTTGAATATATTGAGATAGAAGAGCAGCCCGGCGAAGCTGTTAAAAAGGTCATCGAGGTCAACGGGGGCGATGACTGGGTCGTTCCCACCCTTGAATTTAACGGCAGATGGCGGCCGGGCAAGATTTATAACGAGTTTGAGCTGCACTTTGACCTAAAAGAACTGGGTGTCATCTGAAAGGCGGATAACGAAGAGCCTGCCCCTGGGATGTGAAAGAAATTTTCTATATTTTTCCAGGCCCGGATTTGCGCAGATAATGGACCAGGCCCAGAAGAGACGCCGGTCATGATTTGCCCTATACCTCAACCACATCCTCCCGGATGGAGGAGAGGGATTCAAGACCGTCTGCCGTGACAATCAGGGTGTTTTCGATTCCAACCACACCCCTGCCCGGCAGGACAACCTTGGGCTCCATGGCGATCACCATGCTGGGTTTGAGGGTAAGAGTCTGACCCTTTGCAATAAAGGGGAACTCGTCAAGCTCAAGCCCGATCCCATGGCCGGTAAACCTTATTCTCCGGTCTCCCACCCCCATGAAGTTGTCTGCATATCCCCGATCCCTGGCGGCTTCAATCATGATCTCGTAGAGATCGCCTGTCGCAACACCGGGCAGGCCTTCCACTTTAGCTAACTCCTGAACTTCCAGCATGGCGTCATGGGCCTTGAGCAGGTCATCGGGGAGTTTGCCTAGGGAAAATATCCTGGCATGGTCGGACATGTACCCGTCCAGGGCGAACACATAATCAACCAGGATCGGCTCATTACGACCGATTTTCCTATGTCCCGCCCCCTGGCCCGTTGCCGGGGATGTGCCTGTCCCTCCCGTGGGCGATGAAAGATAGCTTGGAACACCCCCCGAAGGACCGCTCAAGAGATGACCATAAAAAAGCTCGCTGCCCCACAGCCTCATCTTTACAAGGCCCTGGTGCCCGAGGCTTCTTGCATAGGCTTCGAGTTCACCTGCAAGGCAAACTTCAGTTTTTCCCTCTTCCAGAAGCTCGGGCACCTTTGCGGCAAGCCTGTCTGACATGGCTGCGGCCCTGCGTATCATGGAGATCTCCCAGGGTGATTTCACGGCCCTTACAGTTCTAATCTCCGTGGAGATGTCGACAATATCCGCCCTGTCAAAGATCGAACAATACTGGAAAAAAAGATTTGTGGGAAGGACATCCAGCTCCATGCCAAGGACGGCGGGTTTTCTGTAGCCAAACTCTTCGAGCAGCTCCGGGATCTTCTTCGGGCTGACAAGGTCAACAATCCTTTCAAGGGAAGATTCGGCCCTGGCCCTGGAAAGATCCTTGAATATCATCAAAAGAGGCTGACCCTGGCTTGGAACATAGAGCCAGCCCTGCTGATTGGTGCCGGTGAGATAAAAAAAGTCGGACTTCTGGATAATGATTGCGGCATCAACACCCCTTTGATCGAGGAGCCTCTGGAACGCCTCGATCCTGGGTTTCAATTCCGCCTCTGGAACTCCCCTTGTGTATTCAGCCATATCATCTCCATTGGCAAGAAACTTGAAACAAGAGACAAGAAACAAAATTCAGTCCTGATTCAAGTTTCATACTTCGTTGTGTCCGTGAGGACATGGGGGTTTATAGGAAACAGCTATCGTGTTTCAGCATTCGTTGAGGCCGGATGCCTCTCTCGCTCCGGCCGTGCCGGCTATATGAAAGTTCAGCAATTCTAATTAGTGTTTGAACGAAAACTCACCCACCTGCTGCGTTGCTTCACAAAGCTAAAATCCTCACGTACAACAGTACGCTCCGGTTTCAGCTTTGCTCGCGCCTTGTATCTGGGTGAGTTTTCATCCAACCACGGGTTTTCGGTCACCCACTAATTATGCAATGTCAGCGTTGGGGGCGGCGGCCAGTATCTCCTTGCTGAAAATCCCCCGACTTTCTTCGTTCAGCAAGGTGATACTGGCTGACGCCTAAAGAAGAAAGTCAAAATTAGAACTGCTGATGAAAGTGACTTCAACTTGACACCTAAAAGTTGCAAGCGTTAGTTGACAATCAATAATCGTAAAAACCCTTGCCCGTCTTTCTGCCAAGCCAGCCCGCCTCCACGTATTTTCTTAGCAAGGGACAGGGCCGGTACTTGGAATCCTTGAACCCGTCGTACAGGGTCTCCATGATGGCAAGACAGGTGTCAAGGCCGATGAGATCCGCAAGGGCCAGGGGTCCCATGGGATGGTTCATGCCAAGCTTCATGACCGTGTCAATGTCCTCAACCTTACCCACGCCCTGGTAGACGCAGAACACAGCCTCGTTGATCATGGGTATCAGGATTCTGTTGGCTATGAAGCCCGGGTAGTCATTGGCCTCGGCCGGGGTCTTGCCAAATTTCTCGGAAAGTGCCCAGGTGGTTTTAAAGGTCTCGTCGGAGGTGGGCAGCCCCTTGATCACCTCCACAAGCTTCATCACAGGAACGGGATTCATGAAGTGCATGCCGATGACCTTGTCCGGCCGTTTGGTCCTTGCAGCAATTCTGCCGATGGGTATGGACGAGGTGTTGGTGGAAAGTATGGTGTGGGGTTTGCAATATCCATCAAGGTCTTCAAAAATCTTGAATTTCAGATCCTGCCTCTCAACGGCCGCCTCCACCACGAAATCCACAGCCTTCATATCACTTAGCTCTGTCGTGGTTGTGATCCTCCCCAGGATGGCGTCCCGCTCTTTTCCATCAAGCCGTCCCTTTGACACGCTCCGGTCAAGATTTTTTTTGATGTTTGCAATGCCCCTGTCGCAGAACTCCTGTTTGATGTCGCTCATCAAAACCTTGAGGCCGCTTGCCGCAGCCACCTGGGCAATGCCGTTGCCCATCTGACCTGACCCGATGACACCAAATTGTTCGATTTCCATCGTTATCTCCTTATTTTTTTTTATAAAAAACAGCTTTTAGCGATTAGCTCTTAGCTAACAGCTATCGGTTAATCACCATTGCCACAGCCTCACCGCCGCCAAGGCAGAGGGATGCAAGCCCGGTCTTTAAGTCCCGGCGCTGCATCTCATATAGCAGTGTGGTCAGGACCCTTGCCCCGCTTGCGCCGATGGGATGGCCCAATGCCACCGACCCGCCGTTGACGTTCACCTTTTCAGGATCAAGGCCAAGCACCTTGTTAATAGCCGCTGAGCTGCCGCTGAACGCCTCGTTGATCTCAAACAGATCCACATCCTTAATGGAGATCCCCTGCTTGTCAAGCACCTTTGGAATGGCGTAAATGGGTGCCATGAGAACGTACTTCATGTCAATGGCAAAGGAGGCCTGGGCACCTATTTCTGCAAGGATGGTGCAGCCAAGTTCCCTGGCCTTTTCCTCGCTCATCACCACCAGTGCCGAAGCCCCGTCGCTGATGATCGATGCGTTGCCGGCCGTTCCAAAGCCGTCCTTTTTAAAGGCGGACTTCATTTTTGAGAGGGCCTCATAGCTCGTCTCCTTAGGGCACTCGTCCGTGTCGAAAATCTTTGGATCTCCCTTTCTCTGGGGGATTGAAATGGGGGCTATCTCATCCACAAACCTGCCCGCCTTAACCGCCTCACACGCCCTTCGGTAGGACTGTTCGGCAAACCGGTCCTGATCCTCCCGGGTAACCTCCCAGCGTTCAGAGCAAAGTTCGTTGGAAATGCCCATGTGGAAATCGTTCACAACGTCCCACAACCCGTCGTGGACCATGTGGTCCTGAATGGTGCCGGGTCCCATGCGATGGCCCCATCTGGCCTTTTCCATATAATAGGGGGCCATGCTCATGTTTTCCATGCCGCCCGCAACAACAACGTCGGCATCCGAGCAACGGATGGCCTGGGCCGCAAGCATCACGGCCTTGAGCGACGAACCGCACACCTTGTTGATGGTGATGGCCTCGACCTCCCAGGGGAGCCCCGCCTTGACAACCGCCTGTTTGCCGGGGTTCTGACCGTATCCGCAGGGCAGAACCATTCCCATGATGCACTCGTCAATGACTTCATTATCGATCCCGGCCCGTTGGATGGCCGCCTTTATGGCATGGGCACCAAGATCGGTTGCCCCTGTTTTGCTCAAAGATCCTCCAAAGCTGCCCAAGGGGGTCCTTGCTGCGCTTACTATTACTGCCTTTTTCATACACATTCTCCCGGGGATGAATTGTTAGCTTTAAGCTGTTAGCTATTAGCTATTAGCTGCTCTTACATATTCCGCCTATACTTGCCCCCAACATCAAAAAGAGCCTTGGTAATGGTCCCAAGGGAACAGCACTTGACAGTCTCCATGAGTTCGGCAAACACGTTGCCGCCCTCAAGGGCCGTCTTCTGGAGCTTCACAACTGCATCCGAAGCGGCCTTGCCATGTTTCTCCTTAAAGGCTGCAAGGCGTTTCAGCTGGTCGTCCTTCTGGTCGTTGGTGGCCCTGGAGAGCTCCAGGCAGGACATGATCTCGTCGTAATTGGCATCGGGATCCTGGAAGGTGTTGACCCCCACAATGGGAAGGTCACCCGAATGCTTTCTAAGCTCATAGTACATTGATTCTTCCTGGATTTTGCCCCGCTGATATCCAGACTCCATGGCGCCGAGCACCCCTCCCCTTTCCGTGATTCTGTCAAAGGCATTCAAAACGGCCTCTTCCACAAGATCTGTGAGTTCGTCAACGATGAAGCTGCCCTGGAGGGGATTTTCGTTCTTGGCAAGGCCCCACTCCCGGTTGATGATGAGCTGGATGGCAAGGGCGCGTCTGACCGATTCCCCGGAAGGAGTGGTGATGGCCTCGTCAAAGGCGTTGGTGTGGAGGCTGTTGCAGTTGTCGTACACCGCACACAGGGCCTGGAGGGTGGTCCGGATGTCGTTGAACTGGATATCCTGGGCGTGGAGCGATCGACCCGAGGTCTGGATGTGATACTTGAGCTTCTGGGAACCTTCCTTGCCCTTGTAGAGGTAACGCATGGCAATGGACCAGATCCTTCTGGCCACCCTTCCCATGACCGTGTATTCGGGCTCCATGCCGTTGGAAAAGAAAAACGACAGAGACGGGGCAAAGCTGTCAATATCCATGCCCCGGGAGAGATAATACTCCACATAGGTGAACCCGTTGGCCAGGGTCAAGGCAAGCTGGGTAATGGGGTTGGCGCCTGCCTCTGCGATGTGGTAGCCGGAGATGGAGACTGAGTAGAAGTTTTTGACGGCGTTATCGATGAAATACTGCTGGATATCCCCCATCATCTTCAGGGCAAACTCAATGGAAAAAATGCAGGTGTTCTGGCCCTGGTCCTCTTTTAAAATGTCGGCCTGGACCGTTCCCCTGACCGATGAAATTGCGTATTGACGAACCTCGGCAGCCTCTTCCGGGGAGGGCTCCCTGCCCTTTTCTTTGCGGAACTTGTCCATCTGCTGGTCAATGGCCGTGTTCATGAACATGGCAAGCATCATGGGGGCCGGACCGTTGATGGTCATGGACACGGAGGTGTTGGGCGAACAAAGGTCAAACCCGCTGTAGAGGACCTTTACATCGTCAAGGGTGCAGATGCTCACCCCGGAGGTGCCGATCTTGCCGTAGATGTCGGGGCGGGTGTCGGGATCCTGGCCGTAGAGGGTCACCGAATCAAACGCTGTTGAGAGCCGCTTTGCAGGGTAGCTTGCCGATACCATCCGGAACCGCTTGTTGGTATCGGCAGGACCGCCCTCGCCGGCAAACATCCTGGTGGGATCCTCGTCCACCCGCTTCAGGGGGAAGACACCGGCGGTGTAAGGAAATCTGCCCGGTACGTTCTCCTTTCGCATCCATTTGAACAGTTCCCCTGGATCCTTGTATTTGGGGATGCACACCTTGGGGATTTTCGAGTGGCAGAGGGACACGGTTGAAAGGGGAAGACGTATTTCCTTTCCCCTGACCGTGTAGGAAAACTCATCCTGGTGGTATGCCCGGTTGATTCCATCCCACTGGGAGATCAGATCGTCCGTTTCACGATCTATCTTTTCGCCTGCCTCCTCAATGGAGCGCTTGAAGATCTCCACCATGGCACTGATATCGTCAGCCCCGGCATCGTCGGCCAGGGCCTTTTTGATCTCTTTTTCCGTTTCCTCGAGGTGCCATCGTTTTCGAAGGGCATCTGCCTGCTCGTCGGTCTTCGTGTGATAGACCCTGACTGTTTTCGCAATCTCGGCGAGATAGCGGGTCCTTTCCGACGGAATGATGATGGTTTTTGAGGTCGAGATCTTGGTGTCGCTCCTTTCAAGGGCAGATTCGTATACCACCCCCTTTTTCCGGGCAAGAAGATCCAGAATGGAATGGTAAAATGCCGTGACCCCGTCGTCGTTAAACTTGGAGGCGATGGTTCCGAATACTGGAAGATCGCCAGGGTCCATATCCCACGCCTTTCTGTTCCTCTGGACCTGTTTTCGAACATCCCTGAGGGCGTCTTCGCTGCCCCTTTTTTCAAACTTGTTGATGACCACGATATCTGCGTAGTCGAGCATGTCTATCTTCTCAAGCTGGGAAGGGGCACCAAATTCTGAGGTCATCACATACACGGAAATATCCACAAGATCGATGATCCTGGAATCGCCCTGGCCGATGCCTGCTGTTTCCACAAGGATGATGTCGTAGCCTGCGGCCTTGACAACCTCAATGGCCTCGCCAAGGGAGGGCGGAAGCTCGGAGTGGGCCTCCCTTGTGGCAAGGGACCGCATGTAGACCCTTCCTGTCTCGATGGAATTCATGCGGATTCTATCGCCAAGTAGAGCCCCCCCGGTCTTTCTCCTTGAGGGATCGCAGCTCAAAATGGCAATATTGACATCCTTCAGGTCCATGAGCATCCTGAGAACTATCTCATCGGTGAGGGATGATTTACCGGCACCCCCCGTCCCGGTAAGACCTATTACCGGCGGATTTACATCACCCCTGAGCTCGGCAAGTTTTTCAAGGATTCCCCCGAGGGACCCGTCGTTTAGATTCTTGGCGCTCTGAACCGCAGTAATGAAATTTGCCGTTACATACTTTTCGTCAACGGTAAGCCTTCCATAGTCAAGGCCTTCAAAATTCACAGTGGAAAAATCCATCTTTTGAATCTGGTCGTTGATGATGCCCTGAAGGCCCATTTTGGCACCATCATCCGGAGAATAGATCCTGGTGACGCCATAGTTGTGGAGGTCCTTCATCTCTTCAGGCACGATCACCCCGCCGCCGCCGCCAAACACCTTAATGTGGGAGGCGTTCTTCTCCCGCAGCAGATCCACCATATACTTGAAGAACTCAACATGACCACCCTGGTAGCTTGAAACGGCAATACCCTGGGCATCCTCTTCAATGGCGGCCGCAACCACTTCCCCGGCCGAACGGTTGTGACCGATATGAATCACCTCTACACCCGAATCCTGAAGCATCCTCCGCATGATGTTTATGGATGCATCGTGACCGTCAAAAAGAGAGGTGGCGGTAACGACCCGCACGGCATTTTCAGCCCTGTAAATGTCTGTTATCTGGTCCATTTTATCTCCTTTTTGTATATTTGGTCTGGGGGGTCAAAACCCCTTACCCCATTTTAGCTGTTAGCTCTTAGCTGTTAGCTCTTAGCTCTTAGCTTTTAGCTAACGGCTAACGGCTAACCGCTAACAGCTATTTATTTTCAGGCAAGCAAGCGCCCAAGAACAAAATCAGTCTGAAAGTCTATGTATTGGTCAAGGGTGAAGTGCCGCGCAAGATCCCAACGTCTGAAACCCCACATGTGCCCAAGAACAGAAATGTTGTGGGCAAGCATGGTAACAGTTTCTGCAGGTATCTGAGGGAAATCCCCTTTGCCCGACAGTTCCTGAATCACCTGAACAAATATATCCGTAATCCTGAGCTCATTTTCAAGGACCCGAGCCTGCCATTTTTTTGGAAGGAACTGGGTCACCTGGTACATGAGAAGCACATGGTCAGACATGGAATCGCATACGATAAAATACTCCCGGATCACCTCGGCCAGGGTCTGTTTTCCACGCACCTCGCCGGAGAGAGTCTCCTCTACGGCCCTCTCCACCTCTGAATGGATCGCCTCGCACACAAGATAAAGCACATCCTCCTTGGACCCCACATATTCGTACAGGCTCCCAATGGAAAACCCCGCAGCCTTTGCGATCATCCTGGTGGTGGTCTTGTGGTAGCCGTGCTCCACAAAGAGATGCACAGTTGAATCAACGATCTGACGTCTTCTTTCAAGCACAAGTTCAGGATTTTTTATCTGGGTCGGAACTCCGGCCTGACTTTTCCTTGATTTTATGGTATCTTCTTTTTTCAAACTCCAACTATCCCCTCTTATGTGTTAAGCATTAATGCCCGGTCAAATTGAACGAGCGCTCGGTCATATATTTTGAAATACATGAGCCAGCCCTTATTGTCAAGTTTAACAAAATCAAAATACCTGACAGCAGTTCTAATTTTGACTTTCTTCTTTAGGCGTCAGCCAGTATCACCTTGCTGAACGAAGAAAGTCGGGGGATTTTCAGCCAGGACAAACCCAAACCGCAAAAACTCGGTCGTGCCTCCCTCAGCTCACCCACCTGCTGCGTTGCTTCACAAAGCTAAAATCCTCACGTACAACAGTACGCTCCGGTTTCAGCTTTGCTCGCGCCTTGCATCTGGGCAAGTTTTCATCCAAACACGGGTTTTCGGTCACCCACTAATTGAAATTGCTGAATACCTGAAAAACCATTTGACAAATTTGAATCATTAAATATAGTATCGTCACAAGTAGACTGAGCGCTCGTTCGGTTAGGTTTTCATAAAAAACAACCAAGATGATAAGGAGGAGGCAGGGTGGATTTTGACCTTAGTAAAGAGCAAAACATGATCCGCAAAGAGGTGAGAAAATTTGCCCAGAAGGAGATTGCCCCCATCGCAGGAGAGCTTGACGAAAACGAAGAGTTTTCCGTTGAGCTGACCCAGAAGATGGGAGAGATCGGTCTTTTTGGCATGTTTGTATCCGAAGCGTATGGGGGGCAGGGCATGGATTACCTTTCCTACATCATTGCCGTTGAGGAGATCGCAAGAATTGACGGTTCCCAGGCTGCGACCATTGCCGCAGGAAATTCCCTTGGGATCGGCCCCCTCTACTATTTTGGAACTGAAGAGCAGAAACAACGATACCTGCCGCCCCTGTGCCGGGGGGAAAAGTTATGGGGCTTTGGACTTACAGAACCCACGGCTGGCTCCGATGCCGGAGGTTCAAAGACAACGGCCCTGGAGGACGGCGACGACTGGGTCATCAACGGCTCAAAGATATTCATCACCAATGCAGCCTGCGACATGACCCTTGGTGTCACGGTCCAGGCCAAGACCGGAGTCAGGGAAAACGGCAAACCCGAATACACCTGTTTCATCGTGGAGGCAGGAACAAAGGGCTTCAAGGCAGTTCCCATGCACAGGAAAATGATGTGGCGGGCATCCAACACGGCCGAACTCTACTTTGACGATGTCAGGGTACCAAAGGAGAACATCCTGGGAAAAAGAGGGGACGGATTCCACCAGATGCTCAAAACCCTGGACGGAGGACGACTCTCCATCGGTGCCATGGGCCTTGGCGGAGCCCAGGGGGCCTACGACCTAGCCCTTGCCTATGCACGGGAAAGAGAGCAGTTTAATCAGCCCATCTCAAAATTCCAGGCCATTGCCTTTAAACTCGCAGACTGCGCAATGGAGATCGAATGCGCACGAAACCTCATGTACAAGGCATGCTGGCTCAGAAACAAGGGAAGGGCCTTTGAGCGTGAGGCGGCCATGGCAAAACTTTACTGCTCGGAACTCATGGGAAGGGTTGCCAACCATGCAGTCCAGATCCACGGCGGCTACGGCCTGATGAAGGAGTACAACGTGGAACGATTTTACAGGGACCAGAAGCTGCTTGACATCGGCGAGGGCACCTCCGAGGTCCAGAGGCTTGTAATTTCAAGGCATATCGGGTGTTAAAACGCAAACATTTACACCTCGAATATTTACGTCAGGGCATATGGGAATGCGGTCAAATCACGGGCCTTAACCATTCTTTTTTTTAGGGGATATACTAAATGAAAAAACCAGAAATCAAAGTCGGCGAAACAACAATCGGCAACATTGTGGACATCCTGGCAGAAGAATTTGGAGAAAACAGCGGGCTTGAGTACAATTCCCTTGGCATAAAACACAACTTCAGGGAGTTCAGGGAAGTCTGCAACAGGGTGGCCAAAGGCCTCATGGCCCTTGGAATAAAGCGGGGGGAAAAGATCGCCATCTGGGCCAACAACGTTCCCGAATGGGTCTACACCCAGTACGGCAGCGCCCGCATGGGAGCCGTGCTTGTGACTGTCAACACGAGCTACAAGAGTGCTGAGCTTGAATATCTCCTTGAACAGTCCGACTCAACCACCCTGATCCTCCTAGGCGGTGTAAGGGAACCCGACGAATACATCAAGACCATCAACAAGGTATGCCCGGAGTTGAAAGACACGGAACCGGGCAAAACCGATTGTAAAAAACTACCCTTCCTCAAAAATCTCATCTATATCGGCAAAGAGCGAGTTCCAGGGATGTACAACTGGGACGATGTAATGGAAATGGGCAAGGCAGTATCAGACGAGGAGCTTGAAAAACGACTCGCAACCCTTGAGCCCGACGACGTGATCAACATGCAGTACACCTCCGGCACCACGGGTTTTCCAAAGGGGGTTATGCTCACCCACACCAACCTCATCGGCAACGCAAAAAGCATGGGTCAGTGCATGAATTTGACGTCAGAAGACGCCATGTGCATACCAGTTCCCTTTTTCCACTGTTTTGGATGCGTGATCGGGACCATGACCTGCATGGTCTCGGCCGCCACCATGGCACCGGTTGTGGCCTTTAATCCCGTGGATGTTTTAAAAACCGTGGAGGCGTCCAAATGTACCGCCCTTTTGGGTGTTCCCACCATGTTCATAGCTGAATTAGAAGAGATGAAAAAAAATAAGTATGATACCTCCACCCTGAGGACAGGCGTGATGGCAGGCTCCACCTGCCCCATCGAGGTCATGAAACAGGTGATCAAGGAAATGGGGCCAGACGAGATGACCATTGTCTACGGTCAGACCGAATCATCGCCGGCCATCACCCAGACAAGGGTCAACGACAGCCTGGAGATAAAGACCTCCACTGTGGGCCGTGCGCTTCCCAATGTCGAAGTCAAAATCGTGGATCCCATCACGGGTACTGAGATGCCAAGGGGCAAACAGGGGGAACTCTGCACAAGGGGCTACCATGTTATGAAGGGCTACTACAAGATGGAGGAGACCACAAAGAACACAATTGACAAGGACGGCTGGCTCCACACGGGGGATCTTGCCGAAATGGACGAAAACGGCTACTGTAAGATCACCGGCCGCATGAAGGACCTGATCATCCGGGGTGGTGAAAACATCTCCCCAAAGGAGGTCGAAGATTTCCTCTACACCCACCCCAAGGTCAAGGATGTCCAGGTGGTGGGCGTTCCAAGCGAAAAATACGGTGAGGAAGTTGCCGCATTTATCCAGGTCAAACCCGGTGATACAGCAACAGCCGAAGAGATCAAAGGGTTTTGCAAAGATCAGATATCCTATCACAAGATACCCAAGTACATCTTTTTTGTCGATGAATACCCCACCACGGCCAGCGGCAAAATCCAGAAGTATAAGCTCAGGGATACGGCAGCTGAAAAACTTGCAGAAAAGAGCGATTAGCTGTTAGCTATTAGCGATTAGCTACTGACATCTAATCGCTAACGGCTAAAAACTAACAACCAACAACTAATCGGAGTAAAAAATACGCCTATGACCAGCAACGATCTAATTTTAAGACAAGAAAGGCCCGGAATTGCTATCCTGACCCTGAACCGGCCCCAGGCGATGAATTCTCTCAACTTTGCCATGCTCAATGAGCTGAGCTGTGCCGTGGACGACCTTACGTTCCGGGACGACATCCGGTGCCTGATCATCACGGGTACGGGGGATCGCGCCTTTTGTGCAGGTGCGGATTTAAAAGAGCGGGCCACCCTGTCCCAGAATGAGGTAAAGCGATTCATCCTGACCATCAGAAACCTTTTAACCTCCATCCAGAACTTCAGTAAACCGGTTATCGCGGCCGTCAACGGCATAGCCCTTGGCGGAGGGACAGAACTTGCCCTAGCTTCCGACATCAGAATCGCCGCAGCAACGGCCGTCATGGGACTCACAGAAACAAGGCTTGCAATCATTCCCGGCGGCGGTGGCACCCAGCGACTTCCAAGGATAATAGGGGTTGCCAAGGCAAAGGAGCTGATCTTCACCGGCCGCAGGGTGGATGCCAAAGAGGCCCTTGACATAGGCCTTGTAAACCAGACCTGTGAGCCTAAGGACCTTCTCGACCAATGCCTCGCCATGGCCGAGATGATCAGGGAAACCGGCCCCATTGCCGTTGAAATGGCCAAGTACGCCATCAACCAGGGGATAGAGACCGATCTTGCAACGGGTCTTGCCATTGAATCAAACGCCTACCGGGTCACCATTCCAACCGAAGACAGGGTCGAAGGGCTGACCGCCTTCAGGGAAAAACGCAAGCCGGTCTACAGAGGGGTATAAACTATGGATGCAAACAGAGAGCACTGGGAGAACGAAGAACTCAAACTTGAACAACGCCAGTATGAGGCTGCCTGGCCTGGGGGCCAAAAGGCCGTTGATAAACTCGCAAAAAAGAACAAACGCCCGGTCCGGGAGCTGATCAACGAGCTAATCGATCCCGGCACCCGATTCTTCGAACTGTCCATGCTGGCAGGCTTTGGCATGGGTTATCCTGGAGTGCCGGACGTTCCCTGCGGCGGCATCGTCACAGGGGTCGGCAAGATCCACGGCAACTGGACCATGATCATCGGCAACGACTCCAGAGTCAAGGCCGGCACCTATTTCCCCATCACCCTGAAAAAACACATGCGGGCCCAGGCCATTGCCGACACCTGCGGGCTGAACTGCGTTTATATTGCAGATTCAGGCGGCGCCTTTCTGCCCATGCAGATCGATGTCTTTCCCGACGACCAGCACTTTGGCTCGCTGTTTTACAACATGGCCAGGATGTCGGCCAAGGGGTTGAAGCAGATAACCCTCAGCACGGGGGGAAACACGGCAGGCGGGGCCTACATCGTTTTCATGGCCTGCGAGTCCATCATGATCGACCAGCAGAGCTTTTCCTTTCTTGGCGGTCCGCCCCTTGTAAAAATGGCCCTTGGGGAAACCATAACGGCGGAAGAGCTGGGCGGCGCCAGGACCCACACGGAAATTTCAGGCGGTGCCGACCACCTCTGCTTTGATCAGTCCGAAGGAGTTGCCAGGATCAGGGACATTCTCTCCATGGAGAAACCCCAGATGGTCAGCCTGCACCGTTACCAGGCCGAGGAACCGGCCGTGGACCAGCAGAGTATCTACGACCTCATGCCGATCTCGGACTCCCAGGGAATCGATGTGAAGAGCATCATCCACACCCTTGCAGATGGAAGTGTTTTCCATGAGTACAAGGAGAACTATGCACCAGGAAGGGGAGACAACATCGTTGCGGGCAAGATCCGCATCAAGGGAATGCCCGTGGGGGTGATCGCATCCAACAAGGTGGGGATCATCTTTTACGAGGCGGCCCGCAAGGCAACCGAGTACATTGTGCGCTGCTCCCAGGAGAAAATCCCCCTGCTCTTTATCCAGAATGCGCCAGGATTCATGGTGGGGTCTGAGTCAGAGCACATGGGCATTGGAAAATACGGGTCAGACATGGTAAGGGCCGCGGCCTGCGCCCAGGTACCCAAGATTCAGCTGGTGATAGGACCAGACAACGGGGCCGCCAACTACGGAATGTGCGGCAGGGCCTACAAGCCCCACTTCCTCTTTTCCACCATGCGGGCGAGAACCTCGGTGATGAGTGGCAAGAGCGCAGGCGGGGTGCTTCTCTCCATTGAAGAGGCCAAGAGCAAACGGTCGGGTAAACCCATGTCCGAAGAGGACAAGGAGACCTTCCGCCAGAAAATGATTGACAAGTACGACGGCGAGGCCCATCCCTTTTACTGCGGGGCAAGGCTCTTGACCGACAGGGTGCTGAAGTTCTCCGAAATAAGAGAATGGCTTGCCATGGGATTTGAGGTAAGCCTGCTCAAACCCGTTGGCGAACCATCGTTTGGCAACTTCAGGTTCTAGCTCGACTGTGCCGGATCAACCCCTTTACCCCTGCCTCCTCCGTGCCTCCGGGCACTGGCGGCCAGACGAAAACCACCATTGGGAGACAACGACCATGACAGAGTATGATTACTGGAAAATCTTTCCAAAGATGCCAAGAAAAGTAACCATCGGAGATATCACCGTGCGGGACGGATTCCAGCACGAGGAAAAGTTCATATCAACGGCCGCAAAGAAATTCTACCTGGAGGAACTCATCTTTGCGGGCTGCCGCCACATCGAAGTGACCAACCTTGGGAACCCCTATCTCATGCCCCAGTTCAGGGATGCTGAGGAACTTCTGACCTATCTCAGGGGAGATCTGTTCAAGAAGAAATGCAAAAAAAGAGGGATCGACACCAACGACATCTCCCTCACCTGCATCACCATAAGGGAACCCGCCGTTGACAGGGCCATCGAGCTTAAAAAACAGGGAATCGGACCGGACCGCATCCTGATGATGGTTTCCACGGAAGAGCAGCACCACTTTGCAAACTCCGGCACCACCCTTCCCAACTACTGGAAGGAGGCCGAACGATCTATAAAAAAATGCAACGACGCCGGCATCAAGATGTGCGGCACGGTGAGCACCATCTGGGGCAGCCCCATCGGCGGCGCAACCGACATGAAGGACGCCGTGCGCTTTGCCAAACGCTGGCTTGATATAGGAGCCCATGACGTGGAGCACGCCGACCACGACGGCAGCGCCTCAGCAGCCGAAGTTTACCGCTACTTCTCCATGGTGCTCGACGCAATGCCCGATCCAAGGCTCCACATCGCCCATTTCCACGAGACCAAACGCATAGCCGCAGCCTCGATCCTTGCCTGCCTCCAGGCCGGGATCATCAACTTTGAGGCAACCCTTGGGGGCCTTGGGGGCCAGCCTGCAAACTTCCTTGACGACTGTCCCATAAAGGGCACGGGGGAATATTATTACGAAGATCCAAGGTATGTGGGACTTGTCTGCCTGGAAGACACCCTGGTGCAGATCGACGAGATGGGCATCGACCATGGCTGGGATATAGACAGGGTTTTGTGGCTCGGCAAACAGATCGAAAGGACCGTGGGTCGCCGCCTCAGAAGCGATGCGGTTGTTAACGGCAGAACCCTCAAGGAGGGTCACATGCATTTTGCAAGACCCGGCCTTGCCAAACTAAAAGAGAAATTAGGAGAAAAACCAGACCAACTGCTGCCCCAGGGTTGGGAATAATATACAAAACAGGCCCAGGAGGGACCATGCAAAAAGATAAGAACCTGCCCCACATAAACGTAGACTACTTTGAAAATCTCACCGGTGAAATCAAACCCTCAGCCCCGGGTGAGATCGATGAGGTGGGGCTGCGCATCAAAAAGCTGAGGGAAAAAAAAGGACTGTCCATTGACGAGGTTTCAAACCTCACAGGTTTTGACAGCCAGCGCCTCAAGGACATTGAAAGTGGAAAAGTCCAGCCCCAGCTGGGAACGGTCATGAAACTTTCCAGGGCCCTTGATTCAGCCCTTGGAAGACTTGTCTCAGGTGTTGGGTCCCAGCTCTATTCAATCACCCGGAAAAACGAGAGAAAGAAGATCTCCCGATCAACCTCCCATAAGGAGCATAAAAACATCTACTCCTACATGAGCCTCGCCCCGGAGGTCCAGGGACGCCACATGGAGGCCCTGATCGTTCAGCTTGAAGAAAACCCGGACAAGGAGGTTTCCGTTCATAACGGCGAGGAGTTTATCTATGTTCTGGACGGTGTAGCCGAACTATCCATCGGAGGTAAAATTTATGAGCTCGAGCCCGGGGACTCGGTCTACTACCTTTCCACCACCCCCCATCTCATCACAGGAAAGAACGGCAGGGCAACCATCCTTGCAGTGCTCTACGAATAACCAGGCACGGCCGGAGCCAGAGTTAGCTTTTAGCAGTTAGCAGTTAGCTGTTAGCTAAAAGCTAAGAGCTAACTGCTAAAAGCTGATAAAGAGGGCTCTAAAGTCGAGACTTAGACAGTGATGTTTCGACGGGAATTTCCCAACGACCCTAGACAGGAGAAAGCAATGGCAAAGCTTTTATGGACACCGTCAAAAGAACGTATTGAAAGCACCAACATGTATAGGTTTATGCAGGAGATCAACAGGGATCAGGGTACAGACTTTAAGACCTATGATGATCTTTACCAGTGGTCGGTTGAAAACCTTGAGCTGTTCTGGGCAAAGGTGTGGGAATTCCTCGGTATAAAATCATCAACCCCCTACGACAGGGTTATCGACGACCCCAAAAAAATGCCCGGAGCCACCTGGTTTTCCGGAGCCCGGCTCAATTTTGCCGAGAACCTGCTGAGAAACCGCAACGATAACACGGCCCTGATCTTTCGAGGTGAAGACCGGGTTCGCCGCACCCTGACCTTTAACGAGCTTTACCTTGAAACGGCCGCCGTTGCATCGGCCCTTAAAAAAGCCGGGATAAAACCCGGTGACCGGGTAGTTGGTTTTATTCCAAATATGCCAGAGGCGATCATTGCCATGCTTGCGGCAACGAGCATCGGCGCAACCTGGTCCTCGTGTTCGCCTGATTTCGGCATCAAGGGGGTGCTTGACAGGTTCGGCCAGACCCGGCCAAGGGTGCTGTTCACGGCCGACGGGTATTTCTTCAAGGGCAAACCCCAGGACAGCCTTGAAAAAATCGCAGGCATTTTAAAGGAGCTGCCCTCGATTGAACGGGTGGTGGTCGTTCCCTATGTCAAAGAAAAACCCGATATCACAAACATTCCCAGCGCCGTTTCTTTTGATGATTTTAAAGACACCGGGGCAACTGAAATAGAATTTGAACAGCTCCCCTTTGACCATCCGCTGTATATCATGTACTCATCCGGCACCACGGGGCTTCCAAAGTGCATGGTCCAGAGTGGAGGGGGGGTGCTTTTACACCAGCTGAAAGAGCTTGTGCTGCACACCGACCTTAAACCCGACGACACCATATTCTATTTCACCACCTGCGGATGGATGATGTGGAACTGGCTTACGGCATCCCTTGCCACCGGAGCAACCCTGGTGCTCTTTGACGGCAACCCCTTTCATCCAGGCCCTGAAACCCTTTGGCAAATGGCAGAAGATGAAGGAGTCACGGTTTTCGGCACAAGCGCCGGCTATATCGCAGCCCTTAAAAACGCAGGCGTAAAGCCTGGTAAACAATTTGATCTTTCGGCCTTGAAGGCGGTTCTATCCACCGGCTCTCCCCTGTCAAAGGAAGACTTTGGGTTCATCTACGACGAGGTGAAAT
Source organism: Desulfobacterium sp. (assembly GCA_034007745.1). Lineage (GTDB taxonomy): Bacteria > Desulfobacterota > Desulfobacteria > Desulfobacterales > Desulfobacteraceae > Desulforapulum. Next base: position 37,083 of record JAVEQI010000030.1, read on the forward strand.
CAGACATCCAGCTTGCCTCCATTTCAGGCGGCTCCGATCTCAACGGCTGCTTTGCCCTTGGCAATCCCATGGGACCTGTCTATGCCGGGGAACTGCAATGCAGGGGCCTTGGCATGAAGGTGTTTGCCTATGACGAAAACGGACAACCAGTTGTGGGCAAACAGGGCGAGCTTGTATGTACGGCCCCCTTCCCCTCCATGCCCATCAGCTTCTGGAACGATGATGACGGTTCACGGTATGAGGCGGCCTATTTCCTCGATTTCCCCGGCGTCTGGGCCCACGGAGACTTTATCGAGATCACCGAACGGGGTGGGGTGATCATGTATGGAAGGTCTGATGCAACCTTGAATCCCGGAGGTGTGCGCATCGGCACGGCTGAAATATACCGCCGCCTCGAGCAGATGCCGGAACTTGAAGACAGTGTTGTAATCGGCCAGAACTGGGAAAATGACGTGCGGGTGATCCTGTTTGTAAAGCTTAAACAAGGAATTGAGCTCAACGATGAGCTTGTTAAAAAGATCAAGGCCGACATCCGGCAAAACGCTTCCCCCCGCCATGTGCCGGCCAAAGTACTGGCGGTCCCGGACATCCCCTACACCCTTAACATGAAAAAGGTAGAACTTGCCGTTCGAAAGGTTGTCCACGGCCAGGAGGTAAAGAACAAAGACGCCCTTAAGAACCCCGAAGTCCTCGATTTTTTCGCCAACATGGAGGAGCTTCGATCCTGAAGTTCAACAATCAAAAAAAGCCCCATAAGGAGCCCCATGACTGACAAACAACCGGTTCTCATGGAAAAAGAGAACGGGGTGGGAACCATCACCCTGAACAGACCAGAACAGAAGAATACCTTTACCCAGGAATTTGCGGCCCTCTTGAACCGTTACCTCAAAGACCTTGACGAAGACGACGGAGTAAGGGTTGTGGTGATAAAGGCTGCTGGGAAACACTTCTCAACCGGCATAGACCTTGCTGAGTTTAAAGACAAATCCCCTGGGGAACTAAGGGCCATGATCGCAAAAATGGACCAGCACAACAAGACAATTGCCCAGATGAAAAAACCTGTGATCGCATCGGTAAAGGGCTATGCCATTGCCAATGGTGCGGGCCTTGTGTTTGCCACAGACCTTGCCATTGCATCTGAAAGTGCAAAGTTCGGAACAACTGCCATCAATGTGGGGCTCATCTGCCTTGGACCTGGCGTTCCCCTCTCCCGTCTTGTACCAAGAAAAAAGCTTCTGGAGATGGTTCTTGGAGGGGATATCATCGATGCAAAGGAGGCCGAGCGCCTTGGGATGATAAACCGGGTGGTTCCCGACGATCAGCTGGATTCGGCAACCATGGAGTTTGCCGAAAAACTCGCAAAAAAAAGCCCCCTTGCCGTGGAGTGCGGTAAAAGGGGCATCTACGGCATGTCCGACCTGCCCTATCACCAGGCCCTGGACTACATGGGAGAGATGTTCACCCAGCTTTGCGCCACCAATGATGCAAAGGAAGGGCTTGCCGCATTCCAGGAGAAACGGGAGCCCAGATGGACAAAAACATAGACGATCATTACAGCTCAGACGACCTTGAACTCAAAATAAGAGAGGCCCTTGAACTTGCAGGCAAAGATCCGGACCGCCTTGAGCTCAGGGACATCTCGATCATTGACCAGCTCCACACCGGGGGGCATCTGGCCACCCAGGCCCTGGGCGAACGTTGCGGCCTTGCATCAACGGATAAAATCCTCGATGCAGGCTGCGGCATCGGCGGGTCTTCGCGATTTTTAAGCGAAAACTTCAACAGCTCTGTAACGGGAATCGATATAGTGGAGGTCTTTGTAAGGGCAGCCAGGATGCTCACCCGGGCCACAGGTCTCGAGGACAGGGTCTCGTTTATCCAGGGCGACCTTAAAAATATTGACATTGAAGACAACTCCTTTAACGTGGTCCTGTGCCAGCACACCCTGATGAACATTGCCGACAAACAAAAGACATTCAGGGAGTTTCACAGGGTTTTAAAACCTGGCGGCCGGCTGATTCTCCATGAAATAGTCCAGAAGGAGAACCTGGCGATTCATCTGCCCGTGCCCTGGGCTGACTCCCACGGGATCTCGTTCCTTGAAACCCGGGAACACCTCACCTCCCTGGCCATGGAAACGGGATTTACCCCTGACTTTATCAATGATGCAACCGATCAGGCAAAAGAATGGTGGCAAAAGGTGCTGGCGGCAGCCCCCAAAAAAGGAGCACCTCCCCGACCCCTTGGCCCCCACATCATTTTCGGAAACAACGGCAGAGAGTTCGGCCGAACCATGACGGCCAACCTCGATGAGAACCGCATAGGACTTATGGAGGCGCTTTTTATCAAAACCTGATCGGCAGAGCTTTATTTAAGGGTATCACCAAACAAATAGAAAAAAGAAAAAGGGCTTTGATCATCCATTTTGATCAAGGCCCTTTTATCGTTCGAGCTATAAAACTTGTGTTCGTTAACTGATTCCGTCAAAAAATAGGAACCCAGGTTTGAGAATGAAGCTGTATTGATGGTAATCACGTTCCCTTCAATCGGATAAATCTTAATCTTTAATCTGGCTGACCTCAAGCCCCAGGCTGACGCATTGTTGTCCAGCCATACATTTTTTCAAGTCCTCGTCCTCAAGAAAATGCTTGGCTTCACGGTTCCCTTTTTTAAGAAACAAGACCCACATTTTTTGATCTTCATCGTATTCAACCTTAATATCTATTCCACATAGGCCAATATCGGGATAAATACTTTTAATCTTCTCACAAAGTTCATTTTTATCGTACATTGAGAGCCTCCTTTTAAATTTTCTATTACCAGTTAAAAAGTTTTCCCCTATTACAGAGTACATGCTGCTTTTTCTTTTTATAAAACCTTCTAAAACACTGATTTTCATGTCAGGATATCTGAATTAACACTTTCAATTATAGGTATAAAAAAGAATAATACTTTTAACGAACAATTCAACCCTGACCCGGTGCTTGGCTTCAGCATACTTTCCGTTGAAGTGAGTCTTCCATCTTCGCTTAAGGGACTGGGGAAAAATGAGATTCACCATGTTTATTATTTTTTGGTTGAAAAAAACCTCACAATTGCATACATCTTTGCGATTAAAGCATGATCAATGCCCAAAGAGGGAAGGAGAAAACTTTATGTTTAAACATTCCTGGGAAAAATATATGAACTCCATGTCGGAAGAGGATCGAACCATCATTATCGAAAAGTACGACAAAAAGAAATTTTAATGATCCAAAGATTTACAGCATCAAATTATAAAAACTATTGCGACAGGCTGGCAGAGACCAACAAAAAGATCCAGAAAATCATCAAGACATTTGGTTATCCTTTGTTTTCACCAAGATCGGCAGAGTTTGACGGGCTTGTACGAATCATCCTCGAACAGCAGGTATCTGTTGCCTCTGCCCTGGCAGTATACAAAAGACTCAAAGCTCTCATTAACCCGGTCACACCAGAAAAGCTTATTCGCCTTGAAGAGGGCGATTTTAAAAGCTGTGGATTCTCCAGACAAAAGACCCGCTACGTCAAGATCCTGGCAAATGAAATCCTGGAAAAACGCCTCGATCTTACTAAAATTTCAACCCTTCCTGACACAGAGGTCAAGGAAAAACTGATCACGGTAAAAGGCATAGGCAACTGGACCTGTGATGTGTATCTCTTGTTCTGCTTGAACCGCTTGGATGTCTTTCCCATTGGAGATCTGGCACTGGTTAAATCCATGGTGGAGAATCAATTGATCAATAAAAACCCCTCAAAAACAGAGATCCAGAAAGTATCAGAGCGACACAAACCCCTTCGATCCATTCTTGCCATAGTCCTGTGGCATGCATATATTGCAAAACGCAAACTTATAAGCCTGTGATTCCGCCCCAATCAAACATGACGCAATGTGAGAGGCTGTGGGAATCCATTAAACACTTAGAAACGCCCCTGAACAGAATTGGAGAAAGGATTGGGACAGGAAAACAGGGCCTAACCTTTCAGGTTCAGCCCACTTTTTTTAAATAAGTATGGTCTCCTTGGAGTGCGTTAAAAGATAGAAACCACGCCTAGTTCATAAGGGATGATTTTTTTTAATGTTCCATCCCGTGTTGAAATAAGGTATAAGGACAGTATGAAAACTCCAAAACGACTCCAACCCCTGGTTGATGAAGGTCTGGTGGATGAAGTCATCCGCCAGCTGATGAGCGGCAAAGAGGGCGACGTATATGTGGTGCGCTGTGGATCTGAAATCCGCTGCGCCAAGGTGTACAAAGAGGCAGAACAGCGAAGCTTCAAACAGGCAGTCCAATACAGGGAGGGGCGGAAGGTCCGCAATACGCGGCGTGCAAGGGCCATGGAAAAGCACTCCAGATTCGGGCGTAACCAGGAGGAAGAGATCTGGCAGACCGCCGAGGTGGATGCCCTTTATCGACTGGCCGATATCGACGTACGTGCCCCAAAACCCTATGGATGTTTCGACGGCGTACTGCTGATGGAGCTGATCACGGACGATCAGGGAGAGGTAGCACCAAGACTGAGCGATGTGTCCATGTCCGCTGACCAGGCACTTCAAGATCATGCCGTTGTGATGAAATATGTGATGCGCATGCTGGCCGCAGGAATCGTACACGGAGACCTGTCAGAATTTAACATCCTGCTGAATGAATCGGGCCCCGTGATTATCGATCTTCCCCAGGCGGTTGATGCCACGGTAAACAACCACGCCCAGAGGATGCTGGAACGCGACATTAACAATATCACAGACTACTATGCAAGGTTTGCCTCTGAATTGGCAGGTAGCCAATACGCCAAAGAGATCTGGGCCCTTTACGACAGCGGAGAATTAAACCCCGAAGTCAAACTGACCGGTCTTTTTGAGGATAACACTGAGGTCGCTGATGTGGATGCGGTACTGCAGGAGATCAAAGAGGCATGGGAGGAAGAGCAGGCACGTCTACAAAGGGCAGAAAGAATGTGTTGAAACAAGGTCAGGTTAAACTGGTTCCGGAAAGCCAAGGCTTTTAATAAATTGCTCCTGAAACTCCGCACTCAGGACAAGGTCAACCACGGTGACACCCTCCGCAAGCGCCTCTATTTTTCCTCTGTTTTTTTCATCGCACAGGGCCATGACGGCCCCGGTTCCTGCTGCCCTGCCTAGGAACTCAATGCCGGTGATCAGGGCGGATTTACCGAGCTGAACGGCCCTGATATCCTTCTGAAGAAAAGTGACCCCCCATCCATCTCAAGGGCTGGCGTGACAAAATTCTTGTTCAGCCGACCGTCGGGCATCATGATAGAGGTTCTCAACAATTCTGCCACGACAGAGATAACGCCCGAACCGCAAATCCCGGTGGGAGTTATTTCTTTCCCCCGGTTGTTTTTATGGCAGAGGGCCATGAATTGACGCTGGCAGATTTAGGCCTTGACGATCTTTCATCCTGTGATGATGTAAACGATGCTCCACCCCTGGCCTTAAAACCTCTCTCTTTTGAAGGGGTTGATCTGGATGCCATGAGATCCTATCTGGATGAATTTTATTTTTCCCAGGCCATGATCCTTGCAAAGGGCAATGAGACCAGTGCTGCTAAGATGCTTAACCTGAAACACCATGCTCAGATATCAGTATAAAAAAACAATAGCGGAAAAGGCATCAAAAAGCCCAGAGGCTGCAGCTCAGGATCATCAAGATGGAAAAGGGTAAGAGTTTTAATTGAGCCACTCCACCCTCCCGGCAAGGGCGGGAAAGGTTTTCCGTGCCAGGGTTACCCCGGTAATATCAATCTCGCAGCGTACAATCTGTTCCAGGTCACCGGCTCCCGCCACAACCGTTCCCCAGGGATCCACCACCACACTGTGGCCCACATACTGAACGCCTCTATTCATGCCAACGGCGTTGGATGAGATCAGGAAAGATTGATTTTCAAGGGCTCTCACCCTGTTGAGCAACTGCCAGGCTTCAAATCTCGGATAGGGCCAGGCAGAGCATACAAGAAAGATCTCGGCACCCCTGTCCACCATGGTGCGAAACAGTTCCGGGAACCTCAGGTCAAAGCAGGTGGCAAGGCCGATTTTCC